>NZ_JAZGQK010000006.1:0-643454 GCF_036422035.1 Plantactinospora sonchi
AACACCCCCGACAGGGAGCGTGGGTCGAAAACGGGAGAGAAGAGGATGCCCTGCTCTCGGTGGGGAAACCGGAGGGGCTGTCCCGCTGCTGCGGTCGTACCGGGGATACAACCGTCGGCGGGTGGTGAGCATTCCACGGATCCGCCCACCCGGCCGAGTCGATCACGACCCGGAAACCGGACACCACACCCATCCGAGCACAAACGCCGGGACAGGCCGGTGATGTCGCCCGCTGCTGCGGTCGTACGGGGGATACAACCGCGACCCGCCCGCGGATGTTCCCCGACCCGAACCCCCGACCGGGCCACCGGATCCGGACAACGGGCACGGAAGCACGCAGCCGGGTCGGTGGCTGACCGACCCGGCCTGACCGGGCCGGGGCGTCCGGCGCACCCGGCTGGCCCGCGAGACCGGCTCCGACTCCACCGGACGCGGTGCGCCCAGGGCTCGCCGGTTCAGCCTGCGGGTCGCAGCCCGTACGGCTCCAGCAGTGCCGCCACCGCCGTCGGATCCTCGACGTGCGCGTTGTGCCCGAGACCGGCCAGGGTCCGGACCGGTACGCCGAGCCGGGCCAGGTCCGCGTCCCCGACCATCGGGTCGTGTTCGCCCCGGGCCAGCAGTACCGGCACCCGGACCCGGGCCAGCCGGTCCGCCATCGCCGGCTCGCCGACACCGAAGCACCGTGGGTCCATGGCGAGCCGCCACCGTCCGCCGTCGGTCCGAATCCCGGCGTCCACTCTGGAGTCGTCGGCGGTCAGCAGGCCGGCCAGGCCGGAGACCCGGAGGTGTCGCCGCGCCGCCTCGTCCCGGGAGTCGTACCAGGCGACGGGCCGGCCGGCGAGCGCGGCCGCCTTCGCCAGCTCGTCCGGGGTCCAGGCGACCTTCACCCCGAGGCCCAGCACCGCCTCGATCCGGGCGTGGTTGTCGGCGCCGAGCCGGGCGGCCAGGGCGAGCCCGACCACCCCGCCGAGCGAGTGGCCGAGCACGACCACCCGGTCGTCGGGGTCGAGCATCTCGGCGAGCCCGGCGGCCAGCGAGTCGAAGGAGTATTCGTCGAGCGGGGCCGAACCGCCGTGTCCGGGCAGGTCGGGGGCGAGCCAGCGGCCGGGCCAACGCGCCGCGAGCAGCTCCGACCAGGCGGACCACACGTCGCCGGTGGCTCCCATCCCGTGCAGGAGCAGCAGTACCGGACGGCCGACGCTGGCACCGCCCTCGCCGCCACCACCGTGCAGTCGTACGCCGTGCCGGGTCCACACCTCGGGCGTCGCCCTGTCTCCGCCGCTCATGTCCAGCAGTCTGCCATCGGCCGCCCGTCGTACCGTCGTCCCAGCATCACGGCGTGCCGGAGCCCCGATCCGACCACCGGTTCCGGCCCGGCGCCGTGGCCGCGATGCCACTGCCCCTCGGCGGGTACGGCGCCTGCCAGGTCGTGGCCGTCAGCGCCGGGAGCGCGCTGGTGTGTCCGCTCGACTGGTCCTCACCTGAACTGCCGACACCGGCCCAAGCTCACCGGGATCGGTCCACTGTGTCCGGACCACCACGCGCACTCCGGCGCGCCGGCCGTGGTCCACGTCTCCCGGCAGTACCACACGGTTCCGCCGGACCTGGTCTGGCTGGGCGAGCTGCCGCTGCATCCGGGGATCCCGCGACGTCGAACAGCCACCGGTTGGGACTACCCGCGGATGCAGGTGGTCTGGCAACGCCGGTGGGACCGGCTGCCCGGGGTCGCCAGGGCGGCGTACCGGGCCGATGACTGGTTCGACGAGTGGCGGGACTTCTGATCGCGGTTCGTCGGCCGAGGCCGCGGTCCGGGACGCGCCAGCGCGGGTTCAGCCGCGGGCGGCGGCCATCCGGCGTACCGCCTCGGTGATGATCTCGGCCGAGGTCGCCAGGTTGAACCGGGCGTGCCCGGCACCGCCGGTGCCGAAGTCCGGGCCGGGCACCAGCGCGACCCGCCCCCGGTCCAGGAACACCTCGGCCGGGTCGCCGGGCAGGTTAAGCGCCCGGCAGTCCAGCCACGCCAGGTAGGTGCCGTCCGGCGGACGGTACGACACCTCGGGAAGGTGTTCGGCGAGCAGGGCGCCGAGCAGGTGACGGTTCTGGTCGAGGCCGGCGAGCAGCGCGTCGAGCCACGGTTCGCCGTACCGGAGTGCGGCGCTGTGCGCGATCACCCCGAGGTGGCTCGCCCCGTCGCCGGCCACCTTCGGCATCCGGGCGAGATCGGCGGCGGCGGCCGGTCCGGCCACCGCGACGGCCGCCTTCACCCCGGCCAGGTTCCACGCCTTCGACGCGGAGAGCAGGGTGAAACCGCGTTCGCCGCCGGGCACCGAGAGGTACGGCACGAAGGTCGCACCGGGATGCACCAGCGGGGCGTGGATCTCGTCGACGACGACCCGCACCCCGTACCGGTCGGCGAGCCCGGCCACCGTCCGGAGTTCGTCCCGAGTGTGTACGGTGCCGGTCGGGTTCTGCGGACTGCACAGCAGGTACGCGGCCCGGCGTCCACCCGCCACCGCCTCGGCGAACGCCCGGTCCAGCGCCTCGATGTCGAGCCGGTGGTCGGCGCCGAGGGGTGCCTCGACCACCCGGCGGTCGGCCCCGGCGACGAAGTCGAAGAACGGCGGGTAGACGGGCGGGTTGAGCACCACCGCGTCGCCGTCTCCGGTGACCAGCTTCAACACCTCGACGATGCCGATCATCACGTCGGGGACGAGTCGGGCGTGGTCGACGTCCGGGGTCCACCCCCAGCGTCGGGTGGCGAAGTCGGCGAGTGCCTCGAGGTAGTCCGTGGCCATCGGGTAGCCGGTGTCTCCCCGGGCGATCGCCTCGGTGAGCGCCTGGGCGACCGGCTCGGCGAGTGGCACGTCCATCTCGGCGACCCAGACCGGAAGTACGTCTTCCGGGTACCGCCGCCACTTCTCGCTGGTCCGCGTCCGGAGTTGCGCCAGAGTGCGGCTCTGCAAGGGGTTCCCCATGGAGCCACACCTTACGCCGAAGGCGCCGCGCCGGACCGCCCCGGCGCCGCCGGGCGACCTCGACCGCCCCGGCGCTGCCGGGCTATCTCGGCCGGGCCGGTGTACGGCGTCCGGTCGAGATCACCCGGTACGGGTCAGCGGCACCGCCACCGTACGGCGACCGGTTCCTCCTCCTCCCCCCAGTCGGCCTGCCCGGCGAGCGTCCTGCCGTCGTCGCTGACCGTCAGCACCCGGGTGCCGTCCCGGTTGGCGTTCCTGTCGAGGTCGGGCAGGTCGACGCTGGTGCCGTCGGCGAGGAACTGGGCGCCGGCCGGGCCGACCCCGACCGTCCAGCCGTACCGGTTGACCGCCTCGGTGCTCCCGGCGGCATCGAAGGGCTCGACCTCACCGGTACGCAGGTTCCACCGGGGGGCGCCGATGTACCGCGCGCCCCGCTCGTCCAGCGCCGACCAGCCGACGATCCAGCCGTGTCGGATCGCGTGCGGGGTGTAGGTCGTCGCCGGCTTGCCGCGCAGCGTCGGCACCGGCAGTTTCTCCAGCGTGCCGTCGGGCCGCCACAGGTAGCCGTCGGGCTCGCGGTCGGACGGACCCTGCAGGGCGCCGACGATGGTGCCGTCCTCGTCGATGCCGACCGCGGCACCGGTCCAGCCCCGGTCGGGGGTCGACAGCATCGTCGGCCTGCTGGTCGGCGAGGACCAGACCGCCGGCCTGCCGTCCACCGACCCGACGATCACCTCCCGATCGTTGATCCCGCTCGCCGTCGTGTTGTCGCCGGCGAGCCGGCTGAGCCGGCCGCTGCGGTACACCCATGCCGCGGTCCGTCCGCTGGAAGCGTCGACGAAGCTGAACCCGACGGCGACGCCGGTCGACGTGACGTCCACCAGCTGCGGGTCGTCGCCGGAGATCCCGACCGCCTTCACCCGCCCGTTGTCCCAGATCAGCGGCCGGGGTCCGGAGCCCGGGTACGACCGGCCCAGGAGGTACCGGCCGGTGGGGTCGGCACCGGTGACCACACTTCTCGGCGGATGCCCGGCCGGCACGTCGAGGCGGTGCACGGTACAGCTCGTCGGCGGCGTGACCGCCGGGGCCGACGACGACGGGCTCCCGGTCGGGCTGGTCGGCGACGGACCGATGGCGACCCGGTCCGGCGGGCCGACGGGTGCGTCCGTCCGGAGCAGCACCCAGCCACCGGTCACCGCCAGCACCAACACGGCGGCGGCCGCGCCGGCACCAGCCGTCCGCAGCCTGCGCAGCCGTCGCTCGCCGTCGGCGATCGCCCGGTCGACGTCCACCACCGAGGGGGTACGGGGCTCACCGGCCAACGGCCGCAGGAACGACTCGGCGTACTTCTCGTCGGGGTCCATGCTCACCTTCCCACCGTCTGTGCTTCGGTCCCGTCCAGCAGCCGGCGCATCGTCGCCAGCCCCCGGGACGACTGGCTCTTCACCGTCCCGGCGGAGCAGCCGAGAATCTGCGCCACCTCGTCGACGCCGAGGTCGCAGAGGAAACGCAGCACCAGGACCGCCTGTTGACGCCGGGGCACCCGGGCGAGCGCGGCCCGCAGCGCCAGGGCGTCCTCGACCCGACAGTCCGGTGCCGGTGGCGGCTCGGGTGGTTCGGCCAGCAGCCCGACCCGTGACCATGGCCGGCGGCGCTCGTCGAGGAAGGTCCGGAGCAGCATCGTCCGGACGTACTGGTCCAGATGTTCGACGTCGCGGATCCGTCGCCAGCGTACGTACAGCTTGGTGATGGTCTGTTGGACGAGGTCGTCGGCACGGTGTTCGTCGCCGCAGAGCAGGTACGCCAGGTGTCGGAGCCGGGGCAGTCGCCCCGTCACGTACTCGATGTAGTCCTGCTGCGCCTCGGCCCGCATGCGCATCTCCTCACGGCGGTGTCGCGACTTGAACGAGCGACGTCCACCGCCCGGTTGCACGTCCCACGCTGGCACGTCCATCGTTGTCCGTACGCCCTACCAGGTGGCGGGCCGGGGCGGAGTGGAGGGCGGCGTGGGGTGGGACGACGATCTGACCGGGGCCCGGTACGACCAGCTCGTGCGGCTGCCGCTCTACCGCCGGGCCCTGTGGAGCACCCGGCTGACGCACACCCTGAACCTGCTCTGGCTGTGCCTGGTCCTGACGGCCGTCGCCGGGGACCTGCCGCACCCCGTCGACCAGCGACTGTTCTACCTGGTCGTGCCGATCGGGCTGCTGGCGTTCCTGTGCGGGGCGACCGCCGTGGTCACCAACCTGATGCTCGGCGACCGGGTGGAACGGCTCGCCGGCACCGGCGACGCCGAGCGGATCCGGGCGTTCCGGGAGTCCTGCTTCGCGGAACTGCACCGGGAGGTGTTCCTCGGCCGGCGGCGGCCCGGTTGACCATCCGGGCCGCCGACCGTCAGGTGGGCGGTACGCCGGCCGGTCCTACCACTTCATGAGCCGGGGGAGTTCGGCGACCTCCGGTAGCGGCGTCTCCGCCGGCAGGGCACCGACGAAAACGACGGCCTCCTCGAACTGGCTGTACGAGAAGCCTTCGAGGGTCTGGCCGACGACCAGGATGTTGCCGCCCCGGCGCCATGCCGCGTACCGCCACGAGTAGGAGCCGACCGAGATGGTCCGGCCCTGGACCCGGCCGTCGCGTTCCGGCGGGCCGAGCAGTTCGGTGAACCGGGTGATCGCGGAGTCGACGTACCCGTCGAACTCCGGGCGGTACGCGCCCTTCTCGCTGGACCAGCCGGGCAGCGATCCCCAGAAGTCACTGGTCCAGACCTCCCCGTCGATCCGGTAGAAGTGGGCGAACGGCATGTAGAAACAGCCGATGCCGAAGACGACGTGCCCCTGGTCGGTGACGAACCCGCCCTCGTCGACCGGTACCGCCTCGCCGTCGCGCCAGCCGAACCCGCGCATCACCTGGCGGGTGGTCTCCCCGTCGGGCCAGGTGAGGTCGGCCAGGTCGACGATCCGGCGGGCCAGCCCGGCGTCGACAGGGCAGGCGGCCACGTACGTCTCGCCAGGATCGAACTCTTCGGAGTCGTCCTCGTCCGACTCGAAATCGTCCGCTGCGGATTCCGTCACGGCCGGTGATCCTACCTGTCGGGAGCCGCGTCGCCGTGGTGGCCGGATCGGCGCCCGTGAGCAGGCAACTTGACGTCCGCGCTGGGCCGGGCAGACTGACCCCATGGTCAAGACGGTACGGCCGCGCAACTACAGCGAGGTGTTCTACGTCGGACACTACTTCTGCCAGGGCTTTCCGGTGGTGATGGACCTGACCGGTCTGACCAATGAGGAGGCTCTGCACCTCGTCGACTTCGCCGCCGGTCTGGTGGTGGCCCGGGACGGTGGCATGGAGCGGGTGGCGCCGAAGGTGTTCCTGCTCCAGCCCAAGCGGATGGCCCGGTCGGGCGCGGTCGCGGTCGGTTAGCCCGGCAGCCCGTAGCCGGTGCTTCGGGACAGCGGTTCCCAGGCGCGGACCTCGGCGGCCACCGCCGTCAGGTGGCCGAGGATGCCGTCGACCGCGTCGTCGCCGAGCGGTAGCCGCAGGGGTGTCCGGTCCGCGTCGAGGGCGGCTCGGATCGCGGCGGCGGCCCGGGCGGGATCACCGGGTTGGGCACCGTCGATACCTTTGATCATGGTGCGGGTCGGCCCGACGGTCTCCTGGTACGCCGCCAGCGGGGCACTCTCGACCAGGCCGGCGCCGGAGAATCCGGTCCGGAACGCACCGGGTTCCACCACGAGAACCTTGATCCCCAACGGGCCGACCTCGGCGGCCAACGCCTCCGAGAAGCCCTCCAGTGCGAACTTGGTCGCGCAGTAGGCGGAGAAACCGGGGTACGCGACCTGACCGCCGAACGACGACAGTTGCACGATCGCGCCGCCGCCCCGGGACCGCATCCCGGGCAGGACCGCCCGGACCAGCGCCGCCGGGCCGAACACGTGCAACTCGAACAGGTCGCGCAGTTCGGCGTCGGTGGTCTCCTCGACCGCGCCGACCTGACCCCGCCCGGCGTTGTTCACCAGTACGTCGATCCGGCCGTACCGCGCCTCGACGTCGGCGACCAGTCGGGCCGTGGCGACGCTGTCGGTGACGTCCAGCCGCAGCGCCTCGACCTGGTCGGGGTGCGCGCTGACGTACGCGTCGAGGGTTTCCGGGCGGCGGGCGGTGGCCACGACGATCTCCCCGGCCGTGACGGCGGCCTCGGTGATGGCGCGTCCGAAGCCGCTGCCGGCCCCGGTCACCAGCCACACTCGGACGGCGGTGGTGGAGACGGCGCCGTTCTGGATCATGCTTGCTCCTTGGTGCGGGGTGCGGGGTGCGGCCCGGTCCAGGGTGCGCCCGCACCCGGCTTGGTGGCCAAGACCGGCCGTGATAACCAGATGGAATGGACGTGCACCTGCGGGACCTGCGGTACTTCGTGGCGGTCGCCGAGCACCTGCACTTCACCCGGGCCGCCGAGGCGCAGTTCGTCAGCCAGCCGGCGCTCTCCAAACAGATCCGGGCGCTGGAGGCGCAACTGCGTACGCCGCTGTTCGAGCGCGACCACCACGAGGTGCGGTTGACCCCGGCCGGTGCCGCACTGCTGCCGAGAGCCCGCCTCCTCCTCGACGGCTGGCGGCGTGCCGAGGAGGCGGTCGCGGTGGCCGCCGCCACGCAGGCCGCCACCCTGGTCGTGGGGATGAGCACCGGGGTCGGGCGGGGGCTGCTGCCGGCGGTACGGGCCCGGTTCGGCACGGCGGTGCCGCAGGCGGAACTGCGGCTGCGGCAGGTGTCGTGGGACGACCCGACCGGCGGGCTGGCGGCCGACGGGCCGGCCCGGACCGACGCCGCGTTCGTGTGGTTGCCGATGCCGGATCCGGAGCGCTACCGGTGGCTGACCGTGGCCAGCGAGTCCCGGCTGGTCGCCCTCCCCGCCGACCACCGACTCGCCGGCCAGGTCAGCGTCGACATCAGCGAACTGCTCGACGAGCCGTTCCTGGCGCTGCCGGCCGGCAGCGGTGGGCTGCGTGAACACTGGCTGGCGGTCGAGGCCCGGGCGGGCCGCCCGCCGCTGGTCGGCGCCGAGGTGGCGAACGCGGAGGAGGTGGTCGAGGCGCTGGCCGCCGGTCTCGGAGTGTGTCTGGTCGCCGCCGGCAACGTGCCCCTGGTCGCCCGGGACGGGATCACCATCCGACCGGTGACCGGGCTGCTCCCCAGCGAACTGGTACTCGCCTGGCGGGTCGAGGATCGCCGCCCGCTGCTGCACACCCTGGTCGAGGCGGTACGACGCTCGCTCGACGCCGGATAACCGTCGGTTATCGACGCGGGTCTTGGACCGGCCGGGTCGGCGTCCGGCACGCTCGTCGGCGTCGGAGGGAGACGGTGATGACACGGTCCACTGCCGGTACCCGTCGGGGTGGCGGAACCAGGATGGTCGGCCTGCTCGTGATCGCGGCCGTACTCGGCGGCGGCTGCGGTGACGGAGCCACGTCCGGGCGGACGACCACAACCACCGGCCCGGTGCCGGCCGGCTCTGCCGGGTCGGTCACCACGGCCCCGGGGTCGGGCCCGGTGACGGCCGGGCCAGCACAGGCGTACGTCGACGCGGTGAACGCCGGTGACCTCGACGCGCTGGTCGCCGCGTTCGCCCCGGAGGGGCTGGTCGTCGACGTGAGCCGACGGATCGAGGGGCGGGACGCGATCCGTGCCTGGGCCGGCGCCGAGGTGATCGGCGGGACGTTGCGGGTGCTGGAGGTGGCGGCGATGCCCGGGGGCCAGGACCTGCTGGTGCACTGGGCACCCCGGGGATCGTCCGGCTGGCGGGCGCACTACCGGTTCACCATGACCGCCACCGCGATCACCACCGCCGACCTCCAGTACGCCTGACACACCGCCGCCGTACCGGAGGGCGGCGGCGGTCGGGTCAGTCGAAGGCGGCCGGGGTGAACTCCCGGGGCTCGACCAGGACCATCCAGTTGCCGGAGTTGTCCCGCGCGACCGCCTCGACGCCGTACGGGCGCTCCTCTGGAGGATTGACGAACTCGACGCCCTTGGCCTGGAGTTCGTCGTACGTCTTCCGGCAGTCGTCCACGCTGAGGCCCAGGCCGAAGACACCGCCCTCGTCCATGGCCCGGTTGATCGCGTCGACCATCTCCGGCGAGTACGGCGGACCGGGGTGCGTCAGGTGGACCTGCAGTTCGGGTTGGCTCGGATGGTTGACGGTGCACCAGCGGTAGCCGTCACCGAGGGTGATGTCGGTGTGCTCGGCGAAACCGAGTACGTCAAGGTAGAACGCCTTGGAGGCGTCGATGTCCTTCACGAAAACGCTGGTGATGGAGATGTTGGTAATCATGTGACCGAGGCTAGGAGGTGTCGGCCGGCCCGGGCTTCTCCTCGGTTGCGCGGTCGCGCCGCTCGGCCAGGCCCCACATGAAGACGAAACAGCCGGGGATGCGCGGTGCGCCGTTCGCCGCCCAGCGGCGCTGGAACTCACTCGGCGTCTCCCCGACCAGCTCCCGGAACCGGCTGCTGAACGAGCCGAGGCTGGTGAAGCCGACGGCGTGGCAGACCTCGGTGATGCTGAGGTTGGTGGCCCGGAGCAGGTCCTGGGCGCGTTCGACCCGACGACGGGACAGGTGGGCGGCGGGCGAGAGGCCGTACGTGGCGGTGAAGAGCCGCTGGAAGTGGAACTTGCTGAGGCCGGCGACGGCGGCGAGTGTCGCGAGGTCCAGCGGCTCGGTGTAGTGGCGGTCGGCGTGGTCGCGGGCCCGGCGCAGGTGCACCAGCAGGTCACCCGGCACCCGACGCGGCCCGACCGTCACGGTGCGCCAGTCTACCGGGTGAAAGCACTGCTCAGGCATGGTTCCGCCGGCGGCGTGCCGAGGTCCGCGGCGGCGACCACGTCTGCCGGCCGGCGACGGCACCGGTGTCTCGGGGCCACGAGCACACCGGTGCCTCGTGGGCGACCACCGGGTCACGGCGGTCGCCCACGGGTCAGCCGTCAACCCTGGTCAGCCGCCGGTGGCGGTGAGGCTGGTGACGGGGTTCAGGTTGCCGGCCTCGCCCTCGACGTTGCCCCAGGGCTCCCATCGGGCGTTCACGTGTCGGACCGTGTGCGACAACCGGTCACCGTTGGCCACCAACAACTGGAACTCGTTGTTGACACTCGCCGCCGCGACCCCGGTGATCCCACCAACGCTGCCCGCCTGCGACTCCACGTTTCCCCACGCCAGCCAGCCACCGTTGCTGCCGTGCCGGGCCGCGTGCTTGAGCTGGTCACCGTCGACCACCACGATCTGCAGGTCGGCACCCGTACCCGCCGCGGTCACCGCGGTGACCGTGCCGAGGGCACCCGCCGCACGCTCCACGTCGCCCCACCCGGTCCACTGGCCGCTGATCCGCCGAACCGTGTGCGACACCCCGGCACCGTGCACCACCACCAATTGCAACTCGTTGCTCACCGACGCGGCGGCGACCTCGGTCACCCCGGACAGATCACCCCCCGTCGCCGTCTCCACACTGCGCCACGGCTCCCAGGCAGCCGTCCTGCCGTACCGCGCCGTATGCAGGATCTCGTCCCCGTGCACCGCCACCACCTGCAAATCCACACCCGTCGCCACCGCCGTCAACCCCGTCAACCGAGGCAGGTTCCCGGCCGGCGTCTCCACACTGCGCCACGGCTCCCACCTGGCATTCGCATGCCGGATCGTGTGCGAGATCCCGTCACCGTGAGCCGCAACAAGATGCAACTCACCATTCACCACCGCACTCGCCATCCCATGCACATCCGACAGCGCGCCCGCCTGCGACTCCACCGCACCCCACTCGTCCCACGCACCGTCGTGGGTACGAACCGTGTGCGACACCGTGTCGGCGTGCACCGCCGACACCTGCAACGCCTGCGGCGGCGGAGCGGGGGCGCAACCGTTCTGGCTGGTCTCGTAGTAGCTGTTGGCCCGGGCGTCGTCGGTGATGTCCGAGGCCCTGCCGTTGAACCAGGCGTGCACCGCGCGCCAACTGCCGTCGAACTGGTTCTGCTGCTCGAAGTGCAGGTGCGGGCCACTGGTCTTGGTGCCGGTGTTGCCGGAGCTGGCCACCCGCTGGCCCTGGGCGACCCAGTCGCCGTCGTTGAACTGGTAGGTGTTCGCCTTCAGGTGCAGGTACAGCGTCCGCCAGCCGTTGCCGTGCAGGATGCTGACCTGGTAGCCACCGGTCGTGCTGTGGCCCCGGTAGGCGCGTCCGGCGGCGGCGGCGAGCACCGGGGTGCCCTCGCCGACGATCATGTCGATTTCGTAGTCGCCGTGTCCGGGGTACGTGCCGAACTTGACCCTGGACCCGCACTGGAACGGCGCCTGGAAGAACGGACGCGGGCCGGCCGCCTCCGCCGGGACGACCATGGCACCGACCACCAGCGTCGACGCCAGGGCGGATGTCAGTACCGCCCGAATAGATAACCTTCTGCCCATAGCTCCTACCTCGAGAGTGACCACTTCGAGAGCAAGCATGGGGTTCCGGACCATTAGATGATCTTGGATAATCCTTGAACGTTCCTTTGGCGACCTACGGGGGTAGTCGCATGTCGGAAACGATGATGTTCGGTGTACTTGGCCAGGTGCGGTGCACCGTCGCGGGAAGGCCCGTCGACCTGGGGCCCGCCCGGCAACGTACCGTTCTCGCGGCGCTGGCCGTCGACGCCGGATCGGTGGTGTCGCCCGAGACCATCATCGACCGGGTCTGGGACGACACGCCGCCTGGCGGCGCCCGCAGCGGCCTGTACAGCTACATCGCCCGCCTGCGGCGGCTCCTGGAGGCCGCCACCGACGGTGGCGGCACCGCCCGACTGTTCTCCCAACCGGGCGGATACCTGCTCGACGTGCCCCACGACGCCGTGGACCTGCACCGCTTCCAGGCGTTGTGCGACCGGGCCCGGGCCGAGCCGCTGGCGGCCCGCAAGGTCGAGTTGCTCGACGAGGCGAACGACCTGTGGCGCGGCGAGGCCTTCGCCGACCTGCGCGGCGAATGGATCCAGCGGACGCGGCGGACACTGCGCCAGCAGCACGTGGACGCGTTGCTGCTCTGGACCACCAGCCAACTCGAACTGGATCGGACGGGGACGGTCATCAACCTGCTTCGTCCGATGCTCGACCGCTATCCGCTGGTCGAACCGCTCGCGGTGAATCTGATCGACGCGCTGCGCCGGGAGGGCCGCTCGGCCGAGGCGCTGGAGACCTTCGGCGCCGTACGGCAACGTCTCGCCGACGAACTCGGCGCCGATCCCGGCCCGGAGTTGCGTCGCCGCCACGAGCTTCTGCTGAGTGAGTCACAGCGATCGGTGGCGGCCCGGGCCGGTCACCGGAACACACCGTCCCGTCCCGGCACCGGCCCGGCCACCCCGTCGGGGGCGGCCGAGGTCAGGCCGGTCCAGCTACCGTCCGACCTGCCCCACTTCGTCGGCCGGGTCGAACAACTGGGTCAGCTCGACCGGATGCTGATCCCGGCAGCCACACCGGTCGGCACCGGCGGGACGTCGAGGATCGCGACAAGCACCCTCGCCACGATCTGCGGGCCGGCGGGCGCGGGCAAGACGGCGTTGGTGGTCCGGTGGGCGTACCGGGCGATGGACCGCTTCCCGGACGGACTGCTCTACGCGAACCTGCGCGGTTTCGCGCCCGACGGAAGCGTCGCCCCAGTCACCGGCATCCTGACCGACTTCCTCGGCGCGCTGGGTGTCGCCTGGCGTCAGGTGCCGCAGAGCCTCGACGCACAGGCCGCGCTGTACCGCAGCCTCACCCATGACCGACGCATGCTGGTCGTTCTCGACGACGCCCGGGACGCCGACCAGATCCGTCCGCTGTTGCCGGGTGGTGGTGGCTGCAGCGTGGTCATCACCAGCCGCACCGATCTGTCCAGTCTGATCACCTCGCACGGTGCGGGTTTCCTGACGCTGGACGTGCTCTCCCCCGCCGAAGCCCGCGAACTGCTCGCCTGCCGGCTCGGTGCCGACCGGGTCAGCGCCGAACCCGTGGCGGTGCGGGCCATCGTCCGGTACTGCGGACGACTGCCGCTCGCCCTGTCGGTGGTGGCCGCCCGGGCGGCGACCCGGCCGACCTTTCCGCTCGCCGTCATCGCGACCGAACTGGCCGTCGCCCACGGCCTCGCCGCGTTCGCCACCCGCGATCCGGCAACCGATCTGCGGATCGTCTTCTCCCGCTCCTACGCGACGCTCAGTGGCGCGGCGGCCGACCTCTTCCGCAAGGTGGGGCGGTTCCCGCACCTGACCGGGCCGGCCACGGTCGAGTCGCTGAGCGAAATCGTCGGCGAACCCTCCCGCGAGATCGAACGGCTGCTCGCCGAACTGCGCAGCGTCCACCTGATCACGGAATCCGCCCCACGGCGCTACCAGATGAACAGGCTGCTCCGGAGCTACGCGGTGGAACTCGAACGTGACGCGGCTCCGCCGCAGACCCGGCCCGCCGCCCTGCTCATGCCGCTCTGCTGAACTCCGACCGGTTTACCAGCGGCGGCCGGTACCGGAGTCGGCGACCCGCCACCGGCCGTCGGCCTCCCGGACCAGCAGTACGAGCAGCGGGGCGACCTCACCGGTGAGGAACCGCACCTGGCCACGTACCTCGGCTCGGAGCTGACCGCCACCACCGACGATCGTCGTACCGTCGATGGTGTAGTCGGTGATCCGGTCGTTTCCGGCGTACCGTTCCGAGAACTCCGCCGGGGTCATCTGACCCCGGCGCTCCTCGGTCAGCAGCCCGTGCGCTGTCGGGTACTCCTGCGCGACGACCGCGTCGAGGTGGGCGGCGGCCGTCGCCTGCGCGGGACCCCGTTCCCGGAGCCCCCGGGTCGTGTTCACCGCCAGCCAGGCCACGGCGAGGCACGCCGCGACGGCGCCGACCACCAGGGCCTGCCACGTCGTCAACCAGTCCGAGAAACAGCCGCAGCAGGCGAAGGCGAGGAGTCCGACGGCCAGGATTCCGAGCACGCGACCCGACTGTCCCGACATGACCGGATACCTTAGCTTCGCCGAGCGACCCCGACCAGACTCCGGCGGCGGATACGCCGATGTGCCGGAGCGCGGTGATGCGGCAAGCTGGTGACCGTGAACGCCCGGAAACGCAAGAAGTTGCAGAACCGCCTGATGACCGCGGTCATCTGGGGGACCTCGTCACAGGTGGCGAAACTGCTGCGTGGGGGCGCCGACCCGAACCGACCCGACCGGGACGGCAGCACCCCGCTCTACCGGGCGAGTGTGCACGGCAACGCGGGCATCGTCCGGGTGTTGCTGGCCGGCGGGGCGCGACCGGACGTGGAGAGCGGCTCCGGCGACGAGGGGCTGCCGTTGTGCGCCGCCGCCGTCTGGGGCCACGACGACACGGTACGGGAGCTGCTCGCCGCCGGTGCTGACCCGCGACTGCGGGAGGACAACGGGACCGGTCCCACCGCGGCGGAATGGGCGCGACGCGCGGACCGGCACACGACGTACGAACTCCTGTCGGCGGCCGGTACGACCGACCAGGCTCACCGGGACCGGTCGTGAACCTGCCGGTGGAGAAGCCACGAACGGTTGTCGTCGTCGCCTATCCCGGGGCCGAACTGCTGGACATCGCATGCCTGACCACCACGTTCGACTACGCGAACCGGGCCGGCCGGCACTACCAGACTCTCGTCGTGTCACCGGCCGGGCAGCCGATCGGTTGTCAGTCGGGGCTGACCCTGAACGCGCAGGCACCGATCGAGCGGCTGCGCGGTCCGGTCGACACGGTGATCATCGCTGGCGGGGAGGGTGCGGTCGCGGCCGCCGAGGACCACCGGCTGGTCGCGCACGTACGCCGGCTGGCCCGGGAGACCCGGCGGGTCGCCTCGGTCTGCACCGGCGCGTGGGTGCTCGCCGCCACCGGGCTGCTGGACGGACATCGCGCCACCACGCACTGGATGTTCGCCGACCTGCTCGCCGCCCGGTATCCCGCCGTCGAGGTGGATCCGGCGCCGATCTACATCCGGGACGGCGACCTGACCACCGCCGCCGGGGTCACCAGCGCTCTCGACCTGGCGTTGGCCTTCGTCGAGGAGGACCTGGGCGGCGAGGCGGCCCGGCACGTCGCGCGCGGGCTGGTGACGTACCTGCAGCGTCCGGGCAACCAGGCGCAGATGAGCATGTTCCTCGCCGCGCCGGTGCCGGACGACGATCTGGTACGCGACCTCGTCACCCTGATCCGCGACGCGCCGGACGCCGACCTGAGCCTGTCCGCACTGGCCACCCGGGCAGCGGTGAGCGAACGGCACCTGACCCGGCTCTTTGTCACCCACCTCGGTCAGACCCCGGCCCGGTACGTCCGCACGGTACGCCTCGAAGCGGCGGCCCACCTGCTGGTGTCGAGCCGGCTGCCGCTGGCCGGGGTCGCCGCCCGCTGCGGCTTCACCTCGGCGGAGACGCTTCGGCAGGCGTTTGTCGACCGGTACGGCGTCACCCCGTCGCTCTACCGGTCGAGCTTCGTCACCAGCCTCGGTGGACGGTTGACCGGCGGCTCCGATCAGCGGTCCGTGACCGGTTCGGGCCGGCGGTCCGCCGAGCGGGGCCGGTCAACGCAGCGCCGCGAGGACGATGAAGCCGAGACCGAGCGGCACGTCCAGCAGCATGCAGGCCTCCGCCAGTGACCGGGGCACCACGGCGTTCCGCCGGTAGTGCACGGCGTCCCAGATCCCGTGGGAGGCGAGGACCAGACCGGCCAGCACCAGACCGAAGCTCGGGGCGATCAGGAGCGCGGCCACCGCGAGGCCGCCGAAGCCCGCCACCGCCACGGCCTGGGCGGTGAGCGCCGGGTACGACACCCGGCCGACCAGGCCGACGACAACCAGGATGAGCGCGGCGATGCCGGCGACGGCCCACCAGGGCAGACCGAGCACCCGACTGGCGATGATCACCAGGCTGAACCCGGGCACCGCTGCCCAGGCGACCCAGGGTCGGGCGAGTGCGGCGGCACCGAGATAGCAGAGGGTGGCCGCGCAGACCGTGATCGACAGGGTCTGCCGATCCGGGCCGGTGGCCAGGACGAGGACGGCCGCCGTCAGCCCCACCGCACTCGGCCAGCGGTGCAGGATCGCCGGCCGGTGTGACGCGTCGCCCCGGAGGGCGGCGGATGTTGAGGTATCCATACATCTGACACTGCCTGTCCGGGCGGGACGGGTCGAGGCCGAGCCGCCGGGTGGTCCGGATTCCTGGGGTAGCCGTCCGCCTCGCCAGGCCCTACGCCTCGCCGAGTCCCCGGTACGTCCCCGACGCGTCCACGTCGTCGGCGAAGTCGGCGAAGTCCAGGTTCGCGATGCAGAGGTTGGCGGAGATCTCGGCGAACCACTGCGGCGGCACCCGGAACGTCCGCCCTGGTTCGTCGTAGAGATCGACGGCGAGCAGTGGACGTTCGTCGTCGGTCATCGTGGTGGCGTCGGCGAGGAAGAGGTACGTCAACGCCGCGTCGTCGCCCGCCGCCGTGTCGATCTCGACCAGCCTCTGTACGCTCACCTCCGCGTACGCCGGGTCGCTGACGCAGGTGGCGTGCGGGTACTCCTCCTGCCCGTTCACCGCTGTCACCACCTCGTCCCAGGCGGCGTCGTCACGGAAGTCGGTGCGCAGGAGCAGCGACGTCAGGTCATCGGGTTGAGGAAGGGTGGCCATGGCGGAGATCCTCGCAGCCCCGACCGACATGACCGGACAGGGCCGCCGGGCTCAGGCGGCGCTCTCGGCGTCAGTCGCGGGTAGGTCGGCCAGGGCGGAATCACCGGTACGGGGGCGGGCGAGGGCGGCCCGGAACGCGGGACACTCGACCAGCAGTTCGTGCATGCAGGTCGAGGCGTGTTCCAGGCTAGCCCGCATCCGGTTGAGCCGCTGGATGTTCTCCTCCAGCTCGCGTGCCTTCTCCGCCATCCGCGTCCGGATCTGGCTGTCGTCCGGGGTGGAGACCAGGAACCGGGCGATCTCGGCGATGGTGAACCCGGCGTTCTGGGCGCAGGCGATGAACGTCAGGCGTTCGAGTACGTCCGCCCGGTAGGTGCGGCGCAGCCCCCGGCGCCCGGCTGGCGAGATCAGCGCCCGCCGCTCGTAGAACCGCAGCGCCGACGGGGTCACGCCGGCCCGCTCGGCCACCTCGGCGATGTCCAGCAGCGGCTCGCTCATCCCGCCTCCTTGACTTGAATCGCGGTTCAAGTCAGAGGGTAGCCCGGTGAAGATTCATCACCTGAACTGTGGATCGATGCGGCAGCTCGAGCCCACCTACGAAGGTCCGACGCCCGCGCCGGCCGTCAACCACTGCCTGCTGGTCGAGACCGACTCCGCCGGCCTGGTCCTGGTCGAGACCGGTCTCGGGCTCGACGACGTACGGAACCTGGCCGGCAGCCTCGACGCCGGCTGGGTCGAGATGGTCCAGCCGGTACTCGACGAGGAGGAGACGGCGGTACGACAGGTCACCCGGCTCGGCTACTCGCCGGACGACGTACGCCACATCGTCGTGACCCATCTCGACGTGGACCACTGCGGCGGTCTGCCCGACTTCCCGGACGCGCGGGTGCACGTACTCGCCGCCGAACTCGACACGGCGCTCGGGGAGGCGCCGAGTCTCCGGTACCGCCCCGCGCACTGGGCGCATGGCCCGAAGTGGGTCACCTACCCGGCCGGCTCCGGCCCGGACTGGTACGGCTTCACCTCGATCCAGCCGGCCGGGCTACCGCCGGAGATCCGGCTGATTCCGCTCGGCGGGCACACCCTCGGCCACACCGGGGTGGCGGTACGCGACGGCGACCGTTGGCTGTTGCACTGCGGCGACGCGTACTACTACCACCGGGAACTCGACGGGGACCACCACCCGCACCCGATCATGGACATCGTGCAGAGCCGTTCGGAGGCCCACCACGACCTCCGGCTCGGCACCCAGGCGCGGCTGCGGGAACTCGTCCGCGACCACGGGGACGAGGTGTCGGTCTTCTCCGCGCACGACCCGTGGGAGCTGCGACGTCATCTGGCGGGGCCGACGGTCTGACCGGGCCGGAACCATGCCTCGTCGCCGCAAGCTCCGAACGGCTGCGACCCTGGTGAACCACCCGGCGCCGGAGGGCCGCCGGACCTACCGTTGCGGCGCGAGTGAGCCGTACGCCGGTCCGAACACCACCAGCAGGGTCAGGTCCTCGGTCACCTCGACGAACCGGTGCTCCTCGCCGGCCGGTACGAAAATCACCGAGCCGGGACCCACCTCGGCGCGACCGTCCGGTGTCACGATCGTGGCGCGTCCGGTGCTGACCACGTAGATCTCGTCCTCGGTGTGTGGGCTCTGGTTGTCGACCCCACCGGCCGGAATGCAGTACGTGCCCACCGACAGGGCTGGCACCCGCAGGTGCTCCACCCAGTCGTTGGCCTCCCCGGTGGGCGGCGGCGTCCACACTCCGGCACCATCGATGATCCGCATCGCGGAAGCCTAGTCGACCGTCCGACGTCCGGCACCCCACGTTGTTCCGCCCGGACGACAGCCGTTGTCAGCGTCTGGGGCAGGACGCCGTCCTGCCCCAGCCAGCGGGCCCTACCACCGAGGATCGCCTGCGACAACGCGTCAGGCGGCGCTACCGGCGGCTGCCGGCGACAAACGACCGCCAGGCCGGGCGTTACGACACCCCGGGCAGCGGCATGTTCGCGCCCGAGGTGCTGGAGCCGGCCGTGGACCGGCTCGCCGAGCTGGCCGGGGGTGGGGCGGCGCTGGAGTTCGCCATCGGCACCGGACGGGTCGCCGTACCGCTCGCCGAGCGGGGCGTTCCGGTCACCGGCATCGAACTGTCCGAGCCGATGGTCGACCAGCTCCGGTTGAAGGTGGACGAGGCGACGATCCCGGTGGTCGCCGGCGACATGGCGAGCGCCGGGGCACCCGGCGACTTCACCCTCGTCTACCTCGTCTACAACACCATCTCCAACCTGCTGACGCAGGAAGGCCAGGTGGCGTGCTTCCGCAACGCGACCCGGCACCTCGGCCCCGGTGGTCGGTTCGTGATCGAACTGTGGGTACCGGAGCTGCGCAAACTGCCTCCGGGCCAGCAGGCCGTGGTCTGGCACTCCGAGGCCGGGTACGTCGGGCTGGACACCTACGACGTACTGCGGCAGCAGGTCGTGTCACACCACTCCCGGTTCGGCGAGGACACCGACGCCCGGTTGTTCCGCAGCCCGCACCGGTACATCTGGCCGGCGGAGCTGGACCTCATGGCCCAGTTGGCCGGGTTCGAACTGGAGAGCCGGCACGCGGACTGGACCGGCGGCGAGTTCACCGCCGAGTCCCGTTCCCACGTCTCGGTCTACCGACTCCCACCGATGCCCTGACCCTTCCCTGGTGGCGGCGGCCGACGGAATGCCCTCGTCCCGACCGACATCGGCGCCGGTCGGGACGGGGACAGACCGGTTCAGTAGACCGGTACGCCGGAGGTGAGCGCCGGGTACGCCGGGGTGGGCGCGCCGTCGACGGTCGTACCGCCGTTCTGCGCCATCCGCGCCAGCATGGCGTTGTTCTCGGCTGGGAAGTTCAGTCGCGGGGCCGAGACCTCGTCGAGCCGCTGCCGGTGGTCATCGCCGAGCGTCAGCTCCAGGGCGGTGAGGTTGGCCTCGAACTGGCTCATCCGCCGGGCACCGATCAGGGTGGAGGTGATTCCCGGCCGGCCCTGTACCCAGGCCAGCGCCACCGCCGCCGACGAGACGCCGAGCTCTGCGGCGACCTCGTTCACGGCGTCGATCACCGGGTAGTCCTCCGGGCGCGGCGTGCCGACGATGTCGCCCCGGGTCGTGTCGACGGCGCCGGTGGTGGTGCTGGAGTACTTCCCGGAGAGGAAGCCGCTGCGCAGTGGGCTCCAGGGCAGCACTCCCATCCCCATGGCCTGGGCCATCGGGATGAGTTCACCCTCGGAGGTCCGTTCGAGCAGCGAGTATTCGAGTTGGAGCGCCGCGATGCCCGCCCAACCGCGGAACCGGGCGATGGTGGCCGCTTCCGCGGTCGCCCAGGCGGGTACGTCGGAGAAACCGATGTAGCGGATCTTGCCGGCGGTGACGAGGTCGTCCAGGGTGCGCAGGGTTTCCTCGACCGGGGTGACCGGGTCGAAGTTGTGCAGCCAGTAGATGTCGACGTAGTCGGTGCGCAGGCGGCGCAGCGAGTTTTCCAGCTGCTGGATGACGCCCTTGCGGCCGGGGCCGCCGCCGTTGGGGTCACCGAGGTTCAGGTTCCAGAAGAACTTGGTGCCGAGCACGATCCGGTCACGCAGGCTCGGGTTGGCGGCGAGGTATTCGCCGATGATCACCTCGGAGTGGCCGTTCACGTAGATGTTGGCCGTGTCGACGGAGTTGCCGCCTCGGTCGAGGTAGGCGGCCAAAATCTCCTTGGACTCCTCCGGGCTGCTGCCCCAGCCGTGGTCGTTCCCGAAGGTCATCGCGCCGAGCGTGAACGGACTGACGCGCAGGCCGGTACGGCCGAGCGTGACGTAGGACGTCAGAGACATGACATTTCTCCTTGCGCAGAGGCGCTTCGCACTGGCTTCGCTGGTGAGGGCTTTCCCGCATCCGGCCGGTTGGATCGGGCAGGTCATGCCGGGCCTTGGCTAAACTTACGGCCTTACTAGCCAGCCAGTAGATTTTTACTAGCTGGCTAGCAAGCTGACGGAGAGATTTCTACTAGTCAACAAGTAGAAGAGCGCCCTGCCACACCCTCCGGTGGCAGTTCAGAAGGAGGAGACCGGATGAGCCCCGGGAAGGTCCGAACCCGTGAGCGGATCAAGGCGGCCGCGCTCGAACTCTTTGACGAACAGAGTTACGGCACCACGACCCTGCAGGACATCGCCGACCGGCTCGGGCTGACCAAGGCCGCGCTGTACTACTACTTCAAGACCAAGGACGAGCTGCTCGAAGAGATCAGCGCCCCGTTCCTCGACGGGTTCCAACGCATCGTCACCGACGCCGAAGCCCGCCCCCACGCCCCGGACGAACTGCGTACGCTGCTGCTCGCGCTCACCACACACCTGCTCGGTCAGCGGCGCATGGTGACGGTCCTCGCCTTCGACCGCTCGGTCACGAAGCACGCCGTCAAGCAGCGCATGCACGAACTCACCGACCGCACCGTCGCCCTGCTCGTCGGCCCGCAGGCCCAACCGGCCCAGGTCGTCCGGGCCAGGGCCACCATCGGCGCAATCATGATTCCCGTACTCTCGCTGCCCGCCGAGACCGACGGGGCGGACGTCGCGGCAACCATCAGCGCCGTGGCCGGCGACACCCTCAAACTCGAGTAGTACGCCGCCGGATGATCACCGCCCCGGCGGCGGTGACCACCGCCGCCGGGGACGGGCGACCGGGCCGGCCAGAGCCGGTCCGGTCACGGCATCTGGATCGGGTACGAACCCGGCCCGTACGGCATCGAACTGGGCTGGACCGGAAGGGTGTCCCGCCGTTCGGCCTGGGCGAACCCGGCCGACCGGTACGGCACCTGCGGCCAGCCGCCGGCCTCGTGGAACAGTCGCAACGCGGTCGCCACCACCTCGGAGAGCGGCTCGTTCGCCTCGATCTCGATCGTGGCGCCCGGGGTGTCGATCCGCACCTTCGTCTGGTGTGAGTCCTTGTCGTCTGATTTGGCCGCCGAGGTCTCGCCGCCGGACGACTCGCTGCTCGGCGCCGACCCACCGGGCGGCACGGTGGCCGGACCCGACGAACCGGTCGGCACGGCCGGCGGCTCCAGGGACGGCGCCACCTCCGGTGCGGGGGCGGGCTCCGGCAGCGGCGACGTCTCCGGGGCCGGCGCCGGAGACGGCAGCGGGGCCGTCTCCGGCGGAGGCGTCGTCTCGGGCGGGGAGGGCTGGGCGGGGACCGACCCGGAGAGCGATGGCGCAGGCTGCCCGGAACGGGGTGGCTCGATTGTCACCGAGCCATTGTCCGACCATTCCGCCCCGAACTGCCACGCCGAATCCGTCACCCGGGATGCTCGACGTCCGGGACTGTCGCCCAACTGACGAGGCAGCGGAAGGAGACGTCCGGCTGAAGCGGGATGTCCGTTACGTTCTGCTGCCGATCGGTGACGTACCGCCCGCCCGGCGCGCCGCTGCCGGTACCCGCGAACCGGCCGGTCGTGGCGTCGAAGAGCAGTTCCCGGATGTCGTCGCGTTCGGTACGCCGGATCGCGTAGAGCCGCCGCCCGTCGGCGGTGATCTCGTACGCCGTCAGCCGGTCGAGCCGGGACAGTGCCGTGTACAGGGCGGTCCGGACCTCCGGCGGGATCAGCGGATCGGCTCGTTCGAGGAAGTAGGCCACCCCGTCCCAGATGCCGTAGTTCTCCGACCAGTTGCCCCGGTTCGACCGGCTGCCCTCCCGCAGCAGCGCCAACACCGCGTCCGGATCGGTCGGCCAGCCCGCGATCCACTCGGCGGTCGGGGTCCCCAGGCTCGGGCCACCCGTCGCCAGCGCCTCCCGGTCCGCCACGGTGTCCGGGGTCCGGTTGTCGATACTGGGCTGCGCACTCTCGCCGTCGAAACGCCGGATCCGCAGCGGCAGCAGCCCCGCCGGGTCGAGCCACTGCTCGTGCCGGTAGAACTGGATCACCGGCCGCCCGGACAGGTTGGCCATCGCTCCGTCGGCCCGGACGTACAGCAACTCACCGGGCTCCAACCGGATCGGTGTCGCCGTCCTCGCCGCCTCCGCCAGCTCGCCGAAGGCCTCCGCCGGCGGCAGTTCGGGCGGCGCGGCGAACTCGTACGCCAGGGGTGCCCGCTCCGACGGCCCGGCGGCGACCCAGACCATGGCGGCCGCGACGGCGACCACCGAGGCGAACGCCACCACCGGGACGAGCCGGCCCGACAACCGGACCCGGGTACGGGTCCGGGGCGCCCGCTGCCGTTCGGCGATCAGCCGCCAGGTGCGGGGAAGCGCCTCCGACTCCGGGGCGGCCCGTGCCGGAAGGGTCTCCCGGAGCAGGATCAGGTCACGGTCGTCACTCATGGTTCGGCCCCCTGGGCTCGTGGCGCAGCTCGGCGCGGAGTTTGGTCCGGGCCCGGTGCAGTGCGGACTGCACCGAGCCGACCGGGATCACCAACGCGGCGGCGATCTCGGCGTACGACAGTTCGGCGATCGCGTACAGCAGCAGGACGTCCCGCTGCCGGGCGGGGAGCCGGGCCAGTGCGCCGACGATCCGCCGGGTGGTGACCCGGGCGTCGACCGACTCCGCCGTACGTTCGGCGAGGCCGTCGGCGACCAGCGGATCGATTCCGGTACGCGCCATCGCCCGCAGCCCGCGTACCTCGGCCCGCCGGTGCTGGCGCAGCAGGTTGGTGGCGATCCCGAACAGCCAGGGCCGCGGATCGTCGTGCCGCCGGTCGTACCGCCGCTGCTGTTCGACGGCGGTGAGGAAGGTCTGCGCCACCACGTCCTCGGCGGCGGCCTGCCCGACCCGGCTCGCGCAGTAGCGCAGCAGCTCTCCGGCGGACCGCTCGAACAGCCGCGTCAGATCCAGCCGCCCGTCGCCCGCGTGCTCGGCCCCGGCCACGGCGGCCCGGCTCTGTCGTGTCATGCCTGTTATTGACCGATCGCCGGTCCGGTGTTCCCCAGGGTTCAGCCCGGAACCAGTTCGCCGTCCTCAAGCTGCGCCGGGGCGTCCTGCGCGAACTGGGTGCGGTACAGCTCGGCGTACCGGCCGTCGATGGCGAGCAGTTCGGTGTGGGTGCCGCGTTCCACGACCCGTCCGGCTTCGATCACCAGGATCTGGTCGGCGGCCCGGACGGTGGAGAGCCGGTGCGCGATCACCAGCGCGGTACGGTCGGCGAGCGCCTCGGCCAACGCCTCCTGCACCGCCGCCTCGGAGGTCGAGTCCAGGTGCGCGGTCGCCTCGTCGAGGATCACCACCCGGGGGCGGGCCAGCAGCAGCCGGGCGATGGTCAACCGCTGCCGTTCGCCGCCGGAGAGCCGGTAGCCGCGCTCGCCGACCACCGTCTCCAGGCCGTCCGGCAGCCCGTCGATCAGCTCGGCGAGCCGGGCCCGGCGCAACGCGTCCCAGATCTCGTCCTCGGTCGCCTCCGGGCGGGCCAGCAGCAGGTTGGCCCGGATGGTGTCGTGGAACAGATGCCCGTCCTGGGTGACCAGGCCGAGGGTGTCCCGGATCGAGTCGGCGGTCAGCTCCCGTACGTCGACACCGGAGAGGCGTACCGCGCCCGCGTCGACGTCGTAGAGCCGGGGCACCAGCTGGGCGATGGTGGACTTGCCCGCCCCGGAGGAGCCGACCAGGGCCACCAGCTGCCCCGGCTCGACCCGGAACGAGACGTCGTGCAGCACCTCGACCCCGCCCCGGGTGTCCAGCGTCGCCACCTCCTCCAGCGAGGCGAGCGAGACCTTGTCGGCCGACGGGTAGCCGAACCGGACCCCGTCCAGTTCGACCGAGACCGGTCCGTCCGGCACCGGCCGGGCGTCCGGCTTCTCGGTGATCAGCGGCTTCAGGTCGAGCACCTCGAAGACCCGTTCGAAGCTGACCAGCGCGCTCATCACCTCGACCCGGGCGCTGGCCAACGCGGTGAGCGGTGCGTAGAGGCGGGTGAGCAGCAGGGCGAGCGCGACGACCGCCCCGGGCTCCAGGTCACCGCGCAACGCGGACCAGCCGCCGAGGCCGTACACCAGGGCGAGGGCCAGCGCCGAGACCACGGTGAGCGCGGTGACGAAGACGGTCTGGACCATCGCGGTGCGGATCCCGATGTCGCGGACCCGGCGGGCCCGGACGGCGAACTCGGCTGACTCGTGGGCGGGGCGGCCGAAGAGCTTCACCAGGGTGGCGCCCGGGGCGGAGAACCGCTCGGTCATCTGGTTGCCCATCGTCGCGTTCTGCTCCGCCGCCTCGCGGCCCAACCGGGCCAGCCGGTTGCCCATCCGCCGGGCCGGCAGCACGAAGACCGGCAGCAACACCAGCGCCAACAGGGTGATCCGCCAGGAGATGCCGAGCATCACCACGAGGGTGAGCAGCAGGGTGACCAGGTTGCCGGCCACCCCGGAGAGGGTGTCGCTGAACGCCCGCTGCGCCCCGATCACGTCGTTGTTGAGCCGGCTCACCAGGGCGCCGGTCCGGGTCCGGGTGAAGAACGCGACCGGCATCCGCTGCACGTGGTCGAAGACGGCGGTCCGCAGGTCGAGGATCAGCCCCTCGCCGAGGCTCGCCGACAGCCAGCGGTTGAACAGCCCGAGCCCGGCCTCGACGAGCGCGACCGCCGCGATCAGCAGGGCGAGCCGGACCACCAGGTCGGGGTCACCGCCGCCGACGATGGTGTCGACGACCCGGCCGGCGAGCACCGGTGTGGCCACCGCCAGCACCGCCAACACGACGCTGATCAGCAGATATCCGACGAGTCGCCGACGGTGCGGCCGGGCGAAACCCCCGATACGGCGTAGCGTGGCCTTCGAGAACGGCCGCTTGTCGCGTTGCGCGTGGATCATGCGGTACATCGAGTTCCACGCGGTGACTTCCATGCTCATCGCTACACCCCTTCGCCCGGCCGCGGTGGCCCCGGTCCGGCCGGCAGAAACCGGTCCGGCCGACACGGCCCGCCCGCACGGACCGTTCGGACCGTACCGGTGAGGTCCGACAGTAGGACCTCAACCATTGTTCAGGTCAATCATCGGGGCCGAGGTCACTCGTCGGGACACCGGCCTCGGCGGCACGCACCCCGGCCGGACCGCCACCATCCACACCGTGGGCGGGGGCACGACGGCGGACACGGAGACGACGGTGGGCGCCCACCACGTTGTGGGCGCCCACCGTCTCACGACACCGCTCAGCCGCTCAGGCAGCGGCGAGCGCCGGGCCGTCGATCTTGCCAAGGTCGCCCAGGTCCTCGGCCGGCCGCAGGGCCAGCGCGAGGACGTCGGCGACGTCGGCCAGGGTGTGCACGGTCAGTGCCGCCCGTACCTCGGCCGGCAGATCGTCCAGGTCCGGCTCGTTCCGGGCCGGGATGATCACCTCGGTCAGGCCCGCCCGGTGCGCGGCGAGCAGCTTCTGCTTCACCCCGCCGATCGGCAACACCCGACCGGAGAGGGTCACCTCGCCGGTCATCCCGAACTCCGGCCGTACCGGTCGACCACTGGCCAGCGACGCCAGCGCGGTGACCATGGTGATGCCCGCGCTCGGGCCGTCCTTCGGCACCGCACCGGCCGGCACGTGCAGGTGGATCCGCCGTCCGGCCAGGGCGTTCGGGTCCAACCCCAGCTTCCGCCCGTTCGACCGAAGGTAGGAGAGGGCGATCTGCGCCGACTCCTTCATCACGTCACCGAGCTGCCCGGTCAGGGTCAGCCCCGGCTCGCCCTCCATGCTGGTCGCCTCGATGAACAGCACGTCACCACCGGCACCGGTCACCGCCAACCCGGTCGCCACGCCCGGCACCGCCGTCCGCTCCGCCGACTCCGGCGTGAACTTCGGCCGCCCCAGGTAGCTGGCCAGGTTGTCGGTGTCGACCCGGATCGGGGCCTCGGTCGACTCCAGCGCCACCGCGACCTTGCGGAGGATCTTCGCCAGAGCGCGTTCGAGCTGACGTACGCCGGCCTCGCGGGTGTGCTCGGCGGCGATCGCGGCCAGCGCGGCGTCGGAGACGCTCACCTCGTCCGCGGTCAGCCCGGCCCGTTCGACCTGCCTCGGCAGCAGGTGGTCCCGGCCGATCGCCACCTTCTCCTCCTCGGTGTAGCCGTCCAGGGTGACCAGTTCCATCCGGTCCAGCAGCGGGCCGGGGATGGTCTCCACCACGTTCGCGGTGGCCAGGAAGAGCACGTCCGACAGGTCGAGGTCGACCTCCAGGTAGTGGTCCCGGAAGGTGTGGTTCTGCGCCGGGTCCAGCACCTCCAGCAGGGCGGCGGCCGGGTCACCGGCGTACCCGACGGAGAGCTTGTCGACCTCGTCGAGCAGCACGACCGGGTTCATCGAACCGGCCTCGCGCAGCGCCCGGACGATCCGGCCGGGCAGCGCGCCGACGTACGTCCGGCGGTGGCCACGGATCTCGGCCTCGTCCCGTACGCCGCCGAGCGACACCCGGACGAACTTCCGGCCGAGTGCCCGGGCGACGGACTCGCCGAGGCTGGTCTTGCCGACCCCGGGCGGACCGGCCAGGGCCAGTACGGCGCCGGAGCCGCGACCGCCGACGACCTGCAGGTTGCGGGACGCCCGCCGGTTGCGCACCGCCAGGTACTCCAGGATCCGGTCCTTCACGTCGGCCAGGCCGGCGTGGTCGGCGTCCAGCACCTCGCGGGCCTGCGCCAGGTCGGTGTTGTCCTCGGTCCGGGTGTTCCAGGGCATCTCCAGCACGGTGTCCAGCCAGGTCCGGATCCAGCCCGCCTCCGGGGAGGCGTCGCTGGCCCGTTCCAGCTTGCCGACCTCGCGCAGGGCCGCCTCGCGGACCTTCTCGGGCAGGTCGGCGGACTCGACCCGGGACCGGTAGTCGGCCGAGCCGTCCGGCTCGTCCTCACCGAGTTCCTTGCGGATCGCGGCGAGCTGCTGGCGGAGCAGGAACTCACGCTGGGACTTCTCCAGCCCCTCGCGTACGTCGTTGTTGATCCGCTCGGTGACCTCCTGCTCGGCCAGGTAGTCCTTCACCCAGCCGACCAGCAGCTCCAGTCGGGCGGTCACGTCCGACGCGTCGAGCAGTTCGATCTTCTGTTCCAGGGTCAGCCAGGGCGCGTAGCCGGCCGAGTCGGCCAGCTCCGACAGGTCGGTCATCCGCTCGACGGCGTCGATGACCTGCCAGGCTCCCCGCTCCTGGAGCAGGGAGGTGACCAGCGCCCGGTACTCCCGGGCCAGCTCCTTCGCCTTCCCGGCGGGAGCGGATTCGGTGAGTTCGGTCGCCTCCACCCAGAGCGCCGCACCGGGGCCGGGTACGCCGGACCCGATCCGGGCCCGGGACAGGCCACGGACCACCGCGGCGGGTTCGCCGCTGGGCAGCCGGCCGACCTTCTCGATCGTGGCGATCACGCCGGTGGAGCCGTACTCCCCGTCGACCCGGGGTACGGCGAGCAGCTTCTTGTCACCCGTGGCCCGGGCGGCGTCGACCGCGGACTGGGTGGTCGCGTCGAGGGTCACCGGAATGACCATGCCGGGCAGAAGGACAGCGTCGGTCAGCGGAAGAACCGGAAGAGTTGCCATCAAACACCTGCCATCGTTAGTTGAGCTTGTACGACTCAAGTAACAAACGGTGTCCCATGTTCCGGCTTGTGACCCACGCCACCTCGCTGATCCGGCTCGTCAACCTGCCGAAAGGTCGGTCCTCCGGCTGAACGGGATGAACCACCCACGACGGACGGCTCGCAGCGTGGCCGCGTGCAGGTCCCGGGCGCCGAGCAGGGCCACGACCCGCTCCACCATGCCGGCGACCGTACCGAGCGGCACCTTCAACGCCGTCGCGATCCGCTCCTCCGACCAACCTTCGATCAGCAGACCCAGCATCACCAGCTCACGACGGGCCGGCAGGCACGGGTCACCGGGCGACCGGGAGAGCACCACGACGCCGGCCACCTCCGGCAGGGTCCTGCCGGTGCCCAGCACGCTGACCTGGACCAGCGCGGTTCGACCGTCATCCTCGCCGGCCGTCGCCGGCCACAGGAACCTCGCCCAGCCCTGTCCCTCGACGGTCTGGCCCAACGCCACGGACAGCAGCTCCGAGCCCGGCCTGAGCAGTGGATGACCGGGCAGGCCCGGCAGCGGCAGACCGTCGCCGGCCCGGTCCAGGATCGCCCCGGCCCGGGCGTCCTGCACGACCTTGGCCAGCGCCGTCAGGGCCGACACCGGGTTGACGGCGGCGGCCATCAGCGGCGCCAGCGCCGCTATCCGGCTCCGCTGGCCGACGGTGGGGAAGCCGGACCGGTCGGCGCACATGACCAGCAGCCCGACGTGCCGCCGGTCCGGAGTGAACAGGCCGACCGCCAGCCCGTCCCGGAAGCCCGCCGGCAGGTAGTACTCCGCCCACACCTCCACCTCCTGGAGCGGCACCAACGAGTCACGGCTGCACCGCGGCGCGGGCGTGGCGGTCACCCCGATGGATTCCATCCGGTCCAGGACCGAGGATCTGCCGAGGTGCTCCCGGGTCCGGCGGTCGAATCCGAGGCTGGACAGTTCGACGTACCGACGCCGCTCGTCGTCGAACGCGGCCAGCAGCGCGGCCCGGGTCGGCACCACCTGGTGGAGCTGGCTCAACCTGTCGGACGCCTGACCGGCGAGAAGGGTCGACACGGCGAAATGGCCCGACGCGGCGGGCGGCGCCGCAGGCCGCTGCCCGTTCGGGGTAGGCGAAGAGCCGATCATGGTCGCAACCTTCCAGTGCGAGACGGCGGCAGGGAGGCACCAGGGGTCAGAATCCGAACCCAGGACATCCGGACGGCGGGGACCCTCCGTATCCGGCGGTCCGGTCAGGCCCGTGGCACCGTCCCGGGCCGGTGTGGGATGAACCAGCCCCGCCGGGCCGCCCGCAGCAGGGCCACGTGCCGGTCCGGCGCCTGAAGCGCGACGATGCTCCACTCCACCGCGTCGGCGACCGTGGTCAGCGGCAGCTCCAGATCGACCGCCACCCGCTCGTCGGTCCAGCCGGCCAACAACAGACCCAGCACCACCAACTCGCGCCGGTTCAGTACGGACCAGCCGGTCGGCAGCGGGGCGAGCAACGCCAGGCCGCACACCGGCGCCGGCGCGGCGGCGCAGCCCAGCAGCACGACCCGGAGCAGACCGTCGACGGCCTCCGGGACGTCCCGCACCGGTTCGGACCGTTGCCGGACGGGCCAGAGGAAGGACACCGAACCATCGCCCCGAGGGGCCAGATCGTCGATCACCGCACGCAACGGCGACCCGGGCACCAGCAGTGGGTGCCCCGGCAGGCCGCACAGGAGGATCGGCTCGCCCGCACGGGTCAGCACCAGCCCGGCGATGGCGTCGTGGACCACACGCGCCAGTACCGACAGCGACCGCAACGGGTCGAACGTCGCCGCGATCCGGGGTGCCAACACCCCGATAACGTCCCGTTCCGCGTCGGTGGGGTGGCCCGCGTCCTCGGTGCTGAGCGCGAGCATGCCGATGTGGCGGCGATCCGGGCTGAGCAGGCCGACCGCCAGCCCCTCCCGGAACCCGGCCGGCATGTAGTAGTCGCTCCAGATCGGATACTCGACGGCCGGTAAAGGGTGGTCCCGGCCGCACTGCGGAACGGGCGACTCGGTCAGGCCCGCCTGTTCGGCCTGTTCCATCGACGCCCGGGTGCCGAAGTAGTTCCGGATCCGCTCGGGGTAGCCGGTGGACGTCACCTCGACGAACCGGTGGCTCCGATCGTCGGCCAGGGACAGCCAGGCCGCGTCGTAGGGGACCACCTGGCGCAGCAGGGACAGCCACTGGGCCGGCCGGTCGGCACCGACCGGACTCGCGGTGATCGCCGCCGCCTGGCGGACGATGTCGGGTAGCGAGGACCCACGGGTCATCGGATGCTCCGGGTCAGAGATCGCGGCAGGTACAGGCCCAGCCGGACCGCGCGTACCGCGGCCAGGGTGCGGGAGGGGGCCGCCAGCTTCGCCAGGATGTGTTCGATGTGCGCGGCGACCGTCCGCTGGGCGATCACCAGGGTGTCGGCTATCCGCTGGTTGGACCAGCCCTCGATCAGCATGCCGAGGATCTCCAGCTCCCTGCGGGTCAGGCCGTGCAGGTCACCGGAGGGGGATACCAGCACCACGGCACGCAGGTACGCCGGTACGTGGTCCGGACAGGCCAACACGCTGACCCGCAGGAACCCGCGGTTCCCCGCGCCCGGGGAGTACGGGCACAGGAACGCGGAGTGCGGTTCCCCCTCCGCCAGGCTCTCGGCCGCCGCGCCGAGCACGGGCGAGCCGGTCCGAAGCACCGGGTGATCCGGCAGCCCCGCCAACTCGAGCGTGTTCCCGGCGCGGGTCAGCACCACCCCCGCCGTCGCGCCAGCGACGATCCTCGACAGGGTGACGATGGACCGCATCGGGTCCACTCCCTCGGCGATCACCGGAGCGAGCAGACCGAGGAAGTCCCGGACCTCGTCGGTCGGATGTTCCGCGCTGTCGGTGTGCAGGCTGAGTATGCCGACGTGTCGACCACCCACGGCGAACAGACCGACCCCGATGCCCTCCCTGAATCCGGCCGGGGCGAAGTGTGTGGTCCAGGAGACCAGTTCGGCCAGGGGCACCGGGGCGTCCCGGACCCGCATCGGCGGCCGGTCCCGGTCCATTCCGAGCAGCTCCATCTCCCGGTAGTGCTCCGCCCCACGCTGGTACGCGGCGGCGGCCTCCGGGTAGCCGAAACCGCCGACCGCGGTGAACCCGCGGTGTTCCGGATCCAGCAGATGCAACGTGCCGGCCTGGAAGGGCATCAGCCGACGCAACACCGTGAAGAGTTCCGCCACCCGCTCCTCGATGTCGGTCGGCGACGACACCACCCGATCGGTTTCGGCGGCGATTTCGGCGGCCCCTGCCGGTAGCCCGGTCACCTGGTCACCTGGTCACCTGGTCAGACGATGGGCGCATGGCCGTCTGTCCACTCCTCCGCCAAATCGGCATTCCTGTCAATCGACAACCGCGAACAGGTGCGATTACCTAAGAAAACGCTGATTGATGGCGTAGGACACGCGGTACCTCGGGATGGTTGTGAACCCGACAGCACCGGGCTCCGGGGGGCCGTGGTGGTCGTGGAGGGCGCGCACGCTCCGGCGCGCCCTCCACCCCGAGGACCGTCCCCCGGGCCATGTTCCGGTCGCCCGGTGGTCAGCCGGCCTGGCAGGCGATGCCGTTCAGGATCGGCCCGGACGGCCCGGTCGAGCCGGAGGCGGTGTACGAGATCGTCGCGGTGTCACCGGGTTCGAGGGTCGGGCGGTACCTCGGGTGCCGCACGATGACGCTGTCCCCGCCGCGACTCAGCAACTCGGCTCCCCAGACGCTGTGAAGCTGCTGGCTGGCCGGCAGGGTCCAGCCGAACGTCCACTCGTCGAACACCGTCGACCCGGTGTTGCGGATCTTGATGTTCACCAGCATGCCGCCGGGCCACCACACCACGTCGTAGCTGGCCGTGCAGCCCTCCTCCGGCCCGCTCCGGGTGGTCACGGTCACCGGCGCGGACAGCGGGGACTCGTTGCCGGCCTCGTCCACCGCCCGCACCGCGAAGGTGTACGTCGTCCCCTCGGACAACCCGCGCACCACCGCACCCGTACTCGGCGGCGCGGGCGGAAGCAGGTTGACGACGGCCACCACGGTGTTGCCGTCCGGGGTGACGGAGACGACCTCGTACCGCTGCAGGACGACGTTGTCACGCGACGGGGACCAGGTCAGGCCGACCTCCTCCCGGCCCACCACGGTGGTTGCCAGACCGGACGGGGCAGTCGGCGGCTCGGCGTCCCCGGGCGGTGCGATGAACCGCAGGGACGGCGGTGACGTCGAACGGTTCCCGGCCGCGTCCACCGCGAAGACACTGAACGTGTACGCCCGCGACGGCTGCAGGTTGGTCAACCGGATGCTGTTGGTGTCCGTCCGGTGCAGCACCGCCACGTCGGTGAAGATCTGACTCACCTCGTACCGGTCGACGCCGACGTCGTCGGTGGACGCGGCCCAGGTGAGCAGGACGGAGGTCCCGGTGGCCTCGACGACGGTGATCTCACCGGGCCGGCTCGGCGGCGTGGTGTCCGCGTCCGCGTCGAGGGTCGTCACGGTGACCGTCGGGGACGCACCCGACACGTTGCCGGCGTCGTCCACCGCCCGCACCGCGAAGGTGTACGTCGTGTCCGGGGTCAACCCGGAGACCCTGAACTGGTCCCGGCCCGGCGGGTGCTGCGAGGCGTCGCCGACGACCGTACTGCCGTCGTCGGTGACCCGCAGGATCTCGTACCGGTTGAGCATGATGTTGTCGGTGGAGCGGGGCCAGGTCAGCAGCACACTCGTCTTGCCGATCTCCGAGGCGACCGGCTGTCCGGGCACCGTCGGCGGCTGGCTGTCCCCGGGCGGCTGGGTCACCCTCACCGTGCCCGAGTAGGGGGACCGGTTGCCGGCGGCGTCGACGGCGACGACCGAGTAGAAGGAGGTCTGCGACGCCCGCAGTCCGGTGATCTCGATGCTGTTGGTGTCGGTGGTGTAGCTGTAGCCCATGTCGGTGTAGAACCGGTTGACCTGGTAGCGGACCACGCCGACATTGTCGGTGGAGGGTGTCCAGGTGAGGACGACCGAGGTCTCTGTGGACTCGACGACGGTCACCGGCCCGGGCGCGGTCGGTGGTTCGGTGTCCTCGGCGGCGGCGTACGCCGGGGTGGCGAACGCCGCGACCAGGCCGGCCGACACGACGGCGACGACCAGGTCCCGGATGTTCAACCGGGTTCTTCGGGACGGAACAGCTCGCACGGTGGCTCCTCGCTCTCGCTACGACGACATCTATCCATCACCACGAATGGCCGCCCCTCGGAGGTTCCTCGGGAGGGCCGTCCGGTCCGGCGCGGTCGGCCGTTCGGCACGGCGCGGCCGGGACCGGACTCGTCGCGCCGGACCAGCCGACGCCACGAATTCATGATGGGCGATGGATTCGGTGTCGCGTAACACCCGTACGAGCTAGCCGCCGAGAGCGATCGGGCTGTTTTCGGCCGGCGGGGCTGTCCCGCTCGGCCCGGGACGGCTCGACCACGTGGGGAAGCCGTCCCGGGCTGCTGGGCCAGCCCGGGACGGCTCGTCTCATCCGGCGGGCTCGTCCTCGGCCCGCATGCCGTGCAGGTCGTAACTGAGTTCGCCGGCCTCCAGCCGGGCCCGCAGCCCGGTCTCCTTCGCGAGCCGGGCGGTCGTCGCGGCGGCCACCCCGGCCGCGCTTTCCCGCGCGACGACCACGGCGCCGTCGGCGTCGAGCACCACGACGTCCCCCGGGTTGATCGTCGCGCCGCCCACCCGCACCGGTACGTCGAGCGAGCCCCGCTCGCGCTTGGTCGCCCCACGGACCCGGCGGTAGCGGGCCCAGACCGGCAGGCCGAGATCCCGCAGCTCGTCCACGTCCCGGACGGCGGCGTCCACCAGTACGCCGACCGCGCCGGCCACCTTGGCCTGGGTGGCCAGCAGCTCGCCGACCAGGGCCACCGGGGCCGGTTCCGGCATGGTGAGCACCAGCACCTCACCCGGCCGCAGCCGGGTCATCGCCTCGTGCACGGTCCGGTTGTCGTCCTGGCCGCAGAGCACGGTCCGGGCCGGGCCGGCGACCCGGGTACCCGGAACGATCTGTGCCAGCTCCGCGTCGACCAGACCGCTGCGGCCGGACGCCTCGTAGACGGTGGCCACCCCGGCGGCGGCCAGCGTGTCGAGCACCGCCGGGTCGACGGCGACCGCGTCCGCCGCGCTCACAGCGTGCCCACCACGTTCGGGATGAGCCGCTGGAACGCCTCCGCCTGCTTGACGGCCGCGTTGCCGCTGACCCGGCGCGCGTGGTTGCCCCGCTGGTCGGCCCGCTGGGTGTAGTACTCCCGCAGGTAGCCCTGGGCGCCCATCGCCGCCATCGCCTCCTGCTTCGCCGCCATCACCTCGGTGATGTCGACGAAGACGGTGGGGACGAAGCCGCACAGTTCGGGCTGGTGCGGCTCGAAGATCAGGAACTCCGAGGGCGGCGCGGTCTTGAACCCGCTGGACACCCCGGCGCCGGCGGTGAGCTGCCGTGCGGTCGCCACCGCGGCGTGCGCCACCGGGTGGTCGGGGTTGAACGGGTCCCGGTCCGGGTGGGTCAGCACGACGTGCGGGGCGTACTCCCGCATCAGGCCGGCCAGCCGGTCGATGTCCTCGTCCCGGATCCGCAGCGGGTAGTCACCCAGGTCGAACGCCTCGAAGGTGGCGCCGACCGCGGCGGCGGCGCGCTCCGCCTCGGCGTGCCGGAGCCGCTTGACGTTCTCGATCGTCTGGTCCGGGTCCTTCCAGAGCTCGCCGGACTCGCCGCGTTCGCCGTAGGAGAGGGCGACCACGAGCGCCTCGCCCCCTGCCGCGGTGTGCTTGGCGACCGCCCCGGCGGCCCGCCACACGAAGTCGGCCGAGTGCGCCCCGACCACCAACATCCGACGCCGTTCGCTCATGCCGACACTCCGCTCCGCTGCGTGCCGCCATGAGGCACAACCGCACTGCACCCAATGACTCGCTCGCTACGCTCGCTCATGCCGACACCTCGGCCTTCGCGGCCGCCAGGTGGCGCGAGTTGACCACCGCCATGGTCTGGATCTCCTGTTCGGTGAAGCCGGCCTCCAGCAGGTGGTCGGCGAAGAGCGCCAGACCGTCCTCGACCGGCGGGTTGAAGGGCTGCCCCAGATCACTGGAGAGGATCGAGTGCTCCGGGCCGACCGCCCGGATGTTGGCGACCAGGTCCGCCCAGGCGACCTTCCCGGTGTGCGGGGTGGTGAAGCAGCGCTCCAGCAGCGCTCCCGCCTCGGCCAACTCCCGCTGCTGTTCCACCGGCAGCCGCTGCGAGGTGAACTCGGGGTGGGTGACCACGACCCGGCGTACCCCCTCCTCCTTGGCGGCCCGGACCACCGCGAGGATCTCGGTGCCGTTGAGGTGTCCGGTGGCGAGCACCATGTCGTGCCGGGCGATCACCCGCAGCACCTGGCGTACCCGTCCGAGGACCCGTCCCTCGTCGTCGACGACCTCGACGACGTCCGGCACGATGCCCTGGGCCTGCAGGTCGGCCTGGAGGGCACCCCACATCGCCGGCTTGGCGCCGGGCAGGTCGGTGGCGGTGCTGCGGCGCTGGTTGCCGGAGTCCACCGTGGGCATCCAGACGATCCGGGCGCCCTGGCGTCCGGCGACCTCGACGGCGGCCGGGTTCATCCCGCCCATGGAGCCGTTGAGGGTGATCGCGCCGAGCACGTCGACCTCGGGCACCACCTTGCGGACCACCGCCGCGCGCTCGGCCGTCGCCACGTAGTGGGACTTCAGTACAAAACCGGCGAGCCCCACCTCGACGCACCGACGCGCCAGGTCGAGGTCGTCGATCCGACGCGCCATCACGTCGGGGGCCACGTGCACGTGTGTGTCGTACGCCCCGGTGACCAGGGCACGCGCACGCGCGGACGGAACGGGATGATCGGACATGCTGCTCCTTGAGGGGCTCTGCCGGCGCGGTCGGTTCAGGACGGGCGGCCGGGACGATCGGTTCGGAACGATCGGTTCAGGACGGACGCAGGACGGTTGACGGACCGGAGCGTGCCCGGGCGGTGCTGGACAGGGTGAGCTCCACATGGCCGAGGTGACGACGCATCGCGGCCTCCGCGGCGTCCGGGTCGCGGGCGGCGATCGCGGCCACGATGTCGGTGTGCTCGCCGAGCGACTGGGCCGGCCGGCCGGGCACCAGGATCGTCCGGTACTGGAACCGGACGAGCTGGGCACGGAGTCCGCTGATCAGCCGGGCGGCGGTCTCGTGCCGCGCCGCCGCGATGATCGCCTTGTGCAGGCTCGCGTTGCCCTCGGAGTAGCCGAGCAGGTCGTCCTGCTCCAGCTTCTGGGTCATCCGGTTCAGCACCCGCCGCAGGCCGGCGATCTCCCGGGCCGTGGCGTTGACCGCCGCCTGGCGGGCGGTGAGCGCTTCGAGCACCGCCCGCACCTGGAGGATCTCGACCGCCTCGGCCTCGGTAACCAGCCGTACGTGGGCACCACGGTTCGGGGTGAGCACCACCAGCCCGTCCTGCCCGAGCCGGACCAGCACGGTACGCACCACGGCGCGGCTGACCTGGAGTCGCGCCGCCAACTCCACCTCGATGAGTCGCTCGTTCGGCATCAACTCACCACTGTGGATCGCCTGGCGCAGTTGCTCGTACGCCTCGTCGGCGGTGCGCGTCGAAGAACGTTGCACTGTGGACTTCGTCTCCCGTGGTTCGGTTGTCACCGCGTCACCCTCCGTGCCGGTGCGCTGTATCCGGCCCGGGACAACCGGGATGTCCCTGGTCAGCCAGGGGACGAGAGGGTGCCGAGCCGTGGTCGGGTGCCGCCATCCGCAACATTGTCTCCAAGATTATTTACAATCCTGCTCACAGGATCGCCGCCTGACCGACCAATGTCAACACAACGCTGAGCTGCGGAAATCCATTACAGCCAAGAAAACATCGGGCGTTTGCCACAACTTTGTGGATCTCCTCGGTGACAGGCGCAACCCGGGTCATCTACGATTCTCGACCGGGCGAGAGCCGAGCGCGCACAGGCGCCGATCCTGAGATGTCCGGCCTGCGCGGGTGTACCGGCGGCTGGCTGCCCGTCCACACGTTTGAAGCTGGAGGCATTCACAATGATCAGACGCTCGCGCGTGCTGGCAGCAGGGCTGCTGGCTACGGCGATGGCCGTGAGCGGTTGCAGCGGGTCGGACGACAAGGGCGGTGACGCCGGCAACAAGGAGACCGACAAGGTCGCCTACATCACGGCGTTCGGCGCCGTCGGCCGGGACGCGTTCGCCTGGGTCGCCAAGGAGAAGGGCTTCTTCGCCGAGGTCGGCATCGAGGTCGACATCAAGGAGGGTGCGGGCAACCAGCCGAACCTGACCGCGCTCAAGGCGGGCCAGGTCCAGTTCGCCGCGCTCGACTTCACCGGTGCGGTGATCCAGGCCGGTAAGGGTGAGTTCACCGACTGGCGGGCCATCGCGGCCGTGCACCAGCAGACCCTCATCTCGGTGATGACCACCAAGGACACCAACATCACCACCCCGAAGGACCTCGCCGGCAAGACGATGGCGACGGGTGCCGGTTCGGTCACCGAGCTGCTCTTCCCGGCGTACGCCCAGCTGGCCGGGCTCGACCCGAAGTCGGTGAAGATCCAGGGTGTGCAGACCACCGCGCTCAACGGTCTGATGGCGAGCCGGCAGGTGGACGCGCTCGGCACCTTCCTGCTCAGCCGGGGCGCCCTGGCGACGGCCTCCAGGAAGGAGGTCGTGATCCTGCCGTACAGCGACTACCTGCGGGACCTGTTCGGTAACGCGATCATCACCACGCCGAAGCTCATCGCGGACGACCCCGACCTGGTGCAGCGGTTCACCAGCGCGGCACTGAAGGGTCTGCAGTACAGCATCGACAACCCGGAGGAGGCGGCGACGATCCTGAACAAGGTGAAGCCGACCTACACCGTGGCGGCGGGCAAGGGCGAGATCGACGCGATGGCCCCGTACGTCAAGCCGGCCGGTGGTGCGCCGGTCGGTGTGATGGACGAGCAGCGGGTTGCCCGGACCATCGCCGTGCTCCAGGGCTCCGGCCTGATCCCGTCGGGGCTGACCCCGGCGAACGTCGTCGACTTCAACTTCGTGAAGAAGCCCTGACGACACCGTTCCACCAGCACGAACCGGTTCCGACCGCGGTCGGGACCACCTGCCGCGACGGCAGGCGTACCTGACGGTCGGGACGGTGGCCGCGTGATGGCCGCCGTCCCGCCACCGACCCTCTCGCGGCGCGAGCGCCTGCGCGTCACGGTGATGCTGGCCCGTGCCGCCCCCACTCCCATCCCTCAGGGAAATCACCATGACTGACAGTTCCCGACCGCCCCAACGGTGGTCGAATCTCGGGTTACCCACACTGGGTACGGTGCTGATGATCAGCCTCTGGTGGGCCGCCACCTGGGTCTTCGACGCCGACCCCTTCTTCGTGCCCGCACCGCCGGACGTGGTCGAGGCGTTCACCCGGCTCCCCACGTACCTGCTCGAACAGGCCCAGGTGACCCTCCTGGAGACGCTCGTCGGTTACGGCCTCGCCACGGTGAGCGCGATCCTGCTCGCGATCCTGCTCGCCGCCTCGCGGACGATCGAGCGGATGACCTTCCCGACGATCGCCGGAATCAACGCGATCCCGAAGGTGGCGCTCGCCCCGCTGTTCCTGGTCTGGGTCGGATTCGGCCCGGAGACCAAGGTCCTGATGGCCCTGCTGCTCTGCTTCTTCCCGATCCTGGTCTCGACCATGGCCGGGCTCAGCTCGACCCCGAGTGACCTCGGCGAGATGTCCCGCTCGCTCTCCGCCTCCTGGTGGCAGACCTTCGTGAAGGTCCGGCTCCCCTGGGCCCTGCCGCAGCTCTTCGTCGGGCTCAAGGTGGCGACCGCGCTGGCCATCATCGGCGCCATCATCGGCGAGGTCATCAACCCCGACAAGGGCCTCGGCTCGGTCATCGTCAGCTCCGTCCAGACCGCCGACACCCCGATGGCCTTTGCCGCGCTGACCCTGCTCGCCATTATGGGTGCCGCCCTGTTCTACGCCGTGGCGGCTCTTGAGCGGGTCCTCGTGCCGTGGGCGCGGGCGATCTCGTCCTGACCGCGTATCCCCTCATGGAGAGCCCAATGATCAAGATCGCCGGACTGTCCCGAACATTCAAGGGCAAGAGCGGCCCCGTCGAGGCGCTGCAGAACCTCAACCTGGAGATCGGCAACGGCGAGTTCCTCGCCGTGATCGGTCGCTCCGGCTGCGGCAAGTCGACCCTGCTACGCCTGATCGCCGGCCTGATCCCGCCGTCCCAGGGCGAGGTGCTGGTCGCCGGTGAGCGGGTCACCCGTCCCCGTCGTGACGTGGCGATGGTGTTCCAGCGGCCGGCACTGCTGCCGTGGCGCACCGTGCTGGACAACGTCCTGCTGCCGGTCGAGATCTTCGGCATGAAGCGGGCGCAGCACCGCGACCACGCGATGCGACTGCTGGAGATGACCGGCCTGGAGGGGTTCGCCAAGCGGCTGCCGCACGAGCTCTCCGGCGGCATGCAGCAGCGGGTCTCGCTCTGCCGGGCACTGATCCAGCGTCCCAAGGTGATGCTGATGGACGAGCCGTTCTCCGCCCTGGACGCGTTGACCCGGGAGGAACTCGCCGTCGAGCTGCAGCGGATCCACATCGAACTGGGTACGACGGTGGTCTTCGTGACCCACTCGATCCAGGAGGCCGTGCTGCTCGCCGACCGGGTCGCGGTACTGAGCGCCCGACCGGGACGACTGAACAAGCTGGTCGAGGTGGAGATTCCGCGTCCGCGCTCGTTCGGGCACAACGCCCACATGGAGCAGGTCGCCGCCACCTCCGCCGAGCTGCACCAGCTGCTGCTCGGCAACGAGTACCTGCCGAAGCCCGCCGCCGAGTGACGCACCGGCGGCACGGCGGACGACGCCGGCCGCTGGGCCTTCGTCACCGGTCGTGACCGGGGCGCCGCTGGGCCAACGGCGACCCGGTCTGACGTGCTGCCCTCCACCGCGCTGCCCGATTCCGCGCAGCGGACCGCCCCGGCTGGGCCCGGGACGGACCGCCGCCGACCGGAACCGCCGGTGACGTACGGGTGATCAGCCGTCGCGGAGTCCCAACCCCCGGCACAGCGCCGCTCACTCGTACATCAGGTGCAGGACCATTCCTGCGTCGGCGTGGGGCAGGTTGTGGCAGTGGTTCGCCCACATCCCGGGGTTGTCGGCGAGAAACGCCACCTCCCAGACGTCACCCGGTCGTACGTCGAACGAGTCCAGCCACAACGGGCTTCCCCGGGCCGGCTCCCCGTTGCGGGACAACACCAGGACGTGATGGCCGTGCAGATGCCACGGGTGCACCTCCAGTGACCGGTTCACGATGGTGAACCTGACGATGTCGCCGAGGCGTACGACCTGGGACGGGATGTCCGGGTCGGCGGCGCCGTTGACGGTGTGCGCGTACCGGGGAAGCAGTCCGCGCAGGTCGAGGCCCCGGTCGAGGACGAGGGTGAACTCCCGGTCGAACCGGGACCACGGCACCGGGGAGCCGACGCCGTAGCTGAGCGGGTCCAGCACCGGCCACGCCCCGGTCGCCGTCGACACCGGTCCGGTCGACCAGACCGCCCGTCCGCCGACGAACAGCGCCACCGGTGTGGCGGGGGCGGTGAACACCAGGTCGTAGCGTCCCCCGGCCGGGATCAGCACGGCGGTGTCCACCAGCGGGGTCGGCCCCCGCAGGTCGGATCCGTCGATCGCGGCGACCTGGAACGGGGTCCCGGCCAGGGCGTACCGGTGGGTCGTACTGTCGGTGTTGATCAAACGCAGCCGCACCGGCACCCCCGCCTCGACCGGCTCCACCCGCGCCACGGGCAGCGGAAGCCCGGCCAGCGTGTGCACCGGCACCGTGACGTCGAGGCCGGCCGCCGGCGTGGTGGCGTCGACACCGGCTGCTGGCGTGGTGGCGTCGACGCCGGCCGCCGGCGCGGGGTGTACCACCAGGACGCCGTAGAGCCCCATCCGCACGCCGACGTCGGACACCGCGTGCGTGTGGTACCAGTACGTGCCGACCTGATCAGCGCGGAACCGGTAGACGAACTCCTCGCCGGGGAGCACCGCCGCCTGCGTCACCCCGGGCACCCCGTCCTGGCTGTTCGGCACGTCGTACCCGTGCCAGTGCAGGGTGACGCCGCGCCCGATGTCCCGGTTGTGCAGGGTCACCTCGAAGACGTCGCCGACGGTGGCGGTCAACTCCGGCCCGGGCACCTGCCCGTTGAACGCCCACGCCCGCACGTCCCGGCCAGCCACGTCCACGGTCGCGGTGCCGGCCGTCAGGGTGAACCGCCGGGTCGGCTCGCCCACCGCCTCCGCGTCCCGGTACCCATGTCCATGGGGTACGGCGGGCGCGGCGCCCGGGGCGACGGCCAACCCGACGCCGGTCACCAGCGCGGTGACCGCCACCGCGAGGGCCGACCGGGACACCGTCCGGGACGGGCGCGCGCCGAGGGCCCGCCACGAGACGGCGGTCGCCGCGACGACCCCGGCGACCGCGAGCAGTCCCGCGCCCATCGACGCCGGATAGCCGTGCAGGACCGTCACGAGCAGCGCGGCGCTCCCGGCGTACCCGGCGAAAAGCAGCGGCACCGCGACGGACCGGATGTCGGGCGGGGTCCTGAGCAGCCGTGGCGCGACGACGACCACCGCCGCGAGCGACAGTGGCGCGGCGATCAGCACCTTCTCCGCCGCGAACCACCAGCCGGCGCGGGCGAGCGCGGTGACCGTGACCGCCCGGGCGACCGTGGCGAGCAGCGCGAAGGCGGCCAGCGCCAGGGTGAGCCGACGCCGTCGGGCCGCGGACGCCGCGCCGCCGCCCAGCCACCCGGCGGCCGCGAGGACCGCGATCACCAGGTCGATCACGAGCAGCGAGCCGGTGGTCATGCCGGCTCCGCTGCCCGGACGCCGACCTGGGTCGCGCCGGCCGGCGCCGGGTCGGCCAGCTTCCGCGCCGCCTGGTGGACGGCGACCACGACGTGTACCGCGATGATCCCGTTGAGCGCGTGCAGCCCGCCGATGACCAGGCCGACCACGGTGCTGGCGCCCGCCGCGTCGGTGGACGCCCTCGCGAGCATGGCGATGAGGGCCTGCAGGACGACGAGCCCGAGCGGCAGGCTCGCCAGTCCGACGAGCCGGCCCGGCGCTTTCGCCAGCACGGCGAGCAGGATGGTGAGCAGGGTGAGAAGCGGGATGATGACCATCCCGGTGACGCTGTGCAGGACGTACGCGCCGTCGCCGCCGGGTTTCGTGAACGCGCCCACGGCGGCGAAGACGAACTGTGCGGCGAACGCGACGAGCAACACGAGGGTGACGACGACCAGGGCCTTGCGCATGGTGACCTCCTAGGGGTGAGCCGGGGCGAGGGCCCGGGCGACGTGGTCGGTGGCGGTGATCGCGCCGTACGCGACCAGCCGCACAAGGTCGGCGTCGGCCGGATGGGAGAGCCGCCAGGAGGCGACGTCGCCCTCGCTGATCGCGGCGGGCGCGAACGCCGCCAGCAGCGCGATCCGGGTACCGGTCCGATCGGTGTCGGGCAGCTCCCGGACCAGCTCGGCGACCCACTCGGCGGGGTGGTCCGGGTGCCGCCCGTCCTCCCAGCGCACGGTGGCCGTGACGGTCTCGCGCGCCGTTTCGCCGAGCAGGGTTCCGCCCTGCCTGGCGGCGTCGCGCAACGCCACGTACGCGACGCCGACCGGGCTGTCCCCGGCCCAGGCCGGTGGCGCCGTGCTGCCGGCTCCGACGAGCGGGAGGCCGCCTCCGGGCTCCTTCGGCTGCCGGGCCGTCCGCGCGGCGAGCCGACCTCCGACGGTCCGCACCACCGGCAGACGTTGCAGGCCGCCGGGGAGCAGATCCGGGTCGAGCAACGCCGAGACGACCCGGTTGATGAAGTGGAAGGTGAGCAGGGTGCCGGTGATCTCGGGTCGGTACCGGCTGTGCCAGGTGGCCGCCCGGGGGTTGCGGCTGGCCTCGGCCCAGGCGACGAGTGCGGCGTACCTCGGCTCCGGCGGTGTCCCGCCACCGGCGATGACCTCGGCCAGCTCGTGCTCGCCGAGTGCGTGCAGCAGCATCACGTGGGCGTCGAGGCAGAACCGGCAGTGGTTGGCCCGGGAGACCGCCGACGCGACCAGCTCGCGGTCGACCCGGGACGCCTCCCCGGCGAGCAGGGACTCACGCATCAGCGCCCAGGTCGCGGCCAGCACCTCCGGTACGGCCGACAGCGCCTGGAAGGTGGGCAACGGCCCGAGGAACTCGTTCCGCAGCTGCCGGTAGACCTCCGCGGTGAGACCGGTCGCCGTCCTCGTCGGGACGGGTCGGAAGAAGCGGTAAACCATGGCTCGATGCTCGTCCGGACGGGCCGGGAAAACGTCGTGTCGCTGTGGACACTTGCCCGGCCGCCGATACCGCGTCCGTGGTACGCCGCGGCTACCACAGAGGCGGGATGCACCCTGGTGACACCCGCTCTACAGTGCGTCCATGCGCCGCGATCTCCCGTACGCGCTCGGCGGTCTCCCCCTCGGCGCCCTCCTGCTCGGCAACGCCGCACTCGCGCCGGACGCCGGGCCGGTACGGGCGGCCGACGTCGCCCTGGTGCTGGCCATGGTGGCGGCCCTGGCGGTGTGCCGTCGGTACCCGGTGGTGGCGTTGGGCGTGGTGACCACCGCCATGCTGGCCCTCCACGTCCGGGTGCACCCCGGGGTGTCCGCCACGTTCCCCGTGCTCGGCACCGTCTACCTCGCCGCCTGGCGGGGGCACCGGGCGGCCGCCGCCCTGGCCAGCCTCGTCTTCCTCGGCTGCTTCCTGGCCCGCGACTTCACGGTCGCGCCCGCGGACCAGCCCGCCCAGCAGATCGCCGAGCGGACCTCCCTGCTGCTCGGCTGGTTCGTGGCGGCGAACGTCGCCGGCCTCGTCGCGCGGCACCGTCGGGCGTACCTGGAACAGGTGGAGCAGCGGGCGTTCGAGGCCGAACGCACCCGCGAGGAGGTGGCGTTGCGCCGTGCCGGGGAGGAGCGCCTGCGCATCGCCCGGGATTTGCACGACTCGCTGACCCACAGCATCTCCGTCATCAAGGTGCAGGCCGGAATCGCCCTGCACCTGGCCCGCAAGCACGGCGAGGAACCGTCGGCGACGCTGCTGGCGATCCAGGAGGCCAGCAGCGCCGCGATGCGGGAACTGCGGGCGACGCTGGACGTCCTGCGCGCACCGTCCGACGGCGACGGCGTCGGGTTGGCCCAGGTGGACGAACTCGTCGAGCGGACCCGCGCGGCGGGCGTACCGGTGCAGGTGACCGTCACCGGTCAGCGGAACCTGCCCGCCGAGGTCGACCAGGCCGGGTATCGCGTCGTCCAGGAGGCCCTGACCAACGTGGCCCGGCACGCCGGTCCCGCCACCGCCCGGATCAACATCGAGTACGCCCCGGCACAGCTGACCGTCTCGGTCACCGACGACGGCCAGGCGTCACCGCTCCGACCGGTGACCCCGGGGGTGGGGCTGCGCGGCATGCGGGAACGGGTCATTGGGCTGGGCGGCACGCTGCACACCGACGCCCGCGACGGCGGCGGCTTCGCGGTACGGGCCACGTTCCCGCTGGACGAGCCGACATGACCGGGCGACCGCGACCAGCTCGGTCCACCCCTGCGGAGCCGACATGACCGAGCGCCTGCGCGAGGTCCGAGCAGCCCAGTCGGCCACGGATCGTGGCGGCTCCAACCGGAGGGCGGAGCCGACATGATCCGCGTGTTGCTGGTTGACGACCAGGCGCTGATGCGGGCGGGGTTCCGGGCACTGCTCGACGCCGAGGACGATCTGGATGTCGTCGGCGAGGCCGCTGACGGCGCGTCGGCCGTCCAACTGTCGCGACGGCTGCGCCCGGACGTCGTACTGATGGACGTGCAGATGCCGGGACTCGACGGCATCGAAGCCACCCGGCGGATCGCCGCCGACCCCGATCTCGCGGCGGTCCGGGTCCTCATCCTCACCAACTACGGGCTCGACTCCTACGTCTTCGCCGCACTCCGTGCCGGCGCCAGCGGGTTCCTCCTCAAGGACGCCGACCCCGCCGACCTGCTGCAGGCCATCGCCGTCGTGGCGCGCGGCGACGCGCTGCTCGCCCCGGCGGTCACCCGCTCGCTGATCAGCGAGTTCGTCGCCGCCCCGCCGCCCGCCGACCCTTCTGCCGGACGTACCGTGCTGACCGCCCGCGAGCAGGAGATCGTCGGACTCGTCGCCCGGGGGCTGAGCAACGACGCGATCGCCGAACGCATGGTGATCAGTCCGTCGACCGCCAAGACACACGTCAACCGGGCGATGACCAAGCTGCACTGCCGCGACCGCGCGCAACTGGTCGTCTGGGCGTACGAGTCGGGGCTGGTCACGCCGCGTCGCCGGTGACCACTCCGGCCGGCGACGGTGTCGCCGGAGACGCCGGACCCGGCCGGGGTAACCGACTAGATCCGGTGCAGTTCGCCGGTCTCGTCGAGTTCCCGGAGCAGTGCCGCTCGACCGAACTCGGGGCGTACCGTCTCCTGGAACACTGCCGGCACCGGCCGGCCGGTGGCCGCGTACAGGCGTTTGATCGCCGCGCCGGGTCGGCGCAGGTCGTCCAGCAGACCCGGCTCGATCCGCTCGAACTCGGCCTCGATCAGCTCGGTGGCGGCCTCCAGCGGCGACTGGTTGCGGTAGCTGGCGAGCATCACCAACAGATCGTGCAACTCCCCGTCGATCACCACGGCCCGCTCGGCGTTCCCGGCATCGTCCATGGCACCACGCTAGATCGGGGCGACCGGATCAGGACCCGGATCACCGCAGGTCGCGACCGCCGGGGCGGGCGGTGCCGCAGTGGCGGGCGAGGGCGGGGCGGAAGGCGTGCTGCATGATGCTCGGGTGACCGTGCAGCAGGCCCCCGGCATCGGACAGCGCCCCGGCGGCGTGGTGCTGGAGGCGGTGCTGGAACGGATCACCTACGCCAACGAGGAGACCGGCTACACGATCGCCCGGTTCGCCACCGACCGCAGCGGCGCCGACCTGCTCACCGTCGTCGGCTCGCTGCTCGGCGTACAGCCCGGGGAGAGCGTACGGCTGGTCGGGCGCTGGGGTTCGCACCCGAAGTACGGGCGGCAGTTCGAGGTGGAGTCGTACACCACCGTGCTGCCGGCGACGATCCAGGGCATCGAGCGCTACCTCGGCTCCGGGCTGATCAAGGGCATCGGGCCGAAGATGGCGACCCGGATCGTCGACCACTTCGGCGCCAACACGTTGCGGGTCATCGAGGAGGAGGCCGGACGGCTGGTCGAGGTGCCCGGCCTCGGGCCGAAGCGGACGAAGATGATCGCCACCGCCTGGGCCGAGCAGCAGTCGATCAAGGAGGTGATGGTCTTCCTCCAGGGCGTCGGCGTCTCCACCTCGCTGGCCGTACGCATCTACAAGAAGTACGGCGACGGCTCGATCTCGATCGTCCGCAACGAGCCGTACCGGCTCGCCGCCGACGTCTGGGGCATCGGCTTCAAGACCGCCGACACCATCGCCAAGGGCGTCGGCATCCCGCACGACAGCCCGCAGCGGGTCAAGGCCGGCATCCAGTACACCCTCTCCGAGGCGGCCGACGCCGGCCACTGCTACCTGCCCGAACCCAACCTGGTCGCGGACGCGGCCGAAATCCTCGGCGTACCTGTGGAGCTGGTCCGCACCTGTCTCGACGACCTCGCCGCCGACGAGGGCGTGGTCCGGGAGGCGGTGCCGAACCCGACCGTCGAGGGCGGCACGATCCCCGCCGTCTACCTGGTGCCGTTCCACCGGGCCGAGTCCGCGTTGGCGAACAGCCTGCTGCGGCTGCTGCGTACCTCGGCCGACCGGATGCCGGCCTTCGCCACCGTGGCCTGGGACCGGGCGCTGGCCTGGCTGCGTACCCGGACCGGGACGGACCTGGCCCCGGAGCAGGAGACCGCGGTCCGGCTCGCGCTGACCTCGAAGGTCGCGGTGCTGACCGGCGGACCCGGCTGCGGCAAGTCGTTCACCGTCTCGTCGATCATCCAGCTCGCCGCCGCGAAACAGGCGAAGATCATGCTCGCGGCACCGACCGGCCGGGCCGCGAAGCGGATGACCGAACTGACCGGCCACCCGGCCGCCACCGTGCACCGGCTGCTGCAACTGCGGCCCGGCGGTGACCCGACCCACGACCGGGACAACCCGATCGACGCCGACCTGATCGTTGTCGACGAGGCGTCCATGCTGGACCTGATCCTGGCGAACAAGCTGATCAAGGCGGTACCACCCGGCGCGCACCTGCTGCTGGTCGGTGACGTCGACCAGCTCCCCTCGGTCGGGGCCGGCGAGGTGCTCCGGGACGTGCTCGCCGCCGAGGCGGTCCCCCGGGTACGCCTGACGAAGATCTTCCGGCAGGCGCAGGAGTCCGGGGTGGTGGTGAACGCCCACCGGATCAACAACGGCCAGCCGCCACTGCTCGGCGAGTACCCGGACTTCTTCCTCTTCCCCGCCGACGAGCCGGAGGCGACCGCCGAGCTGGTGGTCGACATCGTCGCCCGGCGGGTACCCCGGAAGTTCGGCCTGCATCCCCGGGACATCCAGGTCCTCACTCCGATGCACCGGGGGCCGGCCGGAGCCGGCAACCTGAACACCGCGCTGCAGCAGGCGCTCGCCCCGTACCGGGAGGGCCGTCCGGAACGCCGGCACGGCGCCCGGGTCTTCCGGGTCGGCGACAAGGTCATCCAGATCCGCAACAACTACGACAAGGGCGTCGCCGGGGTCTTCAACGGCACGGTCGGGGTGGTCACCGACCTCTCCCTCGAACAGCGCCAGCTCACCGTCCGCACCGACGAGAACGAGGAGATCGGGTACGACTTCGACGAGCTCGACGAACTCCAGCACGCGTACGCCATCACGGTGCACCGGTCGCAGGGCAGTGAGTACCCGGCGGTGGTCATCCCGGTGACGATCAGCTCGTACACGATGCTGCAGCGGAACCTGCTCTACACCGGGGTCACCCGGGCCCGGAAGCTGGTCGTCCTGGTCGGTTCCCGCAAGGCGCTCGCCATCGCGGTCCGCACCGCCGGCACGGGGCGTCGGCACACCGCGCTCACCCACCGGCTCGACGCACCCTGAGCCCGGGCCGGACGGTCGGTCGGCCGGCCACTCCTGTCCGAACCGCCAGGTATCGATGTATTGTCATATATCGTTAACTAGTACCATCGGCTGGCAACGGCTGCGTACGGTGGCGCCATGAGGCAGCCCGGTGACCGCGCACCAGCACCCGGACCGCTCGCGCTGGTGCAGAACCTGCTCAACACGGTGGACATCGAGGCCGGACGTGACCGGCTGCGCACCATCGCGGAGCTGACCGCCTTCGCCACCCGGTACGGCCCGACCGGACTCACCTTCGGCGACTCCGACGTCACCCAGTTACGGCGGTTCCGGGACGCCCTGCGGGAGGCCTGCCGGGGACACGCCGGCGCCCCGGTCCCGACCCCGGCCGTCGCCATGCTGCGCCACGCCCTCGGTACCGCACCGCTGATCCTGAGCATCGACGGGAACGGCGCCGCCCGGGCCGTACCGGCGGCCGGCCTCGACGGAGCCGCCGCACTGGTCGCCCACGTGGCGGCCGCCATCCTCGACGCCGTCGCCGCCGGCACCTGGCCCCGGCTCAAGGCCTGTGCGGCGCACCGCTGCCAGTGGGTGTACTACGACCACAGCCCGGCCGGGCGGGGTCGCTGGTGCACGATGAGCATCTGCGGCAGCCGGGCCAAGATGCGCGCCTACCGGGCCGGGCACTCGACCCGCCGCCCCACCCCACCGAACTGACCCGCTGTTAGGAAGGGCCCCTTGTTATACAAAAAGCGATAACAAGGGGCCCTTCCTAACAGCTCAGGGGTTCGGCTTCTCGTCCTCGGGCGCCACCAGGACGACCCGGCGCCGTCGGGCGAGGAAGAGCAGCACCCCACCGACCAGCAGCACACCGGCACCGATCCCGCCGATCAGGCCGGCCTGGACACCGGTCACCGGCAGGCCACCGCCGCCGCCCCCGGAGCCGTCGGACGGTCCGGCGATGTGCGCGGCGAACGGGTACGAGTTGTCGCTCGGCTCGGCGTCCTCGATCTCCTCGGCGGAGAGCGCCCTGACCCCCTCCGGCAGCGCCGGGCTCCCGCTCCGGGCCAGGACGGCCGGGCTCGTCCCGTCCCCGGCGCCGAGCGCGGCGGCGTACAGTTCACCACCCTGGACGACGACCGGGCCGGGCGCGTCCCGGTCGACCTCGACCGGAAAGTAGACCCCGAGGACCGAGATGACGTCGTCCTCCTCGCTGGTGTCCCGGTCCACCGGCACCAGGGTGATCTGGTGGTAGTCGCAGGTCACCGTCCGACGCTCGGAGGTGTACGCGCAGCCGGGCTCCAGCTCGGCGAAGGTGACGTGTTCGGGCAGCGTGACCCGCACCCGGACGCCCTTGGCGATGGTATCGCCGAAGTTGCCGACGACGCCGAACACAAAGGTCTCGCCGCCCGGCGGCACCGGCTCGTCGGTGGCCTCACCCCCGGCGGTCACCCGGTGGATGTCGTCGGCCTGGACCGCCAGGTCGACGCCGAGCGCCGGCACCTCGACGTCGACCGTCGCGGTGTTGTCCGCCAGGTCGGTGTCCTGCTCGGCGACGGCGGCGACGGTGAAGCTGCCGGCCGCGCCGTGCCGGCCGGCGACCCCGGTGAGGGTGAACGGGGTGGCCAGTTCAAGGCGCTGACCCGCCGGGAGACCCTCCTGGATCGCGCAGACGATCCTGTCGCCGTCCCCGGTGCAGCCCTTGGCCGGGTCGCCGCCCCGGCGCACCACGCGCTCGTCGAGACCGGTCAGGTCGTACTCGAGATGCCAGCCGGCCGGAACCTCGACGGTCCCGTCGTTGTGCACGACCACCCTGTGCGCGGCGAGCGGGTCGCCGGCGGCCACCGTCCGGGCCGAGACACTCAGCGCCAGGTCGACGCCCTCCGCGGCGTACGCCGCACCGCCGGTCCCGATCATCGCACCGGCGACGAACACCGCCAGTACGCCAGCGCCTGTACGCGTCCGGGCACGACGGGTACGCGGAATCATATTGCCCCCGGTGATTGCGAATCAGAGTGCAATGACCGACGTACCGTACCGGTGACAAAACTCCCTCGCGACCGCCTCGACACGGCGTTTCAGATAGCGGACCGAAAGATACGCCGATCTGCGCCGCATTTGACGGGATAGCCGCCGGTCGATTGGGTGGGAAAACCCGGCCGGCTGGCACGGAGTCGGTCGACCGTCCGGGGGCGTTCCGCCACTGTCGACGGCACCTGACCGACCGACGGAAACGGCTACGGGCGGGGCGGACAGCGCCACCTCGCCCGTAGCCGTCGACCGGACCTGTCAGTCGGTCGGACACGTCGGTCCGACCGGACCTGTCAGGCGGTCGGCTTCTCGTCGCCGGGGGCCACCAGGACCACCCGCCGCCGTCGGGCGAGGAAGAGCAGCAACCCGCCGACCAGCAGTACACCGGCACCGATCCCACCGATCAGACCGGCCTGGACACCGGTCACCGGCAGGCCATCACCGGCGCCGCCACCGCCGTTACCGTCACCGGCCGGGCCGGCGATGTGCGCGGAGAACGGCCAGAGGTCGTCGCCGTGCCCGTCGTGGTCGTCCCAGTCGTCGGGGAGCGTCCCGAGGTTCTCGGCGGGCGCCACCTCGACGCCGTCGGGGAGTTCGGCACTCCGCCCGCGGGCCGTGCCGGCGGCCTCGGCCTGCGGCAGGACACCGAGGTGGTCGACGGCCATCAGACCGCCGGGGGCCACGACCGGCCCGGGCGCGTCGTCCGCGACCCTGACCGGGAAGTAGACGTAGACGGCCGAGACGCCGTCTTCGTAACCGGGCTTGTCCAGCGCCGGCGTGAGCAGGACGATGTCGGGGTATTCGCAGGTGGCGGTCTGGTTGTCGGGCTCGTAGACGCAGTTCGGGTCGACCTCGGAGAAGGTCACGTACTGCGGCAACCGGACCCGGACCTTGACCCCCTTGGCGATCTGGTCGCCGCCACCCGCCAGTACGGCCCGGACCCGGGTGGTGCCGCCCGGCGGCACCGGCTTGTCGGTCAGCGTGCCGTCCTCGGTCATCTGGTAGACGTCCCAGGTGAAGACCGAGACGACCGGGCCGACGATGTCGACGGTGACGTCGAAGCTGGTGGTGTTGTTCGCCGGTTCGGGGTCTCCCTCGGAGACCACGGTGACGACGATGGCCCCCGCGTCACCGCCCGGCCGGTCGTGCGCCCGCTCCAGGTAGTACGGGGTCGTCTGGGCGAAGCTCGCGCCCGGGGCGAGGTTCCCGCCCGGTGGACACACCATCCTGTCGCCGGTCAGCTCGCAGTCATACCCGGCCTGGGTGCTGATCCGGGTGATGAGGGTGTCGTCGAGGCCGCTGAAGTCGTACTCCAGGTGCCAGCCGGAGACCGGGTCCGGACCGTCGTTCCGCACGATCACCTGGTGCTCGCGCAGCTCGCCGAGTTCCATCGTGCTGTCCGACACGGTCAGTCCGAGGTCGGCGCCGGCCGGCTCGGCGTGGGCGACCCCACCGGTGGCGAGCAGCGCGCCGGTGGCGAACACCGCCAACGCACCCGCGCCCACGCGTGTCCAGGCACGCCTCGTACTCGAAGTCATGACTCTCCCCGCTGATACAGCTCGTCGAAACGAACAGTGGATGAACTGTCGCCGAACCGTATCGGAGATCGAAATGGCCGGCGGCCCTCCGTCGGGAGGGATCGGGTCACCAACCGGAGGAGAGCGCCAGGGCGCCGAACGTTCCGACGATCAGGAACGGACCGAACGGCAGGTGGTCCCGCCAGCCGATCCGGCGGGCGAGCAGCAGCGCCAGCCCGCACAGTGCCGACCCGAGGAAGGCCAGTGTCAGCCCGACGACGACCGCCGACCAGCCGAGCCAGCCGAGCACCGCCACCGCGCTCAGCGCCAGTTTGGCGTCGCCCAGCCCGAATCCACGCCGCCCGAACAGGACGGTGGTCAGGGCGAACAGCACGGCCGCGCCGACACCGGCCAGCAGGGCGCGCCGCCAGGCGCCGAGGTCGTCACCGAGCAGCGCCGCGAGGCCGAGCAGGGCCAGGGTGCCGCCGGCGGCGGGGCAGGTGAGCCGGTCCGGCAGGCGGTGCACGGCCAGGTCGATCAGGACCAGCGGTACGGCGCAGCCGGCGAACCAGGCGAACGCCAGGGTCTCCGGTCCTGGCCTGTCCGCGAGCAGCAGTACCGCCACGGCGAGGAGCAGCAGCAGTTCGACGGCGAACGGGGCCGCCCCGAGCCGCACACCGCAGCCCGCGCACCTGGCCAGCGGCGAGACGGCCCGCAGCGGGCCGGTCGGGCCGAGCGGCGTACCGCAGGTGTCGCATCCGGAGCGCCGGGGCCGGTCGGCCGGGACCCCCTCGACCGCCACCAGTCGGCGCAGCAGCGGCGCCACGGTCAGGATCATCACGAGTCGACGCCGGAACCGGTCGGAGTTTCGGACACGGAGGGTGACTCCATGATCGCCGAGATCTGATCTTCGCTGGTCGTCGGGGAGTGGACCGGGCGCCTCGTCGACGATGGGCGGCCGCCGAGCGGTCCGGCCGGCCCCGACAGCGGGCGACCCGGAACGGCCGGGTACGGAAGCTGTCAGATCACCGTCATCCATGGCAATTCACCCCAGCTCACCGGCACAATCAGACCGGAAGGATCCGCACCCTCGCCGGATCGACAAACTATTGATCACATAGGACATATCGATTGTCGTCATATGATCTTCCTGGTGATCGACTACGGAGATCGTAACCGTACGTATTCCCTGGAATAGCCTCTGTTGAATCGTCGCCGGTCAGCCTATGCTCGCCCCTTGGACGGCGCGCAGCCGTCGACATAATCCCAGCACACCGATCAATCCACACCACCCGACCCGAATTCCAGATCGACTCGATCGAATGTGGACGCGGCGGCGCCGGGTCCCGTCAGGGACCCTCGGGGCGGAGCGGCCGTGCCCCACCTTCCCGCCCCGGGCCCACCGGGACGACCCGGGCGGACCGGCGTCCAGGACCGATCCTGCGGCAGCGCAGCAGGAGGGAGAAACCGTTGCGAAACCGGCAACCGGCCATTCTCCCGGTCGCCCTGCCCATGGTCGCGATGCTGGTGCTCGCCGCCGGCTGCGGCGGTCCCGCCGGCCCCACCGCCGCACCGCCCGGAGCGGTGGCCGCGGCCAGCGCGGACACCCGGAAAGCGGAGGCGGAACAAGCCGTCCTCGCCGCCTACGCCGGCTATCTCGACGCCCTACGGAAAGCGGAGTCGGACGGCGACCCGCACGATCCGCGACTGGCGGACTATCTGGCCGATCCCCTGCTCACCCGGGTCAGGCTGGCCATCCGCGACGCGAAGGAGCACGGCGCGATGCGTACCGGAAAACTCGTATCCGACCCGACGGTGACCGAGGTCAGTCTCGACACCGTACCGGCGACCGTCCAGATCCAGGACTGCCTCGACTCCACCGGATACCGGCTGGTCAACCGGGAGAGCCGGAAGGTGGTACGCGGCTCCGCCGGCGGCCGGCACGTCGCCACCGCCACCGCCGTCCGGTACGCCGACGGCCGGTGGCTGATCAGCGAGGGCGCCGTACACAAGGACCAGCCGTGCTGACCCGGCGGACATTCGCCATCGGCGCCGCGACCGTGCTGGTGCTGGCCGCGACCCTGACGACCGGCGGCCCGGCCGGCGCCGACCCGGGCGCCAACTGCCCACCCGGGCAGGACAACTGCGACGTCTTCGACAACGAGAACGGCAACACCGGGGGCGGCGGCTCGGGCAACGGCTCCGGCAACGGCAGCGGCGGCGGTGGCGGCCCCCGGGAGTGCAAGAAGGACGACGGCACCGTGGTGCCCTGTTTCGACGACCTCCGCGGCTGGTTCAACAGCGCGGACGACTGCTACTACAAGGTCTACGGGCCGCAGCAGCCACCGGAGACCCCGCCCGGCCAGACCGCCTACCTGAAGAGCTGCGGCAACGGCGGATCGGTGAACGCCAGCATCGTCTACCTCGACGACCCGCCACCCGGCTTCGACCCGCCCGACCCCGAGGAACTGGCCCGCGACCTGCTCGGCCGGGTGCTGCGTACCCCGCCGGACATCCGTACCGCCCCGGCCGACGCACCCGGGCTGGTCGGCGTACCGGTCTGGCTGTACGACGCCTCGGGCTGGGATCCGGTCGAAGCGAACGACGGACCGATCGGCGGGGTCACCGTCTGGATCGAGGCCAGCCCGACCCGGATCGTCTGGACGATGGGCGACGGGGAACGGCGTACCTGCCGCAGCGCGGGTGTCGCCTTCCGGGCCGACGTCCACGACCCCCGACGGCCCCCCGGCGGCGCCTGCAGCTACGAGTACGGCCAGCCGAGCAGCGGGGTCGACGGCGGAAAGTACCGGATCACCGCCATCAAGCACTACACGGTGCGCTGGGGCAGCAACATCGGCGGCGAGGGTGACCCGATCGAGGCCGAGTCGCCGATCTCCCAGACCACGATTCAGATCGACGAACTCCAGGTGGTGACCCGGTGACCGTGGCGACGACAACCACCACAGGCGGGCCGGTCGACGCGCCGGTCAGCCCACCCCGGATCGTCCGGCAGCGTCGGATGCGGCCCGGTCTGCTCGGGCTCGCCGTGCTGCTGGTCGCGCTCGGCGGCCTCGGCTCGGCGTTCGCGGTCACCTCGGTACGGGCCACCGGCAGCTACCTGGCGGTCGCCCGTACCGTGCAGGTCGGTGCCACCCTCAGCGCCGACGACGTACTGACCGTGCAGGTCGCCGGTGGCCAGGGGCTCAACCCGGTGCCGGCCGACCGGATCGGTGAGGTGCTCGGCAAGCGGGCCACCGTGACCCTCACCCCCGGCACCCTGCTCACCATGGCGCAGCTCACCGACAAGCCGCTGCTCGGCCCCGGACAGCAGCAGATCTCCCTCGGACTCAAACCCGCCGAGGTGCCGGCGAAACGGCTCCGCCCCGGCGACAAGGTCCTGCTGCTCTCCACCCCCGGACGGGACGACGCGGGCGACGCCCCGCCGACCCGGTTCCAGGCCACCGTCATCGACATGGCCACCCCGGCCAGCAACACGGTCGTCCTCTACCTCGCGTTGAACACCAAGGACGTACCGGCGGTGGTGGCCCTGGCCAGCGACGGACGGATCGCGGTCGTCCTGAACGCGGCAGCCTGACCATGGCCATCATCGCCCTCGTCTCGGCCAAGGGGTCCCCGGGTGTCACCACCACCGCCCTCGCCTGCACCCTCAGTTGGCACCACCGGGTGATCCTCGCCGAGTGCGACCCGGCCGGCGGGTCGGTGCTGGCCGGCTACCTCGGCGGTGGGCTGCCCGGACCACGGGGCATCGGCGAACTGGCCGTGGGCGAGCTGCGGGACGGCAACCTGGAGGAGGCGTTCTGGTCGCAGCTCGTCGACCTCGACGCACCGAAACGGGAACGGCTGCTGCTGCCCGGTGTGGTCGATCCGGCCCAGGCCGGCAGCGTCATCCCGCTCTGGCAACGGTTCGCCGACTTCTTCACCGAACTCGGCAGGGGCGACCCGGCGTACGACGTGATCGTCGACTGCGGACGGCTGCACGTGGTCGGCCCGCCCTGGCCGATCCTGCGCGCCGCCGACATCGTCCTGGTCGTCACCGCCGCCCGACTTCCCGACCTGTCCAGCACCCAGGCCACGGTCAAGGCGATCGAACGCGACTTCGTCGACCACCGGGTGCCGGCCGGCCCACTGCGGCTGCTGCTGGTCGGCACCGGACACGGCCGCGGCGAGGTCAGCAAGGCGCTGCGGCTGCCGGTGATCGAGCAACTGCCGCACGACCCGCGTACCGCCGAGGTGCTCAGTTACGGCGGCACCGTCCGCAGCACCCGGCCGCTGATCCGCGCCGCCGGAGCTCTGGAGGTGCCGATCCGGGCGCTGCTCGACCGCCGCCGGGCCCGGCTGCGCTGGCCGACCACCCAGGAGGTGCCGGATGCGGTTTGAACCGGTCTTCCACGACCCGCGACGCCCGGACCCGGCCGACGGGCCGGCCTGGCAGACCGTGCCGCACAACGGGCACCCGCACCCGGGCACGGTCAGCAACGGCAACCCGCCGTACGTCGCCGTGCCGCACCTGCCGGTGCCGCAGCCGGTGACCGCACCTCCGCCGCCGCCACCCCGGCGGGTCGACTTCGCCGTGGTCCGCGAACTGCGTCGGGAACTCAGTGAACGGCTGACCGCCTGGCAGCGGGGCCGGGAGTTCACCACCGCCGAGGAGGACACCGAACGGAGCCGGCTCGCCGCGGCCGTGGTCGCCGAGTACGCCGACACCGTCCGCCGGGCCGGTACGCCGATGTCGGCGCTGGAGGAACGGCTGCTGCTCGACCAGGTCAACGCCGAACTCGTCGGGCTCGGCCGGCTGCAGAGCCTGCTGGTCGACACCTCGATCGAGGAGGTGCACATCCTCGGCTGCGACCTGGTCCGGATCACCCGCCGGGGCGGCACCGTCGACTGGGGCGACCCGATCGCCGACAGCGACGAGGAGATGGTGGAGATCCTCCAGGCGGCGGCCCGTCGGGCCGGCGCCACGGAACGGTCCCTCTCCACCTCCAAGCCGACCCTCGACCTGCAACTGCCGGACGGCAGCCGACTCGCCGCGGTCTTCCTGGTCAGCCACCGCCCGTACGCGGTGATCCGCAAGCACAACACCGTCGAGGTGAGCCTGGACGACATCGCCGGTGGCCGGGGCGACCTGGACGAGATGATCGACGTCCTGATCCGGGACTTCCTGCGCGCCGCGATGCGGGCCGGACTGAACATCATGGTCGCCGGGCTGGCCGGCGCCGGCAAGACGACCGTCATCCGGGCGCTGATGGACGAGATCCCGGTCGACGAGCCGTACGTGCTGCTGGAGGAGAGCCGGGAACTGCTGCCGGCCCGGCGCCGGGTACGGCACCGGGCGGTGATGAGCTTCGAGTCCCGGGAGGGGCACGGCGACCGGGGACCGGACGGCCGACCGGCCGGCGAGGTGACCATCGCCGACCTGATCCCGGTGGCACTGCGGATGGGCGTACTGCGGATCATCGTCGGTGAGGTCCGGTCCCGGGAGATCGTGCCGATGCTCCAGGCGATGACCACCAGCCGGGGTTCGATGTGCACCATCCACGCCCGTACGCCGGGCGGGGTGAGCGAGCGAATCATCGAGTTGGCCCTGTCGCACGGCCGGGAGATGACCGTGGAGCAGGCCCGACGAATGGCCGGCAACGCGCTCGACCTGATCGTCTACGTCACCATCGAGGACGAGACCGCCATCGGTGGCCGCAAGCACCGGTTCGTCTCGCACGTCGAGGAGGTGATCGGCGTCGGCGAGGGGAACCGGATCGTCACCACCACCGTCTTCGGTCCCGGCGCCGACGGCCGGGCCATCCCCCGCCACCTGCCGGAACGCATCCGGGACCAACTGCTGCGGGTGGGTTACGACGCCCGGCTGCTGACCCGCTACATCGAGGCGGGCGTCGGGGCGTGGCGCCGGGCCCGGCACACGCAGCTGGGGCCCCGGCCGTGACGGCGCGCTCGGGGCGGGCCGCCGCCACGCTGGCTTCGGCGCAGGGGCGCGGTGCTGGGGCCGGGCCGACCGTCCGGGCGGCGCCGGGTCCGCGACGGGTGGTGGCCCGGTGAACCTGCCGTCGAACATCGAGCTGATCGCGGTGCTCTCCGGCGCCGCCTGCGTCGCCGGGCTGATCCTGGCGGTGGTCGCGATCGTCGGCACCACCCGGCCGGCCCGACCGAACTCCGGTCCCGGGCTGCGCCGGCTCTGGCAGGGCAGCGGCAGCACGCCACGGGAACACCGGGCCCACCAGACGCTGCTGGTCGGCGCCTTCGTCGCCGGGGCGGTGGCGTTCCTGCTCACCGGCCTGCCCGTGGTCGGCCTGCTGGTCGCGGTCGCGGTGCCGGGTACGCCGTGGCTGCTCACCGCCGGCCGGGCGGAACGACGGGCGATCAACCGAATCGAGGCGATCGGCGAGTGGACCCGCCGGCTCAAGGACGTCTCCGGCACCGGCCAGGGCCTGCAGCAGGCGATCATCGGTACCGTCGCCACCGCACCGGAGCAGGTCGAGGAGGAGGTACGCCTGCTCGCCGCCCGGCTGCAGGCGGGCTGGCACGGCCGTACCGCGTTGCTGGCGTTCGCCGACGAGATCGGTGACCCGGTCTGTGACCAGGTGGTGGCGGCACTGATCCTGCACCTGACCGATCGGGGCGAGCGGCTCGGCGACGTACTCGGGGCGATCGCGAGCGCGGCGGCGGCCGAGGTCGTCACCCGACGCGAGGTGGAGGCGAAGCGGGCACAGCCGCGCTTCGCGGTGCGCTTCCTGACCGGGATGACCCTGCTGGTACTGGCGTACGGGCTGATCAACCCCGACTACATGCGCCCGTACGGGACGCCGACCGGCCAGGTCGTGATGGTGCTGCTCGGCGCCGCCTTCGTCGCCCTGCTGGCCTGGGTGCGGTCGATGAGCCTGCCGCCCCGGCCCGCCCGGTTCCTCGCCCCACCGGCCGCCGAGGAGGTGCTGCAATGATCCTGAACTGGCATCTCGCGATCAGTGTGCTCGGCGGCGCGGCGGTCGGACTGGGGCTGTTCCTGCTGGTCCGGGAGGCGTTGCCGGCCACCCCCGCGCTCGGGCCGGCACTGCGCCGGCTGCACCAGCCGCCCGGGCTCTCCCGCCCACGGGCCAGGGCCACCGTCCGCGACCTCGACTGGCTCGCCGGCCTCACCCGCTGGGTACGCCCACCCCACCGGCAACTCGCGCTGCTCGGCCGGACCCCGGAGCAGTACACGCTCTCGCTGGTCCTGTCCGGACTCGTCGGGCTGGCCACCCCGGCCGTGTCGAGCGCGATCCTCTTCCTCGGGGGGATCCGGCCGCCGGTTGTCGTACCGACCGTCGGCTCGCTGGGCTTCGCCCTGCTCGCGATGCTGCTGGCGCACCGGAACGTACTGGTCAGGGCGGAACGGGCCCGGCGGGAGTTCACCCAGGCGGTCTGCGCGTACCTGGACCTGGTGGCGCTGCAACTTGCCGCCGCGCACGGCCCGGTGCAGGCGTTGGAACGGGCCGCCGAGGTCTGCGACGGTTGGGTCTTCGAGCGGATCCGGGAGTCGCTGCGGATCGCCCAACTGCAGATGCACTCGCCCTGGGCCGAACTGCGTGACCTGGCCGAGCGGATCGGGATCCCGGAACTGGGCGACGTCGGCGCCATCATGCAGTCCTCCGGGACCGAGGGCGCCCAGGTGCACGACTCGCTGCGCAGCCGCGCCGACTCACTGCGCGACCAGATCCGGACCGACAACCTGGCCCGGGCCGAAACGATCACCAGCCGGCTCGACGTACCGGGTGCGCTGCTGGTCTTCGTGCTGGTCGGGTTCGTCCTCTATCCGTTCGTGGCCCGCATCTGACCTCGACGCACCTGATCCCGCGAGGAGGAGTCCCAATGTCCGTCATCGCCTATCTGCACACCGCGCTGGTGATACGTCTCAACGAGCTACGCCGGGGCGGCGAGCGGGACCGGGGCGACAGTCCGGTACCCACCGCCGTCATCATCATCGGCCTGGCGGCCGCCGCGATCGCGGTCACCGTGGCCGTCTCCGGCAGCGTCGACGACTGGTTGCAGGAGCTGCCGGAGCCCGGTGACGCCGGGGACGGCGGCGACGGTGGGGACACCGGTGGCGGTAGCTGACCGCGGATCCGACCGGGAACGGGGGGCGACACCGGTCGAGCTGGCCGTGCTGATGCCGGCCATCCTCGTCCTGCTGCTCTCCTCGATCCAGGCGGCGGCCTGGTTCCTCGCCCGCTCCACCGCGCTGAACGCCGCCCAGGAGGCGGTCAGCGCACAGCGGGTGTACCAGGCCCAACCGGGCGTGGGCGAGGAACGTGCGCTCGACTTCCTCGACCGGGCCGGCGACTGGCTGACCGGCTGGGAGGTCACGGTCAGCGTTCCGGAGCCGGACGACACGCAGGTGAGCGCGACCGTCACCGGTACGCCGCTGCGGGTCGTGCCGCTGATCTCGCTGCCCGCCATCAGCGAGACCGCCTCCGGGCCGGTGGAGCGCTTCACCGAGCCGGGGCAGCCATGACCGAGCGGAGCGAGGTCATCAGCGGGCACAGTCACCCAGGTCATGGCATCGACGAGCGCAGCGAGGAGAGGCCATGACCGAGCGGAGCGAGGTCATCAGCAGGCACAGTCACCCAGGTCATGGCATCGACGAGCGCAGCGAGGAGAGGCCATGACCTGGGCCGACCGGGGGTCCGTCTCGGTGGAGGTGGCGATCCTCGCCCCGGCCTTCCTCGCGCTGGTGGCACTGGCCGGGGTCACCGGCCGGACCGCCGTCGCCCACGAGGCGATCGAGGTCGCCGCGCACGAGGCCGCCCGCGCCGCCTCGATCTCCCGGACCGCTGACGAGGCGCGGGACGCGGCCGAGGACGCCGTACTGCAACGGCTGGCCGGGCAGGGGTACTGCGCCGGATCCCCCGAGCTGGACGTCACCGGCACGACGGCCGGCGAGGAACAGGACCTCGACGACGTCTTCGCCAGCGACCTCGGGGTGGACGCCACCGTGGTGGTCACCGTCGGCTGCCGGGTCCCGGTGGGCAACCTCCGGATGCCGCTGGTGCCCGGGGTGCCGGAGCACACGTACGCCGAGGCGACCTTCGCGTCGCCGCTGGACCGCTACCGCGCGAGGAGTGGCCAGTGAGCCGACCGGGGTGGGACGTGGACGGGCGGGACGCGGGACGGGTGAGCCTCTTCCTCGCGATCGCACTGTTCGGCGTCCTGACGTTGATCGGCCTGGCCTACGACGGCGCGGGCCAGCTCCGGACCATGCAGCGGGCCGACAACCTGGCCGCCGAGGCCGCCCGGGCCGGTGGCCAGGCCGTCGACCTCGGGCAGTTGCTCGAGGACGGCTCCACCGTGCTGGACCAGGACGCGGCCCGGACGGCCATCGACAACTACCTGGACGGTGTCGACGGGGTGACGCTACGCAACGTCGACATCCAGGTCGAGGACGGCAACCCCCGGCTGACCGTCGACCTCGTACTCACCTACGACCGGGCCTTCCTCGACCTCTTCAGCTTCGACGGCACCGTCCCGGTGCCGGGCACCGCCACCGCGACACTCCTCACCACGACCAACCGCTGAACAGGGGGCATGACCATGCCTGCACCGCGGACGGCCCACCGGGCCGGTCGGTTCGCCACCGGGCTCGGTGCGCTGATCGTCCTGATCGGACTGCTGGTCGGCGCGCCGATCGCGCTGCTGGCCTTCGCCGGAAACCCGCTGCCGGACCAACTACCCACCCTCGACCAGATCGGCACGGTGCTGACCAGCCGGGACGACGGGCAGCTCTTCCTCCGGGCGCTGGCGTTGGTCGGCTGGGCGGGTTGGGCGACGTTCGCGCTCTCCGTACTCGTGGAGGTGCCGGCCCGGGTCCTGCGCCGGCCGGCGGTCCGGCTTCCCGGGCTCGGTCGTCAGCAGCGCTGGGCCGCCGCGCTCGTCGGCTCGGTGGCCCTGGCTCTCGCCGCCGGGCCGGCGGCGGCCACCGCGGCCGTGGTGGCCGCACCGGCAGCGGCCGCGGCGGCGCCACCGTCGGCCCTGCCGCTGGCGTCCCCGGTCGGCTCGACGGCACTGCTCGCGGACGAGCCGCCGTCCGGTCCCGCCCCGCACTGGATGGCCACACCACCGTCCGGTCCGGCGCCGCACTGGATGGCCACGCCGCCGTCCGGTCCCGCACCGCACTGGTTGGCCGCACCGGAACCGCCCGAGCAACCGGAGCCGGTGTACCGGGTCGAGAAGGGCGACTATCTCGGGCACATCGCCGACCGGTATCTCGGCGACTTCGACCAGTACCCGGAGCTGGCCCGACTCAACAAGATCCACGATCCGGACCGGATCCGGCCGGGCCAGTTGCTGCATCTGCCGGAGAAGGCCGAGGACCGGGGCGTACGCGACCACGCCACCGGCCTGGTGGCGACCCCGCCGCCACCCGGCGGCTGGCCGGAGCACGTCCAGCCGGAGGGCGCCCAGCCGGGTACGCCCCAACCGGGCGTTCCGCAACCGGGGACAACCCAGCCGGGTACGCCTCAACCGAGCGCGCCCCAACCGGAGGGGACACAGCCGAGCGGCCAGCCGGGCACGTCCCGACCGAGCGACGGGCCGGCGAGCGGGCCGTTGCCCGAGCAGGGAGAGCCGGAGGATTCCGCCCCGGCCCGGCCGACCGCCCCGCAGTCCGGTCGCGGAGCTGACGACCGCACCACGTACGCGGCCGGCGCCGTGTCGGACGACGTGCTCGACGAGGTCAACCGACCACTCGCGATCTCCGCGGTGATCGCGGTGGCCGGCATGGTCGGCGCACAGGTCGGCGCGCTCTTCGGGATACGCGGCCGGCCGCCACGCCGTGGATCCGTGCCCACCGGCCGGCACCGTCACCCCAGCTGACCGGGCGACAGAGTCCGCCGGTGCCGGCCAGAGGGGTCGACGCGCCGCGACGGCGGGCGGGCCGCTCAGCGCAACAGGTGGCCGACACCACGCACGGTGTGCAGCACCGGAGGCGGGCCGAGCTTACGGCGCAACTGCACGACCACCACGTCCAGCACGTTCGAGGCGGGCGGCACCAGTTCGTCCCATGCGGCGGCGATCAGTTCGGAGCGGCGTACCGCCGCGCCCTCGGCGACCACCAGCCGGTGCAGGACACGGAACTCCTTGACAGTGAGGGGAAGCGGACGGCCACCGCGCCGCGCCTCGTGCCGACCGCTGTCCAGCTCGATGTCACCGTGTCGCAGCACCGGGGGCGGGACCGGACCGCCACTTCGGCAGAGGCTGCCGACCCGGGCCACCAACTCGGCCATCGCGAACGGCTTGACCAGGTAGTCGTCCCCCCAGGCCAATCCGTCGATCCGGTCCGCGACCGCGTCCCGACCGGTCAGGAACAGCACCGGTACCGGCCATCCCGTACGGCGTCGGCCCGCCACGTAGCGCAGTGCGTCTCCGGCCGGCAGCATCCGGTCGAAGACCGCGCAGTCGTAGTCGTTGACGCTCAGCGCCTCGTCGGCCTCCGGAAGGTCACAGGCCGTGTCCACGGCGTAACCAGCGCCCCGGAGCGCCGCGTCCACGGCCACCCGGAGATCCTCGTGGTCCTCGGTGACCAGTACCCGCACAATTGACCACAGTAACCGGTAAAACGCGACCAGTGGGGATCGGTGGGGCGGCCTCTGCGACGGCTGCCCGGGGCCCGGCGACGGACCCGGCCGCGCGCCGACCGGACCGGCGGCACGGGCCGGGTCAGCGGACCGACGCCAGGGCGGGTCAGCGGGCCGGCGGCACGGGCCGGGTCAGCGGTTTCCGGGGACGGCCAGCCAGCCGCCCTCGGCGGCCTTGATACCGGCCTGGAACCGGCTCCGCGCACCGAGTCGGCCCATGATGCCGGACATCGTCCGACGTACGGTCCGGACCGAGATGCCGAGCCGTGTCGCCGCCGACTCGTCGGTGCAGCCCGCCGAGAGCAGTTCCAGCAGTTCGCGCTCCCGACCGGTCAGCCCGGCCTCCTCCGGTAGGTCCGCCGCGGTCAACGACACCGCCGACGGCCACACCCGCTCGAAGAGTTCCACGATGGTCAGTACGACGCCCGGCAGCCGGAGCAGCGCGACACCGCCCGGTCCGCCGCCGTCCGGTCGACCGGTCGGAACCATGGCGATCGTGCCGTCGAGCACCGTGGCGTCCGTCGGCACCTCCGGTACCGTGCGCACCTCGGCACCGGCGGCGGCGAGGCCGCCGAGCCGCGCGGCGAGGGTCGGAACCGTCCGGACCCGGTCCGGAAGGAGAACCCGGTAGCGCACACCGCGCCGCAGGTTCTCCTGGTCGATCCGGCGCAGCACGCCGATCTGCCCCGCCGCGCCCTCGGACAGGGTGCTGGTGATGAGCACCTCGCGGGTCGCCGTCGCCAGCGCGGCGTCGACCCCGGCATGGGTGGAGAAGACCATCGGCTGGGCGGTCCGGGCCACCCGCCGGGACGTGGCCCCTGCCGGGTTTCGGCCGTACCGGTGCCGTGGGCTGGACGTGGTGGTCTGGACGGTCATCCGAGGTTCCCTCCGATCGGCAGCGTGGCGGCGACGGCACGGCCGTGTCGGCCGTCCAGCCGCTCCAGACGTACGCCGAGACGTGGACCGAGTGCCGTCAGCCGGTCGGCTGCGGTGTCGGTGGTCTCCGGCGTGGTGGCGGCGATCCGCAGCGCCCCGGCCAGGTTGCCGGGGTGGGCCGCGACCGCGACGGTGACGGCGACCTCCGGCACCTCGGCGAGGAGCCGGGTCAACTGGTCGGCGGCGTCGTCCGCCGCCGTGCTCTCGCCGGACAGCCGCAGCGTCACCTGGCAGACCGGCCCGGCCCACCAGTACCGCCACTCCTCGCGGAGGTCACCCCGGCCCGGCCCGGTGTGGGTCAGGGCGGTCAGTACGGCGAGCACGTCCGGTCCGGGCAGCGCCGCGAGTTCGAGGTGGCGTCGACGGGTACGGCGGAGCAGCCGACGTACCGCGTTGGCGAGGACGAGGCGGAGCACCTCGTCCCCGGCGATGTCGACGCCCCGGCGGACCCGTACGGTGAGCCAGCCGCGCGCCGGCGCCTGCCCTGCACCACGGTGCAGCACCAGGTGCGTCTCGGGCCGGGGATCAGGCTCGTCGCCGTCCGGGCTGAGTGCTCCGGACATCGCGGTCCGGCAGAGCTGGACCGCGTCCACGTTCACCGGCCGCAGCACCGCCACCATCGCGTCCGGTCGGCTGACCACGGCGGCGGCCTCGCCGCCGAGGTCGGCGGGGCGGACCCGGGCCCCGGGGGCGAGCAGGGCCAGCAGTCTCGACGACCCGTCGCCCCCGATCGGCAGCCGGTACGCCCGTCGGCGGAGCAGCAGCCGCAGCCGCCGGGCGAGCACGGTGGAGAGCCAGGTGCCGCGTACCCGGGTGGCGGAGAGCAGGAGCCCGACGGCGGCGGTACCACCGAGCGCCACCGCTACCGGCCACCGGCGGCCCACCGCCAGAATCGCCAGGACCAGCACCACCTGCCAGCAGATGATCCGCAGGACCGGAGGCGCGCTGTGCAGCCAGGGCAGCCGTGCCGGCGACGCCACGTTCGCCGTCGACCGGGCCGGGCCGGGCTCGGCGACCGCCGGGTGCGTGACGGCGGGGGGCGGTGGCGCGTCGGGCCGGGTGGCGGCACCGGTCGGTGGCGCGACGTCGGGCTGCGGGGTGGCACCGGTTGGTGGCGTGACGGCGGCGGGGCGGTCGGCGCGGACCAGGGCGGCGAGGTGCGCCGCCGGAGGACCGTCGAGCCGGGCGGCGGCCACGATGGTACGCACGGGCGGCGGGGGCGCCGGTGCCGTCGACTCCGGGTCGGCCGGCTCGACGGCCCGACCCCGCCACGCGCTCACGCGACCCTGCGCCGGGTCGGGCGCAGCTCCCGGCTCGCGCCGGCCGGACAGGCGGTGGCGGTACGCCGTTCCGTCCGCCCGGTGCAGCCGGCCAGGTGTCGGAGCAGCGGCTGGCTGCGGTACGCGTCGACCGAGACCGCCTCCAGCAGCCCCCGGTCGACCAGCGTCTCCAACGCCGTACCCGCCAGGTCTGCCGGCAGCCCGGTGGCCCGGGCCGCGGCCGCGCGGCCGAACTCGTCGGGCAGCCCGGTCAGGGCGTGCCAGGTCGCGAGTTCGGCGTCGGTGAGCCGGTCGCGAACGGCCCCGACCGACCGCCGCAGCGTGTCGGAGAGGACGAGGCAGGGATCGTCGTCCAGTTCCTCGACCAGTCGGTCGGCGGTCCACCGTGGACGAGTCCGCAGCCGTGCCGCCGCGTCGCGGAGCGCGGCCGGCAGACCACCGCAGTACCCGACCACGGCCGCCACCGCCGCCGGGTCGATGTCACCGGCCCGGTCGCCGAGGGCCGACCGGAACAGCGCGGCAGCCGCCCCGCTGTCCAGCGGGGGCAGGCTGACCCGGGTCGCGGCGTCCGGGTGCCAGTTCCGGTTCCGGGTGGTGACCAGGGTCAGGCAGCCGGGGCCGGCAGGCAGCAGCGGGGCCAGGTTCGTGCCGTCCGGCACGTCGTCGAGCACCAGCAACACGCGTTGCCCGGCCAGCTCCGAACGCCACAGCGCCGACCGTCCGTCCAGGTCGGCCGGCAACTCCGGGCCGGGGACCCCGAGCCCTCGCAGCAGCCGGCCGAGCACCGCCGCCGGACCTCCCGGCCCGGTCTCCACCGCCCGGACGCCGGTCGCCGGCCCGGCCGGCAGGTCGGCGCCGAGGCGTACGAAGAACTGGCCGTCCGGGCAGCGGGCCGCCAGCCGGTGCGCCGCGTGCACCACGAACGCGGTCCTGCCGACCCCGACCATCCCGTCGACCAGCACCAGCGGCGCCGGACCGGCCACGGCCCGCAGCAGGGTCTCCAGCTCGTCCGCCCGGCCGGTCAGCGGTACGTTCCGGGGCAGCTCCCGGCGTGGTGTCACGTCGCGGACCCCGCCGACCGCCCGCCGGTACGCCTCGGCGAGCGCCGGCCCCGGTTCGACGCCGAGTTCGGCGGTGAGCACCTGCCGGGCCTGCCGGTACGCGGCCAGGGCGGCGGGCCGCGCCCCCGTCAGGTGCAGGACGCCGACCAGCCGGGCCCAGGCCGCCTCCCGCAGCGGCGCGGTCGTGGTGACCGCCCGCAGCACCTCGACCGCCTCGCCGGCCCGGCCGAGCGCGACCAGCAGTTCGGCGCGCTGCTCCTGGAGGTCCAGGTGCAGCTCGTCGAGGCGGGCCACGGTGGCCGCCGAGGCGGGGTCGAAACCGGCGAACGGCCGGCCGCGCCAGAGCCGCAACGCCGCGTCCACCAGCGCGAGGGCGGCTCCGGCGTCGCCGTCGGCGAAGCCCGTGCGCGCCCGCGCGGCGAGATCGGTGGCCAGGTCCGCGTCGAGTTCCCCGGCGCCGACCCGCAGCCGGTACGCACCCGGCCGGCTCTCGATCCGGGGGCCGTCGGCGAAACCGGGCAGGATCCGGCGCAGCCGCCAGACGTACGTCTTCAGGTTGGCCTCCGCCGACTCCGGCGCGTCCTGTTCCTGCCAGGTGGTTTCGCGCAGCTGGTCGACGGTGACCCAGGCGTTAGGCTGCGACAGCAGGGTCGCCAGCACCCTCGCGGGTTTACCCGCGCCGAGCCGGTGACCCGGTCGACTGTGGACCTCGATCGGCCCCAAGACATGGAAGAGCACCATGCCCGCACCTCCCCGATCTTGCCCGCCGGAACCGGTTGTCGTGCCACCCCTACGATCCGGCCCCGCACATGAGGTTCCGATGACACGGCACGAGGAGGTCCCCGGATGCGCGTGATGGTGGTCGAGGACGACGACGACCTGCGGCTGGCGGTCGCCACCGAACTGGCCGGAACCGGCCTGCGGGTCGACGAGGCGGCCGACCTGGCCACCGCGGAGGCGGCGTTGACCGCCGGCCACTACGACTGTGTGGTCTTCGACCGGATGCTGTCCGACGGCGACTCCGTCACGTACGTGCACCGGCGCCGGCAACTGGGCTGGGCCGTGCCGGTGCTGTTCCTGACCGCGCGGGACACCCTCGCCGACCGGGTGGCCGGTTTCGCGCACGGTGGTGACGACTACCTGGTGAAGCCGTTCGCGATGGCCGAGCTGACCGCCCGGGTCCTCGCGCTGGGCCGGCGACGCGGCGGGCGGCGGCCGTCGGTGCTGCGCCACGCCGACCTGGTGGTCGACTGCGCCCGCCGCGAGGTACGCCGGGCCGGTGTGCTACTCACCCTCACCGCCAAGGAGTTCGCCGTGCTGGAGTACCTGCTCACCCGGCCCGAGCAGGCGGTGTCCCGGACCGAGCTGATCGAGCACTGCTGGGACTCCCGCACCGACCCGATGTCGAACGTGGTCGACGTGGTGGTACGCCGCCTGCGGGGCAAGCTCCGCCAGCCCGAACTGATCCACGCCGTACGGGGACACGGCTACCGGCTCGGCGAGTCCCGGACGTCGACGTGACCGGAGTGAGTGGCGTGACCGGGCGCGGACGGACCGCCCCGACGGGCTCGGCGGCCGGTCGGCTCCGCCGGCTGCGCTGGTGGCTCACCGTGCTGTTCACCGCGATGAACGCCGCCGGTCTGGTGGTCTTCGCCTGGCTGCTGGTCCGGGCCGACTCCCAGCAGGGTGAGCAGCGGCTCGACGCCGAACTGCGTCGGGTCACCACGGCGGTCACCCGACTGATCCAGGTCGACAACGGCGGCGCGCTGGTCACCGCGTACGTCGGCGAGGACGAACTCAACACCCAGTGTCCGCAGTTCGCCATCCTGCCGGGCGACTCGGAGCGGTTCACCGGCCATCTCAGCCAGCGGATCTGCGTACCGGTCGAGCCGGCACTGCTCGGTGGGCTGGCGGCCCGCGCGGTCCAGACCCGCCTGCCGCTGAACAGTTACGCCCGGGACACCGACGGCGAACTCGTCCGGGTCAGGGCGGAGCCGTTCCGCAACGACACCGGGCAGTACATCGGGGCGGTCGTCGCGGTGGCCGACGCGGGGCCGGAACGGGACCGCCACAACCAGGTGACGGCACTGGTCGTCGGCGGCTGCCTGCTGCTGGTCGCCGCGGTCGGCGCCGCCGGGCACCTGCTCTCCGGCCGGGCGATCCGGCCCGCCGTGGCGGCCCTGGAACAGCAGGAGGTGCTGCTCGCCGAGACCGCACACGACCTGCGTACCCCGGTGGCGGCGTTGCGCGCGCTGGCCGAGACGGCCCGGGACAATCCGACCCGCCGCGCCGACCTGCTGCCCCGTACGGTCGCCCTGGCGTCCCGGATGGGCAGCATCATCGACGGCCTGCTGGTACGGGCCCGGCTCGCCGCCGGGGTGGAGCAGTTGGCGATCCAACCGGTCTGGCTGGACCAGGTGGTCAGTACGGTGGTGGAGGAGACCCCGACCGAGGGGGCCACGGTGACGGTGACGGCCGCGCCGACCAAGGTGAACGCCGACCCGGTGCTGGTGCAGCGGGCGATCGGGAACCTGCTGGACAACGCACTGCGGCACGGGCGCCGGCCCGGTGACCCGGCGATCGTGCACGTGACGGTGGCCGGCGGGCGGGTACTGGTGGCCGACCACGGCCCCGGCATCGACGCGGCGGTGGCCCGGGAGAACTTCGACCGGTTCACCAGTGGCGGCGGGTCGAGCGGGCTCGGGCTCTCCATCGTACGTTGGGTGGCGCAGGCGCACGGCGGAATGCTGCGGGTCTACAACGCCGAGGAGGGCGGAGCCATCTTCGAACTGGTACTGCCGACGATCGACGACTGAGAGGTCTGTACCGACAGTGGACCGATCCTGTAAGGGTTCTTCTATCCTCGGCCGGGTGAGCTTCCTGGTTCCGCTCCGTCGCTCCGCCGGCCGGCTGCGCCGGCTCCACCACCTCCGGGCGGACCGCCTGCCGCCGCGACTGCGCGGCCGGCTGCCGCTGGTGCTGCTGGTCGGCACCAGCCTGGTCGCCGTCACCGCTGCGGTCTCCGGTGCCGCCACCCCGGCACCCGGGCTGAGCTTCGCGCAGGCGGGGCACTGGGTGGCGCACCCGGGGTCGGATTCGGTCTACCACGTCAACGGCTCCGCGCGCAGCGTGGACGCCCGGGCCGAGGTCCCCGGCCTCGAGGCCGGCAGCCAGGTGGTGCAGGGCGACACCAGCGGCTACGTGGTCGGCCGGAGCCGGATCGTCGAGTTCGGCAAGTCGAGCCTGTCGGTGGAGAGCACGCTGACCCCACCGACCGGGGAACGTCCGGTCGCCGTCGAGACCGACGGCGGGCCGTACCTGGTCTACCGGGAGGCCGGCCGGGTGGTCCGGCTCGGTGACCCGCCGGCGACCATCCCCGCCGGCGGCGCCCTCGGCGAACCGGTCGCCACCCGCGACGGCACCCTCTGGCTGCACCGGCCCGACTCCGGGGTGCTCTGCCGGTTGGCCAAGGGCACCGACCGGATCTCCTGTCCCGCCTCGGCACCCGTCGGCCACACCGGTGCGCTCACCGTGGTCGACCAGCGGCCGGTCTTCGTCGACACCGAGACGGACACCCTGAGTCCGGTCGGCGACGACGGACTCGGCCGGGCGACCCCGATCGGGGTCGACATCCCGCCGACCGCCCGGGTCGCCCCGGCGGACGTCTCCGGTCGGGTCGCCATCCTCGACCCGACCGCCCGGCGGATGCACCTGGTGGACGCCACCGGCCTGGGCCGGGAACCGGCCGCCGGTCGGCCGGTCACCGTCGCGCTGCCCGACGGGACGTACGCGGCGCCGACGGTGAGCCGCTCCTCGGTGGTGCTGCTCGACCGGCAGCGCAACGCGGTGCTCACCTACAACAGCGCCGGCGAGCAGCAGCGGGTCACGCCGGTACCGCCGGAGACCGGCGAGCCGACGCTGAGCCGGGGCGAGGACGAACGGGTCTACGTGGACGGCGCCGAGGGGCGACACGTCCTGGTGGTGGACCACGACGGAACCGTCGGGAACGTGCCGGTGGCGGGCGCCGCGCCGGGCACCCCGGTGCCGTCCGACTCCCCGTCCAACGGGCCGGCGCAGGGCCCGACCCCGACCCCGGCCGGAACCCCGTCGTCGGACCGGAAGCGGGACGAGGACCCGCCGCGCCGCCCGAACCCGCCGCCGAACTCCGACCGGACGCCGGAGCGGGAACCCGACCCGCCACCCGTGCCGGCCAGCCCGCCCGGAATGCCGCCCAGCCTGCGGGCCGCCGCCCAGGGCGACGGACTCCGGGTCAGCTGGGGCGCCGCCGCCGCGAACGGCGCGTCGGTCACCCGGTACCGGATCACCTGGCAGCGCACCGGCGGCGGCAGCAGCTCGGCGACCCGGTCGGGCGGCACCCGGTCGATCACCCTGACCGGCCTCACCGCCGGGGCCGCGTACCGGATCACCGTCGTGGCGGAGAACTCCGCCGGCCGGGGCACCCCGGCGACGGCCCGGGCGAACGCCCCCACCCCGCCGCGTACGGTCACCGTGTCCCGGGGATCCGACACCACCTACCGGGACGACTGCCACGCCCCGGACTGCGGGTACATGCGGATCGTGATGCGTGGATTCCGCCCGAACACCGACTACCACGTCAGGCCGAGCTCCGACGAGTGGCCGAACTACAACCCGGGTGCGACCCGGCGCACCGACGGCAACGGCAACCTGACCTTCGAGGACTTCCCGTTCGACGCGGTCGGCCAGCGGGTCTGGGTCACCGTGGACGGCGTACGGTCCAACCGCTTCCTCTGGCCCGAAGGATGAACGACAACAGCGCGGCGGAGATCGCCGCACGGATCGCCGGGAACGTCCAACGGGTCATCCTCGGCAAGCCGGAGCTGGTCCGGCTGGCGATCGCCGGTCTGCTGGCCGAGGGGCACCTGCTGATCGAGGACGTGCCCGGACTCGGCAAGACGACCCTGGCCCGGTGCCTGGCCCGCAGCATCGGCGGCAACTGGAACCGGATCCAGTTCACCCCCGACCTGCTGCCCGGCGACATCACCGGGGTCAGCGTCTACCACCAGCGGGACGAGCGGTTCGCCTTCCACCCCGGCGGGGTGTTCGCGAACGTCGTGGTCGCCGACGAGATAAACCGGGGTACCCCGAAGACCCAGTCGGCGCTGCTGGAGGTGATGTCGGAGCGCCGGGTCACGGTGGACGCCACCACCCACGAGGTGCCCCGGCCGTTCCTGGTGGTCGCCACCCAGAACCCGATCGAGCTGGAGGGGACGTACCGGTTGCCGGAGGCGCAACTGGACCGGTTCCTGCTGCGGCTGTCCGTCGGCTACCCCGACCTCGACGCCGAGGTGGCGGTGGTGCTCGGCGACTGTGCCGGGGTGACCGCCGAGGAACTGCCGGCGGTGGTGGAGATCGAGACACTGCGGACGGCGATCACCGAGGTACGGGCGGTACGGGTCGACCCGGCCCTGGCCGGGTACGCGGTCCGGCTCGCCGCCGCCACCCGGGACCACGCCGCCGTACGCTTCGGCGCCAGCGTCCGGGGCAGCATCGCCCTGGTGCGTACCGCCCAGGCGTTGGCGGCGATGGCGGGACGCGGCTTCATCACCCCGGACGACCTGAAGGAGGTGGCCGTACCGGTGCTGGCCCACCGGCTCGTGCTCACCGCCGAGGCGGAACTCAACCAGCGCGGTCCGGGCGAGATCGTCGCCGAACTGCTCGACTCGACCCCGCTGCCGACGGTCGACGCGGGGCGTTGAGGCGTGCGGCTCACCGGTCGGGGCCGGGCCGTGCTCGTGCTCGGCGTGCTGGCGCTGGCCGTCGGCTTCTGGGGCGGCTACCCGTTCCTGCGTGCCCTGGGCGGTGCGCTGGTCGGCGCCGTACTCGCCGCGGTGCTGCTCACCGCACGCGGGCTGACCGTGACGGTACGCCGTTCGGTCTATCCAGACCGGGTCGAGCGGGGCCGGCCCGCGGTGGCCACCCTGCGGGTCGGCAACCCGGGAGTCCGCCGGCAGGCCGGCTTCCTGGCGACCGATCCGGTGGCCGGCACGTCCCGTGGCGTCCGGGTCCGCTCACTGCCACCCGGCGGGGAGGCGGTCCACCACTACGAGCTGCCGACCGGCACCCGGGGGCCGCTGACCGTGGGCCCGCTGACCCTGCACCGGGTCGACCCGTTCGGGTTGTCCCGGACCGGCGCCGGGGTCGGGGAGACCGCCCTGCTCCGGGTACATCCCCGGCAGTTGCCGGCCCGGCCGCTGGCCGGTGGGCACCGGCGGCACCACCACGAGGGGGTCCGCACCGACAACACGCTGCGCGGGTCGGTCGACCTGCAGGACGTCCGCGAGTACGTCCCCGGTGACGAGGTACGCCACCTGCACTGGAAGGCCACCGCCCGGACCGGCCGGCTGATGGTGCGGGACCTGGCGGACCCGGCCCAGCCCCGACTCACCGTGCTGCTCGACGACCGTGCCGGGGGACTGACCGCCGCCGACTTCGAGGAGGCGGTGGACGTCACCGCCTCGCTGCTCGGCGCCGCCGCCCGGGCCGGGCACCACACCCGGCTGCTCACCTCCACCGGTCGGGACCTGGCCACACCCGGCGGGGCCGGAGCCGTCCGCCAACTCCTCGACGAGCTCTGCGAGCTGCGGCAGGGCCCGGATGCGAGCGCCGACGGCGACGTACTGCCGGTGGCGGCGGGCAGCCGCGGTGGGGGTGCGCTGGTGGTGGTGACCTCGGCGGGTACCGGACTCGGCCCGCTCGCCCGGCTCCGGTACCGCCATCCGACGATCGTCGTGGTCGGACTGGCCGGCGCGGACACCGTGCCCGACCCGCTCGCGGGCCCGGCCGTGCCGGCGGCTGACCCGGCCGCGACCCCGGCTGATCCGGCGGCCGGGCGGGCCATGACCTCGCCGGGCCTGCGGATGCTCGTCGCGGCGGACGCCAGCGACGCGGTACGCCGATGGAACGAGATGGTCCGATGAGCGTCGCCGCAGCGCGGACACTGCTGGCCCGGGCCGCCCCGACCGGGTGCGTGGTGCTCGCCGGAGCGGTCGCCGGCCTGCTCTTCGCCCCCGTCTTCGGGCTCACCGGGCTGCTGGCCCCGGTCGGCGTACCCGCCGGGGTGATGCTGCTCGTGGCGCTGGCCTGCGCCCGCCGGCCGTCGCTGGTCGTCTGGCGTCCGCTCCTGGTCGCCGGCGGCGGCCTGCTGGCGGTGCTCTGGACGACCCTCTGGTCGACCACGCTCGCCGGCCTACCCACCGGTGCGACGTGGCGGGCGCTGGCCGCCGGGGTCACCGACTCCTGGCGGCTCGCCCTCCAGTCGACCTGGCCGGCCCGGCCCGAGCCCGAGCTGCTGCTCTTCGTGCCGCTGCTGGTCGTCCTCGCCGGGGCGCTCGGCGTCGAACTGCTGCACCGGCTCCGTGGTCCGCTGCCCGCCCTCGCCCCCAGCCTCGCCGTCGCGCTGCTCAGCCAGGGTTACGCCGCCCTGCCCCCGGTCGCCGGCACCGTGGCCGCGCTCGGGTACGCCGCTGTCGCCGGTGCCCTGCTGGCCACCACCCGGCACGGCACCGACCCGTCGGGTACCCGGGCCGGGACGATGACGCCGACCCGTGGCGCAGCGACCCGCGGCTCGCCGGGCGGGGCGGTGCCGGCGTCGGGGTTCCGGTCGCGCCCGCCGGCCGCCGAGCGGTCCGACCTGGCGTCGGCGCTGTTCCGGATCGGGCTGCCGCTGCTGCTGGCGGTGCTGGCCGCACTGCTCGCCGGGGTGTGGCCGCCGGCCGGGGTACCGCGCTACGCCGCGCACCGGGACGAGCCCGCGCCGCTGCCACAGACCCGGGTCACCAGCCCACTCGACGAGATCGCCTTCCGGCTCACCCACCCCGGCACCCCGGTCTTCCGGGTCCGGGCCGTCGGGAACGGCGGCCGGGCCGGTACGGACGGCACACCCGGCCCCACCGCGCAGCCCGAAACGGACCGGTGGCCACTGGTGGTGCTGGACACCTTCGACGGGGTCAACTGGACACCCGGCGCCCACTACCGACGGATGGGCACCGAACTGCCGGCGGGTGCGGTGGTGACGGTGCCGGTGCGGCCCCGCTCCGCCGAGATCGAAACCGTCGGGGCGGCCGCCGTCGGTGGCCCGTGGCTGCCGAGCCAGACCTGGCCGGCCCAGGTACGCGGCGTCGAACCGCTGGTCGAGCAGGAGCACGGTTCGCTGCTGCTGCCGTCCTCACCCGGCCCCGCCCGGTACACGCTGACCTGGTGGCAGCCGCAGGTCGACGCCGGGCGGCTCGACACGGCCGCACTCGACCCCCGCGCTCCCGGCGGGCGCGGCGGCGTCGGCGTCGTACCACCCGGCATCGCCGAACTCGCCGAACAGGCGGTACGCGGCGGCCGGCCGTCCTTCCAGACCGCACTGGTGCTGGAGCGTTACCTCCGGGAGAACTACCGGCTGGCGACCGGGGCGGAACTGCCGACCGGTCACGCCTGGCCACAGCTGGCGGACTTCCTGCTGCGTACCAGGCGGGGCACCAGTGAACAGTTCGCGGCCGCGTACGTGACGCTGGCCCGGATGGTCGGCATCCCGGCCCGGCTGACGGTCGGCTTCCGTACCCCGGCCACCCCGGACCCGGACGGCGGCTACACGGTCCGCAACGGTGACGTACTGGCCTGGCCGGAGGTGGCGGTCGCGGGACTGGGCTGGGTGCCACTCGACCCGAGCAGCAGCGCGACGGCCGCCCCCGCCGGCCCCGGGCTGGCGGCCCTGACCGCCCGCGCCCGGGCACAGTTGCCGCCACCGGAGGCGCTGCGCGATCCACCGGTCGCGCCGAACCCGGTGGCGGCCGGCGACCGCGACGACGACGGCAGCGGCTTCGCGCCGTCGCTGAGCTGGCTCGGCGTACCGGCGTTGCTGCTGGTGGCCTGGCTGGTCGGCGTACCGGCGGCGCGGGCGGTACGGACGTTGCGACGGCGGCGTCGCCCCGGCGCGGCGGCGGTGGCGGGCGCCTGGGCGGAGGTCCGGGACCGACTGCGCGAACACGGCCTCGGCGTGCCGCCCGGCATGACGGTACGTGAGCTGGCCGGTGCGGCGGCGACCGTGGTGGACCAGAGCACGGTCGACGAACTCCGACGGCTCGGCACCATCGTGGACCGGGCACTCTGGTCCGGGGACTCACCCGGGCAGGGGGACGTCACCGAGGCCTGGGCGGCGGTACGCGCGGTCCGACGCGGGCTGGCCCGGCGCGGCTGGCGGAGGCGGCTACGGGCCGGCCTCGACCCGCGTACGGTGCTCCGGCGCGGCTGAGCCGACCCGGTAAACGTCGACGGACGGACCCGCCGCACCCGTCACTGCACGCAGCGGGCTCCCCGGATCGGCTTCGGCGGGGTCTCGTACACCTGGAGACCGTTACTGCCCTGGATCAGGAAGCAGTACCGGCGTACCGGGTCGACCGGCACCCGGTACGTCGTGCCGCGCTGCGCCAGCAGCACCTTGGCCTGCTCCCCCTCCTCCGCCACGACAACCGCGAAGTCCAGCGGCTCGGTGCTCCGCCAGGAGAGTTCCACGACGTTGCCGCGGTCGACCGGGTCGGTCAACTCCAGGTGCACCACCGTGGCCGGAGTCGGGGCGGGACCCGTCGTCCCGGCCGCCGACGGCGGCGGTGGCGGTACGGCCAGCTCACCCGGCCGGTTCAGGAAGAACAGTACGGAGAGCACGGCGAGCAGCGACAGGCCACCGGCCGCGATCAGCAGCGGGGTCCGATGGGTACGCCGGGGCGGTTCGGCCGAGCCGAAGACCAGGATCGGCTCCCCCCGGGGGCGCGGCGCCGCCGGCCCGTTACCGGGCCGGGAGACGACCGCCAACTCGGTGCCCGGGTGGGGCACGACGTCGACGACGGTCGCCGGTGGGTCATCGCCGGTCTCGGCCCCCGCTGGTTCGGCGTCGACGGCGGCGTCGGCCGGCACCGTGGTCTCCGTCTCGGACACCGACGGCCGGGTGGTCACCCCGTCGGGGAGCGCCGGTGCCGTGGCGACGACCTGCACCGGCGGCACCGGCGGGTTGTCCGGCCGGTCGGCCTCCACGGTCGACGGCGCGGACCCGACCTCCGCAGTACGTGCCGGGGCCGGCGGCGGCGTTGTCGGGGCGGACGACGGCGTTGTCGGCGCGGACAACGCGCCCCCGACCTCCGCAGATTGCGCCGGGACCGGCGCGGAAGAGGTGGCCCTGACCTCCGCGGATCCGGCCGGGACCGGCGAGGGCACCGTGGACGCCGCCACGACCTCGTCAGATCCGGCCGGTGCCGGCGCGGGGACTGACGGCACGGGGAACGCGGCGAGCCGGGCGAGCACGTCGGCGGCGTCGGCCGGCCGGTGGTCCGGGTCCTTGGCGAGCAGCTCCGACACCAGATCCGGTAGCCCCGGCGGCAGGTCGGCCCGCTCGACCGGGGGTACCGGGGCGCCCAACACCCGCAGCAGGCGCTCGCCCGGTGGCTCACCGGGCGGCCCCTGGTGCGGCGGACGGCCGGTCAACGCGAAGTGCAGGATCGCCCCGAGTCCGTAGAGATCGGACCGCTCGTCGGCGGAGCCGTCCCGCACCGTCTCCGGTGCGAGGAAGTCCAGATTCCGCGCCGGGTCGGCGGGGAAGGCATGGCGCAGGGTCAGACCGAAGTCCGCGAGCAGTGGTTCACCGGAGGGCCGGAACAGCACGTTGCCCGGGGTGACGCCGCCGTGGACGAGGCCCGCCCGGTGAGCGGCGGCCAGCGCGGCGGCGAGGGCGCTGCCCAGGGCCACCGTGTCCGTACCGGAGAGTGGGCCGAACGAGTCCAGCAACTCCGGCAGCGACTGGGCACACAGCTCCAGACGCAGCGCGGCCCGCCCGTCGGCGAGTTCCCGCAGACCGTCGGCGACGAGGACCGGGGCGATTCCGCGCAGTTCGCCGAGGCGGCGCAGTTCGTCCCGGACCCGTGCCCGGGTACGCCGGTCCAGTCGGCCGGGATACACCTTCAGCGCGTACGCCTCACCCGGCTCGCCGGAGACGCCGGCCAACACCGTCGCGACCGGGCCGTCGCCGAGCGGGACCAGCTCGTCGTGCCCGGGTTCGCTGCTCATGGCGGCGCTCATCCTCGTACGGATCCCTCATCCGGACCGTCCGGCCCGGCAACCTGGGCGCGCCCGTACATCGCGCCTCCCCTTCCGCCGACGGTGTCCGCTAGCTGCCGTGCCCGTTCCATCCGCCCGGCCAGGTGCCCATCGTAGGAACCCGGGACACCGGGCGGAACCGGGCGGCAGCATGCTGCCGCCCGTCGGAGCACCGCCGCCCGGCGGGAGACGGAGACGGGACGCGCCGGATGACAACCATTGGCCTGGTACGGGTGACGATCGCGGCCCCGCAACGACGGATCGACCTGGCGCTGCCGGAACGTGCGCCGGTCGCCGAACTGCTCCCCGCCCTGCTCCGGCACGCCGGTGAACGCCTCGCCGACGAGGGTGTGCCGGACGGCGGCTGGGTGCTGCGCCGCGCCGACGGTACGGCGGTCGACCCGGGTCGGACGTTCGCCACGAACCGGGTACGCGACGGCGAGGTGCTGCACCTGGTGCCCCACCGGATGTCGTGGCCGGACCTGGAGTACGACGACCTGGTCGACGCGATCGCCCGGGGCGCCGGCCGGGTCGGTCAGCTCTGGGGCCCCCGGCACACCCGGCTCGCCGGCCTGGCCGGGGCGGTGGTGGCGATGCTGGTCGCGGTGGTCGCGGTACTGCACGCCGGGCCGCCGTGGCCGGGCTGGGCGGCGCTGGTCCTCGCCGCCGTGTTGCTGGCCGCCGGCACGGCGGTGTCCCGCGCCGTCGGCGACGCCCGGGCCGGGGCGGTGCTCGCCGGCCTGGCCCTGCCGCACGCGTTCACCGGCGGCGCGCTGCTGCTCGGCGACCGGCTGCCGCTCTCCGGCCTCGGCGCCCCGCACCTGCTCGGCGGCTGTGCGCTGCTGCTGCTCGCCGCCGTCCTCGGCCACCTCGGGGTGGTCGACGGAGCCGCCCTCTTCGTCGGGGCCGCGACCCTGGCGCTGCTGGTCGGCCCGGCCACCTGGGCGGTGCACGTCGAGCTGGTCGACCCGACCGGCGCGGCGGCGGTACTGGCCACCGCGGTCCTGCTCTTCTCCCCGTTGCTCGGCCCGCTGGCGATCCGGCTCGGGCGGGTGCCGATGCCGGTGTTGCCGCGTACCGCCGCCGATCTGGTCCGGGACGAGCCGCAGCCGCCCCGGCGCGCGGTGTACGCGGCGGTGCTGCGCGCCGACGGCCTGCTCACCGGGATGCTGTGGGGGGCCGCACTGGCCGCCGTCCTGGCCCAGGCGGTGCTGGCGGCCCGGGCCGGCACGGCGGTGACCGTACTGCTGGTCGTGCTCACCCTCGGGTTCGGCGTACGGGCCCGGCTCTATCCGGCGCTCCGCCAGCGGCTGCCGGTGCTGCTCGCCGGACTGGCCGGTGCGACCGGGCTGGCCGTCGGCCCACTGCTCGCCGGGTCGGCGCGGCTGGTCGGGACGGTGTTGCCGGTGCTGCTGCTGGCCGCCGCGCTCGCCGTACTCGCCGGTCTGGTGCACAGCCGACGGACACCGAGCCCCGTGCTCGGGCGGTACGCCGAGCTGGCCGAGACCCTGCTGGTGCTGGCCTGCGTCCCGGTGCTCTGCGCGGTACTGCGGCTCTACGGCCTGGTCCGTGGGCTGGGCGGCTGACCATGGCGACAAAACGCGACCAACTCCAGGCCCACCGGTTCCTCGGCCAGCGGGTGCTCTCCGCCCTGGTGACCGGCGAGACCGATCCTGAGCAGCCGCCGTTCCGCCGGCCGACCGGGGCGGCGCTCGGCAGCATCGCCATCGCGGTGCTGGTACTCGCCGCGTTCGGTGTGTACGGGTTCGTCGTGCCCGGCGGCAACCGGGCCTGGCGCGACGGTGACGCGGTGATCGTGGTGAAGGAGACCGGCACCCGGTACGTCTACCTCGACGGCCGGTTGCATCCGGTGCTCAACTACGCCTCCGCGCTGCTGGCGCTGGAACGGAACGCACCGACCCGCAGTGTCTCCCGGGAGTCGCTGGTCGACGTGCCACGCGGCCCCCGGATCGGTATCCCGGACGCGCCCGACGCGCTGCCCGGCCCGCGCCGGATCCTGACCGGCGGCTGGACCCTCTGCTCCCGGCCGACCACCGATCCGACCGGCGCCACCGTCGACACCTCGGCGCTGCTGGTCGGCACCGAACCGGCCGGCGGACTACCGCTCGACGACAACGCCCTGCTGGTGGAGGTGCCGCAGACCGGTGACCAGTACCTGATCTGGCGGGGTTACCGGCACCGGATCCGGCAGCCGGACACCGTGACCGTGGGCCTGGCGCTGCGTGCGGAGCCACGCGCCCGGGTCGGGTTGGCGGTGGTCGACATCCTGCCCGCCGGTGAGACCATCGCCCCGATCCCGGTCCGGGACGTCGGCAAGCGGTCCACGGCGGTGCCCGGACGCAAGGACCTGCGGATCGGGCAACTGCTGACCGTGCAGACCTCCGGCGGCGGGGTCCAGCACTACCTCGCCGGCCCTGACCGGCTGCGGATGATCACGGAACTTCAGTACGACATCCAGTTGGCGTACCGGGAGACCGCGAAGGCGTACCGAGGCGGCGAGCCGGTCGGCGTACCGCTGGGGCTGGTCGCGGCGGCCGAGGCCCGGCAGGAGACGCTGCCGGAGGCCACCGCCGGCGCGGCGCCGACGCGGCGGCCGGAGTTCGCCGGAGCCGGCCGGGGCCCGGTGACGGTCTGCGTGACGTACGACGGTGACGCCACCGTTCCCCGGCTGCGGATCGACCCTGAACTGCCCGCGCTCGACTCGATGACCAGGACCGGCGGGCGGACCGCCGACGGCCTGCCGCTCGCCGACCGGGTGTACGTGCCGCCGGGGCGGGCCGCCCTGGTCGAGGTGCTGCCGAGCGCGCGGGCACCGGTCGGCACCCTTGTCCTGGTCACCGACCAGGGTCGGGCCCACCCGCTCGGGGATCGGCAGGTGCCGGCGATTCTCGGCTACGGCCGGGTGACCCCGGTACGGCTGCCCGCCGGCCTGGTCACCCGGGTGCCGATGGGCAGCGGCCTCGACCCCACCGCCGCCCGCCGGTAAGGAAGGGCCCCTTCTTATCGGTTTTTGTAGAGGAAGGGCCCCCTGTTAACGCTCATCGGCGACGTCGCGCACCAAACCGCTCCGCCGTCGGCGACGCTGCGCGTCGGTGCGAGGTCCCCGGCATCCGACGTCATCGGCCATCCTCCGGCCGGCGCGGGGTGCCGTACAGGGTGCCGCGTACGGCCCGGGCCGGGTTGTGCGCCCCGGGGTGTCCGTACGGCTCGACGTGGGTGCCCGACCCGTACGGCTCGACGTGGGTGTCGGAACGGTACGGCTCGACGGTGTCCGGCGCCGGTTCGTGGGCTGCCGCCGCCCGCCTCCGGCGCATCCGGATCACGCGGGAGACGGTGAAGTACCCCACGGCGAGTACGCAGAGCACGATGACGACCTTCTGGAACGTCCCGACGTACGACTCGACGGCATGCCAGTTCTCCCCGAGCAGGTAGCCGGCCATCACGAACACGGTGTTCCAGATCAGACTGCCCAGCGTGGTGTAGAGCAGGAACGTGGTGACCGGCATGCGCTCCACACCGGCCGGGATGGAGATGAGGCTGCGGAAGATCGGGATCATGCGCCCGAAGAAGACCGTCTTCACCCCGTGCCGGGCGAACCACGCCTCCGTCTTGTCGATGTCGCTCAACTTGACCAGCGGCAGCCGCGCCGCGATCGCCCGGACCCGGTCCCGCCCGAGCGCGACGCCGATGTAGTACAGCGCCATGGCGCCGACCACCGAGCCGATCGTGGTCCAGATGATCGCGGCGAGCAGGCTCATCTTGCCCTGGCTGGCGGTGAACCCGGCCAGCGGCAGGATCACCTCACTCGGGATCGGCGGGAACACGTTCTCCAACGCGACCGCCAGACCGGCGCCGGGCGCACCGAGCCGTTCCACCAGGTCGGTCACCAACCCGACCAGCCCGTCCGACGGCGGATCGGACTCCTGGGCCAACAGGCCAGCGTGCATCGGCACATGCCACAGAGGGATCATGCCGACGAGGCTACGAGTTTCACCGCGGCCCCGGCCATGAGGTCGACCGCGGGGGCCGGAAGGTCGGCTTCACAGCCCGGGTGCGGAAAACCGCACCTTCAGGCGGGTTCAGGGGACCAGCTCCCGGCTCTCGGCGTGCCGGCGACCCAGGGTACGGCGCACATGCCGCCTTCGTCCCGGTCAGCGCCGACGCGGCGCCAACCAGCCCAGAAGTGCCTCTGGCAGCCGGCACGCCACCTCGCGACGGCGTCCGGGGGGCACGAACGCCGGCGGCGTGTGGTCAGTCCCGGGTGCGGGCGTCCCCGGGCGGCGCTTCGCGGTGCGGCCACCGGGACTGGCCGATCGCCGGATCCGGCCCGGCCGCGAGCCGGTCGAGTTCGCGGAGCAGTGGGTCGAAGGCCGGGTCCCCTGTGGCGGTCGGCGTCGGCGAGCCGCCGGCCCCGTCGTACGGCCGACGTCGCGGCTCCGTCGTCGCGGCGGTGAGGTCCGACAGTTGCCGGTCGGCACCGACGACGGCACGCCGTACGGTGTCGACGATCGTACGGCCCAGCGCGTCGGGGGCGGCATGGTGGATCCGGGGGTCGAGGACCAGGTCGACAAGCTGGCCGTGGGCGTCGACGGTCGCCACGACCAGCCCGTCGTCCGACGTCGCGGTTTCCCGGACCACCGCCACCCGAGCCGGCAGGGTCAGTGGACCCGCGACGGATGCCCCGCCGTCCAACCCGTCCGGATCCGGCGGTCGGTGTGCCCTCCGCTGCGGATCCGGGCCCGGGCGTCGGCGTTCCGTCGGCCGGAGGTTCGGCGCCGGGCGTCGGGCGGGCATCAAGCCTCTCCCGCCGCCGGCACCTCCGTCGCCGTCCAGAACGTCACCGACGGTCCGTACGCGTCCTCCGTCCGCACCTGGACGTTCCGGTCCGGGTAACGTCGCGCCAACACGCCGGCCCAGCATGCGGCGATGTCCCGGGCGAGACCGGGCAGGCCGTCCTCGTACGGGTCGAGGTCAACGTTGACGAACAGGTCGTACAGCGTCACGGTGTTGACCACCGCCTCGATCCGGCCCGGATCGTCCGGGAACTGGCTGAACCACCGGTCGACGGTGGCCGCGTCGAAGCGGTCCCGGAGGAAGATTCCGCCCCGGTACCCGACGGTGGAGGGGTTGAACAGCCAGCCGGCGGCGACAACCGCCGGCACCGCGGCCTCCTGGTTGAGGTAGTCGGTCGGTCCCCAGGACGACGCCGACTCCCCCCAGCCGCTCCGCCACTCGACGAAGAACCCCGGCAGGAGCCGTCCGTCGTCCGGCCCGTCGATGGTGGTCACCGGTCCTCCCTGGACGTCATCGCTCATCCTCGTTCCTCGACTCCTCGGAGAAAGTTGCTCACTCGGGGATCTCGTCGGGGTTCGCCGGCCGTACGTGCCGCTGCTCCCGGACGAACACCTGCCCGTCCGACGGTCGGACGTTCCGGTCGTACTCGACGACGTGCGGGGTGGGAACGCCTCCGTGGGACCGGCCGGTGAGGTCCACCCGTTTCACGGCGTGACCGTCCGCGTCGTACACCGTGTAGTTGGTGATCTCACCGGTCTGCGGGTTGCGTTTGTAGAGGACGCCGTCCGGCGGACCATCGTAAACCGGAAGCTTCGCCCCACCGAACTCCTGCCCGTTCCGGAGCTGTTCCGTGGCGTTCGGCGGGCTCGCCGACCCGCCGGGGCCAGGGTCCGACCCGCCGGCGCCGGGCTCGGAGCCACCGCCGCCGGTCGGGGCGTCGGGTCGTGGCGCGTCCGGATCGGGTACGACGTCCGCCAGGTGGCCGACCTTGGCCAGTCCCTTGCTGCCGAGCACCGCCTCGGCGAGGCCGAAGACCCCCCGGCCGATCGCCTCGCCCTCGTTGCCGTTGTTCCAGTCCTCGACGATCGGGTCGACCAGACCTCGCCAGGAGTCCTCGGCGAACCCCCGCGGGTCGGTCCAGAGCTTCCGGGCCGCGTCGTCGATGCCGCTCGGAAGCGCGGCCAGGCCCTCGGCGCTCTCCACGGCCCCCTCCCACAAGCCCTTGAAGAAGCCGCCGAACTCCTTGGCCGCCTCCGCCCAGCCGCCCGGCTGCCCGGAGACCCGGCCCGCCGCGTCGGAGACCAGGACGTTGACCAGGCCTGCCAAGGCGAGGACAAAGGTCTCCTGCACCACCTCACGTACGCCGGGCGGCAGTGTCTCGGTGACGGCGAAGGCGCCGAGGTTGGTCTGGATCAGGTCACGAATCCCGTTCTTGACCCGGGTCACCTCGTCGGCGAAGAAGTCGGCCCGGTCAGCGATCGCCGTCATGCCCTCGGCACCACGGGCGCTGGCCTGGAGGGTGGCCGTCGCCCGGGTGGTGAACGCCGCACCGGCGACGTCCGGCCACGTACCGGCGAGCCCGCCGAGGTTGAACCGTCCGGCCTCGGCGAAGGCCGTCGCCCCGGCACGCCACCCCGCCGCCAGTTCCCGTACCGCGTCCTCGTCCGGCTCCGGCCACCCGCTGTACGCCCTGACCCGGGGCCAGAGTCCCAGCTCAGAAGTCGGCTCGGGCACCGCCACCGGGGCCACCTCCCGCCACGGCCCCGGGGACGGCGGTGATGGCGGCCGCACCCCGGGCGTCGGCGGTCCGGTAGTCCGCCACGCACTGCGCGCCGACCGCCGCGTCCGCCACGATCAGCCCCGGTAGCCGGTCCGCGGCTGTCCGCAGCTCGGTGCCGGGCGCCGTGTAGACGCTACGGAACGCCTGCCCGAGGGTGTCACCGCCGATTCCCGGCTCCGCACCGGTGATCGTGTCCCGGCTGCTCCGCCAGGCCTCCCCGACGGTACGGCCGCACTCGTCCAGCGCCTGCAGGACGGGCAGGACCGCACCGCTGTCCATGTGGAGGAAACCCCCGGCGGGTGCCGTCACCGTACGTCTCCGGCCCGCAGTGCTCCGGCGGTGAACTCGGCCGCCGCTGTGGCGGCCAGCTCCGCCGCCCGGCGGACCGTGGCCAGTACGTCCCGGGCCAGCGCTCCGGCGTCGGCGTGCCGGCGGATCCTCGGGTCGAGGGTGACGTCGACCAGCCGACCGCGCCCGTCGACGGTGGCGACGATCAGCCCGTCGGCCGACTCCGCCTCGATCCGGAGTTCGTCGAGCCGTTCCCGGACGGCCAGCAGGCCGGCTCGGAGTTGCCGGTACCGCAGCTCCACGGTGGACTCCGGCGCCGCTCAGCCGGTCGGCCGGCGTCGGTCGAGGACCGGGCCGGGAGCCGGGGTCACCTGCCACAGCTCCTCGTCGAGCAGGTGTCCACCGTTGCTGTCCGGGTCTTCGGCACGCCGGTTCGCCGCCCGACCCGAGCCGACGGTGACCCCCGGGGTGCCGGCGAGGCCCTCGGTCCGGCCGCGCAGCCGGGGCGGTACCCCGGGTACCGCGCGCAGCGGCCGGTCCCGGTGTCCGCCGGCCCGGCTGTCGGCGGTACCGGGTCCCGGAAGGTTGCCGGTCCCGGCGCCGCCGGCCAGCGCAGGCATCATCATCGGCGGCACCATCCGGCCCATGCCCGTTCCGGTGCCACCGCCCGCCGCCGGGATGGCGGTGCTCGGGCTGGCCGGCGGCGGCGCGGCGGCGAGCGGACCGACGCCGTTGACGGTCCGGCCCGCCTTCGGGATGGCGCTGGCCGCACCCGCGACCGGCGGTACGCCTCCACCGGCCCAGGATCGGCCGGCTGCGGCACCGGCGACGCCGAGGGCGCCCACCGGCGGCACGAGCGGCGGTACCGGCGGCGGCGGTGCCACCGGCGGAATCGTCGGTACGGCGGGCAGGGCGCCGGGTGCGAGCCCGACCGGGGTGGGTGCGGCGACGCCGGCCAGGCCGGGACCGCCTCCGACGGCACCCGCACCGGCCGACGAACCACCGCCGACGGCACCCGTACCGGCCGACGAACCACCGCCGACGGCACCCGTACCGGCCGACGAACCACCGCCGACGGCACCCGCGCCGGCGGCCGTGGCGCCCGTCGCCGCACTCGTCGCCGAGGCACCAGCAGGTGCCGCGGCGGCGGCCATCGTCGAGGCGCCGGCGGCGCCGGTGCCCGCCGGTCCGTCCCAGGCGGTCCCGTCGGCCGCGCCGGCGACCCGGGTCGCCACCTCCGCGAACGCCTGGTCGAGCTGCCGCAGCAGCTCCCGGGCCTGCTCCACCAGCGCCTGCAACTCCGCGACGAGCTGCGCGATCGCGGCGGCCGCCCCCGGTCCGGCCGGCACCCCGGCCACCTGCTGGACCAGGGCGTCGAACGTCGTCCTGAGCTGGCTGACACTGTCGAAGGTGGTCCGTACCGCCTCGTTCAGCGTGGTCAGCGCCGGGCCGAGCTGGGCCGAGGCCAACGTCTGCTGCCACGCCTGCACGACGCTCGCGCTGCGGGTCAGGCGTTGCGCGTACTGGTCACCGGCCTGGTCCTGCCAACCGGGGGCGATCTCCCCGGCACCGCGTCGCAGCAGGTCCCCGGTGTCCCGGAGTCCGTTCTGGACCGCCTCCCAGCCCTGCGGGCTCCGGGAGAGATGGTCCGAGTGCTGCCGCTGTGCCTCGGCCTGACCGTACAACCTGGTCATTTCCTGGATCAGCGCACCGATGTCCATCCGGTCACCTCCTCACCGCCGTACGAGTGGGTTGTCAACGCTGCGTCGTCGGAGACGCCGGTACGGCGCCCTGGATCGCCGTACGGCCGGTGTCGTCGCCGCCCAGGTAGCCGCTCGCGCTGTCGCGGGCGACCGAGGCGTACGCCGTGATCCCCTGCTCGACCTCGGCGCAGAACGCGATGATCCGGTCGGTCACCTCGCGTACGGCGGCGTTGTACCGCTGGCAACCCGGCAGCGTGTCGCCGCAGTCCCGCGCGCTCCCCGCCACCTCGGCCGCCGCCGTACGGGCCGCGACGACGGCCGCCGGGTCGAGCCGGTCGGCGACCTGCCGGAGAAGTTCGGTGTCGCCGTGGATCATTCCCGGTGCCGCTGCCATGGCCCCTCCCGTCGACGAAGTTCGTTGCCGTGCCGAGCGAACCACGCCGGCGGGGCCGGCCGGTGGCCCGCGACAGCAACCGGCCAACCGGCACCCGCCCAACCGGCGCCCAACCGACCGGCCTGACCACCCAGACGGCCACGGCCAACCGGCGCCCGACCACCGGGGTTGCTAGCCGGCCGGTGGCAGCCAGGCCAGTTGCAGCAGCCGGGGCGGCAGTCCCCGGGCGATGAGCCGGCCCCGGCCCGCCGGCAGCGGCTCCGCCTTGAGCCCGCCGAGCAGTGGTCCCTCGCCGGGTTCGCCGGAGAGCAGCAGGCCGGGCGAACCGACGTCCCGCAGCCGGGCCAGGAACGGCTCGAACAGGCCACGGCCGGCACCGCCGGTACGACGGGTGAGCACCACGTGCAGACCCAGTTCGCGTCCCTGGGGCAGGTATTCGAGCAACGGCTGGAGCGGGTTGTCCATCGGACTGACCACCAGGTCGTAGTCGTCGACGAGGACGAACAGTTCGGGTCCGCGCCACCAGCTCCGGGCGCGTAGCTGCTCCGGGGTGACCCCGGCCCCGGGCCTCCGCTCGGCCATCCCCCGGGCCGCCTCGACGATCAGTTGGCGGGTGCCGACCGGATCGGTGCCGTGCCCGAGCAGGTGGCCGGCGGGGACGTCGCCGAGCAGACCACGTCGGTGGTCGACCAGGATGATCCGCGCCTGCGTCGGCGGGCAGTTCTCCACGATCCGACGGGCCAGCAGCCGCAGGAAGGCGGTCTTGCCGGACTGGGCGTCGCCGAGCAGCAGCAGGTGGGGATCGGTGCCGAAGTCCAGCCGGACTGGTGCCAGGTCCTGCTCGGCGATGCCGACGCTGAGGCCCCGACCGCCGGTCCCGTTCGCGGCCGCCGGACGCTCGGTGAGCACCAGGGGGTGCTCGTCCCGGGTCGGCAGCTCCGGGTAGGGCACCACCGCCGGCAGCAGACGTACCCGGGGAGCCGGTTCACCCGGCCAGGTGGCGGCCACGGCCCGGACCAGCGCGGTGGTCGCGGCGGGCAGCCCATCAGCGGCGGCCACGCCGTCGATCCGGGGCAGGGCCAGCAGCATCTGGTGCCGCGAGGTGGTGACCCCCCGTCCGGGCGCCCCCTCCGGTACGGCGAGTGCCGCCGCCCGGTCCACCGTGGTGTCGATCGGGTCGCCGAGCCGCAGTTCCGCCCGGCTGCCGAACAGGTCCCGGACGGCGGGCCGCAGGTCGAACCAACGGGCTCCCGCGACCAGCAGGTGCACGCCGTGCGCCAGTCCCCGGACCGCCAGGTCGCAGACCGTCTCCTCGACGTCGGCGAAGTCCTTGCGCAGGGTCTGCCAACCGTCGACCACCAGGAACACGTCCCCGTACGGGTCGTCCGGGAACTCGCCCCGGTCGCGGGCGGCCCGGTAGCCGGCGATCCCGTCGATCTCCTGTTCGGCGAAACGCCGCTCCCGTTCGGTCAGCACGGCGGCGACCTGGGCGACGGTCCGGCGGACCGCCCCGACGTTCTGCCGGCCGGCGACCCCGCCGACGTGCGGCAGGTCGCGCAGCGCGGCGAGCGAGCCAGCGCCGAAGTCGAGGCAGTAGAACTGCACCTCGCGAGGGGTGTGGGTGAGGGCGAGACTGGTGATGACGGTACGCAGCGCGGTGCTCTTGCCGCTGCGCGGGCCGCCGGTGACCAGCAGATGCCCGGCCGACCCGGCGAGGTCGAACTCCAACGCGTCGCGGCGCTGCTCCAGCGGCCGGTCCACGACGCCGGCGAGCACCCGCAGCCGCCCGGTCAGCTCCTCCCGGCCGGCCCGCAGGCCGCGGACCGGGTCCGCGCCGGGCGGGCCGAGCAGGGCGTCCAGGGTGGGCGATTCCGCCAGTGGCGGCAGCCAGACCTGGTGGGCCGGGGCGCCCCGACCGGTCAGCCGGTCCACCAGGATGTCCAGCAGACTGTCGGTGCCGCCGTCGTCCGGGTCGTCGCCCGACGCGTCGGCGCCCCGGGTCGGCTCGGCAGCCGGGTCGGCGGTCAGGCCACCGGCCGGGTCAGCGGTCAGGCCGTCGGCCGGAGCCGGCGGGAGGTGGTCGACGACGTACTCGATCAACTCCACGGCTTCCGGGCCGGTCGGCTCCGACGCCGTCTCCGGCCGCCGGTGCGCCCCGGAGACGTACGCGGCACGGAACCGGACCAGCGGCTCGGTGCCGTACCGCAGGAAGCCGTGGCCGGGCGCGCGCGGCAACTCGAAGGCGTCGGTCGCGCCGAGCACCGTACGGCTCTCCATCGCCGAGAAGGTCCGCAGGCCGATCCGGTACGACAGGTGCCCGTCCAACCCGCGCAGCCGCCCCTCCTCCAGCCGCTGACTCGCCAGCAGCAGGTGTACGTTGAGCGCCCGGCCGATCCGACCGATCTGCACGAAGGTGTCGATGAAGTCCGGCTTGGCGGAGAGCAGTTCGCTGAACTCGTCGCAGATCACCAGCAGCGTCGGCACCTCGGGCAGCGGCGCGCCGGCCGCCCGGGTCCGCTCGTACTCCCGCATCGAGGAGAAGTTGCCGGCCGCCCGGAGCAGTTCCTGCCGGCGGATCAGTTCACCGTTGAGCGCGTCGGTCATCCGGTCGACCAGCGGCAGTTCGTCGGCGAGGTTGGTGATCACCGCGCTGGTGTGCGGCAGCGCGTCCAGCCGGGTGAAGGTCGCACCGCCCTTGAAGTCGATGAGCGCGAAGTTGAGCGAGTTCGGCGGATGGGTGATCGCCAGCGCCAGGACCAGCGTGCGCAGCAGTTCGCTCTTGCCGGAACCGGTCGCCCCGATGATCAGGCCGTGCGGTCCCATCCCGTCCTGCGCCGACTCCTTGAGGTCCAGCTCCACCGGGGTGCCGTCCGGTTGCAGGCCGAACATCACCCGCAGCCGGTCCCGGTTCGGCCGCCGGTGCCAGGTCCGCTCCGGGTCGAAGGCGTACGGGTCGCCGAGTTCGAGCAGGTCGGCGAGGCCGAGGTCCTGGCTGAGCGCCGGCTCGCCCCGGCTGGTGCCGGCCAGTCGGAGCGGGGCGAGCTGCCGGGCCAGCGCCTCGGTGCCCGCCGCGTCGAGCTGGTCGGCCCGGCCGAGTTCGGCCCGCCCGTCGAGCGTGCCGGCCACCAGCGTCCGGTCGGCGTCGACCTCGAGGACCAGCGCCGACCGGTCCAGGGGCGCCGTCGGTCCGGCCGGGGCGAGGTCGACGACCAGGACCCCCTCGACGCCGCCGCCGGTCATCAGATGGTCCGAGCCGGTGACGTCGCCGCCGTCCAGTACCACGACCAGTTGCGGTCCGGTGGCCCGCCGCCGGTCCGGGGCGAACCGGGGCCGGGTGGCGAGCAGTTCCTCCAGCAGTTCCTCCAGCCCGGCCAGGGTCGGGGCGACCAGGCGTACCGGCCCGGCCGCGTCGGTCAGTTCCGGGTGCAGGGCGTGCGGCAGCCACTTGACCCAGTCCCAGGCCGGCAGTTCGGCGGGTCCGGCACAGACGGCGACCCGTACGTCGTCCGGGGCGTGCAGGGTGGCCAGCTGGGCGAGCATCGCCCGGACCAGGGGTACGGTCCGGGCCCGTTCGCCCCGGACGTGCAGTCGGGCGAAGCCGGTCAACGCGACCGCGAGCGGCAACTCCGGAACCGCGCTGTACGTCTTGAGGAACCGGCGCAGCGCGAGCGCGGAGAGCGGTTCGAGCTGCTCCAGGGGTTTGGTGTCCGGTGCGATCAGCGCGGTCGCCGGGCTCTGCGGCCCGACACCGACCCGGATCACCCCGAAGTCGGCGTCGTCGATCCGCCGTTCCCAGAGCCGGTAGCTGTCCACGATGGACCACAGCTGCCCGGGCTCGGGATGCAGGTACAGCAGAGCGTCCCGCTGCCGGTCCACGGTACGCAGCAGCCGTACCCGGTGCTGGGCGAGCCGACGCAGGTAGAGCCGTCGGGCGTAGCCCATCTCCTGCCGGCTCGGCCCGTTGCCCCGGGCGACGGCGACCAGCACCATGGCCAGCATCGCCACGCCGAGCAGGCCGAAGACCACGAGTCGCAGCGTTCCGTTGGCGGAGCCGGAGAACATCAGCAGCATCGCCGCCATGATCACGATCATCGGCAGGATGCTCAGCGCCGCCGTCCACTGCCGACCGGTCGGCGCGGGAATCTCCGGGGGAGCCTCCAGGACCAGCTCGCCGGAGGGCATCTCCGGGCCCGGCCGGCGCGCCGGCCGTCGTACCACCACCGAGGCCACCGGCTCCTCCTCGCCCAGGATCGTCGACAGGAGGCCCGTTCCGCCGACCGCTACCGCCCCGGTGACCGGAGGGGACCCCTCCGTGCGATCCTCACCGACCTCGGAGGTCGGACGGGTGGTGCTGGCAGGAAGGTGACGACGACGGTCGGCGGGACCCGTCCGCGACTACCTTTCGGACCGTCCCCCCGCCAGCCGCGGGGACGACCCGACAACAACCGCGGCGGGCATCCGACGAGTCGACGACAACCGCGGTACGCCCGCGTACGACCCGACGGAACCGGACGCTCGCGCGGACCGTGGGAAGGAGTGAGCTCATGGCGGCGGGAGACCAGCTGCACGGGGTAACCGAGTCGCTCGAGCGGGCGGCCGCGATGGCCGGCGTCGTCTCGGGCGACATCGAGGGGCACCGGGCCGCGCTGCGGCCGACGGTGGAGGCCCTCCGGGGACAGTGGGAGGGCACCGCGCGACCCGCTTTCGACGCGGCGCACGAGCAGTGGGAAGCGGGGATCACCCGCCTGGTCACGGCGTTGAACACCCTCGGCGAGAACACCCGGTTCTCGTCCAACACCTATGTGACGGCCGACGAGGCCGGGGCCGCCGGGATGAACGCGGCGGCCGGGCAGAGCCCGTTCGGTGGGGCCCTCCGGGGCTGAGTAGCGGCAGCGGAAGGAACGGCAGATGCTGATCAAGGGAAACTTCAGTCAGCTCGACGGCCTGGCCGACCAGATCGTCGCCACGGTCGGGCGGGTGCAGCAGGAGATGGACACCTGGCAGAGCACCTCCGGCGCCACCTCGGCGGACTGGCTGGACCAGGCGGGTGGCGAGTTCGAGGAGATCAGCCGCGCCTGGCAGCAGGTGTCCGCCGCCCAGCAGGCGATGCTGGAGGCGCTGCGGGGCGGTGTACAGACCGCCAACAGCGAGTTGCAGCAGGCGTTGTCGGCGGCGGTGGCCCGGGTGGGCAGCACCGGGATCTGACCGGACGCCGGAAGCGGCGAATCGGGGGGGACGGCCGTCCGGGCCGTCCCCCCGCTCGTCGTGAACGGCACGCCCGCTGCCCCGCCTCCGTCACCGGCCGGCGCGGCCGGCCGGGTCAGCGTTCGGCCGTCGGCGGCGGTAGCAGGAACATCTCCTCGGGCGGCTCGACCGGAGCCGGCCGGGCCGGCAGCGGCGTCGCCCGGCGGGGCCGCCACCGACCGCGCCGGCCCCGGCTGACGACCACGGACGCCAACACGGCCAGTCCGGCCACCGCGACCGCGGCCAGCGTCACCAGGCCGGCCGTCCGGCCGGCCGCCGCCCACCGCGCCTCGGCCCGGACCCGCTCCGGATCGGCCGACGGCAGGACCACCGGGGGCACCGCCGCCGGGGGCTCGGCCACCAGCCCGTCCGTCACCGCCCGGTACGGGTTCACCAGGCCGGCGCCGTAACCGGGACCGCCCGGTGCCGGGCTGACGGTGGCCAGGATCCGCTCGGCGACCTGGTCGGCGGTGAGTTTCGGCCAGGCGGACCGGACCAGCGCCGCCGTCGCCGAGACGAACGGTGCCGCGAAACTGGTGCCCTGCCAGTACCGGTGCCCGCTGACCCTGGTCGCCCCGAGCACCCCGGCGCCCGGCGCGACCAGGTCGACGTGCGGACCGAGCTGTGATCCCGACATCCGGGTACCGGTCTGGTCGACGGCGCCGACGCCGAGGACGCCGTCGTACGCCGCCGGGTACGACGGCTGGTCGGCCGTACCCCGCTGCTGGTTACCGGCGGCGGCGACCACCAGCGCGTCCCGACTCCTGGCGTACGCGACCGCGTCCCGGACCCGGCGGCTGTCGGTGACGCCGGCCAGCGAGAGGTTGATGACCTTGGCGCGCCGGTCGGCGGCGTACCGGATGGCCCGGGCCAGCACGGTCGGATCCACCACCTCGGCGCGGCCGGTGTCGGTGAGGTCCCGCTCGCTGACCCGGACCGGCAGGACCCGGGCACCCGGCGCGAGCCCCGCGAATCCGACCCCGGGCACCGGGTCGGCGGCGATGATGCTGGCCACGGCGGTGCCGTGCGAGACACAGTCGAAGTTGCCCGGCAGGTCGCCGACGAGATGGAAATCCTCACCGCGCAGCACCGCGCCCTTCGCCCTGAGCTGCGGGTGGTCGGCGTCGACCCCGGAGTCGATCACCGCGACCAGTACGCCGGCACCCGTGCTGTGCGGCCAGACCGCGGCCGGGTCGAGCATCCGCTGCGCCCAGGGGAGCTCCCGCACCGGAGGGCCGCCCGGTTCGGGGTTGCCGCAGGCCCCCCTCGGTGGTGCCGCCAGGGCGCCGGAGGCAACCGGTACGACACCGGCCACCCCGCCCAGCGCCACCCCGGCCAGTACGGCGACCAGTGCGGCCCGGGTCAGCCCAGCACCCGGCCGGCGCCGCCCACCCCACCGACGTCGACCGGAGCGCCGGTCTGTCCACCCACGACCGGTCGACGGCGCGGAGCCGGCGTCCACCGGTCTCACCGTCGACCGGCGATGATCTCGCCCAGGGTACGCAGAGCGGGGTTGCCCGGCTCGAACGAGGCACCGTGCGGGTCCCTGCCGACGGCCGTCTCGAAGACCTGGCCGCCGAACTCCGGGCTGGTGGGGTCGATCTGGTGCCCGACGTCGACCCAGAACGGCGTCGCCCCGGGAGTGTCCTGGGCCGCGTTGACCCGGAGGTTGGCGATCCGGATCGGGTCGTTGGGCGGGGTGGTGGCGTACACGTGTTGTCGCATCTGCTCCGGCGCCACCCCGTCGAGCCGCAGGTCGCTGGCGTGCCCCGCCCCGGTGCCGGGGCTGGAGACGAAGACCAGCCGGTCCGCCGCCAGGCTCTCGTCGCGGGCGGCGTGCCCGAGTGTCGTGGTGCCGTAACTGTGCCCGATCACGGTCTGCAGTGCCGGCTCTCCCTGGTGGGTGGCGCGCAGCCCGTCCTGGAAACTGTCCAGCGCCTGCTTGCCGCCGGTCGCGTAGCTCTCCGAGCCGGCCAGGAACACCTCGTCCGGCGTGTCGTACCCGATCCAGGCGACGACCGAGGTCGACGCCGAGCCGGCGTCCCGGGCGGCGTCCCAGAGCCGGCCGGCCCGGTCGAGCTCGCCGGGCACACTGCCGAGATCGGTGCCCACCCCGGGCACCATGGTCGCGACGTTGCGGGCGGTGTCCGGGTCGCCGAGCGCGACGACGGCCCGGCCGTCGTCCGCGGTGTCGAGCCCGAGCAGGTACGGCTCCCGGCCCGGCGTGGCGGCCGCGCCGAGCCGCTCCTGGAGGGCGGTCAGCCCGGCCAGCTTGTCCCGGACCTGGAGCAGCTCCGGATTCCACATCGGCGGCTCCTCCTGCCACATCCGCTGCTGTTCCTCGGCCACCAGTTCGGCCTCGCGCGCCCGCAGGGCGGTGATCTCCCGCTCGAGCACCGCGCGGTTCGCCTCGTCCCGCACCGCCGCCGGAATGCCGTCGAGGTTGCGGACCAGGTCGGGCGAGTCGCGCAGGATCGCCGCCCGCTGCTCCGGAAGCAGGCCGTTCCACCACTGCCCGACCTGGGCCGGGGTCGCCCCGGCCGGCGGACCGTCACCGCGACCCAGCGGGGCACCGCCGGCCCCGGCGACCCGGCCGGCGGCGGCGGTCACCAGTTCCCGGACCATGCCGGCCACCTCGGTGACGAACTGGGCGCGGACAAAATCGGCGAAGACGACCCGGTCGGCGGTGATCGCGGCGTACCGGGGAAGGTTGGCCTCGATCAGGTTCACGATCGCCGTCTTGACCGCCGTCACCTCGTTGGCGAAGACATCGGCCCGCCGCGCCAGCTCGACCATCTCCGAGCCGGTCACCGCCGCCGTCCGGAGGTGCTGGCGGGCCCGGTTCTGGAAGGCGCTGCCGGCAGCGTCCGGCCACGCCCCGGCCAGACCACCGACGTCGTATCCGCCGGCCTGGATGAAGCGCTGTCCGGTTCGCCGCCAGTCGTCGGCGAGTGCCCGTACGCCGTCCTCGTCCGGCTCGGGCCAACCGCTGATCGCCCGTACCTCGGGCCAGAGACCGTGGTCGGCGGGGGGTTCGGGAACGGGCACGGCTCACCGTCCGCCCGGGACGGCGGCAGCTGGCGCGGCCGGGGCGGCGGCGCCACCCGGCACCGACGCGCCGCCGGCGACACCGCGAAGGGCCTCGGCGCCCCGCTGATCCGCCGCCACGTAGTCCGTGACACAGCTCGACCCGACCTCCGCGTCGGTACGCAGCGTGTCCGGCAGGCGGTCGGCGTTCGCGCCCACCGCCGCGCTGTCCTCGGCGTAGATACCCCGGAACGCCGCGCCGAGTTCGTCGCCGCCGATCGCCGCCTCACCGGCCGGGATGGCGCTCCGTCCCGTACTCCACGCGTCGTCGAGGTCGGCGCCGGTCGACGCCAGTCCGTGCAGCACGGGTTCCACCGCCTCGACGTCCATCTGCAGATAGCCGCCCGGCACAGTCATCCACGGCTCCCTCCGGTCGTGCTGGAGACCACCGTGTCGAATCCGCCCGCCGCGCGGTGCCGACTGGCCGGTTGCTGCCAGGCGCGGTCAGCACACCGGTGACGACGTCGCCCGCTCCCCGCTCAGGCCCTGTTCAGGGCAGACGGGTCTGCAACACACCCCCGACGACCCGGGTCGGCAGCACCTGCTGGTCGTTGGCGGCCGGGCCGTGCACCACCCTGCCGTCGCCGAGCTGGAACGTGCTGCCGTGCCACGGGCACACCACGCAGTCCCGGCCGCGGACCGTCACCAGTTCGCCCTCGCCGAGCGGGCCGCCCTGGTGGGCGCACCGGTCCAACAGCACGCTCACCTGGTCACCATTCCGGTAGACCAGCACCGACACCTCGTCGATCCGACGGGTGTGCAGGGTACGTTCCGGCAGGGCGGCCAGGTCCGCGACCGCGTACCAGCCGTCGGAGAGTTGACGCAGCTCGGGAATGCCGTGGTTGACCGCCGACGCCTGCTTGTACGCCAGGTGCCCGCCGAGGAACGCACCGCCGCTGACCGCGCTCAGGCCGGCGAACCCGAGGGTACGGCCGACCGCGTGCAGACCGGCGAGCCGGGCAGCGAGCGAACCCCCGTACAGCAGCACGCCCACCCCGTTGGCGATCGCGTGCACCATGCCGACCCGGCGCTGTTCCCGGGCCAACGACGCCCAGTCGTTCAGCCCGGAGAGCGCGGCCGGCAACGCCGCCGCGGTGCCGACCCCGACCAGGGCGGTGGCGGCACGACGCTGGCCCGGCAACAGGTCGAGGATCGCCGCGGAGACCCAGGCACCGACCGGCAGCTGCACCAGCGCCGGATGCAGTGGATGCCCGAGCCACACCCCGTGCAGGACGTCGCGGACCCGCTGCGGACGCAGCACCGCGAGCACTCCGCGCTGGAGCCGGTCACCAGCCCGGTCCAGTACGGCAGCCTGCTCAAGTCGGGTCAATAGGGCGCGCATCGACGCGTCTTACCCGCCGCCCCGCGCGACAAACGCGTCGCCGCCCGACAACGTACGCCGGACCCACCCACTTCGGGCGAGTCGCCGGCATGGCGGCGGGCACGCCGGGTAGAACGGCAGGCATGCGGATCGCGATCACCGGGGCCACCGGCAGCGTCGGAAGCGCGTTGCTGCGCCGACTCTCCGCCGAGCGGGACATCGAGGTGATCGGCATCGCCCGGCGCTGCCCGAAACCGGACGCCGGGCCGCCGTACGACGCGGTGCGCTGGTGGCACAGCGCCGACCTGGGCGATCCGGCGTGCCTGCATCCGCTCGCCGAACGCCTGGCCGGGGTCGACGCGGTGGTGCACCTCGCCTGGCAGTTCCAGCCCGGCCACGAGCGGGCCCGGCTGAGGCGTACCAACGTCAACGGCACCCGGCACGTGGTGAACGCGATGCTCGCCGCCGACGTACCGAGGCTGGTGTACGCGTCGTCCGTCGCGACGTACGCCCCCGGGCCGAAGGACCGGCTGGTCGACGAGAGCTGGCCGGCCACCGGCATCGGCCAACGCTCCTGGTACAGCGTTGACAAGGCGACGGTGGAGACGTACCTCGACGGCGCCGAGCGCGACTACCCGGGGCTGCGGGTGGTCCGGATGCGCAAGCCCCTGGTCGTCCAACGCGAGGCGAGTGCCGGGGTCACCCGACACCTGCTCGGGCGCCTCGTGCCGGTCTCCCTGTTCCGTGGTGGCCGCCTGCCGGTCGTACCCCGGCACCGGCTGCTGCGGGTCCAGGTGGTGCACGGCGACGACGTCGCCGAGGCGTACCTGAAGGCACTGCTCAGCGACCGGACCGGCGCCTTCAACATCGCCGCGGAGCCGGTGCTGGACGGGCCGCTGGTCGCCGCCGAGGTCGGCGGGCTGGCGGCGCCGCTGCCGCTGCCGCTGCTCCGGCTGCTGGCCCGGGCCGCCTGGCGCAGTCGATTGGTCCCCGCTGACGAGGGTTGGCTTGAGTTGAGCGCGGCGGCACCGTTGATGGACTGCTCCCGGGCCGAGCGGGAGCTCGACTGGCGACCCCGGCACAACGCCGTCGACGCACTGCGCGAACTGCTCGCCGGGATCGCCGACGGCGTCGGCACCCGAACCCCGCCGATCCGCCAACAGGCAGCCTGAAGGTGCAAGGAAGGGCCCCCTGTTGTCGCTTTTTGTAGAGGAAGGGCCCCTTCCTAACGCCCGCTGCGTCAGGCTGGACAGCATGGACCGGACCCGGGTGGCGGACTGGATCGCCAGATACGAGCGGGCGTGGCGCAGCGTCGGCACCGCCCCGCTGGCCGAACTGTTCACCGACGACGCCCGCTACCTCCAGGGGCCGTACCGGGAACCCGTGCTCGGCCTGCCGGCGATCACCCGGATGTGGGAGGCGGAGCGGAACGGCCCGGACGAGGACTTCACCATGTCGTACGAGATCGTGGCGGTCGACGGGGACGTCGCGGTGGCCCGGCTCGAGGTGCGGTACGGCCCACCGAGCGGGGACGAGTACCGCGATCTCTGGATCATGCGCTTCGCCGGTGACGGCCGGTGCCTCGCCTTCGAGGAGTGGCCGTTCGCCAAACCCGGCTGAGGCGACCGCCCCCGTTTCTCCGAGGGTGGCCGTTCGCCGAACCCGGCTGGGACGACCGCCACCGTGAGCAGATTCGCTGCGGCACGGAGCCCGCTGGCCGGATGCCTCACCGGCGGGCCCCTCCCGCAGCCGAGCCGGAAGGGACCCGTGCCCTCACCCGAGGGCCAGGGCCGCGCCGATGATGGCCTGGGTGACCGGCGGCTGCTCCTCGCCCTTGGCGTCCGTCGAGGTGACCGAGTACCCGGCCCGGAACCTCCCGTCCCGGCTGCTCGCGATGGCGGTGGAGTAGCCGTACCGGCCGCCGGACTTGCCCCAGAGGACCTGGCCGGTCGGCATCGGCAACGCGGTGAGACCGACGCTGTAGAGCGCCGGCCCGCCGCTGATGTCCTCCGCAGCCGCACCCCGCTGGCCGGCCCCGGCCCGGCGGCCGGACGCTGCCCGACCGGCTCCCGATCCGGATCGGTCTGGCCACCGGGAGGGTGTGCGACCGGCCCGACGCCAGGCATCCTGGTCCGATGGGTGTACGGGTGGAGGACAACGGTCCTGTTCGGACCGTCGTGTTGTCCCGGCCGGAGAGCCGGAACGCGGTGGACGGGCCGACCGCCCGCTCGTTGGCGGACGCGTTCCGGATCTTCGACGGCGACGACGAGGCGGCGGTGGCGGTGCTCTGGGGTGAGGGCGGCACGTTCTGCTCCGGCGCCGACCTGAAGGCGATCACCACGTCCAGCGGCAACCGGGCCGAGCCGGAGGGGGACGGCCCGATGGGCCCGACCCGGATGGTCCTCGGCAAGCCGGTGATCGCCGCGATCGCCGGGTACGCCGTCGCCGGCGGCCTGGAACTGGCGCTCTGGTGCGACCTGCGGATCGCCGAGAGTGACGCCGTCTTCGGGGTGTTCAGCCGTCGCTGGGGCGTACCGCTGATCGACGGTGGGACGAGCCGGCTGGCCCGGTTGATCGGCGAGAGCCGGGCGATGGACCTGATCCTCACCGGCCGTCCGGTGCCGGCCACCGAGGCGTACCAGATGGGACTGGTGAACCGGCTGGTGGCGCCGGGCGAGGCGCGGACGGCGGCGGAACAGTTGGCCACCGAGATCGCCTCGTTCCCGCAGCGCTGCCTCCGCAACGACCGGTTGGCCGTACTGGCCGGTGTGGGGCAGCCGGACGCGGAGGCGCTCCGCCTCGAATTGGCGTACGGGATGGACTCGCTCGCCGTCGACGCACCGGAGGGGGTGGCCCGGTTCGTGGCCGGCGAGGGCCGGCACGGGGCGTACGACTACACGCCGCGCCCCCGACGCGGACCGGCGGCCCGGGTGGTCGGCGCGGGCGGTGACGCCACCGAGCCCGGGTAGCCGGCCGTCACCCGCGGCTGGCGGGCAGCGGTGGCAGCGGGAGCGGGATGGCGGGCAGGCCGTCGAGGCTGCTGGCGACGTGGTCCTTCTTCTCGCAGTAGGCGGAGAACTCCTCGTCGGTCTTGCGGCCGAAGAACTCGGTGTGCAGCGTCCGCTCGGCGCGCAGGTCCATCAGCGGTACGGCGTACCCGCAGCTGTCGCTGATCCGGTGCGCGGTGACCAGGATGACCGCCCGCAGCCCCGGGTCGTCGGCCCGGCTGAAGTGCCCGATCAGGTCGCCCCAGCGCGGGTCGTCCCGGAAGATCACCTCGCCCCGGCCGTGCACCCGGACGATGTTCGGCGGACCGTCGAAGGCGCACCACATGAGGGTGATCCGGCTGTTCTCCCGCAGGTGCGCCACGGTTTCCGCGCCGCTGCCCCCGAAGTCGAGGTACGCCACCGTCCGCTCGTCGAGCACCGCGAGCGAGCCGACGAGCCCCTTCGGTGAGAGGTTGACGTGCCCGTCGGCGGCGAGTGGCGCGGTCGCCACGAAGAAGACCGACTGCGCCTCGATGAAGGCACGCAGCCGACCGTCGATCCGATCATGAGTCTTTCCCACGTCCCCATCCTGCTCCGCCTATTTGACCAGGACACACATCGGCCCACCAGGTGGACGGGCACGGGCGTTAGGAAGGGCCCCCTCCTATACAGGAAGCGATAACAAGGGGCCCTTCCTTACACCTAGACCTCGAGCCAGACGGTCGTGTCCGGCGGCAGCAGGTCGCCGTCGACCGGGCGGGAGGTCAACAGCCGGGTCCGGTGCGCCGGAAGCGACACCGGGTCGGCGGAGAGGTTCACCACGCAGGCGAAACCAGGGTCCCGGGCGAAGGCGAGCACACCCTCGGGGGCGTCCAGCCAGCGCAGGGCACCGTCGCCGAGCGCGGGCACCGCCCGGCGGAGCCGGATCGCCGTACGGTAGAGCTCCAGCATCGAGTGCGGGTCGCCGGTCTGCGCCTGTACCGTCCGGTCCTTCCAGGTCGCCGGCTGGGGCAGCCAGGGCGCGGCGGTCGCGCCGTCCGGGCTGAACCCGAACGGCGCCGCGTCACCGGCCCAGGGCAGCGGGACCCGACAGCCGTCCCGCCCGGGGTCGACAAATCCGGAGCGCGGGAACATCGGGTCCTGGCGCAGCTCGTACGGGATGTCCTCGACCTCCCACAGACCCAACTCCTCGCCCTGGTAGACGTACGCGGCGCCGGGCAGGGAGAGGGAGAGCAGGGCGGCGGCCCGGGCCCGTACGGTGCCGAGTTCCAGGTCGGTCGGGGTCCCCTCGCGCTTGCTGGCGAAGCTGAACGTGGTGTCCGCACGGCCGTACCGGGTGACGACCCGGGTGACGTCGTGGTTGGAGAGGACCCAGGTTGCCGGCGCGTCGATCGGGGCGTGCTCGGCCAGCGTGCCGTCGATGCTGTCGCGCAGCTTGGCCGCGTCCCAGGCGCAGCTGAGGAAGTCGAAGTTGAACGCGGTGTGCAGTTCGTCCGGGCGCAGGTAGTTGGCGAACCGCTGCCGGTCGGGCAGCCACACCTCGCCGATCAGGACACGCGGCTCCGGGTACGAGTCGGCGATCCGCCGCCAGCTCCGGTAGATCTCGTGTACGCCGTCCAGGTCGTGGAACGGGTGCGGTGCGCCGTCCACCACCTCGGGCAGGGTGGCGTCCTTGAGCAGCAGGGCGGCCGAGTCGATCCGGATCCCGTCGATGCCCCGGTCGAGCCAGAACCGCAGGATCTCCTCGAACTCGGCCCGTACCCGGGGGTGGTCCCAGTTGAAGTCCGGCTGCTGGGCGGCGAACAGGTGCAGGTACCACTCGCCCGGGGTGCCGTCCGGGTTGGTGGTCCGGGTCCAGGTGCCGCCGCCGAACTCGCCGATCCAGTCCGTCGGCGGCAGTTCGCCGTCCGGGCCCCGGCCGGGACGGAACCAGAAGAGGTCGCGTTCCGGCGCGCCCGGACCGCCGGCGAGTGCCGCCTGGAACCAGGGGTGCTGGTCCGAGCAGTGGTTCGGGACCAGGTCGATGATGATGCGCAGGCCGAGCTGGTGCGCCTCGGTGACCAGCGTGTTGACCTCGTCGAGGGTGCCGAAGACCGGCTCGATGGCCCGGAAGTCGGAGACGTCGTAACCGGCGTCGGCCATCGGGGACGGGTACCACGGCCCGAACCAGATGGCGTCGACCCCGAGGTCGGCCAGGTAGCCCAGCCGCTTCCGGATGCCGGCGATGTCGCCGATGCCGTCGCCGTTCGCGTCGGCGAAGCTGCGCGGGTAGACCTGGTAGATCACCGCGTCTCGCCACCACCGGCGGCTGTCTGATGTGGACACGAATACCTGCTCTCTGGATCGGTCCGTGGTCGTTGCCGCCGGCACCTGCGCGCCCGGGTCCGGGCGGTCGCCGTTGACCACCGCACGGGATTCTGAGGTCTGTCGGCCGGATACGGCCATGATCGGATCAGTTCTCCGTACGGCCCGTCGCGGCCCCACGGCGTCGCGGGGCCTCGGATCTCTTCATGGACGCCACCTTCCCGGGCGGTGCGTGCGGGGTGTGACACGGACCTCTGGTACGCCTTGTTTCGTGTCGATGACCATACAAACCCGATGCGAGGTCCGCAATAACCCGACAGAACTCTGAAAGATGACGACGGAACGGGGAGCTTCGTTGCGGACGGCATTGTCGGGCGAACAGGGCCATCCGGGAGCCGAGCTGCCGCGAACTGGGCGGCGAGGGTGTGCCCGGTGAGGTCAGGTCGGATCAGGTCGGACACGCGGGGCGGTCGGGCCGACGCCGGACGACAACGGGCGGCGGCACGCGGCCGCTACGGTCATCAGCGGGCCCGCGGGCCGGCCGGACCGGGCGAGGTCCGGTGCGCGGGCCGCAACGGTCAGCAGCGGGCTGGTGGGTCCCACCGGGCGTCAGCGGGCAGGCGGGCCGGACCGGGCGAGGGCCGGACCGGCCACCAAGGACATCGCGGCGTCGGTCAGTGGCCGGGCGCCGGCGCGGTCGACCCGCGTACCACCAGCTCGGGTTCGAAGAGCAGCTCGTCGGTGAGCACCCCGACGCCCTCGATCTGGTTGACCAGCAGGTCCACCGCGGCCTGCCCCATCATCTCGATCGGCTGCCGGACGGTGGTCAACGGCGGGTCGGTGCAGGTCATCAGGGCCGAGTCGTCGTAGCCGACCACGGAGATGTCCGCCGGCACCGCGCGGCCCAGCCGGCGGGCGGCCCGGATGGTGCCGAGCGCCATCACGTCACTGGCGCAGATCACCCCGGTCACCCCGCGCTCGATCAGCTTGCTCGCCGCGACCCGGGCGCCCTCCATCGAGAAGCTGGAACGCTCCACGCACTCCTCGCCCTCGGCCCACCCGGCGATGTTCGCCATCGCGGCCAGCTTGCGCCGGGACGGTATGTGGTCGGCCGGCCCGAGCACGAGACCGATCCGTTCGTGCCCGAGCGACCGCAGGTGTCCGTACGCCTGCTCGACCGCCACCGCGTCGTCGGTCGAGACGCACGGGAAGTCCAACTCGTCGACACCCGCGTTGACCAGTACGACGGGCAGGCCCCGGTCGATGAGCCGCCGGTAGTGGTCGTGCTGGGCGTCGGCCAGCGCGTACGAGCCGCCGGCGAAGATGACTCCGGAGACCTGGTGGTCGAGCAGCATCTCCACGTAGTCCACTTCGGAGATGCCGCCGATGGTCCGGGCGCAGAGCGCCGGGGTCAGGCCACGCTGGGCGAGTGATCCGGTGACCACCTCGGCCAGCGCAGGGAAGATCGGGTTCTGCAGTTCCGGCAGGACGAGCCCGACCAACCGGGCCCGTTCCCCCCGCAGTTTGCTGGGTCGCTCGTAGCCGAGCACGTCCAGGGCGGTGAGCACGGCGACCCGGGTGCTCTCGGAGACGCCGCCCCGACCGTTGAGTACCCGGCTCACCGTGGCCTCGCTGACCCCGGCCTTCCGGGCCACCTCGGTGAGTCTTCTCGTCACGGCCGCGATCGTACGACAGGAACTTGCAAAAACCGAACCAAAGTTCGCCGCGCTACTGCAACAAACTCCGCACCGCTGTCTCAATCGCCCGATGGAAGGTCGGATAGGCGTAGATCATGCCGGCGAGGGTGCTCAGCGGGACCTCGGCGTGTACCGCCACCGCCAGCGCGCTCAGCACCTCGCCGCCGACCGGGCCGACCGAGGTCGCGCCGACCAGCACCCCACGGTCGACGTCGGCGACCAGCTTGATGAAGCCCTCGTCGCCCACCTCGTGGATCCAGCCCCGGGTGGAGTCGGAGAGCAGGGTGAAGCCGACCCGTACGTTCAGTCCCCGGTCCCGGGCCTGCCGCTCGGTCAACCCGACCGCGCCCACCTCCGGGTCGGTGAAGGTGACCCGGGGCACCGCCCGGTAGTCCGCCCGCCGGGCACCGCCGTCACCGCCGCCGGCGCGCTGGAGGATGTCGGCGGCCCGCTGGAGGATGTCGTCGATCGCGATCCCGGCCTGGTACATCGCCACGTGGGTGAAGGCGCCGTGTCCGGTCAGGTCGCCGACCGCCCAGATCCCGTCGGCCGCCCGCATCCGGTCGTCCGTGTCCAGGAACCGCGCGGTCGGGTCCAGCCCGACCGTGTCCAGGCCGAGCGTGTCGAGCACGGCCCGCCGGCCGGTGGCCACCAGCAGCCGTTCGCCGCGCAGTTCGTCCCCGTCGGCCAGGTGCACGGTGAAACCGGTGCCGTCGTGTGCCACCCGCTCGGCGCGGGCGCCGGTGTGCACCGTCACCCCGTCGGCGCGCAGTGCCGCGGCGACCCGCTCCGAGGACTCCGGCTCCTCCAGGGCGAGTACCCGCCCGCCCGCCTCCACGATCCCGACCCGTACCCCGAACCGGGCGAAGACCTGCGCGAGTTCCACGCCGATCGCCCCACCGCCGAGGATCACCAGCGATTCGGGCAGCTCGGCCAGCTCGATCGCCTCCCGGTTGGTCCAGTACGGCGTACCGGCCAGCCCTGGTACCGGCGGGATCACCGGGGTGGTGCCGGTACCCAGCACGACCCCGACCCGGGCCCGGTAGAGCTGGTCGCCGACCCGGACCAGACCGGGGCCGACCAGCCGGCCGGAGCCCCGGACGAGCCGACCCCCCTTCGAGGTGAACCGCTCGGCTCCGGCGTTGTCGGTCCAGCCGGCGGTGGCATCGTTGCGGATCCGCCCGGCCACCGTGCTCCAGTCCGGTTCGACCCGGGCCCGACCGGCCAGCTGGTCGACCCGGCGTGCCTCGGCCAGCGCGTTGGCCGCCCGGATCATCATCTTGCTCGGCACGCAGCCCCAGAACGGACATTCGCCGCCGACCAGGTTGTGCTCGATGCCGACGACCGAGAGGCCGGCCTCGGCGAGCCGGTTCGCCGTCTCCTCGCCGCCCACACCCAACCCGATCACCACGACGTCCACGGTCAGCTCCGCGGCGGGGTTCGCGCCCTCGGTCGTTCCGACATCCGTCTGCGTCTGCCCTGGTTCAGCCATGACGCCAGCTTTCCTCATCGAGCTCGCTTTCTTCATCGAACCCCCCGCCCGACCAGCTGGATCGGATCATCGACGTACCCCGTTCCGTGCCGCCCCGGGGCTGCTTAGGCTGGTTCGACGGGCCGGTCCCACCGGGTGGTGGCCGACCGGACCGGGGCCACGGGGAGGCGCGCACCGATGACCGACGTCGATGTACTGGTCGCCGGGTACGGGCCGGTCGGCGCCGTGCTGACCGCGTTGCTGGGCCGGCAGGGGGTGCGCACGCTGGTGGTCGACCCCGGCGCGGAGCCCTATCCACTGCCCCGGGCCGCCGTGCTCGACGCCGAGGTGCTGCGAATCCTCGTCAATCTGCCGGGGGCCGCCGACCTCGACCGGTGGGCGGTCGAGGTACGCCAGTCCCGCTTCCTGGCGCCCGACCGGCGGGTGCTGATCAGCATGTCCCCCAGCGCCGACGGTTCCGGGGTCCCCGCCGCCGCGCTGATCGACCAACCGGTGCTGGAGGCGGCGCTGCGGGAGGGCGTCGACACGCTGCCCGAGGTGGCGGTACGCCTCGGCCGCTCGGTGGCCACCCTCGCGCCGGCCGACGACCACGTCCGGGTGGGACTGGACGACGGTACGACGGTGCGGGCCCGCTGGGTGGTCGGCTGCGACGGAGGATCCAGCACGGTACGACACCTGGCCGGCATCCCCTTCGAGGGACAGACGTACGCCGTGCCGTGGCTGGTCGTCGACGCCGAGACCGACGAGGTCGACGTCGAGGCGTCCACCTCCATGGTGCTCGATCCGCGCCGCCCCCTGGTGACGATGGCCAGCCCCGGCCGGCGCCGTTGGGAGTGGATGCTGCATCCGCACGAGGACCCGGCCGAGCTCAGCCGTCCCGAGTCGGTCCGACGGCTGGTCGCCGGCTGGGTCGACCCGGACATGATCCGGATCCGCCGGGTGACCGTCTTCACCTTCCACGCCCGGCAGGCGACGCGTTGGCGGCAGGGTCGGATCCTGCTCGCCGGTGACGCCGCACACCTGATGCCACCGTTCGCCGGCCAGGGCCTGGCCAGCGGGATCCGGGACGCGTGGAGTCTCGGCTGGCGGCTCGCCGAGGTACTCGACGGCCGCGCCGGGGACGGGCTGCTCGACGGGTACGAGCGGGAGCGACGGCCACACGTAGCCGAGTTGATCCGGGTGAGCCTCGGGGTCGGCCGGGTGCTGCAGACCCGCAACCGGGCGGTGTCGGCGGTACTCCGGTCGCTGATCCGGGCCGTGGCGGCGGTCCCCGGGGTGCCGGCCCGGGCCGCCCGGCAGGGCCGGCCCCGGCCGGCGCTGCCGAGGGGTACCGCGGGCGTGCTGCCCGGCGCCGGCCGGATGCTGCCGAACCCGCTGGTCGGGACGGCTGCCAGCGGGCCGGTCCGGCTCGACGGCCTGCTCGGTGGTGGCTGGGCGGTGATCGGTCTCGGCTGTGATCCGGTGGTCGGGGCGGACGTCGGGGCGCGGTCCTGGCTCGCCGCCCACGAGGCGGTGACCTTGACCACCGAGGCACCGGAGCCGCGGCCGGACGGTGGGCCGCTCGGCGGCAGTCGACTGATCGAGGACGCCGCCGGTGCGCTCGGCGCCGGGCCGACCGTGCTCGTGGTACGTCCGGACCGCTTCCTGCTCGGCGCGGTGCCGCCTCCGCTGCGCGGCCAGGACCTCGACCGGGCCTGCCGGAGCCTGGCCGGGAACTGACCCCCGCGCCCAGGACCGGAAAGCCGACCCCGCCGCGCCGGAGCCTGACCTCCCCGGGTCGGAGGCTGACGTCGCGGCGCCGGACCCTGACCCCGCCGCGCCGGACGCTGACCTCCCCCGGGTCGCGGAGGTTGACGGCCTGGGCCACAGATCTGACCACCGTTTCCGAGGACCTGCGATCTTCCGTCGATTCCCGGACGTCTTATCGCCGATGTCGTGCCGGGTTCACGACCCAGGCGTGGGCCGCATACGACAAAAACCGAACCAAGCAACGGCGTAGGTGATGTAGCCGACGGGCCCGGCAGATCGCATCAAGACACATTTTCCGGGCACCCTGCCGCGCTGTTGTCATTATCTGTCTTAATCAAGTCGTGTCTTTTCATCGTGCAATCGATATCTTGCGGAGATGAGTACGCCTCGCTACAGTGACCCCACTCACACACTGACGCCACGCAGCTCCAGGGCCTGGTCACCTGGCGGATAGAGAACGGCAACAGGGCAGGCCACGGTGACGATCCCGCGGATCAGCAGAGGTCTTGGAGACTCCCGTTCCCGAAGGGATGGACAGATGTCCGTACCGCAGTACAGGAAGGCCGCGGCGATGGCGCTCGCGGCCGGCCTGGGGCTCAGCCTCACGGCCTGCTCCACGAAGAGCGACGACGGCGACTCGAGCGCCGGCGGCAAGGTCACCATCACCGTCGACTGCCAGCCGGTCGGCTCCCAGAAGGAGCTCCTGCAGAACTGGAACGACGATGTCGTGGAGTTCCAGCGGCAGAACCCGGACATCGTCGTCAAGAGCGTGAGCGTCGGCGAGCAGTGCAACAACCCGCCGGACTTCACCGCCCGCCTGGCCGGCGGCACCGTGACCGACGTGTTCTACGGGTACATGACCGACCTCCAGCAGGTGCTGGACTCCGGTCAGGCGATGGACATCACCGAGTTCACCAACAAGGAGACGGTGCCGACCTGGGACAGCGTCGACCCGGCGCTCAAGGCGGCCTTCACCGACAACGGCAAGCTCTACGCCGTACCGGTGAAGAACTACTCGATGGGCCTGGTCTACAACAAGGTCCTGTTCCAGCAGGCGGGGCTCGACGTGAACAACCCGCCGAAGACGTGGCCCGAGGTCCGCGAGGCGGCCAAGAAGATCTCCGCCCTCGGCAACGGCATCGCCGGCTACTCGGAGTACAGCGCCGGCAACACCGGTGGCTGGCACTTCACCTCCCTGCTCTACTCGCAGGGCGGCCAGATGCTGACCCCGGACGGCAAGAAGGCCGACTTCAACAACCCGCTGGGCAAGCAGGTCCTGCAGAACCTCAAGGACATGCGGTACGGCGACAACAGCATGGGCGCCCGCCAGCTGCTGCAGTGGGGCGACCTGCTGACCAACGCCGCCGGCGGCAAGGTGGGCATGTTCGTCGGCGCGCCGGACGCCACCGAGGCGATCGTCACCCAGTTCCAGGGCAAGTACCAGGACTGGGCGATGGCCCCGCTGCCCGGCCAGGACGGCCCGGCCAAGGGGACGCTCGGCGGTGGCGAGGGTTACTTCTTCAAGAAGGGTCTCACCCCCGAGCAGGTCAAGGCCGGTCTGAAGTGGATCGCGTACCAGAAGCTGACGCCGGGCAAGGGTCAGTTCGACTACGTCCGGGCCAAGCCGCAGAACCGTCCGGTCGGCCTGCCCCAGCCGCTGCTCTTCGCCAACGGCACCGAGGCGCAGAAGCAGGAGCTCGAACTGCGCAAGGCCAACGCGAACGTCGACACCGCGAACTTCGCGCTCTTCGAGGCGGCCCCGGTGCCGATCAAGGGTGAGCCGCGCAACGCGCAGGCGATCTACGCGGTGCTCGACGCCGCGATGTCCGGGGTGCTGACGAACCCGAACTCGAACATCGACGCGCTGCTCAAGACCGCTGAAGAGAAGGTCAACCAGCTTCTCGCCGCGGAGAACTGACCTACGGGTGGGGGCCGGCACCACCGGCCCCCACCCACACCGTTGCCGCGCCGCACCGTCCGCGTCACCGACTTCCGCAGGAGTTGCCTTGGCGATCACCACCGTCCCGGGTACCGCCACACCGGGTCGTTCCGCGCCGCCAGCCGCGGCAGGGCCACGGCGTACCAGCCTGGGCCGCAAGGTACGGGACAACCTCACCGGGCACGCGTTCCTGATCGGGGCGGTGCTCTGCTTCGCCGTCTTCTCCTGGTACCCGATGATCCGCGGCATCGTGATGAGCTTCCAGCGCACCCGACGGGGCGAGACCACCTGGGTCGGCTGGGACAACTACCTCCGCATCATCGACGACCCCAGCTTCTGGACCGCCTGGAAGAACACCCTCTACTTCACCGTCCTCGCGCTCATCCTCGGCTACGCGGTGCCGTTCTTCGTGGCGATCCTGCTCAACGAGTTCCGCCACGCCAAGGGTTACCTGCGGATCCTGGTCTACCTGCCGGTGATGCTGCCGCCGGCCTCGGCACTCTTCCTCTTCAAGTACTACGCGTACGACCCCAGCGAGGCGGGGCTCTTCAACGCCGTCCTCAAGGCCCTGCACCTGCCGACGTCGGAGTGGATGCAGTCGCCCGAGATGACGATGCCGGCCATGGTGCTCGCGTCGACCTGGATGAACATGGGCAGTGCGGTACTGATCTACCTGGCCGCGCTGCAGAACATCCCCGGCGAGCTCTACGAGGCGGCCGAACTCGACGGCGCCGGGATCTGGCGACGGATCGTCAACGTGACGATCCCGCAGACCCGGCTGATCCTCCTGCTGCTGGCGATGCTCCAGATCGTCGCCACGATGCAGCTCTTCATCGAGCCGCTCATCCTCGCCAACGGTGCGGGCGCGGAGGACTCCGCGACCTCGGTGGCGTACCTCATCTACCAGCACGGGTTCTTCCAGAACGACCTGAACGGCGCGGCGGCGCTCGGCGTGATCATGCTCGTGGTGCTGGCCGGCTTCTCCGCCGTCTACGCGCGGCTGACCTCGAAACAGGACTAGGACGGGCGAGAAATGGCACAGGACTCCGGGACCCGGACCCTCATCTCCCATGCCCAGCTCAGGCGGGGACGCGGCAAGGTCATCTACTGGACCCTGCTCACCGTCGTCGTGGTGGTGTTCACCCTCGTCTTCCTCGGTCCGCTCTACTGGATGGTCACCGGGGCGCTCAAGTCCGGCCAGGAGATCGCGCAGACCCCGCCGTCGCTCTTCCCGCAGGATCCGCAGCCGCAGAACTACATCGACGCGTGGCACAACCTGGACCTGGCGAAGCTGCTCTTCAACACGTTCTACTACGCGACCGGCGCGGTGCTGTTCCAACTCGTCTTCGACGCCGCCGCGGCGTACTCGCTGTCAAAGCTCCGGCCGATCTTCGGCAACGTGATCCTCGGCCTGATGCTGGCCACGCTGATGATCCCGGCGATGGTGCTCATCGTCCCCCAGTACGTGACCGTGATCGACCTGCCGATCCTGCACATCAACCTGCTCGACTCGCCGTTCGCGATCTGGCTGCCCCTGGTCGCGAACGCGTTCAACATCTTCCTGCTGAAGCGGTTCTTCGACTCGATCCCCGAGGAGCTGATGTCGGCGGCGGTGATGGACGGCGCGTCCCCGCTGCGCACCCTCTGGTCGATCATCCTGCCGATGTCGCGCCCCATCCTCGGCGTGGTCGCGATCCTGGCCATGACCGCGGTCTGGAAGGACTTCCTCTGGCCGAAGCTGGTCATGCCGTCGCCGGAGACCCGCACGGTGAGCGTCGGCATCTACGCCTTCTCCGGCGGTACGCCGATGAACGTCGTGGTCGCCGCGTCGGTCATCGCCGCGATCCCGACCGTGATCATCTTCCTGATCTTCCAGCGGAACATCATGTCCGGCCTGACCACCGGCAGCGTCAAGGGGTGACCGGCGACCCGGCCCAGGCAGGGTCAACCCCGGCCGGCGCGCCGGGTACCGGCACCGGCGTGCCGGCCGGGGTCAGCAGCGCCCGGGCGACCACGGCGGCCCGGCGGCGCCCCGGCACCACGGCCCGACCGGCGAAGACCTCGTAGCCGGCGGCGACCACCTCGTCGAGGATGCCGCCGTACAGCAGGTACGCGGTACGGATGCAGGACTGCGAGGCCGGGGCGAGGAGGGTCACCCCGGGCGCCGCCGCCGCGTAGTGTGCCCGGGCACGCCGCACCTCGTACGCGATCAGTTGCCGGACCCGGGGCGGGCTGACCCCTCGCCGCGCCGCCTCGACCAGGTCGGCGCGGCTCACCCCGAACTCCGCCAGGTCCTCGCCGGGCAGGTAGACCCGGTCCCGGGCCAGGTCCTCGGCGACGTCCCGGATGAAGTTGGTCATCTGGAAGGCGAAGCCGAGCTGTCGGGCCGGTTCCCGGGCGGCGGCCGGGTCCGCGCTGCCCAGGATCGGCAGCATCATCGTGCCGATCGCCGCCGCCGAACCCGCCATGTAGTCGAGCAGGTCGGCGTAGCGGGGATAGTCGGTGACCGTGAGGTCCATCGCCATGCTGCGCAGGAAGAGGGCGAAGTCCGCCCGGTCGAGGTCGAACACCGCGATGGTGTGCAGTACGGCCGGCAGCAGCGGGTCGTCGACCGGTTCGCCGGCCAGCCCGGCCAGGAACCGTTCGGACCAGTCGGCCAGTTGGGCGGCCCGGGCCTCGGCCGGGAGGTCCTCGGTGCGGTCGACGATCTCGTCGGCGTAGCGGGTGAAGCCGTAGAGGGCGTGCACGTGTCGCCGTTTCCACGCCGGCAGCAGCCGGGTCGCGAGATAGTAGGTCCGGCCGTGCCGTCTGTGCAGCTCACGACAGCGCTGGTAGGACCCACCGAGACTGGTGTCCACCGACCCTCCTGAGAAATCGACGCATAAATCGATGCAACTCGTCAGCTCAGGGTACGCTCAGCGGCGGACGGACGCCGGGGTTCGCCCCGTCGACGGGTGTGATGGTGTACGGCGGAGGTGGCGGGTGCGAACCGTGGCGGGACGGACCGACCGGGTGGTGGTCGTCGGGGCCGGGCTCGGCGGGTTGGCCTGCGCACTGCACCTGGCCGGCAGCGGCCGCCAGGTGACCGTGCTGGAACGCGAGCCGCTGCCCGGCGGCCGGGCCGGTCGGTTGGCCCTGGACGGCTACGAGTTCGACACCGGCCCCACCGTGCTGACCATGCCGGACCTGCTCGCCGAGGCGTTCGGCGCGGTCGGTGAGGAACTGACCGACTGGCTGGACCTGGTCCGGCTCGATCCGGCGTACCGGGCCCACTACCCGGACGGTTCCACCTTGGACGTGATCACGGACACGTCGCGGATGGCCGCCGAGATCTCCCGGGTCTGCGGCCCCCGGGAGGCCGACGGCTACCTGCGGTTCGTCGACTACGCCCGACGACTGTGGCAGCTCGAACGGACCGACTTCATCGACCGCAACCTGGACAGCCCGACCGACCTGCTCACCGCCAACCTGCTCCGCCTGCTCGGCGCCGGCGCCTTCCGCCGGCTCCAGACCAAGATCGACCAGTTCTTCGCGGACCCCCGGACCCGGCGGATCTTCTCCTTCCAGGCAATGTACGCCGGCCTCGCCCCGCACGACGCGCTCGCCATCTACACCGTGATCGCCTACCTCGACTCGGTGGCCGGGGTCTGGTTCCCGCGCGGCGGCATCCACGCGGTCTCCCGGGCCCTCGCCGACGCCGCCGAGAAACACGGCGTACGGGTCCGGTACGACACCACGGTCACCCGGGTGGAGACCTCCGCCGGCCGGGCCACCGGAGTGGTCACCGCCGACGGCGAGCGGATCCCGGCCGACGTGGTCGTGCTCAACCCCGACCTGCCGGTGGCGTACCGCGACCTGCTGCCGCCGTCGTCCGGTGCCCGCCGCCGGCTGCGCTACTCGCCCTCCTGCGTCGTGCTGCACGTCGGCGCCCGCCAGGGCTACCGCCGGATCGCCCACCACAACATCCACTTCGGCCGGGCCTGGCGGGGCACCTTCGACCAGGTGATCCGCCGGGGAGAACTGATGTCCGACCCGTCGCTGCTGGTCACCAACCCGAGCCGGACCGACCCGTCGGTGGCGCCGCCCGACCGGCACAGCTACTACGTGCTCGCCCCGGTGCCCAACCTGGAGGTCGGCACCGGGCTGGACTGGCGGGGCGACCTGCCCCGGCGGTACGCCGACGAACTGCTCGCCACCCTGGAACGACGCGGCTACCTGGGGCTGGCCGACAGCGTCGAGGTCAGCCGGATCGTCACCCCGGCCGACTGGGCGGCCGCCGGGATGGCCGCCGGCACCCCGTTCGCCGCCGCGCACAGTTTGTGGCAGACCGGCCCGTTCCGTCCAGGTAATCTGCACCGGACCTTGTCCAATGTGGTTTTCGTCGGCTCCGGCACCCAACCGGGAGTGGGCGTACCCATGGTGTTGATCTCCGGAAAGCTCGCCGCTGCCCGGGTGACGGGAGGTAACCGATGACATCGGGTCGCGAGGCGCACCTGGTGGAACTGGTCGACGAGGCGGGGACGCCGCTCGGCGCCCGTACCGTCGACGAGGCACACCGGCAGCCGGGGCTGCTCCACCGGGCCTTCTCCGTCCTGCTGGTCGACCCGGACGGGCGGATCCTGCTCCAGCGGCGGGCCGCCGCCAAGACCCGGTTCCCGCTGCGCTGGGCGAACAGCTGCTGTGGGCATCCGGAGCCCGGCCAGTCGCCCGACAGCGCGGCCCGGGTACGCCTGCGCGAGGAACTCGGCGTCGACCCCGTACCACTGACCGAGGTCGGGGTGTACCTCTACCGCGCCGAGGACCCCGGCACCGGCCGGGTCGAGTACGAGTACGACCACGTGCTGCGCGGCGAGTTCAGCCCGGACACGCCGGTGCTGCCCGACCCGGACGAGGTCGCCGACCTGCGCTGGGTGCACCCCGACGAGTTGCGTGACCGGCTGGCCGCCGACCCCGGGTCGTACGCCCCCTGGCTGGGTGGAGTGCTGAGCCGGTTCACCGGCTCGGCCCCGACGGCCGGCGTGGACCTGCCCGGTTCGGGCAACGGGGCCCGGGTCGGAACCGTCCCAGCCGAGGACCCGGCGACGGAGTGGCAGGGTGGCCGATGACGGGCTGAGCGCCGGCGCCGTCGCGCGCCGGCTGGGTGTCGCGGTCACCACCCTGCGGAGCTGGCACCAGCGGTACGGGCTCGGCCCGAGCCGGCACGTGCCGGGTCAGCACCGGCGGTACACCCCGGACGATCTCGTCCGGCTGGAGATGATGCACCGGCTCACCGTCGACGGGGTGAACCCGGCCGAGGCCGCCCGCTGGGCCCGACAGGCGCCCGGCGTCGCGAGGCGGTCGCCGGGCCGGACCGGCGGCGGCCCGGTCATCCCGGTACGCCGGTCCGGGCCGGCCGCCCGCGGACTGTCCCGGGCCGCGCTGCGGCTCGACGCGGCGGCGATGCGGTCCCGGATCACCACGGCGATCGCCACCGACGGCGTGGTCGCCACCTGGGATCACCTGCTCCGGCCGGTACTGGCCGGGGTCGGGGACCGGCACGCCGCCACCGCCGGCCTGATCGAGGTGGAACACCTGCTCTCCCGCTGCGTGTCAGAGGCGCTGGCCGCGGTGCCCCGGCCGCCCGCCGCCCCGGTGCCGCCCCGGATCCTGCTCGCCTGCGCCGACGAGGAGCAGCACAGCCTGCCGCTGGAGGCGCTGGCCGCCGCGCTCGCCGAGGTGGGTGTGCCGTGCCGACTGCTCGGCGCCCGGGTGCCGGTTGCCGCCCTGGTCGCGGCGGTACGCCGGACCGCACCGGCCGCCGTGGTCGTCTGGTCGCACACCCCGGCCACCGGCGACCCGGGTCAGCTCGAGGCGGTGCGCGGCATGCCCCGGCGCCCGGTACTGCTGCTGGCCGCCGGCCCGGGCTGGCCGGCCGGCGCGTTGCCGGCCGGCGTGGCCACCCCGGCGACCCTCGCCGACGCGGTCGCGCTGCTTCGCGAGGTACCGGACGCTCCGCTGCCGTGACGGTACGTGGATCTGAGGGCACAAACGGGCGGTTTAGGGGTTATTTTGCCGCCACGGATACCGGTTTTGCTGGGCGGCAGGGCATCACGTATGCTTTCCAAGCCTCCGGCGGGGCCGGATGGGAGCACAAGCCGTCAAAGTTGTCATGTGCAATGATGGCGGGGCCGCCCTCATCGTCTAGCGGCCCAGGACGCCGCCCTTTCAAGGCGGTAGCACGGGTTCGAATCCCGTTGGGGGCACGGCTCCGGTCTTGGCCGGAGACAGCAGTACGAGCTAGGTCCTGTGGAGCAGTTGGAGTGCTCGCCGCCCTGTCAAGGCGGAGGTCGCGGGTTCAAGTCCCGTCAGGACCGCCAGCGCCGCTCGCCGCGCGTGTGTACGCGCGGCGTTCTGCGTTTCGGCTCGGGTTCACCCAGGGCGGCGGAGGCATCGTCGTACGGGTAACATGAGCCGAGCAACCCGGCCAGGTAGCTCAGTTGGTACGAGCGTCCGACTGAAAATCGGAAGGTCGGCGGTTCGACCCCGCCCCTGGCCACATAGCCTTTCGCCGGGCTACAGGAGCGCCGACCAGCGGAAACGCCGGTCGGCGTTCTGCTTTTCGCCTAGGAGCCCGTCTGTCCGGTCTGACCCTCGTTGACCCGGGAATCCCGCTGCTGGCCGCTCCTCATCGCACGTGGATCGCACGGCCACTCGTCTATCCGGTTGCCGAGAGAGCGTCGCCGACCCCTGCCTTGCAAAGATCGCGCGGCCTGTCGGCTGGTGACGGTGGTAGTCACTGACCTGGCTGGGGAGTCGGACGACGTCGCTCTCCCCCGGCCGCTGTCGACCGGCTTGGCTGGGGGCGATGGTGGTGCCGTTGCTGGCACGCCGACGCCGGCCCGTGGTCGCCAAGCAGTCCGCCAGCTACCGGCTCCATAATCCAGCCACCCACTCGGGAGGGCCCGTACCGTCAGTTTGGAAGATCGTTCCCGGACGCCCCGGTCTGTCCGGAGTGCCTGGTCAGCGGCGGGGTGGTGGTGACCGATCTTGCCCGCTGGTGACCGTCTACGGCATGGGCTTCTGGCACGTGGCTGGCACGCGCTCGGCGCGCGGTCGGCTGGCGTCGTACGGCTTCCCGCCCCGGCCTACGGACCGAAGCGGCTTGCCGTGGCGCCGGGTCACCGCGCGTCTGGACCCCGGCAGCGCGATCTCAAGCGAGGTGGCGTACTTCATCGCGCGTCCCCGGTGGGCAGGTAGAACGCGGTGGTGGCCTCGACCGCGGCCGCGACGTGGCCCGGTTCGCCGCCGCCGGCCAGGTGGGCCTCGCCCCAGGCGGCGGCGCTGCGCCGGCTGAACTCGCGTCCGGCGGACGATGCCCTGAACTCCTCGTGGTCAAGGACCTCGCCGCCGCTTAGGAAGCTGGCGAGGGTGAGGAGATGCAGGTCCCAGCCGACACCGCCCGCACCGGGACCGTAGGTCGGGAACATGGGCTCTCCGACGGCCGCAGCGTGGACCAGTTCGAACTCGGTGTCTCCGGCCGATCCAGGAGACAGGCGCACCTCGACCTCGCTCGTGCCTGGCCACTCGTCCGCGCCGGGCCCGAACATCCAGGACACCCGCAGCAAGCGCGGCGGCTCGCACCGGAGGATCTCGCCATGCTCGCCGCCGTCCAGCTCGAATGCCCCGCCGAGGCGCAGGTCGCCGGTGACCGGCTTCATCCAGCGACTCAGTCGCTCGGGGTTGGTGATGGCGTCCCACACGTCATCGAGGTGCGCGTCGTAGCGACGCCTCAGCTCCATCGTGTAGGCCTCACCGGCGGGCAGGGTTGCCGTGCCCATCTTTCGGCGGGCCGCGGAAAGTTCGTCGAGTACATCTTTCATCGTCATGCTCCGTTCGGTAGGGAACCCCTCGTGCCTACGCTTCTTCGTTGGGCCTGCCGCGCTCTTCGTTGGCGGGTTTCCGGGTCATACGCCTGCCGCGGGCGAGCTCGGTCTCCAGTGCGTCGAGTCGCTGGTCCCAGAACCTGCGGAACCGGTCCAACCACGCGTCAACCTCGCTCAACGGCCCGGCCTCCACGGCGTAGAACCGACGAGCCCCCTCAGCCCGGACCAACGCGAACCCGTGCTCACGCAGAACGCGCAGATGCTGGGAGACAGCCGACTGCGACAGTGCGAACTCGACCCGGATCACGTCCGTGATCGCGCCAGAGGTCTGCTCACCGCCGGCGAGCAGCTCCAGAATGCGCCGACGCACCGGGTCGCCGAGGACGTCGAACGCGTTCACGAGACCACATCCTACCAGGATCCACTTATATAAGCATGCGCTGGGATAGTCCTAACGACTCTTCGCGGTGTCACCGCCCATCGACACCCGATACGGCTCATCGATGCTGCGCGCCCGGGAGCCGGTCACCCTGCGCTCGCTCGTCTCGGGTACCGGCGTGTCGACCATGGCCGTCTACACCTACTTCGGCGGGATGGACGGCCTGTGGCAGGCAACGCGTCAGGAGGGGTTCACCCGCCTGGCCGCCAGGCTCGAGGCGGTCCCGCTCTCAGCAGACCCGGTACGAGACCTGGCCGCCCTGGGGACCGCCTACCTGTCAAACGCCCTGGCCAACCCCGACCTGTACCGAGTCATGTTCGACGCCGGCTTCGAACTGGCGGATCCGGCGGCCGCGGACGAAACGCTGGGCCACCGGGCCCTTACCGCGCCAAACACTCGACCACGGCGCAGCCATGCTCACCGCCCTGTTCATCGGCTGCGGCGACGACCCGGAGACCTGCCGACGGTCAGTCGAGCGCGGTTGGCGCCCCGATCCTGACCATGAAACGACCCCGGCCCACCAGCCTCCACGTCGCACCACCTGACGTCCGCCTTCCGGCTACCTGGCGCCGGACCGGGTTGCCCTATCCTCGCCGGTTCATCGACGCCCTCACCCAGGTCACCGGGGCACCGTGGTCGCCTGGCTATCCATCGCCATATCCGGCTATCATCGCGTTATGGCGATGGATTGCACTCCTGGCCTGACGCCCGCCGTCGCGCTGTTCCGGTCGCTCGGCGATCCCACCCGGCTGGCCATCGTGCACCGGCTGGCGACCGGGGAGGCACGGGTGGTCGACCTGACGGCCGAGTTGGGGTTGGCACAGTCGACGGTGTCGAAACACCTGGCGTGTCTACGGGACTGCGGGCTGATCGACTATCGGGTCGACGGTCGCCAGTCGTTCTATGCGCTGACCCGGCCCGAGCTGCTGGATCTGCTGCGTTCGGCGGAACAGCTGTTGGCCGTCACGGGTGAGGCGGTCGCCCTGTGCCCGGTCTACGGCACCCCGGCCGGCTCCGTCGTACCGGTGAACCCGTGAGCGCGTCGGTGCTGACCCCGCGGCGTCGGGCGGAGCTGTCGCGCCGCAGCCTGTGGTTGGCGTACGCCACCGCCGGCTACAACCTGCTGGAGGGCCTGGTCGCGATCGCCGCCGGCGCGGCCGCGTCCTCCACGGCACTGGTCGGCTTCGGTCTCGACTCGTTTGTCGAGGTGTCCAGCGCGGCCGTGCTGATCTGGCAGTTCCGCGCACAGGTGCCCGAGGACCGGGAGCGGCTGGCTCTACGGCTCATCGGTGTCTCGTTCTTCGCCCTCGCTGCCTGGGTGACGGTCGATGCCGGCCGTTCGCTGCTGTCCGACGGAGACGCCGACGCCAGCCCGGTCGGCATCGGCCTGGCAGTCGCGTCGCTGATCGTGATGCCGCTGCTGGTACGCGCCAAGCGCCGCACCGGCCGGGAACTCGGTTCGGCGACGGTGCTGGCCGACTCCACACAGACCATGCTGTGCACGTACCTGTCTGCGGTGCTGCTCGTCGGTCTGGTCCTCAACGCCGTCCTCGGCTGGTCGTGGGCCGACCCGATCGCCGCACTCGTCATCGCCGCGGTCGCGGTCAGGGAGGGCGTGGAAGCCTGGCGCGGCGAGCACTGCGACGACTGTGCGCCCCTGCCCGTTGACGAGACCTCAGGCTGCTGCGGCGACGACCACCCTGGTGCTGAAAAGGCGTGACGATGGCTTGGCTGGCCCTGCTGTTCTACCTGCTTGGACTGCTGCTCGCCCTCGGCTGGCGCACCCTCGCCCGGTGGCGCCGCACCGGCGACACCGGCCTACGCCTCGACGCCGGCCGACCGGGAACCCTGCGTTGGTGGGTCGTCCGCGGCGACGCCTACCGCCGGTACACGGCCAGCGTCGGCCGGTTCGTCCCCGGCCTCGGACGACTCGGCCGCGTGTGACCGTTCGAGGTGCGGCCGCCTGAGCCGGCCGTGGTGCGGACGGCCGCCCGGAAGCTGACCGGCGCCGCCGACCCGGTGTCCGACCAACCGCACGACGCCGCCGGGGGTCCTATGAGGACAAACGGCGGGTCGGTGCGGGTCGACGCTGACGAATGCCACAACTTCGTCGGAAAACGGAGTTGTCGGGTCTCGCTACACTTCGGGGTACCGGCCAAGATCACCCGGATTTTCGGCAGGACGCCACCAGAGGAGATGCGGCAATGCCGGTGCTGTTTGTAGGCGCACTGATTGTCTTCGCCGCCGCCGCCATCGGCGCGCTGTACGCGGTGTTCGCACCGAGGGGCACAAAGAGCACGGCAGTGGGCGGCGCGATCGGCGCACTCGTGCTCGGCGTCGCACTCACCATCGCCTCCTCGGCGAACTCGGTGCCGGTACGGAACGTCGGCATCGTGACCTCGTTCAACAAGCCCACCGGTGAAACCACCGGCAGCGGACTGAACTGGGTCGCGCCATGGCAGAAGATTGGCGAGTGGGACGCCAGCCGACAGAAGTACGACCACATCGGGGCTGACAACGCGGTTCCGGTACGGACCGGGACGCTCGCGGTCGCCGGAGTCGAACTACTGGTCGAGTGGCAGGTCCGCGCCGAGAACGCGCCCCGGCAGTTCATGGACTACAAGGGCGACTTCGAGGCGTTCCGGGGGCAACGGGTCGGCGTCCAGCTCGACGGGGCGGTGAACGACGCCTTCGCCACCTACAACCCGCTGGCCAACATCGACGCGAAGACCGGGAACCTCAACGTCGACCTGAAGCCGTTCGCGGAGAAGGTGAAGACCTCGGCGCAGGAACGCCTCGGCCAGGACATCGAGATCCTCTCCGTGACCATCATCCGGGTCAACCACGACGAGAAGACCGAGGCCAACATCAAGGTCTTCCAGGACAAGCTGGCCCAGGGCCGCAACCTCGACCAGGACCTCATCAACGCGGAAAAGCAGAAGGCCGTCACCGAGAAGAACGCCGAGGTCGACAAGATCACCCGTTGTCTCGAAATCGCCGAGAAGACCGGCAGCAACCCCGGTCTCTGCCTTAATCCGGGAATCGTGATGGGCGCCAAGTGACCGGTGCCGTCCACCCCCGAACCGGGGCGGGTACGTGAATCGATCTACCGTTCGGCGCACGGATCGACCGTCCGCCGCGCCAAAGATGCACAGCTAGGAAGCAGCCGGTATCGTCCGGGCCTATGGGACAGGAGACCACGAACGCCACCAAGATTCGCCAGGACTCGACCGCGTACTCCGTGTGCAACAGCCTGTACGTCCCGGGTCCGGCTGATCGGGCCTTCAGGGTGTTCACCAATCGGCTTGCGGACTGGTGGGTCAAGGAATACACCTGGTCCGGTCCCGAGCTGCTGGCGAGGATCGGCATCGAAGCCGGCGTCGGCGGCATGGCGTACGAGATCGGTCCGCACGGGTTCCGTGCCGACTGGGGCCGGGTGGTGGAGTGGCAGCCGCCCCGGCGGCTGGTCTTCACCTGGCAGATCGGGCCGGACCGGGCACCGGTGCCGGACCCGTCGAAGTGCAGCGTGGTGGAGGTGCGGTTCGACCCGAAGGCGGACGGGACGACCCTCGTCGAGGTGGAGCACCGCGACTTCGACCGGCACGGTGAAGCCGCCGAGGGCTACCGCAAAGCGCTGACCGCGGGCTGGCACGAACTGCTCTCCCGGTACGCGGCGACGGTCCGGGGCGGTGCCAAGCACTGACCGCGGAGGTCAGTCGTCCCACCGCCCCCGGAGGCGGCGGTGCTCGTCGGCCGGGGCGTGAGCGTCGGCTCGGGAACGCTCGTGAGCCGGGGAGTTGTCAGCGGCGGGAAATTCCTCGGGTGCCGGTTGGATCCGGTCCAGGTTGTCGCCCGCGCCGTACAGCCACACCTCCACGTCGACCAGGTTCAGCACGGCGGACGGTGGCTCGCCCGCGTCCAGCACCGCCTGCACCTCGTCGGTGAAGTCGTCCGGCGGTGCCGGAGCCGGCACCCGTCGCCGCAGGTGGCCGGCGTGCAACTGGTGCGCGAGGTCGACGTAGCCGCGCCGGATCCGTCCGGCGTACTCCTCGAGCCGGTCGGCCGCGCCCGCCACCCGGGTCAACCGGCCGGCGGCCCCACGCCTCAGTCGGAAGAGCGCGCCGAGGTGCAGGTAGTTCGCGGCGACGACGGCGGCCATCCAGTCGACAGGCGGCAGCCACCGGTCGTGTCGCTCCGACTGGTACTGCAGAAACGACGCCTCGGCGAGCACCAGCCGACGCCACGAGACGTCCACGTCCACCGAACGCCCCGCCAGCCTCGCCACGACCCCCTCGGCGGTCGACGCGCTCATCTCCAGATACTGGGCGACCGACCGGCGTACCTCACCACTGCCGCCCTTCGGCCAGAGCAGTACGCCGGCGAGGACGCCGACCGCGGCGCCGATCGCGACGTCCAGCAGCCGGGCCCCGGCGATCTCCAGGTTCGCCGGGCCGACCTCGACGAACACCAGGACGAACAGGACGGTGAAGAGCGCCTGCCCCCAGAGCTGCGGCAGCAGCGGGCCGATCGCGAAGGTCAGCACCATCATCACCGGCAGCGCCACCAGGATGAGTTCCGGGACGTGCGCCGCCGTCAGCAGCAGGGTGCCGACCGCGGCACCGAGCAGCGTGCCGAGCAGCACCGAACGCAGCGCCTTGCGGGTGTCCACGGCGGAGGTCCGCATCAGGGTCAGGATCGCGAGCAACACCCAGAATCCGTGGTTCAGGTTGAGGAACCCGGCGACCACCCGGGCGACGGTCAGCGCCACGGCCACCCGCAACGCTCCCTGCAGGTACACCGAACGGGTGGTCAGGTGGAGTTGGAGCTGCTGCCAGTAGAGCGACACCGCGGAGCGTCGGGCGTAGAAGAGGTCATCGGGTCCCGGTTCCGGGGGCGGTTTGAGACCGTCGGCGATCCGGGTGGTCAGGCCGAAGGTCCGGACGCTGTCGGCGAGCCGCAGCGCGATCGCGTCGATCCGGAGAAGGTGGACCGTCCTGGCCGGATCGGTCCGCTCGATCGGCGGGTGGTCGTAACCGTGCTGGATCTGGGCCGCCAGTCGGGCCAGTTCGGCTTCACCGACCGGTGCCGTCGCGCCGGCGAGGGCACCGGCGGCGGAGTGCATGAGGTGGGCCACCCGCCGGAGCAGCCGGGTCAGTTCCTCGTCGTGGATGCCCGTACTCCTGGCCCGGAGCCGGTCGGCCTGGGCGAGGATCTGCGCGATCAGGATGACGCCGTGCCGTAACGCCCGGTCCCGGGCGCCGGCCGACGCCGGACGCTGGGTCGGCGGGAACCTGGCCAACGACACGCCGGCCACCGCACGGCTCGCCGCCGCCCGACGGCGGGTGAGTTCGGCGTCGTCGACCGGGTCTCCCGACGGCAGCTCGGCGACAAGATCAAGGTAGTCGGCCAGCGTACCGCTGGCCTCGGCCAGCCGGTCGCGGTACCCGGCTGGTCCCGGCTCCGGCCAGAGCACCCGCTCGGCGAGGATGAGCAGCACGATGCCGAGCGCCACCCCGCCGAGCCGGGACGGCAGGGCTCCCGGCTGGTACGGCGGGAAGGACGACGCGATGTAGAACAGCTGCAACCCGGTGGCGAGTCCGAGGATCCGTGGTCCGCCGGCCGAGGCGAACGCCACGACGAAGCCGACGACGAGCATGCCCGACGCCGCCGCCCAGGTGTTCACCGCGAGCAGGCTGCCGAGGGTGACCAGCGCCAACGCCACCGGCAGGGCCACCGCCAGGGCACGGATCCGTTGCGCGGGTCCGCCGGGCAGTTGCGAGATGAGCCCGGTGGCGATCGCACTGAAGAGCGTGTACAGCCCCAGCAGCGGGTCGCCGAGGCCGTACGTGCCACCGAAGAGACCGGCTGCGGCGACCACGGTCAGCCGGAGCCCACGGCGCAGGACGTCGTAACCCGGATCTCGCCGACGCAGCCAGCGCAGGACGCCGATCCTGGTCATGGCTCCTCTGCCGCTCCCGCCACGCTCGGCCTCCCGGATGAGGGCGACACCGGATCCGGAGGGCGGAATCCGTCCGGTCCGGCAAAGTCCGGAAAATCCACCTTCTCACCCCGGCCCACCAGCCGGCGGCGCTTTCCACCGACGCCCGACGGAATGCACCACCAGCCGGCGGCGCTTCCACTGGTCGGCGGAACACCGGACCGGACCGATCGGCCGGGCTCGGTCAGGGGTTCACGGTGCCGCCCCGATCCCGATCGGCGGGACGGTCGAGTGACGACCGGGCGGCCCACCCACCGGGACGCAGACCCGCCCCGCCGAGGTCCGCACGCCGGCCGGCCGCGACCCCCTGGTCCAGACCACCACCACGGAGTCGACGGGGCGCCGCCGTCCGCAGCCGGGGGTACGTCTCGGCCAGCCGGCGCTCCACCCGGGCGGTACGGTCGGCGAGCACCACGGCCACCGACGTCGACACACCGGGCGGCGGGGCCGAGGCGGCCGCCGCCTCTTCCGCCCGCCGGAGCCGCTCGGCGACCGTGAGCGAGAACCCGGCCAGCCAGGAGCGGCGGAACGCGGCCGGATGCTCACCCGGCGGTACCGTCGCGGCGGCGAGCCCGTGCGCGGCCTGCACCAGCAGCGAGGTGAAGAGCAGGTCCACCCGTTCCAGGTCGCTGCCGAACCCGAACAGGTGCATGACAAAGCCGTTGCCCTGGCGTCGACGTACCGCCCGGCAGCGCAGGGCGTCGGCGACTCCGGCGAGCAGTCCCGCCTTGTCCAGCGCGTACGGCGCCGGCACGTCGACGACCCGGTCACCCACCGGGTCGGTGTCGGGGTCACGGGCGGCGAGCAGGGCCCGGTCGACCCCGTACCGGGCGATCAACTGCGCCGCCTTGGCGGTGAACGCCTCCGCCTCCGCCGCCGTACAGGCCGGGTCCTCCGCCTTCGCCAGCAGCTTGCGGACCTTGCTCAACATCGCCTCGGACACCCGTCAGGATTACCACAGGTGGGCCGGGTGCCCTGGACGGGACGCATGTGCGATATGCAAAGATACTGATCGATGACCGAACATCCTGGCGCGGGCCGGGCACCGGGCACGACGGCGCCGCGTCCACCTGGCGCCGCAGCGTGTCGGCCGACTCAGGCCACCACCCGGCGACCCGCTCCCACCCCGGCGTGTCGGCCGACTCGGGCCACGACCCGGCGGCTATCCGGCGCGGTGGCGCAGCGTCGCGACGGCGGAACCGGCGAGGGTCAGCAGACAGTCCGGCAGCTGCCCGTCGGCGATCGCCGCGCCGAAGAGCGCCTCCCCGGTGTCGATGTCGGCGTTCGCGTACGCGCTGACGAACCGGGCCACCCAGCGGGCGTCGTAGCCCGCCTCGTCGATGCCGGGAAAGTCGAGAGTCCAGGCGCCCTGTGGCACACCGTCCCCGATCATCGTCGCGGCGAGGCACCAGGCCACCTCGTACGCCCCGGCCACGCCCGCCCGGTCGACGACCGCGTCGAACGTCCCGACCACGGCGTCGCTGTCACCTGCCAACGCCGAGCTCAGCACCGCGGCGGCGTCGTCGAGCGTCTGACGCGGAAGGTCCGTCACGTGCGGAAGAGTATGCCGCCAGGTCAAGGCACGCCCGGAGGAACACCCCACCACCGACAGTTCCGGATGATATTCCCTGGCGGTAAGCGTCAGCCGTTCGACCACTGCCGACGTCCGCCGGCAAGGCGCGCTAATGTGCCAACGGATCTCCGGGGAGGAAGGATGACCCGATGCTGGTATCACGCGGCCCGCGCCGCGCCGCGCTGACCGTCGCCGCCTGCGCCACGCTCCTGCTGGCCGGCTGCGGTGGTTCGGACGACGACGGTTCGGCCGACGAGACCGCGCCCGCCCAGGTCCGTCTCTACGGCACGGACGGCAACATGCAGAACTCGTTCGCCGAAGAGTTCGGGGACCAGAGCGGTCTGCTCAAGGGGATGAAGGGCACCACGCCACTCACCCCGCTCTCCGACGACTTCAAGGAACGGCTGCGCAGCATCGACCCGGACCTCACGGGCTTCCTCTACGCCGCCGAGACGTACGACGCGGTGGCGATCAGCGCGATCGCCGCGCAACTCGCCGGCAGCACCGAGCCCGCGAAGATCGCCGAGCAGATCGTCGGCGTGACCAACGGCGGCGAACGGTGCGACTCGATCGGGCAGTGCCTGGAACTGGCCCGGGACGGTCTCGACGTCGCCTACCGGGGTGTCTCGCTGACCCGGGCCGGCTTCACCGACATCGGCGAGCCGTCCACCGCGAGCTACGGCACCCTGCACTTCGGCAGCGACAGCCAGCTCGACGACGGCAAGACCGAGTTCCTCGGTGCCGGCGACGAGACCACCGCCAGCGGCAAGGAGCCGCCGGCGCCGAAGAAGCAGACGCCGAGCGTCGTACGGGACAGTGGGGCGCCGCTGAAGCTCGGCAGTCTGCTGTCGAAGACCGGTGACCTGGCACTGGCGTACCCGCCGATGGCGGCGGGCGGGGCACTGGCGCTCAAGGAGATCAACGACGCCGGTGGCGTGCTCGGCGACGACGTCGCCTGGGTCGACGGTGACGACGGCACCAACCCGAGCGTCGCGAAGGCGACGGTGGCCAAGCACATCGAGGACGGCGTGCAGGTCATCATCGGTGCGGGTGCCTCCGGCATCTCCCGCGCGGTACTGCCCGACGTGGTCAAGGCCGGCCTGGTGCTCTTCTCCCCGAGCAACACCGACGCCGGGCTCAGCGCGGTCGAGGACGGCGGCCTGTACTTCCGTACCGCTCCGTCGGACATCCTGCAGGGTCGGGCGCTCGCGGACATGATCCTCCGGGACGGTGCCCGCAAGATCGCCCTGGTGGCCCGGCAGGACTCCTACGGCGAGGGCCTGCAGGGCAACGTCCGATCCGAGCTGGAACGCGCCGGGCACGGCCCGAGCCAGGTCAAGCTCTTCAACTACACCCCGCCGGAGGACCCGAACGCACCGCCGCTCGACTTCACCTCGGGTGCCCAGGAGATCAAGCAGTTCGGCGCGGACGCCGTCCTGGTCATCGGCTACGCCGAGTCCGCGAAGGTGATCCAGGCGCTCGCCGCCGCCGGGATGAGCCTGAACCGGTAGCGCCACCCGCTCTCCGCCGGCGACCCGTACCCGGGGCCGCCGGCGGATTCGCGTCCGGGAGGCGGCGGGATCCACGTCCGGCGGAGCGACGGGTCCGCGTCGCGGGTGCGGTGGGTTCCGGACGCCGGGGCCACCGTCGCCCGAGGGTCGCCCGAGCGGTCCGCGCACTGGCACACTTCCGGGAGTTGTCGGCGGCGCGGTCGGCCTAGCGTGGCTGGCATGCCCGGCGGGACCGTCGGAGCACCGCCGACCGGGGAGGTACGACATGAGCTACGACGGTGACCCCACCGTGCTGGGTGAGGGCTGCGCGGAGCCCGAGCTGCCCGGGGCCGGCGAGCACGAGGGCTTCGGTACCGCGGCGGACGGCATGCCGGACCCGCTGGCGACCGCGCTGCCGGAGGAGTCCGAGGTGTCCGGCCCGCCGCCGGTCAGCTCCGTCGTCACCCACTACGCCGACGGCTCCAGCCGGTTGGCCACCGACCTCGACGGCGACGGCTACGTCGACCTGGTGCAGGTCGACGCCAACGGCGACCGGGTCATGGACCTGAGTTACCAGGACACCGACTGGGACGGCCGGATCGACCTGGTCGAGCGGGACACCAACTTCGACGGCCGGACCGACCAGGTGCTCACCGACACCAACTCGGACGGCCGGGCCGACTCGGTGCTGCTGGACCGCGACCACGACGGTCTGGTGGACCGGAGCATCTCCGACACCGATCTCGACGGCCGGGCCGACACCTGGCTGACCGACCGCGACCACGACGGGCGCCCGGACGTGGTCGTCACGGACCTCGACGAGAACGGCCGGGCCGACCGGCTCCTGCTGGACGTCGACCACGACGGCACCATCGACCAGGTCGGCTACCTCGACGGGGGCACGAACCCGTACGTCAGCTACTGACCATCCGGGCGGCGGCGTTCGTCGACAGGGCCGCGAACCGAGGTGCCCCGGGGCCGGTCGGTTCCCCCGACCGCGGCTGCGCGGAGATCCATCCGGCGGTCACCGGGCCCGGTCGGGGACCACACCGGGGAGTGCGGAGTGGCACAGTCGGGTATCCAGGTCCGGAAGCTCTGCCGGGTGGCACCCGGGCGGCGCAGAGCACGACCGTTCGGGCCTGATCCGGACGCCAACCGACGGAAGGGCAACAGATGAGTGAGACGCAGGAGACCGTCGACACCCGTGGTGACGAGCGGATCGAGCTGCTCACGGCGGACGCCAACCAGGACGGCAAGACCGACGTGTGGGTGGTGGACACCGACGGCGACGGCAAGGCCGACCTGTTCCAGTTCGACACCGACGGCGACGGCAAGGTGGACATCACCATGGTCGACGTCGACGAGGACGGCCAGCCGGACGAGGTCGTGGACGGCGACGGGGGACATCCGCCGGTCGCCTGACCGTCCCCCGCCGGTCCGGCCCACCGATCGGCCGGCGCCACCGGCGCTTCCCGCCGGATCGAGGCACGCCGTGGCAGCGGCTCCCCCGGGTACGTCACCGGCGGTGGCTGCCACGGCGTTCCTGTGCCGGGGCTCACCCCCACCGGGCCGAAAGGGGTGAGGAAGGCACAGATCCCCCCGGCGGCGCAACGAAATGATCTCGATTGGGACAGCGCCAGGTCACAACACCCGTAGGTCTGACAAATCACGCCCCCACCTGGCAACCTTTCGCCCCGCCTTGGGCGCCTCAGCAGCCATGGGGGGCGACGATCCGACGCCGCCCCCGTCCGGCACGGGGAGACCGACACGATGAGGCTGGTGTTTCGGCGTGCCCGGGGAGCGAAGAGTCTGCTCCTCGCGGCGACCGGGGCGACCCTGATCGCCACCGCCCTGCTCACCGGCCTTGCCGGATACAACCAGGCGGTGGTGGACTCCGGCGCGCACGTCGCGATCGCGGCGGCGAGCCCGGAGGAGCGCTCGATCCTGGTACGCGGCTCGGCCGGAGGAAACCAGGCTGAACTGGGCAAGCGGGACGCGGCGCTGCGGGAAAGGTTCGTCGACGGTTTCAGCGGGGTCCCGGCCGACGTCTCCGGCGCGGGCATGGCCGCCGGTCGGCAGCTCACCGGTCCGACCGGTACCGCGATCCCGGACGACGACGGCGTCGTCTTCGCCTCGGTGCTCTTCCTCGACAACCTCGCCGCGCACGCCGACCTGGTCTCCGGTGCCTGGTCCAGCCCGGCCGCCCGGCCGGTGCAGACCACGCTCGCCGAGCCGGTCGCGACCATTCTCGGCGCGAAGGTCGGCGACCAGATCCCGATCACCGACCGGGTGACCGGGAAGGTCACCACGGTACGGGTCGCCGGGGTGTGGAAACCGCGTGACAGCCACGACCCGTACTGGCGGTTGGCGCCGGACGTGATGACCGGGGCCGCGCCGGGGTCGTCCACCTACGGCCCACTGGTGGTGGACCGGGCCGACTTCCTGGACCACTTCGTGGCCAACGCCTCGGTGGCCTGGCTGGTCGAGCCGGACCTCACCCATGCCACCGTCGGCACCCTGGACCGGATCGGCCGGACGGCCGGGGAGATCGGCACGACCCTGCCCTCCGAGGTGGGTCTCGGCAGCTCGGGCCTGGTCACCACCCAGGTCGACCAGCTGGCCGACCGGCTCGGCCGGGCCGACCTGGTGGGCCGCTCGGCCCTGGTCACACCGATGCTGCTGGTCGTGGTCCTCGGCGGGTACGCCCTGCTGCTGGTCGCGCTGCTCCTCACCGAGCAGCGGCGGGACGAGACGTCACTGCTCCGGGCCCGGGGTGCCGGCCGGGGCCAACTGGTCGGGCTGGCCGTCCGGGAGGCACTGCTGGTGGTGTTGCCGGCCGTTGTCCTCGCCCCGGTCATCGCGGTCGCCCTGATCGGGCTCGCCGGCCGTACGTCGCTGCTGACCGACGCCGCGATCCGGTTGACTCCCCGCCTCGACCCGTTGGCCTGGCTGGTGGTCGGGCTCGCCGGGGTCGGTTGCCTGCTGGCGATGACCGGTCCGGCGCTGCGCCGTGGCGGCACGTACGTCGGTGACCTGGCCGCCCGGTCCCGACCGAGCCGACGTACCGTCGCCCAGCGGGCCGGACTCGACGTGGCGCTGGTCGGGCTGGCGGTGCTCGGCTGGTTCCAGCTCCGCCAGTACTCGTCGCCGCTGGCCGGTGCCGGCGGCCGGGCCGCGCTCGGGATCGATCCGCTGCTGGCCGCCACGCCGACGGTCGGGGTGCTGGCCGGCGCGGTCCTGGCGCTGCGCGCCCTGCCGCCGCTGGCCCGGCTGGTCGAGCGGGCCGTCGACCGACGCTCCTGGACCGCGACGACGTTCGGGATGTGGCAGGCGGGTCGCCGTCCGCACGCCGGGCCGGTGCTGCTGCTCGCCCTGGCGGTGGCGGTCAGCACCCTCGCCTGGTGCCTCGCCGCCACCTCGGAACGGTCGCTCACCGACCAGGCCGACCACCAGGTCGGCGCCGACCTGCGGTTGGTCGAGACGTTCGGCGACGCACCGCCGGAACGGCCGGGGCAGCTCGCCGAGCTACCGGGAACCAGCGGGATCCTGCCGGCGTGGCGGGACGACCTACGCCTCGGCACCGAGGGGGTGCCGGCCGGTCTGCTCGCCCTGCCGGCCGCCCACGCCGGGCCGGTCGTCCGGTACCGGGCAGACCTGGCGAACGGCGACCCTGGCCGGCTCTTCGACGCGCTGGCGGCGACCCCCGTCACCGCGCCGACGACCGCACTGCCGACCGGCGCCCGCCGGCTGACCGGCCAGATCACCACCGCCTCGGCCTACGAATTCACCGACGTCGCTCCCGAGGACCAGCCGCCCGGGGCCAACGGCCCCGAGGCTCCGGTCAGCAGTTCGGCCGTGGTCGTCGATTCGACCGGGGCGTACCACCGGGTGCCGCTCGGACAGAGCAGGAACGGGCAACCCCTGCGGTTCGGTGTCGACCTGCCGGCGGGAACGGTGCGGCTGGCCGGTTTTGTCGTCGACAGTTTCGGGACCTTCGGTTACCACCTCGACTGGCGGCTGGCCGACCTGCGGGCGGCGGACGGCCAGGACGGCACCCGACTGCCACTCGGCGAGCTGGCGAAGTGGCAGATGGTGAACCGGAACGGCGTTGTCGCCGGCAGCACGACAGCCGGCGACGGCACGTTGCGCACCCGGTACGTGATAGAGGCGACGGCTGACAACTGGCGCGGCGACAACCAGCCGTGGTCCGTCGCGCTCACTCCCCCCGCGTCCGGGGGCGCGGTGCCGGTGCTGACCACCACCGAGGCACTGGCGGCACTGCGGATGGACGTGGGTGAGAGCACCCGGCTGACCATCACCGGCGTACCCGTGGTCGTCCGGGTCGTCGGCACCGTGTCGGCGCTGCCCGGGGTTCCGGAGGGTGCGGCGCTCCTGGCCGACCTGCCGTCGTTGAGCGCCCGGCTCTTCCACGGCAACAACACGCTCAGGAACGCCCAGGAGTGGTGGGTGGGTACCCGACCCGGGCAGGCCGAACTGACGGCCGGGAAGGCGGCGACGCTCACCGGACTGCGGGTCGTCGACCGGCGGGCTGTCGCCGCCGAGGCGAACAGCGACCCGTACGGTGTCGGCGCCCGGGCCGCCCTGTTCGCGGCGGCGCTCGGCGCGATGCTGCTCGCCGCGGTCGGCGTCGGGGTGGACATCCGGGCGACCGCCCGGCGCAGGTTCACCGAGCTGGCGGTGCTCCGGACCCTGGGCACCGGTTCCCGGACGTTGACCCGGTCCCTCCTTGTCGAGCAGGGCTTCCTCGCCGGCCTCGGCGTGCTGGTGGGGTTGGCGGTGGGGATCGCCGTCGCGGCCACCATGGCGCCGTTGATCATCCTGACTCCGGCGGCGCAGCGACCGGTACCCGCTCCCGTGCTGGAGATCGCCTGGCTGCCGTCCGGCGGTACGGCGCTCGCCCTGCTCCTGCTCGCGATGCTGCTGAGCGGGTTGACCGCCGTCACGACCCGGAACCGCCTGGCGGCGGCCCAGCTGCGGATCGGAGAGGACCGTTGAGCGACCGGAACAAGGGCGTCGCGCTCGCCGAGGACGGAAGGACAACCCCCGTGAACGGATCCGCCGGTGCCCGCCCCCGGCTGCCCGGACCGCTGCGCCGACTGCGGGTCTTCGCCGGCCATCTGGGCCTGCTCGCCGCGCTCGGACTGGTCGCGGCGTTCCTGGTCGCCGGTGCGCCCCGGCTGGCGAACCAGTACGCCGACGACGGGCTCGGCCAGGACGTCAGCGGCCTGCCGTACCAGGTCCGGGACCTGTTGTTCAGCCCCAGCGACCGGCGTGCGGAGCCGCTGCGGCCGACGGAGGCGGCGGACCAGCTCGACCCGATCCGGGAAGGGCTCGCCGCCCCGCTGTCCGGCCTGGTCGAACGGCAGTGGTTCGCCGGTCAGGTCGGCCCGAAGGACCTGGCCGTCTCCGGTGACACGCCGGTCCTGTCCGGCTCCTGCCGGCCGAGCCTGTCGCTGCGGGGCCAACCGGGGCTGGAGCGACTGGTGACCATGGTGGAGGGGCACTGGCCGGCGTCCCAGGGCTCGGCGGTGGAGGTGGCCGTGTCCCGGGAGGCCGCCGACGCGATCGGGCTGCGGGTCGGCGAACGGATCACCCTGACCGGCCAGGGGTTCGTCGTCGCGTCCGTGCCGGTCCGGCTCGTCGGGATCTACCAACCGGTCGACCCGACGGCCCCGGACTGGGACGGTGTCACCTTCGCGCCGATCCCGTGCCCGGATCCGACCGCCGGAATGACCTGGCAGGCTCCCCTGCTGACCGATCTGCCGGGGCTGTCGGCCGCGGCCGCGAAACTGCCGACGGACTACGTCTGGCGCTACCGGATCGACGCGCAGCGGTTGACGACGGCGGAGATCCCCACGCTGCTGACCGCGGTCGGGCAGGCCCGACGGCCGATGTCCGACGTCGCGCCGCGCCTGGTCACCGGGCTGGACAGCGCGCTGCTGACCTTCGATTCCCAGTTGCGCGCGGTGCAGGCACTGCTCGCCGTGGTGCAGGCCGGCATCCTCGCCACCGTGCTCGGCCTGATCGTGCTCGCCGCCCGGCTCGCGGTGGAACGCCGTCGGGAGGAGTTGACCCTGATCCGGGCGCGGGGCGGCGCGGTGTCGACGATCGGCGGCCGAACCCTGTGCGAAGCGGTGCTCGTCCTGCCGCTCGCGGTGCTGGTGGGCTGGGCGCTCGGCAGCCGGGTGCCGGGCCGGCCCAGCGGCGTGGAACTGCCGCTGCTGGTGGCGTTGGGGGTCGGCACCACGCTGGCCGTCCCGGTGTTGGCCATGCTCGGCCAGCGGGGGGTGAACTACCTCGGGCAGCGGCGGGACCTGGTCCGGCACCGACCGACCGTACGACGGATCACCGGCGAGGCGCTGGTGCTGCTGCTCGCGGTCCTCGGTGTGGTGCTGCTGCGCCGACGGGGGCTGAGCCAGTCCAGCGGCGTCGACCCGTACCTGGCGTCGGTGCCGGTGCTGCTCGCCGTCGCCGCCGCGCTGATCGCCCTCCGGCTGGTGCCGTGGCCGCTGCGTCTGCTGGGCCGGCTCGCCGCCCGGGCCCGGACCGTGGTGCCGTTCATCGGGCTGGCCCGGGCCGGCCGGGCCGCACCGGTCACCGTCTTTCCGGCGGCGATCCTGGTCGTGGCGATCGCCACCGGCGTCTTCACCAGCGTGGTGACCAGCACCATCGCCGAGGCCCGGGACCAGGTCAGCAACCAGGAGGTGGGCGCCGACGCCCGGGTCGTCAGCAACACCTACACCGTCGACGAGACTCCCGGACGCCTGGCCGCGCTGCCCGGGGTGACCGCGGTGAGTGCGGTCGCGGTCGAGTCGGGGCAGCCGTTGCGGGCACGCAACCCGGACGGTACGGGCGGCCGTCCGCTCGGCCAGGCGCAGATCCTGGTGATGGACGGCCCGTCGCTGGCCCGGGTGCTGGAACGCAGTGGGATCGACACGAAACTGCCGGCCGCCTTCACCCGGCCGGGCCGGATCGACGGTCCGGTGCCGGCGGTGGTCTCCCCGGATGTCGCCGAGGATCTCGCCCACGACGAGGTCAGCGAGGTGATCACCGACGTACAGGGCCGCCGGTACGCCTTCACGGTCGACACCGTGACGAAGTCCTTCCCCGGGTTGCCGGTCGACGCCCGGCGGTTTGTCATCCTGCCCTGGCAGGCCCTGCCGGTGCCGGACTTCCAGCCGGTCCGGGCGAGCCAGTTCCTCGTCGCCGGGGACGGTGTCCCGGCCGCCGCCCTGGGCGAGACGGTCGAGGCCGGACAGCGGGAGTACCTGGCCGGGCTGTTCGGGCAGCCGGAGGACAAGGTCACCACGTTCCCGGTCACCGTCACCACCTGGCAGGAGCACCGCCGGACGCTGGAACGCAGCGGAGTGAACCGGCTGCTGAGTTTCACCTTCGGCACCGGGGTGGCCGGGGCGGTCGCCCTGGCGCTGTTGGCGGTCGGTTTCGCCGTACTCGCCGAGGCGCCCGCGCGCGGTCGGGTGCTGTCCCGGCTGCGCACCATGGGGCTGTCCGGTCGGGAGGGGCGTGGCCTGCTCGTCTACGAACTGGTGCCGCTGGTCGCGGTCGCGGTGCTGGCCGGCGGCCTGGTCGGGGTGCTGCTGCCCCGGCTGCTGGGACCCGCGCTCGGGTTGGCCGGCTTCACCGGCGGCCTGCCGGCGCGGGTGCACGTCGACCCGCTCCTGGTGGTCGGTGTCCTGCTGCTCGTGGTGGCCGCGCTGGTCACCGCCCTGGGAATCGAGAGTCTGGTCAATCGGCGGATGCGTCTCGGCAAGGTGCTCCGTCTCGGAGAGGAGAACTGATGGCGAGTCCGACGACCACCGCCGCACCGGTCACCCCCGATCTCGCCGTACTGCAGCGGCGGGCCACGGAGCGGGCGGCGGCCCGGGCCGGCGGTGCGAACCGGCTGCGTGGGCACATCGTCTGCGACGGCCTGGTCCGGATCTTCAAGACCGAGGGTGTCGAAGTGGTGGCCCTGCAGGGGCTGGACCTGGTGGTCGACCGGGGCGAGCTGCTCGCCATCGTCGGCGCCTCCGGGTCCGGCAAGTCCACGGTGCTGAACATCCTCTCCGGGTTGGACGTGCCGACCGCGGGGATCGCCCGGGTCGGCGACTTCGACCTGCTGAACATGTCGGCGAAACGCCGGCTGCGGTACCGCCGCCGGATGGTCGGTTTCGTCTGGCAGCAGACGGCCCGCAACCTGCTGCCGTACCTGACCGCCCGGGAGAACGTGGAGTTGCCGATGCGGCTGGCGCACGGCCTGCGGGGCGGGGCTGCCCGGCGTCGGGCGATGGAACTGCTGGAGATGGTCGGGGTCGGCTACTGTGCCGACCGTCGGCCGGACCAGATGAGCGGTGGCGAGCAGCAGCGCTGCGCCCTGGCGGTCGCGGTGGCCAACGACCCTGAGGTGCTCTTCGCCGACGAACCGACCGGCGAACTGGACGAAGCGACCGGTGCCGAGGTCTTCGCCGCGCTGCGCACCATCAACGCCGAGCTGGGGGTGACCATCGTGGTGGTCACCCACGACCACGCCGTGGCCGGTCAGGTCCGCCGGACGGTCGCGATCCGCGACGGCCGGACCGCCTCGGAGGTACGTCGTTCCGCCCGGGTCGGTGCCGACGGGGTCGAGGAGGTGGTCTCCGAGGAGTACGCGGTGCTCGACCGTTCGGGCCGGATGCAGTTGCCGGCCGCGTTCGTGGACGCGTTGAGCCTGCGGGACCGGGTCAAGCTCAACCTGGAGCCGGACCACGTCGAGGTACGCCCCGGCGACAGCTCCACCGAGGACGGCAGCGGCACCGGTGCCGGCGGCAACGGTGGGGCCGGCACCAGCGGCGGTAACGGCAGGGCCGGCGGCAACGGCGCCAGCGGCAGTCTGCCGGCCGCCCCCGGGGAGGCGTCGTGAGCAGCACCGACGGGAAACGGCACCGGCGTGACCGCCGCGCCGAGGAGAACGGAGGCCCGATGGGCGAGGAACTGGTCCGGGTCGAGGCTGTGGGCCGCGACTACCGCAGCGGCGACCGGGTGGTGCACGCGCTCCAGGAGGTCTCCTTCTCGGCCGGTCGGGGCGAGCTGGTGGCGGTCCGGGGCCGTTCCGGCGCCGGCAAGACCACCCTGTTGAACCTGATCGGCGGGCTGGACCGGCCGACCAGCGGCCGGATCCAGGTGGCCGGGCTGGAGATGACCAGCGCCGGTTCCCGGGAGCTGGTGGAGCTGCGCCGGTCGAAGATCGGCTTTGTCTTCCAGTCCTTCGGCCTGATCCCGATCCTCTCCGCCGCCGAGAACGTCGGAGTGCCGTTGCGGCTGGTCAAACGGCCACGGGCCGAGCGTGAGGAGCGGGTGGCGATGCTGCTGGAGCTGGTCGGGCTGGGCGCCCAGGCGGCGCAGCGCCCGTACGAGCTCTCCGGTGGCCAGCAGCAGCGGGTGGCGCTGGCCCGGGCGCTGGCGAACGATCCGCCGCTGCTGATCGCCGACGAGCCGACCGGGCAGCTGGACTCGGAGACCGGTCGGGAGATCATGGACCTGCTTCGGGCGCTGGTCCGGAGCCAGGGCATGACCGCGCTGGTCGCGACGCACGATCCGAGTCTGATCGAGCTGGCGGACCGGGTGCTGACCCTGCGCGACGGTCGGCTGTTGGCCGGGGAGGAGGCCGGCGGGTCCGGTGCCGCCCCGGTGGCGGCCGCCGCCGGCTGACCGCCGCTCCGCCTGTTGTCGGTCAGCCCCGTCGGCTCCTGCCGGGCCGGCGGGGCTGACGGCTGTCCGGGTCCTGCCGGCCCCGCTGCCGAGGGGTCCGGACAAGATTCAGGGGTGGTACCGGTACCCGGTGCCACCCCTGAGATAGACGTCGATCTGCGAGCCGCGCCTCAGTCGCCCTGGCGCTGCTGGGGAATCTGTCCCTGCAGCAGGGCGCGAACCTCCGACTCGCGGTAGCGACGGTGTCCACCCAGCGTTCGAATCGCGCTGAGCTTTCCCGCCTTCGCCCACCGGGTCACGGTCTTCGGGTCGACACGGAACATCGACGCGACCTCTGCCGGTGTGAGTAGCGGCTCAGGTTCATGCGTACGCGATGCCATCGGTCACTCCTCCACAGGTGCCTATAGACATCGGCCGGGGTCCCGCCGGCCGACGCGTCTCCCATGGTCCGGCTAGTCCCCGATGTCCGACATGGGCCGAACGGCCGAACGTCCCTGGATGGACGGATGAACAATGACCGAAATATGGTTATTTTTTATGCCAGAAAAAGACTTAACCGGACGGCCGATTGCCCCTCGTGACACCAATGTTACGAGCGGCACTCACGTGTGCGCGCTCCCATGGCCCGCTGAGCGGCATTGTTCACTAGTTGCAACGTTCCAGTAGCTGGATGGCCCGCCAGCGCGCGACGAGCTTCTCGTACACCTCGGTGGCCTCCTCCGCGTCGCCGCGGGACAGCCCGGCGAGCCCGGCCGCGACCAACGCCGGCGAGTCGTCCTCGCCCAGCGCCTCGTCCGACAGCAGGTCCACCAGGCCGCCGTAGTCGAGTTCCACCACCGAACGCGGATGGAACTCCTCCAGCCACCGGGCGCCCTCCTCGACCGCCTCGGTGATCGGCGCGTCGCCCACCGACTTGCGGAGCACCGACAGCGCCCGGGAGGCCCGCCGTCGGGCCTTGGAGATCTCCGTGCGGTAGCGCAGCACCCGCCGGTCCGGCCGGGTCGTCAGCTCGCGCTCCTCCGGGTCCACGAAGACGAACCAGCGCAGCGGCACCCCCCAGGTGGAGATCTGCTCGTGCAGCCGGGGTACGCCGTGCTCCAGCACCCGGGCCCCGCTGCGCCAGTCGTCCACCACGGCCTTCGCCTGCCCGGCCAGCACCGGCGGCACGAACGCGTCGGCCAGCACCGGCGGTACGCCGTCCCGGGCGCTCAGCGCCGCCTCGGCGATCCGGATCCGCAGGTTCCAGGGGCAGACCAGCAACGTCTCGTCGGTCTCCAGGACGTACGCCTCTTCGGGCAGGTCGGGCAGGCGGGTCCAGCCCGCGCCCAGCGCCTCGATCACGGCGGTACGTTGCCGGACCGGCCCCTCCAACGGGGCGACCGCTCTGCCCTCCTTGACGTACCGGCGCCAGAAGAGCTGCCGGTCCCGGTCGAAGGCGGTCAACGGCTCGTACACCCGCAGGTAGGAAGCGAAGAGCGACGGCACGGCGCGATCCTCCCACGAAACGGAAGCCCACTGTCGTCAGCACCTCCGATCAGATCCACACCGACGGTTCCGGCCGACCGGGCCGGTCGCCGGTCCGGCCCCGACCGGGCGGCGACGGCCCCACCGCCGGCCCGCCCGACCGGAACCGGCCGGTGACCACCATTCGGACGGGCCGGAGGCACTCCACCAGGGCCAGGGACCACGATTACGCTCGCAGGAGTCGGCGACATCCCCCTGCCGACACCCGGGCGACCCCCGGCCCCGACACATCCCACAAGGGTGTCCAGCCTCACCAGGAGCGAGCCATGGACGTATTCGCCAGTACCGACGGTCAGGAATCCGACGGCCACGAGCAGGTCGTGTTCTGCCAGGACAAGCAGAGCGGACTCAAGGCGATCATCGCCATCTACTCGACCGCGCTCGGCCCCGCGCTCGGCGGCACGCGGTTCTACCCGTACGCCTCCGAGGCCGAGGCACTGCACGACGTGCTGGAGCTGTCCCGCGGCATGGCGTACAAGAACGCGCTGGCCGGTCTCGACCTGGGCGGCGGCAAGGCGGTCATCTGGGGTGACCCGGACCGGATCAAGACCGAGCCGCTGCTGCGCGCGTACGGCCGCTTCGTCGAGTCGCTGAACGGCCGCTACTACACCGCCTGCGACGTCGGCACGTACGTCGCCGACATGGACGTGATCGCCCGCGAGACGCGTTTTGTCACCGGCCGCAGCGTCGAGCACGGTGGCGCCGGCGACTCGTCCGTGCTGACCGCCTGGGGCGTCTTCCAGGGCATGCGCGCCGCCGCCGAGCACGTCTGGGACTCCCCGACGCTCGCCGGCCGGCGGGTCGGGGTGGCCGGCCTGGGCAAGGTCGGCCGGCACCTCGTCGCCCACCTGATCGACGACGGCGCCTCGGTGGTGGCGACCGACGTCAACGAGCGGGCACTGGCCTGGGTCCGGCAGACCTACCCGCAGGTCGACCTGGTCTCCGACGCCACCGCCCTGGTCACCTCCGACATCGACGTCTACGCGCCGTGCGCCCTCGGTGGGGCGCTCGACGACACCACGGTGCCGGCGCTGCGGGCCAGGGTCGTGGTCGGTGCGGCGAACAACCAGCTCGCCCACCCCGGCATCGAGAAACTGCTGGCCGACCGGGGAGTGCTCTACGCGCCCGACTACGTGGTCAACGCCGGCGGTGTGATCCAGGTCGCCGACGAGATCGAGGGCTTCAACTTCGACCGGGCCAAGCTGCGGGCCACGAAGATCTACGACACGACCCGGGACATCCTCCGGCTCGCCGACGCCGAGGGTGTGCCGCCGGCGGTCGCCGCCGACCGCCTCGCCGAGCGCCGGATGGCCGAGGTCGGCCGGCTGCGTACGATCCACCTCCGCTGACCCTGCGGTAAGGAGGGCCCCTTTCGCTCGCCTCCGGTGAGGAAGGGGGCCCTTTCTCACCCCCTGTGCAGGCCGGCGCGGTCCCAGGGCGGGTGGCCGGCCGACGTGCTCGCACGTCCGTACGTTTGCCGCGTTGACGGGGCGAAATTAGGCTGTGGGTACGAATGGGCGCCGGAGTCCCGGAAAGTCACGACCGGGGCGAGAGGCGGCCCTTACCCGTCGGTATCGGGCGCCCGGTCGATGCCGCTGCGACGCGCGGGCACGGACGGTGGCAACCCGAGGTGCCGAACCTGGGCATCCCCATGTACCGTAAGAGCCACGAGAGATGCCTGACGTCATCGGGGCCCGCCTTCGGGCTGCCCCGAATTCTGTGCGAGGGGGTCGAGCCATGGGGCGCGGCCGTGCTAAGGCCAAGCAGACAAAGGTGGCCCGGGAGCTGAAGTACCACTCCCCGAACACCGACCTCGCCGCCTTGCAGCGAGAACTCGGCGGCAGCCGCAAGTCGGACCACGACTTCGACGACGACTACAAAGAGTACGTCGACGACGATGACGAGGATCACGACGCGGACGACGACCCGGACAACTGGGCGCCAACCCGCTGACCTCTCCGGTCACATCTGAGCACGCGGTAACACCGCGTGCTCACGCGTGTCCGAGTGCGGTGCGGCACATCCGCGGATCGGAACACCATCGGTAAGGACCTGCCGCGTCGGATCATGTCCGGCGTACGCGCGGCAGGTCCTTACCGATGTCAGCCCACCCCACCGCGGGCACCCGTACGCCGCCCGCCACCGGGTGACAGGGCAGCGCGGCCGGATGTGCCCGCGGCAGCTTGGGGCGCGGCAGAGTCGGACGAAGGGCTCAGCGGGGCCGGTTGTTCCAGTTGTAGAACGTCGGGATGTTCTCGAAGTGGTTCCAGGCGCAGACCGCGCTGGTGCCGTCGGCGTTCTTCGCGGGCACCTCGGCCCGAAGCCGTCGCGCCTCCGCCGCCTCCTGGAGCAGGGTGGTCAGTCCCGCCCGGGCGTCCCGGACCCGCAGGGCCACCGGGTCGCCGGCCTCCGCCCCGGCTTGTTCAGGCTGGCGTCGGCTGGTGGTGTCGGGCATGGTCCAACACTCCCTCTAGTAGACGGATCTTGCTGTTGCGGCAGTGGTCGGTCTCCGTACCGTCGAAGCGCCCGTGTTCGAAGTAACGGTTGGCGGCATGGCCACCCCCACAGAAGCCGAAGTACGGGCAGCGCGTACGGCAGGACTCCACCCCGGTCAGGAACTCGGCCACCCACGGCGTGCCGGTGGCGGCGGCGAGAATGTCCGGTAGCGCCGTCTCCAGGACGTTTCCGCTGCTGAAGTCGCCGTAGTCCGGGTCGGAGAAGCCGGCCAGCTCGGGTGAGAGCAACACCACGGAGCCGTCGTACCCGATGGTCGGGATGGGGTCGAGCTGGCGGGGCAGTACCTGGTCCTCGGTGCCGTCGAGCACCGCCGCCGCGTACCGCAGCGACCACTCGACCTCCCGCAGGTGGATCCGGGGGTCGCGACGCCAGGCCGTGACCAGCTCCGCCCAGAAGCCGCTGACCTGCTCGGCCCGGTGGGTGTTGCGCCGGGTGTTCACCCCCTCCGTCTCCTCGATGTTGATGCCCAGGACGTCACAGCCGAGGTCGAGGAAGTAGTCGTACAGCTCGGTGGCGAGGCCGGCCTCCGGCCGGCTCACCACGCAGAGCGCGGAGAAGGCGATGCCGTTGCGGCGCAGCGCCTCGACCCCGGCCATGATCCGGTCGTACGACGGCCGTCCGCCCCGGGTCACCCGCTCGGCGTTGCGGTCCCGGGGGCCGTCGACGCTGACGCTGACCCGGATCCGGTGCTCGGCGAGGAACTCGCACCAGGCGTCGTCGATCAGCGTCGCGTTGGTCTGCACGTGGTGCTCCACCGCAGGATGGAAGGGCGCCAGCAGCGCGCCGAGGTGGGTCCGGCCGGCGGCGAGCGGCTCACCGCCGTGCCACACCACCGAGAACCGGCCCTCCTCGGCCCACCGGTTGACCGGTACGGCGACTGCCTCCGCCACCGCGACCGACATCCGCCGGTCCGCCGACCGGAGTGGGAGATAGCAGTACGCGCAGTCAAGATTGCACAGCGTCGTCGGCTGCATGACCACGTAGCTGGGGACCGAGGCGACCCCCCGCATGCCGGAAAACTCCTGTCGTCGGACAGCCATGCCCCCTCCTCCCCGTGCCCGAGGTGCCCTCAGGCTAGGGGGCGCTGGCCACTCCGGTGAAGTCCTGACCGGGTATGCCAAGGATCACGCGGATTCGAGGCAACCTTCTGGCTTGTGGGATTTGGCGCGTTTCGCGTAAACGCCCACAGTTGCGCCGACCACCCGGAACGACCCGTCGGGGTCGGCCGGGTGGCGATCGCGCCGCTGGTCAGCCCCGGGTGTGCTGACCGATCATGTGCACCTCGCCGGTGCCCTCGATGATCTCCCCGGCCTGCCATGCCTCGACGCCCCGCCCGGTGAGCGTGGCCAGCGCGCGGTCGGCGTCCTCCGCCGAGACGATCGCGAACATGCCCACGCCCATGTTGAACGTGGCCTCCATGTCCGGGTCCTCGATCCGGCCCTTCGACTGCACCAGGTCGAAGATCGGCTGCGGCCGCCAGGTGGCCCGGTTGACCACCGCGTCGACATGGTCGGGAAGTACCCGCACCAGGTTGCCGGGGATGCCGCCACCGGTGATGTGCGCCAGCGCCCGTACCTCGGCCTCGGCGATCAGCTTCAGGCAGTCCTGGGCGTAGATCTTGGTCGGGGTCAGCAGCTCCTCGCCGAGGGTGCGCTGCCGGCCGAAGTCCTCGATCACGGTGTCCAGCCGCATCCGACCGGCGCCGAGCAGCACGTGCCGGACCAGCGAGTAGCCGTTCGAGTGCAGCCCGGACGAGCCCATCGCGATGACCACGTCACCGACCTCGACCCGCTCCGGCCGGAGGATCTCGCTCTCCTCGACCACACCGACGCCGGTGGCGGAGATGTCGTACTCGTCGGGCCGGAGCACGCCCGGGTGCTCGGCGGTCTCGCCACCGAGCAGCGCGCAGCCGGCGTACCGGCAGCCGTCCGCGATACCGGCGCCGATCTCGGCGACCTTGTCCGGGACGACCTCGCCGGTGGCGATGTAGTCGAGCAGGAAGAGCGGCTCGGCGCCGCAGGCGACCAGGTCGTCGACGACCATCGCGACCAGGTCGATGCCGACCGTGTCGTGGATGTCCATCTGCTGCGCGATGACCAGCTTGGTGCCGACGCCGTCGGTCGAGGAGGCCAGGATCGGGTTGCGGTACTTCTGGGTGTCCAGCCGGAACAGCCCGGCGAAGCCGCCGATGTCGCCCATCACCTCGGGGCGCCGGGTGCTCTTGACCTTCGGACGCAGCAGCTCGACCGCGCGGTCGCCGGCTTCGATCGAGACGCCGGCATCCGCGTACGACGTGGTGCGTTTGCGGCCGGCGCGCCCCGTCCCCGCCGTCCAGGGCTGATGGGTGCCAGCCGGGCCGCTTCCCGCTCCACTGCGCTCGGTCACGTGCGTCACGGTTCTCCCCTTAGTGGTTCTCGCGGCTGGCCGCGTCGGTCGCGGTCGAGGATCGCTCGACTGTCGTACTGCCCGACCGGTGCTGTCCGGACGGGCCGGTCCTGATCGCCGGCCGGAACTCGTCAGTCGCGACCGACGTGGTACTCACGCGTGTGACGGCTGCTCTCCGCCACTGGAACTGTTCACGAACGGCTGACCGGTGGCACCGCGCGCGGCGGCACCGACCGGACGGTCGCCCGTCTCCTCCGGGGCGCCCCCCGCGACCCGGCGGTCAACTCCTTCGAGTACGTGCTTGCCGATCAGGTTCCGTGCCGGAAGCTCGATCGGGTACTCGCCGTCGAAACAGGCCCGGCAGAGTCGGGTCTTCGGCTGCTCGGTGGCGGCCACCAGACCGTCCAGGGAGACGTACCCGAGGGTGTCCGCCCCGATCGAGCGCCGGATGCCGTCGTTGTCCAGCCCGCTGGCGAGCAGTTCGGCCCGGGTGGCGAAGTCGATGCCGTAGAAGCACGGCCAGTTCACCGGCGGCGAGGAGATGCGGACGTGCACCTCCAGCGCGCCGGCCTCGCGCAGCATCCGGACGATCGCCCGCTGGGTGTTGCCGCGCACGATGGAGTCGTCGACCACCACCAGCCGCTTGCCCCGGACGTTCTCCCGCAGCGGGTTGAGTTTGAGCCGGATGCCGAGCTGACGCAGGGTCTGCGACGGCTGGATGAAGGTACGGCCGACGTACGGGTTCTTCATCAGGCCGGCGCCGTAGGTGATGCCGGACTCGGCGGCGTAGCCGATCGCGGCCGGGGTGCCGGACTCCGGGACCGGGATCACCAGATCGGCCTCGACCGGGTGCTCCCGGGCCAGCTGCCGACCGATGGCGACCCGGGCGGCGTGGATGTTGCGGCCGGCGATCGTGGTGTCCGGCCGGGCGATGTAGACGTACTCGAAGAGGCAGCCCTTCGGCTCCGGCGCGGCGAACCGGGCCGAGCGGAGGCCGTGCTCGTCGATGGCGATCAGCTCGCCGGGCTCGATCTCGCGGACCACGCTCGCGCCGACGATGTCCAGCGCCGACGTCTCGCTGGCCACCACCCAGCCGCGCTCCAGACGGCCCAGGACCAGCGGCCGTACGCCGTACGCGTCCCGGGCGGCGTAGAGGGTGGTCTCGTCCATGAAGACGAAGCTGAACGCGCCCCGCAGGGTGGGCAGCACCTCCAGCGCGGCCGCCTCGACAGACAGGTCCGGTCGGCTGGCCAGCAGGCTGGTCACCAGCGAGGTGTCGTTGGTCGAGCCGTCGTCCGAGTCCATGCCACGCTCGGTCGCCTGCCGGGACAGCTCGGCGGTGTTGACGAGGTTGCCGTTGTGGGCCAGCGCGATCGTGGTGCCCGCGCTGGTGGCCCGGATGGTCGGCTGGGCGTTCTCCCAGGTGGAGCCGCCGGTGGTGGAGTACCGGGCGTGCCCGATCGCCAGGTGGCCGCGCAGGCTCGCCAGGGTCGGCTCGTCGAAGACCTGGGCGACCAGCCCGAGATCCTTGTAGACCACCACACCCGAGCCGTCGCTGACCGCGATGCCGGCCGCTTCCTGGCCGCGGTGCTGGAGTGCGTAGAGACCGAAGTAGGTGAGTTTCGCCACCTCTTCCCCCGGCGCCCAGACACCGAAGACGCCACACGCGTCCTGGGGGCCGGGTCGTTGGGGGTCGAGGTCATGGCTCAACCGGCCGTCGCCTCGGGGCACCTGCCGCTCCCTTTGCTGAGTTCGCTCGGACTCGCCTGTCGCCCGGGTGATACGGAGTTCCGTCGAATCAACAGTGTACGCGACCCGCAGTTGATACAGAGAGCCACGTATTGGCTGCTGTTAGTAACGGTTAGTAATGAGTGAATAATGCTAGATCGGGAGGTAGGGGGAGATATCAGCGCGAATGCCACTGGTCCTCACCCGACCGTCCCTCACCGCGTCCACCCAGGGCAGCCGGCCGGTGGCCAGGAGCACCCAGGTGAGCGGAGACATCTCCACCACGTTCGGCGGCGTACCCCTGGTGTGTCGTGGGCCGGGACAGCACTGCACCGCGCCATAGGGTGGCACCCGTACCTCGACCGCCCTACCCGGCGCGCGTGCGGCGAGAGCGGACAACAGCGCACGAACGGCGTCACGGAGAGTGGCGCGATCCGGCGTACGTCCGGCGTCGAGGTCCGCCAGAGCCGCCGAAACGGCCGGGGACATACCGTGTTCAGAGGGCATATCGGGACGATACGACCCGTGTTTGTCGCATTTCTCGGCGCCCCTGGGTCGCGCTCATCCGGTCAGACAAGGCATAGTTGCCGACGGTGTAATCGTATGGGTTGATCCTCAGCCGGCGAGAAGTCGGCGGTTGAACCGGAAGGCGGTGGACGTGACAACACACCGACGAGCCTGGATTCCACGGGCCGGTGTGGTCGTGGCGCTGGCGGCCAGCGCTCTCTTCGCTAACCCCGCCACACCAGCCCTCGCAGACCCACCGGTGGTCACGATCACCGGGGTGAACGCCGCTCTGAAGCCGGGCCAGCAGACGACGCTGAGCTTCTCCATCCTCAACAAGAGCGGTGGACTCGTACCCGCAACCTCCGTCGACGTCAGCGTCAGCTCGACGTTCGGCGAACTGCGGTGCGTCGACAACTGCGAGTTCACCGACAGCATCCCGGTGAACGAGAGCAAGACCTTCAGCGTCAGGCTGCAGGCCGGCAACGTCCCAGCCGGACAGGAGCGCTCCGGACAGGTGCGGATCAGCGCCGAGATCGGACGCGAGAACGGCGGCGCCGCCCGGAACATCAAGGTGACGGGGCCGGAGATTCAGCAGACCCCGACGGTCGCCGAGGTCTCCGGAAAGGTCACCAACGAGGCCAGCGGTGCGGCTGTCCCGAACGCCAGGGTCACCCTCCGTGACTCGCAGGGGCACAGCTACTCGACCAACACGAACGGCAGCGGCGTCTTCCAGTTCCGCGGGTCGGAGAACAACCCGATCACCCCTGGTTCCATCGAGCTGCGGGTGACGAAGGACGGGGTGACCGGGACCCTGTCGGTGAGCGGCGCCAACGGCCAGCGGGTCACCGGCCGGGGCATCTCACTCGCCCTCGCCGCCACCGACCCGACCCCCTCGGCCACGCCGAGCGAGGAGGCCGAGGAGGACCCCGCCCTCGAGGAGGAACCCGGCGACGAGCCCACCGACGAGCCCGCCGACGGCACCGAGCAGAACAACGCCAGCAACGAGGATTCCGGCGGCGGCAGCTCGATGCTGCTGATCCTCGCCGGCGGCCTGCTGGTCGCGCTCGGTGTCGGCGCCATCGTGCTGCTGATGATGCGGCGCAAGGGCGACGGCGACGACGAGGACGACGACGAGGACGGTCCGCGTACCCCGGCGGGTGGCGGTCGCGGTTACCGGGGCGGCGACGAGCCGACCCGGGTCGCCAACCGGGCCGGTTCCGCCTCCGACGCCACCATGGTCACCCGGTCGTCCCTGGCTGACGCGCCGACCATGATGCACAACGCCCCGCTGGTCGACGAGTTCCCCGACCCGTACGGCGCACCGCTGCCGAACCCGCAGTCGGGTCCGCCCGGTGGCTACGGCGCCACCCCGGCCCAGCAGGGCTGGGGTGACGAGGGCGGCTACGGCGGCCGGCCCGGCGCGGGTGGCTACGGCAACGCCCCGGGCTCCGGTGCGGGCGGCTACGGTTCCGCCGCTCCGGCCTCCGGTGCCGGCTACGGCAACGCCCCCGCCTCGGGCGCCGGTTACGGCAACGCCCCCGCCTCCGGTGCGGGCGGCTACGGCGCCCCGGTCTCCGGTGCGGGCTACCGCACGGGTGCCGCCGGTGGCGGCTACGACGAGCAGTTCGACGAGCCGACCGGCCGGTACACCGGTCAGGGTGACGACTACGGGCAGCCCAGCGACCCGTACGACTCGAACGCCGGTTACGGGCCGTCCTCCGGTGCCGGGGGTTACGACGCGACCCAGCGCTACGGCCAGGACGACGGCTACGACGCCGCCGGGTACGGCGCTGAGCGTGGTGGTTACGAACAGCCGAGCACCGGTGCCGGTTACGACCGGGCCGACGACGGCTACGGCAACGGCTACCCGGACCGGGCCGGCGGTTACGACGCGACCCAGCGCTACGGCCAGGACGACGGCTACGAGCAGCCGAGCACGGGTGCCGGTTACGACCAGCGCGGTCACGGCGGTTACGACGACCAGGCCGGTTACGACGACCGGGCCGGCTACGACCAGCAGCAGGGCGGCTACTACGACGACGCCCCCCGGGCCGGCGGTGGTCACAGCCGCTCCGGCGCACCGCCGCAGGGTGGTCGTGGGGAGCGTCGGTCGCTGGACTGGCTGGACGACTGACACCACCACGTACGGCAGGTGAAAGGGCCGGGTCCGCGATGGCGGACCCGGCCCTTCGCGTTTCCGGCCGGAACGAGGGTGGGATCCCGTCCCGAGGTCGGATCAGGCGGCGGTGAACGCGCCGTTGCGGAGCACCGGTACGACGTCGGAGACGCCGACCTGGACGGCTATCTCGACGTCGTCGCCGAAGCCTCTGGCGGTCAGTTCCCGCCCGGACACGCAGCCCCGGACCGCGGCCGGCAGATCCGGCACGCTGGCGAGGGTGGCCAACGCCAGCGCCGCCTCCACGGAGAGTCCGCCGGGCACGGTGGCGAGCACGTCCAGCACGGCGGCGGCACCGAGCTGGTCCTCCACTCCGGGTCGGATCGTCTCGTCCGGCCACCGTTCGCCCGCGGCGACCACTCCGACCGGCGCCTCGACCGAGCCGTACCCCTGGCTGATGAGCCAGCGCCCGACGGCGGCGGCGTTGCGCAGGCAGGCCGCCACCACCGGCACCCCGGTCGCGCTCGCCGCCGCGCTTATCGCCGAGCCGTTCGGCGAGGGCAGCACGAGATCCGGTACGACAGGCGCGGTACGCAGCGCCGCCGGTGACAGCGACCAGGGGTGTTCCGGGGTGACCGCGCGTCGACCGACCGCCGCCACCCCACCGACCCGGGCGGCGTACGTGCCGGCCTGGGCGCCCCAGGGAAACGGGTGTACCCGCATCCCCCGGGCGACCGCCACCTCCACCGAGGTGGTGAAGGAGAGCACGTCGACGACGACCAGCGCGGCGCAGACCTTGCTCAGCTCGGCCGCGCCGGCCAGTCCCCAGTCGAAGCGGGCCCCGCTACCCGGCTGGGTGTAGACCGATTCGGGGAACCGCCCGCCCCCTCCCATCAGGAGGTCGGCGGGCCGCCCGCCGGGGTCGTACGCTCCCCGGCCGGAGCGGCCGGCTGTTCCGGGACCACCGTCGACCCGGCCGGGTCGACGGTGGGCTCCGCCGGGTCAGGTTGCTCCGCCGCCGGGTCAGGCTCGACAGTGGTCGTGGCCTGGACCCGTCCAGGGTCGGTCGACGTGGTCTCGGCCGGCTCGGGGTCGGCGACGGCCGTTTCCGTCGGCGCGGAAGGCTCGACCGTCCCGGTCGGCGCGGAAGGCTCGGAGGCCGTGTCCACTGCCCCGGCCACGCCAGCCCCGGCCGCCTCCGCGTCCGTCGCACCCGTCGCCGCGGCCTCCGGCGACGCCACGGTGGTCGCCGCGCCTCCGAAGAGGCTCGGCAGCGTCGCGGTGAAGGCGGCACGCAGCTCGTCCAGCCCGATCGTGAACTGGTCGCGTACCTCCAGCTCGCCACCGGCGGTGTCGGTCACCCCGATCAGGGTCCACGGCACACCCCGCTCGGCGCAGAGGGCGGTGAACGCCTTCTCGTGCCCGCGCGGCACCGCCACCATGGCCCGGCCGGCCGACTCGCTGAACAGGAAGACAAACGGCATCGAACCGGTGGTGAAGCCCTCCGGCAGCGCGATCCGGGCGCCGACGTTGTACCGCAGGCTCGACTCGACCAGCGCCTGGGCCAGCCCGCCGTCGGAGAGGTCGTGGGCCGACCGCAGGTGCCCGACCCGGGCCGCCTCGGCGACCAGGTCGGCGAGCGTACGCTCGGCCGCCAGGTCGACCTTCGGCGGCACGCCGCCGAGGTGCTCGTGGGTCACCCACGCCCACTCGGACCCGGAGAGTTCCAGCCGGGTCTCCCCGAGCAGGAAGATCAGGTCGTGGTCCGCTCCGGTCGTCCGGGCGAAGCCCATCGGCACCCGCTGGGTGACGTCGTCGAGCAGCCCGAGCACACCGACGACCGGCGTGGGGTGGATCGCCGCCGCACCCGTCTGGTTGTAGAAGCTGACGTTGCCGCCGGTGACCGGGATCCCCAGCTCGGCGCAGCCGTCGGCGAGTCCGCGTACGGCCTCGGCGAACTGCCACATCACCGCCGGGTCCTCCGGCGAGCCGAAGTTGAGGCAGTCGGTGACCGCGACCGGCCGGGCACCGGTCACCGCCACGTTCCGGTACGCCTCGGCGAGCGCCAGCTTGGCCCCGTTGTACGGGTCGAGCCGGGCGTACCGGCCGTTGCCGTCGACCGAGATCGCCACCCCGAGCCCGGTCTCCTCGTCGATCCGGATGACTCCGGAGTCCTCGGGCTGGGCGAGCACGGTGTTGCCGAGCACGTAGCGGTCGTACTGCTCGGTGATCCAGGTCTTGTCGCAGAGGTTCGGCGAGGCGATCATCCGCAGCACGGTCTCGCGCAGCGCCTCCGGTGTGGAGGGTCGGGCCAGCGTCTCGGCCCGGTCGGCCTGCAGCAGGATCAGGTCCGCCGGCTCGCGCATCGGGCGGGCGTACACCGGGCCGTCGTCCACAAGCGACCCCGGCGGTACGTCGACCACGGGGTGGCCGTGCCAGGTGATCAGCAGCCGACCCGGCTCGACACCGGACTCGGGGCCGGTGACCTCGCCGATCGCGCTCGCCGGCACGCCCCATTTCTCGGCGGTCTTCAGCACCGCGTCGAGCCGGTCCGGCGCGACGATCAGCAGCATCCGCTCCTGCGACTCGCTGGCCAGGATCTCGTGCGGCTCCATGGAGGCCTCACGGAGCGGCACCCGCTCCAGCCAGACCCGCATGCCGGTACCGGCAGCGGCGGCGGTCTCGGTCAGCGCGCAGGTGAGCCCGGCGCCGCCGAGGTCCTGGATGCCGACGACCAGTTGGGCGTCGTACAGCTCCAGGCAGGCCTCGATCAGGAGCTTCTCCATGAACGGGTCGCCGACCTGGACCGACGGGCGGCGCTGCTCGCTGGCGTCGTCGAAGGTGGCACTGGCGAGTACGGAGACTCCGCCGATGCCGTCCCGTCCGGTCTTCGCGCCGAGCAGGACGACGACGTTGCCCGGGCCGGCCGCGGCCTTGTTCTGCAGCCGGTCCACCGGCAGTACGCCGAGGGACAGCGCGTTGACCAGCGGGTTGCCCTGGTAGCAGGGGTCGAAGACGACCTCGCCGCCGATGTTCGGCAGACCCAGCGAGTTGCCGTAGGTGCCGATGCCGGCGACGACGCCGGGCAGCACCCGGGCGGTGTCGGGGTGGTCGGCGGCGCCGAACCGCAGCGGGTCCATCACCGCGATCGGCCGGGCGCCCATCGCCAGGATGTCCCGGACGATGCCGCCGACGCCGGTCGCCGCGCCCTGGTGCGGTTCGACGAAGCTCGGGTGGTTGTGCGACTCGACCTTGAAGGTCACCGCGAGCTTGTCGGAGACCTGGATCACGCCGGCGTTCTCGCCGATCCCGGCGAGCATCCGGTCGCTCGGCGGCGCCTTCTCGCTGAACTGTCGCAGGTGGACCTTGCTCGACTTGTAGGAGCAGTGCTCGCTCCACATGATCGAGTACATCGCCAGTTCGGACTGGGTCGGCCGGCGGCCCAGGATCTGACGGATCCGGTCGTACTCGTCGTCGCGCAACCCCAGCTCGGTGTACGGCTGAAGCTCGCCCGGGGTCGCCGTGGCCTGCGCGACGGTGTCCAGACCGGCCGGGTCGACCGGTGCCGAGGGGTAATCGGCGAGGGTGGGCTCGGGTTGGCCCATGACCTCACTCCGTTCGGTCATGCCGGCGCTCCGGCCAGGTGCTTGAGGATCGAGGTGAAGAAGCCGAGGCCGTCCAGGGACGGGCCGGTCAGCGCCTCGACGGCGTGCTCGGGGTGCGGCATCAGGCCGACCACGTTGCCGGCCTCGTTGGTGATGCCGGCGATGTCCCGCTGCGATCCGTTGGGGTTGCCGTGCACGTAGCGCGCCACGACCCGGCCGGTCGCCTCCAACTCGTCCAGGGTGCGCTCGTCGGCGACGTAGCAGCCCTCACCGTTCTTCACCGGGATGAGGATCTCCTGCCCCGGCTGGAAGGTGTTGGTCCAGGCGGTGCCGGCCGACTCGATGCGCAGCCACTGGTCGCGGTTGCGGAAGTGCAGGTGCTGGTTGCGGGTCAGCGCGCCGGGCAGCAGGTGTGCCTCGCAGAGGATCTGGAACCCGTTGCAGATGCCGAGCACCGGCAGGCCGGCCCGGGCACCGGCCGCGATCGTCTCCATCACCGGGGCGAACCGGGCGATGGCGCCGCAGCGCAGGTAGTCGCCGTAGGAGAAGCCGCCGGGCAGCACCACGCCGTCGACGCCGCGCAGGTCGGGATCGTCGTGCCAGAGCGACACCGCCTCGGCACCGGCGAGCCGTACCGCGCGGGCGGCGTCCCGGTCGTCCAGTGACCCGGGGAACGTCACCACACCGATCCGGGCGGTCATGGAGTGCTCTCCTCCGGGTCCGCCAGGCGGATCGAGTAGTCCTCGATCACCGGGTTGGCCAGTAGTTTGTCCGCGATCTCCCGAGCCCGGTCCAGGTCCGGCTGGCCGGAGAACTCGATTTCGATCCGCCGGCCGATGCGCACGGAGGACACGTCTGTGACTCCGAGCCTCGGCAGCGCATTCGCGACGGCCTGGCCCTGAGGATCGAGAATCTCCGGCTTGAGCATGACGTCGACGACGACGCGAGGCACTGGGCACTCCTGACTGTGTACGCAGTTGGGTGCCGGCCCACGATGGGGCGAGCGGAGCCAGCCTACCCGGCAGACCAGGCAGTTGGCGCACGGGCCGGCCGGTGGGCCCGCCGATGGCGACGGGCGGTCCGCTCCGGGCGCCCCGGTGGATCCCCGGCGCGCCTCCTGTCGATCCGGTCAGGGCCCGACGCGGGTCCCAGAACGACCGGAGAGGTTCACTCTTGTGAATAGGTGACGAACGGCTTAGCGTGTGGCGTCAAACGTCCGGTCTCAGCCACCGAACGTCGACCTGTCCAGATCCGTACGGCGGACATCCACCCGCCTACGGCGGCTCGAACCGACCCGGTGATCCCGGGTGACCCCCCGGAAGGAGCCCCTCCATGCGTCTTCGCCGAACCCTGGTGATGCTCGCCACCGCACTCGCCGGCGTGCTCGTCGCGCCGGCCGCGGCCCCGGCCGCCCCGCCGTCGGCGGGCGATCCGTCGCACATCATCGGCGGCGGTACCGTCTCCTCCGCTCCCTGGGCGGCGGCGGTGTTCAGCAACGGCTCGTTCACCTGCTCCGGCACGATCATCGCGGCACGCTGGGTGCTCACCGCCCGGCACTGCGTCAGCGGCACGATGTCGGTACGGGTGGGCAGCGTCAACCGGTCCTCGGGAGGTGTCACCAGCGGCGTGACGGCCTCCTACAGCCGGTACGACCTCGCCCTGCTCAACCTCTCCACCGCGATCAACACCTCGTACGTCTCGCTGTCCAGCGGCTACCCGCCGGTCGGCTCGACCAACTCGATCTACGGCTGGGGCATGACCTGCTACAGCGGCTGCTCCGCCGCCACCCAGCTGAAGACCGCCAACGTCCAGGTGACCAGCACCAACGTCACCGACGCGTACGGCGGGCGGGCGATCCGCAGCACCCGGATCAACGGCAACGCCTGGCGGGGTGACTCCGGTGGCCCGCAGTTCTACAACGGGGCCCAGGTCGGGGTCGCCTCCACGGCCGACGGCCAGAGCATCCAGAACTACGGCAGCGTCGCCTACAACCGGTCGTGGATCACCTCCGTGGCCGGCGTCTAGGCCCTCGAACCCTCCTCAGGGGTACGGCGCGGACGTCCCCGGCTCGCCCGGGGCGTCCGCGCCGCGCCGTTTCGGCCCGCCGTCCCCGGTACGCCGTTCCGGGGCCGCGCCACCTGTTCGGCGCTCCGCCACCCCGTTCGCGGCGCCGCAACCCGTTCGGCGCTCCGCCAACCTGTTCGGGGCGCCGGCACCCCGTTCGCGGCGCCGCAACCTGTTCGGCGCTCCGCCAGCCTGTTCGGGGCGCCGGCACCTGTTCGGGGCCGTGTCACCCGTTCGAGGCTCCGGCACGCCGTTCGGGGTCGTCGCCTCGTTTCGCAGAGTGTTGCGATGTGAACACGGCTCGCGAAGTGGCCGGGCCACTCTCTGCCAGCATCAACCTGTGCTGATCGTGACGACGGATCAACTCCCGGGGTACGAGATCCGCGCGATTCTCGGCGAGGTCGTCTCCTCCCAGGCCCGGACCCGGAACCCGTACCGGGAGGGGGTGAAGAGTCTCCGAGGTGGCGCGTACGACCCCAACGCACCCGAGAACCTCACCCGCTGGCGTACCGACGCCGTGCAGAAGTTGGGCGAGGAGGCGACCCGGCTCGGCGCCAACGCGGTGCTCGGGATGCGCTTCGACCACCGCGACGTCGGCGAGTTGTGGATGGAGATCTGCGCGTACGGGACGGCGGTGGTGGCCGTCCGGCAGCCGGTCGAGCCCGCTCCGACGGACCAGCCGAAGGTCGCCGCGGAAACCGCGCACCCGGCGGAGCCCCGCGACTCGGGCGCCATCGCCGAGCCGCCGAGCGCCCCGAACCTCGGCAGCGCCGCCGGCACCCCGACACCACGCAACTGACCCCGGCATGACCCGGCCGATCAGCGGTGCGCGCGCAGCGCGGCGGCGAGCCAGCCGAGGGCGGGGACGGCGGGCGGCGGCGGTGTCCGACCCGCGACGAGGTCCAGCAACTGCCAGTACCGCTCGACCCTGGGCTGGGTGACCGTGTCCAGCCAGGCGAGCAGCTCGGTCACCTCCGCCCCGGTGAGGTCGGTGGGGACGATTCGGGCCAGTACCGCGTCCGCCTCCGGGGACTCCGGCGGGACACCCTCGTCGACCGCCGGCCGCGCGTACCGCAGCACGGCGGCGCGGACGTGCAGACCGTAGTCGAACCGGCTGTCGACGTCGCCGGCGAGCACCAACCGCCGTACGGACGCCTGGAACTCCTCGTCCGCGACCAGTTCGGCGAGTTCCATCCAGGCGTCGACCTGCTCCGGTGTCGGCTCCTCGGGCAGCGTCGGCGGCAGTTCCCGCATCCAGCCCGCGACAACCTCGGCATCCTGGTCGTCGACGCCGGCGAAGGCCCGGTCGACGAACGTGTCGATCATCTGTTGCCGTTCCGACGCTGAGAGTCGGGCGAGCCGGTGCATCATCGAGATCTCCTCCTGGTCGGAACCACGTCGGACGACGGCGCGGAGAACGGTCCGGCGCAGCCGCAGGATGCGGAGTTCCGCGTCCACCACCGCGACCTGCTGGTCCGCGACCTCTGCCGGGGCTGCCTGCCCGGACAGGACCCGCGCCACGGCGGGCAGGCCGATCCCCAGTTCACGCAGGGTCCGGAGCAGGTCGAGGGCGTCGACCGCGCTCGGGTCGTAACGGCGGTGCCCGGCGGGCGACCGATCGGCGGGGGTGACAAGACCGGCGTCGGACCAGAAGCGGATGGTCCGTGCCGACACACCGGTCCGGTCGGCCAGTTGCCCGACCGTCAGGCGTTCCGTGCCGTCGTCCATCGGGTCAACGTGCACCTTCCACCTACTGGAATGTCAACGCTGTTCGCGGTGGTCTCCGGCGGGTCTGGCGGCCACCGCTGCGCCCGGTCGAGGTCGGCGGGGTGCGTCAGAGGATCGGCGCGGGGCTGTACGCGGCGGCCTCGGGGTGTGCGGCGACCACTGCCGCGACCCGGTCGGCGACCGCCCGCACCTGCGCGGTGGCGGCCCCGGTGAAGCCGGCCCGGTCGGCGACCAGTTCGTCGATCTCGGCCCGGGTCAGCCCGAGCCGACCGTCGGCGGCGAGCCGGTCGAAGAGGTCGTTCTCGGCGATCCCCTTCTCCCGCATCGCCAGCGCCACGGCGACCGCGTGCTCCTTGATCACCTCGTGTGCGGTCTCCCGGCCGACGCCACGGCGCACCGCCGCCACGAGGATCTTGGTGGTGGCCAGGAACGGCAGGTAGCGGTCCAGTTCCCGGTTGATCACCGCCGGGTACGCGCCGAACTCGTCCAGCACGGTGAGGAAGGTCTGGAACAGTCCGTCGGCGGCGAAGAAGGCGTCCGGCAGCGCCACCCGCCGGACCACCGAGCAGGAGACGTCGCCCTCGTTCCACTGGTCGCCGGCCAGCTCGCCGACCATCGACAGGTAACCCCGGATGATCACCGCGAAGCCGTTGACCCGCTCGCTGGACCGGGTGTTCATCTTGTGCGGCATCGCGCTGGAGCCGACCTGGCCGGGCTTGAAGCCCTCGGTGGCCAGTTCCTGGCCGACCATCAGCCGGATCGTGGTGGCCAGCGAGGAGGGCGCGGCGGCGGTCTGGGCCAGCGCGGAGACCACGTCGAAGTCGATCGAGCGCGGGTAGACCTGGCCGACGCTGTCCAGTACCCGGGCGAAGCCGAGGTGCTCGGCGACCCGGCGCTCCAGCTCGGCGACCTTGTCCGCGTCCCCGTCGAAGAGGTCGAGCTGGTCGGCGGCGGTGCCGACCGGCCCCTTGATGCCGCGCAGCGGGTACCGCCCGAGCAGGTCGGTCAGCCGCTCGTACGCGATCAGCAGTTCCTCGGCCGCCGAGGCGAACCGCTTGCCGAGCGTGGTGGCCTGCGCGGCGACGTTGTGTGACCGCCCGGTCAGCACCAGCTCGGAGTGCTCGACCGCGAGCCGGGCCAGCCGGGCCAGGGTGGCGACCACCCGGTCCCGGATCAGCTCCAGCGACCGGCGCACCTGCAGCTGCTCGACGTTCTCGGTCAGGTCCCGGGAGGTCATCCCCTTGTGCACGTGCTCGTGCCCGGCCAGCGCGCTGAACTCCTCGATCCGGGCCTTCACGTCGTGCCGGGTGACCCGCTCCCGGGCCGCGATCGAGGCCAGGTCGACCTGGTCCAGTACCCGCTCGTACGCCTCGACCACGTCGTCCGGCACCGGCACGCCGAGATCACGCTGGGCCCGGAGTACGGCGAGCCAGAGCCGCCGCTCCAGTCGGATCTTCTCCTCCGGGGACCAGAGGGCGACGAGTTCGGTCGAGGCGTACCGGTTGGCGAGGACGTTGGGGATGCTGGTCACCGTGCCATTCTCGACCATCCCGCCTGGCCCGACCGCACCGGCCGGGTGATTCGACCGGACGGCTCAGTTGCGGATGAGCCGCTGGTAGAGGGCCTGGGCGGCGGGAACGTCGTCGGGGAAGTCCTCGTACCACAGCCGTGCGGTGGCGAGCCCGATCTCGGCCAGCCCCCGCCGCAGCGACGCGGTACGCCCGACGAGTTCCGCCGAGGCGTCGGTCAGGACGACGTAGCCGCCGGGCCAGAGTCGGATGATCGGCTCGCCGGCGGGAAAGGCCGTCCGGAACCGGGTCGCCAGCTCGACGCCGAGCACCGGCTGTTCCAGCACGGCCGAGAGGTCGGGTGGCGCCGACACGTCGTACTCCGTCGGCTGCTCGTCCGTCGGCTTGGGCGACGTACCGGCGCACCTGGTCGGCGGCGGTACGGCGGTGAGGTCGGCGACCAGCAGCACGTGCCGGTTGCCGAGCGGGGTACCGGTCAGTTGGGCGTGCCGAGCGATCTCCTTCAGCACCACCTGGAGTTCGTCGACGTCCCGCAGCCGGGGAAGCGCCTCGACGCAGGGCGCGGTGTGCTCCGGCACCAGGGTGACCTCGGTCCAGGCGCCGACCAGCACCTCCAGCAGGTGGTCGGGCGGTTCGCCCTCCGGCAGCGCCCGGTACAGCGCGCTGAGGTCGGCCACCGTGTCGTCGATGCCCACCCCGGCGGCGGCTCTGGCCCTGCCCAGGCGGACACAGGCCGGTTGCGGGTCACGGGTCTCCGCGATCGCCCGGGTCAGGCTGTCGACCGCCGCCGTCCACCAGCCGCCGGTCCAGCTCGGCCGTTGGCGCAGCACCGACTCCCGCCACACCTCGCGCAGCGCCACCGCCTCGGTGCGGAAACGGCGGGTGGCGCGGGCTCGGCGCTCCGCCGCCGCCGGGCTGAGTGGGCGTTCGTCGTTCATCCGGCGTCACTGCTCCATCCGTCACGGCGGCTCACTGTCGGCTAGACGGAGTCGGGGGCCGATCATGACGACGGTGGGGACAAAACCAGAATTAGCCGCGATCCGGGCATGTGGTCACCTTCCCGGAACACGACTTCACCTTCTGCCGCTGAGGGATCGCCCTTGGTAGTTTGTTCCTCGTCCGTCGTACGGCGGGCCGCACCGCGAGCGCCTGATCCGGTCCACAACGGACCGCTCACTCCACTGACCTGGCAGGACATGGCGGACAACACCAGCACCCCGGCGTACGACGCCCGCAGTGACCTGCAACTGCTGCGTGCCGTACGCGACGGCGACAACGAGGCGTACGCCGTGCTCTACCGGCGGCACGAGGTGGCGGCCCGGCGTCTGGCCCGCACCCTGGACCCTCGCGGATCCGAAGTGGACGAGCTGGTCGCGGAGGCGTTCGCCCGGGTGCTCGCCGCGCTCCGCGCCGGTGCCGGCCCGAAGGCGGCCTTCCGCACCTACCTGCTCACCACCCTGCGCAACGTCTTCTACGACGAAACGCGCCGGTCCCGCCGGCTCGAACTCGCCGACGACCTGTCCGGTCACGATCCCGGCGAACCGTTCGTCGACCCGGCGGTCCGTGGTCTGGAGCACACCATGGTCGCCCGGGCCTTCGCGGCGCTGCCCGAGCGGTGGCGGCTGGTGCTGTGGCACACCGAGGTGGAGGGCGACTCCCCGGCGACGGTCGCCCGACTGCTCGGGGTACGCCCCAACGCGGTTTCCGCGCTCGCCTACCGTGCCCGGGAACGCCTCCGGCAGAACTACCTGCGGGAGCACGCCGCCACCCGTACCGACGAGGCGTGCCGGTGGACCGCCGAGCGGCTCGGCGCGTACGTCCGGGACGGGCTGGCCACCCGCGAGACGACCGAGGTCGAGGGCCACCTGTCCGGCTGCCGGTCCTGCCGCCTGCTCTACGTCGAACTCGGCGACGTCAACTCCGGTCTCGGTGCCATCCTGGTCCCCTCGCTGGTCGGCGTCACCGCCGTCGGGTACGCCACCGCCGGCGCCGCGGCCACCACCGGCCCTGCCGCCGACCCCACCGCCGGCTCCGGTGACGGCGGGTCCGACCCCGACAGCGGTACCACGACGGACAGCGGGACCACAGCCGACGGCGGTACGCCGGGCAGCGGCCGGGGCCGCCCGCGGCGGCGCGTCCGTGACCGGGCCACCCGGCTCGCCGCCGTCGGCGTCGTACTGGTCCTGCTGGCCACCGTCGCCGTCGCGGTCGCGCTCAGCGGCCGACCGGAGCCGACCGCCGGCCCGGGACGGTCGGCGCCGCCGGCGGGACCGGGAACACCGGGAGAGGACACCACCCCGACACCCGAACCGGACCAGCCCACGCCCGGCCCGTCCGGCACGCCCGCGCCCGGCCCGTCCGGCGGGGCGCCGACCAGCCCCGGTGACGGCCCCGACCGGCCGTCCGGCCCGGCCGACCGGCCCGGCACGGCGGCACCGGGCGCCCCCGGCTCGCTGGCCGTGGCGCTCGCGCCGGTCGGCACCCTGGTCCGGGGCCGGTCCACGGTGCTGTTGATGACGGTCACCAACCCGATCCGGTCCGCCGGGGCCGGCGGAGGACGTCGACCGGGTACGTTCCGTGCCGCCGCCGCCGACCGGACGGGTCCGCTCACCGCCCGGATCACCCTGCCGACCGGCATCCGGCTCCGCGCCGGGACGGCCGGCGACGGCTGGACCTGCACCGCCGGCAGCCCCGGCACCTGCCGCCGGGGGCCGTTGGCGGCGGCGACGGCGAGCACTGCGTACCTGCCGGTCACCGTCGCCGGCACCGCCCGGGGCGGCACCGTGCGGCTCAACCTGGACGCGCCCGGTGCGCCCCGCAGCACCGCCGCGCTCCGGCTCGACGTCGGCGACACCGGACTCTCGACGGTCTTCGCCGGTACCGTCTCGGCGCGGCTCACCGCCGCCGGCAACGCCCTGCTCTCCTGCTCCGACCTCGACCTCACCTGCCGCGCGGCGCGGGCCGGCCGTCCCGCCCTCGGCCGGGTCGACAACGGCCACTACCTGATGACCCGCTACACGGCACGTGACGCGCCGGCCGGGGCACCCCGGCGCGGCATGGTCAGCGGCGCCTCCGTACGGCTCACCGGCCGGGTGCTCTGGGCCGGGCTGTACTGGGCCGGCACCGGCCGCCCGCCGAGCGCGCCGACGGCGTACGTCCGGACACCCGGCAGCAGCCGGTACACACCACTGCGCGCCACCCGGGTGGCCTCCTTCCCGGCCACCCTGGAGGGCCGACAGGGTTACCAGGCGTACGTCGACGTGACAGGGATCGCCCGTTCCGGCACCTGGTGGGTCGGGGTGGACCGGCGGGCCTTCACCCCCGGGATCGGCTCCTTCGGCGGCTGGAGCCTGCTCGCCGTCGTCGCCGACGGCGGTCCGCCCCGCAGCGTCGCGGTACTCGACGGGGCCCTCGCCCTCCGGCCGGGCGACTCGGTCTCCACCGCGCTGCCCGGGGCGGCGGGCGCGGCGGCCCAGATCGGGTTCATCGGCTGGGAGACCGACCGGTCGACCACCGGCGACCGGCTCGACCTGGCCGGGTCACCGGTCGACCGGGGCAACCCGAGCAACGCCGCGGCCAGCCGTACCGACGGCACGGCCGCCGGTTGGAACACCCTCGGTACGGACGCCCGGGTGCTGCGTACCCGCCTGCCCGAGAACGGACCTGCCCGGCTGACCGCCCGGACCGGCCGGGACGCCTGGCTGCTCGGCGCTCTCGCGATCAGCGCCGAACAGCCGTAACCGGGCCCCGCTGGGTCAGCCGCCGTACGGGGACGTGGGCGGCGGATGGCCACCCTGCGGCGCAACCGGCCCGTATCCCTGCGGTGGTGGGTATCCGTGCGGTGGCGGGTACGCCTGTGGAGGCACCGGTGCGGGGTATCCGCTCTGCTGCGGCGGGGCGGGCACGCCGTACGGCTGCGCCGGTACCGCGACGCCATGCGGCGGCACCGGTCCGGCCGGTACGGCCACCGCCCCGGCCGGGCCCACTCCCTGCGGGGGTGTGGTCCGACCCACCCGGATGGCGAGTCGGTCCAGGTAGCCGACCTGGAGCACGACGAAGGCCAGCAGGAAGATCAACAGGATCGGCAACGGCAGCACCAGACTCAACATGTCGCCGTCCGGCTCGTCGAACTGCCACAACATCGTCTCGGCGACAACCGGCGCCGGCAGCAGCTCCGCCTTGCTCACCATCAGCCGTGCCCAGTACGGCTGCTGCGCATTGAACAGCCAGGTCAGCAGGAGTGCCACGGGCAGCATCGGCAGGGCCGGGAGCAGCAGGGCGCGGAAGAAACCGCCACCGGCCCGCCACCGGGCGTGCTGCCCCCGGAAGAGCAACGTGAAGACGAACAGCGCCGGTACGGAGAGCCAGACCGGCGGAATCAGGCCGAGGAACGTGTTGACCTGGTCCGCGTCGGCGGCACGGGTCGCGGTGCCGACCGAGAGTGGGCCGACGCCGACGAAGAGCCACGGTGCGAACGGGACCAGCAGCAGTTCGCTCCAGCGGCCGAGCGGTCGCAGCCCACCGATCCCGAAGCCGCCGGCCGCACCGAGGCCGACCGAGACGACCGCCGAGATGAGGGGTGGGATCCAGGTGTTGGCGAGCACCCGTACCAGGCTGAGCCCCGGCTCCGGTTGGCCGTTGCGGAAGGCGTCCAGGCCGGGGTCGGACAGGATGTGCCGCAGCCAGGGCGCGGACGCCCAACCGACCACGCCGAGCAGGGCGGCCAGTCCGACCACCAGGAGTCCGAGGTGGACGAGGCGTCCCCGACCGCCGGCCGGCACCGCCGTCGGGGCCGGGACGGTCGGCTGCCCGGGAACGGCGGTTGGCCGCGCGGAAACCGCATCCGGCTGCCCGGGCACGGCGGTCGGCTGCTCGGGACCGGCGGCCGGCTGGGCGGAAACGGGAACGGGCGGCGTGTCGCGCCGGTCCCGCCAACCGTCGAGTTCGATCCGGGTACGGGTGGCGAGCAGCAGAGCGGTCGTGGCGAGCCCGAGCAGCGCGAGCAGGCCGAGCAGCAGCGTCGCCACGGCGGCACCCGGCCCCACCCGGTAGAGGAGGAAACTGTTCTGCAGCAGTTCCACCACCGGCGTCAACGCCGATCCGTCCGTCTTGAGCCCGTTGAGCAGCGCCGGCGTCGTGTAGATCTGCAGGGTCAGGGCGAGCACGCTCAGGCCGACGACGCCACCGACGGTCAGCACGGCGGCCGGTGACCGACGCCCGGACGTCCGCTTCCGCAGTGCGCTCAGGAACGCCGTCGCGGCGATCGCGACAACCAGGCCGAACGACGTCGCCGCGAGCGCCCAGAGCACGTCGACCAGGACCAGGGGGCCGGGCTCACCCGGCTCGATCCGGTGCAACCGCCAGCCGAGTGCGAGCGCGGCCGGGGCGTACCCGGCGATCGGCAACGCGAGCACGGCCCGGGTGACCAGTCGGGCGACCCGGCCGGCCCGGTCCGCGACGACCGCCAGCAGCGGCGCGACAACCAGGGCGTACGCCAGCGGCAGCAGGCCGAGCAGGAGCGCGGAGCCGATCTGCCCCCACACCCCGTCCGCGACGATCGTCTGGTAGTTCTCGGTGCCCGCCGGGGTCGGCGGCTTGACCAGATCCTCGTGCCGGAAGCTGGTCAGCACGATGCTGACGGTGGGGATGAGGTAGGACCAGACCAGGGCGAGCAGTGCCGGGAGCACCAGTCCCAGTCCGAGCAGTACCCGTCCCACCGATCCGCCGGTCGCCGGACGGGCCGGCGGCGGCACCGGCGGTTGGTGTGGCACGGGCGGTACGGGTACCGACGGTACGGGTGTCCCTGCTGGCTGGCCTGGGTAGCTCATCGTGTGACGCCCCGATGCTCGGTCCGATGATCAGCGAGACCCTATCGCCGGTGTCAACAGGCCGGTGGCTGGTGAATCGCCGGTCACCTCGGCCGGGACATGCGGAGCAGGGCAGTGACCGCGTACCCGAGCAGGAGCAGCCCGGTGCCGGCGCCGGCCACCAGCCCGACCGACGCGGACGAGGCGAGGCCGACGAGGAGGCTGGCGACCGCTACCACGCAGACCGCCACCCCGAGCGGGCGCAGCAGTGGGTCACGCAGCACCGGGGCCAGCGGCAGGAAGTGCGCGCCGACGACAAAACTGATCAGCGCCGGGATGAACCCGGTCCATCCGGCGACGGACAGCACCGCCGCCCCGATCCCGGCGACGGCGAACTCCGCGCCGACGATCAGCAGGTAACGCCGGTCGACGGCCCGGTCCCGGGGTGTCGGGTCGGCGCCCCGGGACCGGGCCACGACGACGCCGCCGGCCACCGCGGTCAGCAGGGCGGCGATGCTGCCGACCACCAGCAGGGTGCTCAGTGGCGGATCGGCCTTCGGCACGCTGAACCAGAGGGTCGCGAAGATTCCGAGATACAACGCGGTCAGGCCACCCTGTCGCCGCGTCACGGTGTGCACGGTCATTGCCGCACCACTCCGGACCCCCGAATTTGATCATCTGACGAACATCGCCGAAGATCCTAGTGGTCGCCTTTGTGGCGCCTCGGCATGGTTCGGACGAGCGCGGCTACGGCCCGATCAGGTCCCGGACCACCGGCCCGGCCACCCGCTGTCGCCGTGGAGATACCCCCGCCGTGGCCGCACCCGACCGATCAGCTCCTATGTGGACGCCGAGACGGCCGTCGTCGACGACACCGTCGGGTCGACGTCCGGTCGATCCTCCGACCCGGTGGTGGACGGGCTGGAGTCGAGGCGCCGTACGGCGGGATCGATCAGCATGCCGAGCACCGCGACCAGCACGATCCCGGCGGCGAGCAGCAGTGTCCGCTCGGTGCCGAGCACCTCCGCCACCGGGCCGATCGCCATCTGTCCGAGCGGGATGGCCAGGAACGAGCCGAGCGCGTCGTACGAGTAGACCCGGGCGAGCCTGTCGGCGGGGATGTGCCGCTGCATCGAGGTCTCCCAGGCGACCGAGAACTGCTCCACCGCCGCCCCGGCGACAAACGCGGTGCCGACCAGCAGCAGGACCGAGGGCGTCCAGGCCAGTACGCCCAGCAGCAGCACGTCGGCGAACATGCAGAGCACCCCGACCAGCAGGAATCGCCGTACCCGGAGGCGGAGGGCGACCAGCGCGCCGGCCACCATGCCGACGGTCTGCGCGGCGAGTACCAGTCCCCAGGCCGACCGCCCGATCGCCTCGTCCGCGACCGCCGGTCCGAGCACGTTGACCGAGCTGGCGTACGCGAAGTTGATCAGCAGGAAGCCGAGCACCACCACCCACACCCAGGAGCGGGCGACAAACTCGGTCCACCCGTCACGCAGGTCGCGGAACGGGTGGGACCTGGCGGCGCCCGGGTCGGCGACCCGGGCCACCCGTACCCGGGAGAAGGCGAGCCCGGCCACCGCGAACGTCATCGCGTCGACCAGCAGGCCCCACCCCGGGCCGGCGCCGGCCACCAGCAGGCCGCCGAGCGAGGCGCCGCCGATCATCGCCGCGTTGATGCCGAGCCGGTTGATCGCGTTCGCCGACTGCAGCAGTTCCGCCGGCACCGTCTGCGGCATCAGTGCGGAGGCCGCCGGCCAGGCGAGGGCGCTCAGCAACCCGTTGACCGCGCTCAGCGCGACCAGCAGCGGAATCGTCGCGGTGTCGGTCAGCACCAGGGCGGCGACCGCGGCCTGGGTGGCGGCGGCCGACGCGCAGGAGACCACCATCAGCGCGTGCCGGGGCAGCCGGTCGGCCAGCACGCCCCCGAAGAGCAGGAACAGCACGTTGGTCAGCGACCGCGCGCCGACCACCAGACCGAGGTCGCGCACCGACCCGGGCAGATCGAGTACGGCGAAACCGAGTGCGATCGGCGCGACCGCGTTGCCGAGCATGGTGGCGGCCCGGCCGACCGCCAGGTAGCGGAAGGGCCGGTGCCGCAGCGGCGCCAACGCGGGGGTGGGCATGCTCAGTCCTCCATCCGGAACAGGGCGACGGTGGCGCTGACCCGGACGGTGCCGGGGGTGCGGGCCGGCTGGGCGGCCCGGTGCAGTCGACCGGACGCCTCGGCGATCAGGTCCCGGATCTCCTGCCAGGTGTCGGGGTCGACCCAGAACTCGGCGTCGGTCAGGAAGTTGCCGGGGCCACGGCGCAGTGACGCGGACCGGCGGCGCAACTCGGTGGCGAGGGCGGCGTAGACGAGCCGGTGTTGGGGGGTGGGTTGGGTGCCCTCGACGGCGGCCGGCTGCGGCCACTCCACGTCGGCGTCGGGGTCGTAGCGGTAGCGCTTGGCGACCCCGCCCCGGATGCGTTCCTCGCCGACGGCCTGGATAACCCCGGCGGCGAGCAGGTGTCGCAGGTGGTAGCTGGCGTTGGCGTGGGTGAGGTCGAGTTCGCGGGCCAGTTCGGCGGCGGTCAGCGCGGAGGCGGTGAGCAGCGAGAGCATCCGCATCCGTACGGGGTGGGCCAGCGCGCGCAGTCGGGCGGTCGGGTCGGGCCCGGTGCCGCTGTCCCGGTCCGGCCCGGTGTCCGGGCCCCCGTCGTCATCTCCCAAAGACATGTTGGGGAGTCTAGCGATCGTGACACCAACCGCCAAGCACTTGTTTGGGAGTTGGTCGCGGTGCGGAAGTCGCCGGACCCTCCGCAGCCGGGGCCGACGACCAGCGGGTCAGCGCTCCAGGATCGCCACCACGCCCTGGCCACCGGCCGCGCAGATCGAGATCAGACCCCGTCCCGAACCCCGCTGGGCGAGCAGCTTCGCCAGGGTGGCCACGATCCGGCCACCGGTCGCCGCGAACGGGTGTCCGGCGGCCAACGACGAACCGTTGACGTTCAGTTTCGCCGGGTCGACCGGGCCGAGCGGGGCGTCCAGGCCGAGCCGGTCCCGGCAGAACTCCGCCGACTCCCAGGCGGCCAGGGTGGCCAGCACCTGGGAGGCGAACGCCTCGTGGATCTCGAAGTAGTCGAAGTCGGCGAAGGTCAGACCGGTCCGGGCGAGCAGTCGGGGTACGGCGTACGCGGGTGCCATCAGCAGCCCCTCGTCACCGTGTACGAAGTCGACGGCGGCGGTCTCGGCACCGCCGAACCAGGCGAGCACCGGCAACCGGTGGGCGTTCGCCCACTCCTCGGAGGCGAGCAGGACGGTCGAGGCGCCGTCGGTCAGCGGGGAGGAGTTGCCCGCGGTCATGCTCGCCTGGTCCGCCTCCGGTCCACGGGTGCCGAAGACCGGCTTCAACGCCGCCAACTTCTCCACGCTGGTGTCCGGGCGCAGGTTCGCGTCCCGGGTCAACCCGAGGTACGGCGTGACCAGGTCGTCGAAGAACCCCCGCTCGTACGCGGCGGCGAGCCGGTGGTGCGACCGGGCGGCCAGTTCGTCCTGGGCCCGCCGGTCGACGTTCCAGCGGCGGGCCGTGATCGCGGCGTGCTCACCCATCGACAGTCCGGTACGCGGCTCGGCGTTGCGCGGGATCTCCGGCCGGAACGGCTGCGCCGGCCGCAGCCGGGTGGCGGCGCGCAACCGACCGCCGAGACTCCGGGCCGCGTTGATCTCCAGCAGGGTGCGCCGCAGCTCCTCGTTGACCGCCAGCGGAGCGTCCGAGGTGGTGTCGACGCCACCGGCGATCCCGACCTCGATCTGCCCGAGGGCGATCTTGTTGGCGACCAGGATCGCCGCCTCCAGGCCGGTGCCGCAGGCCTGCTGGAGGTCGTACGCCGGGGTGTGCGGGTCGAGCCGGGAACCGAGCACCACCTCGCGGGTCAGGTTGAAGTCCCGGGAGTGCTTCAGCACCGCGCCGGCGGCCACCTCGCCGAGCCGCTCGCCGGCCAGGCCGAACCGGGCGACCAGGCCGTTCAGGGCGGCGCCGAGCATGTCCTGGTTGGACGCCTTCGCGTACCGCCCGTTCGAGCGGGCGAACGGGATGCGGTTGCCGCCGATGATCGCGACACGACGGACGGTCTGCATGACATCGCCTCCAGTACGCAGGGTTGCCACCACCTTACTCGCGAGTAGGCTACGGCCATGAGTGACAGGTACGCGAGCTTCGCCCACACCGGACCCGGCCGGGCGCTGGTCAGGCGCCTCGGCCTGCCCGACCCGCCCCGACTGCGCCGGCACCGGCCCGGGGACCCGCTGATCCACGGCCCCGTCCGGCTCGACGCCGCTCCCGGCGGCCGGCTCGTCGATCCGGTCGGAAAGATCCTCACCGTGGCCGGCGTCGAGGTCGCCGACCGGACTGCCGCCGCACCGCCGGATCAGGGGCCGTACGGCGCCCTGGTGTACGACGCCACCGGCATCACCGACTCGACCGGCCTCCGGGCCCTCTTCGACTTCTTCCACCCGCTGGCCCGGGCACTGCGTCCGTCCGGGCGGGTGATCGTCCTCGGTACCCCGCCGGAACTGTGTGCGAGTCCCCGGGAGGCGACCGCACAGCGTGCCCTGGAGGGACTGACCCGCAGCATCGGCAAGGAATTCGGCCGGGGCAGTACCGCCCAACTGGTCCTCGTCGCCCCCGGTGCCGAGCGGGCCGTCGAGTCGACCCTGCGCTTCCTGCTCTCCGGCCGGTCGGCGTACGTCTCCGGCCAGGTCGTCCGGATCACCCCGGCGGAGGTTCCCGAGGTCGACTGGGAGCGTCCGCTGGCCGGCCGGATCGCCCTGGTCACCGGCGCCGCCCGGGGCATCGGCGCGAAGGTCGCCGAGGTGCTGGCCGACGACGGCGCCCACGTGGTGGCGTTGGACGTGCCGGCGGCCGGCGACGCGCTCGCCGAGGTCGCCAACACCGTCGGCGGTACGGCGGTGCAACTCGACCTGACCGCCCCGGAGGCGGCCCACCGGCTCGCCGACCACCTGGCCGACCGGCACGGCCGGGTCGACATCGTGGTGCACAACGCCGGGATCACCCGGGACCGGACCCTCGGCCGGATGACGTCGGACTGGTGGGACGCGGTGCTGGAGGTCAACCTCGTCGGCCAGGAACGGATCAACGACGTGCTGCTGGACCGGGACCTGCTGCCGACCGGTGGCCGGCTGGTCGGGGTCTCCTCGATCGCCGGGATCGCCGGCAACCGGGGCCAGACCAACTACGCCACCTCGAAGGCCGGGGTGATCGGACTGGTGCACTCGATGGCGGCGCCGCTCGCCGCCCGCGGCATCACCGTCAACGCCGTCGCCCCCGGCTTCATCGAGACCCGGATGACCGCGAAGATGCCGGTGATGCTGCGGGAGGCCGGCCGCCGGATGAACAGCATGGCGCAGGGTGGCCTGCCGGTCGACGTGGCGCAGACGATCGCCTGGTTCGCCTCGCCCGGCTCCGCGGGGGTCACCGGCAACGTCGTACGGGTCTGCGGGCAGAGCCTGCTGGGGGCGTGATGACCGGACAGCCGGACGAACGTCCCGAGACGGAACTTCCGAGGCTCCCGGCCACCGGGCCGCTGTACCGGCGGGCCGCGATCGGGCTCACCCCGGGACTCGGGGCGGCCCGCCGCGCCGACCGGCTCCCCGACGTCGAGCTGGTGGTCCGGGGCGTCACCGTCGACCGGGACCACCTGGCCGGGTACGACCGGGTCTGCGGGTTCCGGTTGGCCGACGTACTGCCGCCGACCTATCCGCACGTGCTGGCGTTCCCGCTGGCACTGCGGCTGATGACCGCACCGGAGTTCCCGTTCCCGCTGGTCGGCCTGGTGCACGTGGCGAACCGGATCACCACGCACCGTCCGATCGACGCCGCCGAGTCGCTCGACCTGTCGGTCCGGACCCTCGACCTCCGGCCGCACCCTCGGGGGCGGCAGTTCGACGTGCTCTGCACCGCGTCGGTCGGCGCCGAGGTGGTCTGGCGCGGCGTGTCGACGTACCTGCGCCGGGAGCGGGTGGCGGCGGAGCGGGCCCGGCGCGACCGGGCCGATGATCCGACGCCGCCGGCCCCGACCGCCGTCTGGCGGGTCGGGGCCGGGACCGGCCGCGACTACGCGCGGGTGTCGGGAGACCACAACCCGATCCACACCTCGCGGCTGGCGGCCCGGCTGTTCGGGTTCCCCCGACCCATCGCGCACGGCATGTGGAGCAAGGCCCGCTGCCTGGCCGCGCTGGCGAACCGGCTCCCTGACGCGTACGTCGTGGACGTGGACTTCACGCTGCCGCTACCCCTGCCCGGGACGGTCGCGTTCACCGCGACACCGGCCTGGGACTTCGGGCTGTACGACGTCCGGCGCGGGCGCCCGTACCTGGTCGGGGAGGTGACCCCGGTCCCGGAGTGATCCTGCCCGGCGGACCGGTCGGGCCGGCCGGGTCACCGCTCGTCCACGACGTAGGTCGCCGAGTCGAAGTCGGCGAACCCACCCTCGGCGCCCAGATCCTGCACCCACAGGCCGACGAAGGCCCCGGTGAAGCCCCACGCGGTCGGCTCACCGGCCTCCGCCTCCGCGGCGTGTTCGTCGGAGAGGATCGTCGCGTCCAGTTCGACGGGGAACTGACACCAACCGTCGCCGTCCCGCGCCTCCCCGGTCGGCCGGCGCAGCGAGTAGTCGAACCGTACGACCGGCCCGTCGAACCGGACCCGCAGCCGCACCGCGTCCGCCCTGGTGGCGTCGACCTGGCACCCGGCGTGCTGGATCCGCCGGCCCTGGTCGAACGACATCAGTTCGAGCACCCGCCGGCCGTCGTCGTCCCGGGTGAGGTAGGCGTAGTGCCAGTTGCGGGTGTTGTAGTACGCGGTGACGCCGGCGAGCTGCCGGAACGTCCGCGGGTGGAACTCCATCGTCGTCTCCAGCCGGCAGTGCCGGGCGGTCACCCGACGCGCCACCAGGCTGGGACGTTGCCGCCCGACCGGCGATTGGCCACCGTGGACGCGCAGGTGGGACGGCCTGCTGGAGAGATCCACCCAGTCGGGGGTGGCCGGGCGGCGCAGGGTCGACCACTCGGGGCCGAGCCGGGCCGCGTCGAAGTCGTCGTGGTCGACGCGGCGGTCGGACCGGTCCACCGCCGCCGGCGCCCCGGGCACGGGTACGACCTCGGCCGGCACGCCACCCTCGATCTGCGGCCATCCTGCGTCGTTCCAGGTCACCCGTTGGATCGCCGTCTCCCGGCCGAGCACGCACGGGCCGAGCGGGGAGTACGGCCGGGCCGTCAGGTGGGCCAGGTACCACTGCCCGTCCGGTGTGTCGACGAGGCTGCCGTGGCCGGCCTTCTGCAGCGTCAGGTCCGGCCGGCCGGCGGAGCTGAGCATGGGCCCGTCCGGCGCCACCTCGTAGGGGCCGAACATCTCGCGTGACCGGGCGACGGTGACCTGGTGAGTCCAGCTGGTGCCGCCCTCGGCGGTGAGCAGGTAGTACCAGCCGTCCCGGCGGTAGAGGCGGGGCGCCTCGGTCATGCCGACCGAGGTTCCCTCGAAGATCAGTCGCTCCTCGCCGACCAGCTTGCCGGCCGCCCGGTCGTACTGCTGGATCTGGATGCCGGCGAACCGGTTCCGGCCGGTACGCCAGTCGGTGTTCATGGCGAGCAGCCAGCTCGTGCCGTCCTCGTCGTGGAAGAGCGACGGGTCGAAGCCACGGGCGTGCAGCGGCACCGGGTCGGACCACGGGCCGGTGATGTCGGCAGCGGTGGTCAGGTAGTTCTGCGAGTCCCAGTAGCCGCCGGCGAAGCTGGACACGTCGGTGTACACCACGTGGAACAGACCGTCCACGTAGGACAGGTCGGGAGCCCAGACGCCGGCCGAGTCGGCGGCGCCGGTGAGGTCGAGCAATCGGCGCTCGGTGAGGATGCCACCGAGCGGGCGCCAGTGCACCAGGTCCGTGGAGTGGTGCAGCCGTACCCCCGGACACCACTCGAAGGTCGAGGTGGCGAGGTAGTAGTCGGTGCCCACCCGCAGTACGCAGGGATCCGGATGGAAGCCCGGTAACACCGGGTTGCGGATGAGTGGGTTCTCGGGCACGGCGTGCCCCCCGTTGCCTGCCGTGGATGTCATGTCAACCCTTCCGGTGGCCGCCGGCTTCGGCGAGGCCCCGGCCCGGCGCCGACCCCGGGGCACGGGTGGTCCGTGGCCCGGCCGTCCGCCCCGCGTTCCGTCCGCCGGGACCTCCAGCCACCTGATCGCAGTGAAACCCGTGTATGCCGATCACCTTAGTCAGCAGACTCCGCCCAGACAACTGGCAAAGTTCGTTTTGCTGGAAACAGCCGACGAGGTCACCCGGGCGCGGATCACTGCGGCGAAGTCGACAGAACATCGACATTCATCGTTGACATGGTCGAAACGCATCGATAGTCTCCGGGTATTGGGAAAGCGCTTTCCAACATCCCGTCCAGGTGTGTCCGGAGGCATCCGGGCACACCGTCCGCCCACCGCTGGCGGCGTCCGCGTCCCACCCGCGACCCGGCCGCCGGGGTGGACCACGTCCACTCGGAGGTTCCCCCGTGTCCAGCACCAACACCACCACCGCGACACCGCGTACCCGGCGGCTCGTCCGGATCCCGCTGCTCGCCGCGACCACCACCGTCGTACTCGCGGCGACCTCGCTCGCCGGCGCGCCCGCCGCCTCCGCGGCCTCGTTCAACATGCAGGGTTGGGCGACCCAGTGCGGCGGCACCACCGGCGGCGGCAGCGCCTCGGCGGTCACCGTCACCGACTCCGCCGGCCTGATCAGCAACATGCAGGCCAGCGGCGCCCGGGTCATCCGGGTCTCCGGCAGCATCTCGATCAGCGGCATGCAGAAGGTCGCCGCGAACAAGACCATCATCGGCGTGGGCAGCAACGCCGCCATCACCGGCGGCGGGCTCAACGTCGCCAGCGTCAGCAACGTCATCATCCGGAACATCAACTTCCGGAACTGGAGCGACGACGCGATCAACGTGCAGTACTCGACCCGGGTCTGGATCGACCACAACAGCTTCACCAACGGCAACGACGGTGCGGTCGACATCAAGCGGGCCTCCGACTGCGCCACCGTCTCGTGGAACCGGGTCTACGGCCACGACAAGTCGTTCCTGCTCGGCCACTCGGACGACAACGCGAGCGAGGACACCGGCAAGCTGCGCGTCACGTACCACCACAACTGGTTCGACGGCTCCGAACAGCGGCACCCCCGGGTCCGGTTCGGCAACCCGGTGCACGTCTTCAACAACTACTACAACAACGTCGGCGGCTACGGCGTCGCCTCCACCGAGGGCGCCGGTGTGCTCGTCGAGGGCAACTACTTCGAGAACACCGAAGACCCGTACCACCTCGGCGAGGCCAGCTCCGGCCCCGGCACCCTGGTGGCTAGGAACAACCACTTCGTGAACTCCGGCAGCGGCCAGACCGGCGGCAGCGTACGGAGCCTTCCGTACAGCGTCAGCGTCGACCCCGCCGCCAACGTGAAGTCCATCGTCACCGGCGGCGCCGGCACCGGCCGCATCTGAGGTGCAAGGAAGGGCCCCTTCCTATCGCATTTTGCATAGGAAGGGGCCCTTCCTAACGGGTCAGGTACGCGCCCGGGCCACCGCGAGGACGTACCCGCCGAGGCCGAGACGGACCAGCGCGAGCGCCGTGGCGAGCCCGACCACAGCGACGATCGCATGCCCGATGTCCGGAGCGAAGAGCACCACCTGGCTCAGTCGGGCACCGTCCCAGGATCTCGGCAGCGCCCACGCCGCGCCGGCGACCACCACGGCGCAGCCGAGCAACCAACCGACCGTGACACCGACGGTCCGCCCCGGCGACAGCCCGACGCTCGTCGGACCCGACGCCGGCACCAGGGTCGGGGCCGATGCCGACGTCAGGGTCGATGCCGAGGCCGACGCAAGGGTCGATGCCGAGGCCGACGTCAGGCTCGAAGCCGGGCCCGACGTCAGGCCCGGGCCCGGGGCGACGGGCGATGCCGGGGTCGGGGTCGGCCGGGCCGGAGCCGACTGTCGGACGAGCCGGACCAGGCGCCGCCAGCGGACCAGCGACCAGACCAGCAGCGCCAACAGCAGTACGCCCACGGTGACGAGCCCGGCGAGGATCCACCCGAAGATCGGATCCGCCTCCGCCGTGACCGGCGTACCGCCCCGGAGGATTTGGACCGCGTTGAACGCCGCCGAGGTCAGCGGCGGGTCCATCGCCAGGCTGTAGCTGTTGCCGAGCACCACCACGGCCAGGTCCGAGCCGGGGACCAGCACGATGTGGCCGAAGAAGTTCGCGGTCGCCCCGGCATGCCAGACGATGCGCTCGCCGGTCCCGGAGAGGGTGTCGTCCCGCCAGCCCATCGCGTACCGGCCGGTCCCGCTGGTGCCGGCCAGTCCGGTGTGCAACTGGGCCACACCCGGCGCGGAGAGCACGCTCCGGTCGGCGTAGCGCCCGTCGTTGAGCTGCGCCATCACGTAGTGCGTCACGTCGGTCAGGCTCGCCGCCAGGAAGCCGTACGACACTCCGGAGCCGTCGAAGGGCGGGGCGAACCGTCGCGGGTGGCCGACGTAGTAGCGGTGTCCGGCCGGAATCCCGCCGAGCGACCGCGCCTCCGCCTCGGTGGCGGCGGAACGGCTCATGCCGAGCGGGTCGAGCACGCTCCGCCGGAGGTGTTCCCCGTACGGCTGGCCGGTCACCTCCTCGACAAGCACGCCGAGAATCTGGTAGTTGGCGTCGCTGTACTGGTGGAGCCCACCCGGTTCGGCGGTGACGCGTACCGCCGCCAGGTCCCGGACCGAGCGGGCCAGCCCGTCCGGGGTGTTGTCGTACCGGTCGGTGAGGCCCATCGCCGCGACCTGGGGCAGCCCGGTGGTGTGGGTGAGCAGCTGCCGTACGGTGATCCGGGCCGCGACCGACTCGTCGGCGAGCCGGAGCCACGGGACGTACCGTCGAACCGGCTGGTCGAGTTCGACCCGACCGGCCTCGACGAGCTGCATCACCGCCAGCCCGGTGAACGACTTGGTCACCGAGCCGAGCACAAACGGCGTGTCGACGGTGATCCTCCGACCGTCGCCGTCCACCCCCCAGGCGCCCTGGCCGACGACCCGGTCACCCTGCACGATCGCGTACGCGAATCCGGGCGTACGGGTGTCGGTCATGTGTCGGCGCAGGTACGCCGCCACCTCGCCGAGCCGGTCGGGGACCGAGCTGTCCCCGGGCGGTTCGGTGGGTGTCGGGTTGCCGCGCGCTGGCACGGCGGCCGGTAACACCGCCGGCAGGCTGACGGCGAGCGCCAGGACCAGGGCCAGCAGGACGGCCCGGGCAGCCGGGCCCGCCCTGCTCGACGATGCCGGAGCTCCTTGTGACCTTCGAATACCTGGCACGTGTCTCCCCGTTCTGCCGTGGTGGAGGCAGGTCTCCGATCGACCTGTCCCTCGGTCGTCATCGCATCCGGTGCCGCTTCGTCAGCCGATCTGGCTGAGCAGCCGTTCCAGGCCGGCGAGGCGCTGCTTGACCTCCGCCAGTTCCTCGCGGGCCTCGTGCAGTTCGGTACGCAGCCCTCGCAGTTCGGTGACGGTCGCCTCGGCGCCCTGGGCGAACCGCGCCTCGGTGTCGGCGGACCGCTCGACCAGCGCCTGGTAGCGCTCCTCGCCGTCGGAGGAACGTCGGGTCCGGTAGAAACCGAGCGCGACGAACGCGACGACGGCGGCCAGCACCACCACCAGCACCATCGAGGTGATGGTGGCGGTCTGCGCGATGTCCGCCCCCAGGACCGGTGTGGCCTGTACGAGGTTGAGGGCACTGCCCGATGCTCTGCTCACTTGCTCTCGTCCTTTCCCGATCCGTCCAGGTCCAGGGTTCGGGCCGCCACGCGGATCGCCTCCGGGGTGAGCCCGAGGGTGAACGGCACGACCTCGAAGTACTTCACCGAACTGCCGTCCCGGGCGGTCTCCAACGTCCCGACGACCAGCCCGGCGGCCTCCAGCCGCTGCAGGTGCATGTAGAGCAGCGGCCGGTTCATCCGCAGCTGGCGGGCCAACTGGCTGACGTACGTCCGACCCTCGGCGAGGGCCGCGAGGATCCGCAGCCGATGCGGGCTGGCCAGCGCGGTGAGCACCTGCAACAACTCCTCGCCCGAGGACGGTGCCTCTTTCATGCCGCCGATGTCCCTTCTGGGTGTCAGTTTCAACTGACACCCCCCTGTCAGATGAGACTGACACCCCCGCGCCGACTCGTCAACCCCCGGACGGTCACCACGGCCCGGCCACGACCACCGGCAGCGCAGACCAGCCGGAAGCAGCCCGCCCAGCGGCAGACGGGCAGCGTGGAGCGGCGAGGGTCAGTGGTTCAGCGGCGGGCGCCAGCGGTGACCGGCCAGCAGGCTTCCCGCGCCGGTCCAGACGAAGTTCATGATCCGGGTCGCCAGCTCGTCGGGATCGGCCTCCGGGTGGTCGGCCAGCCAGTCCGCCACCGACTCCGAGGCCCCGACCAACGCGTACGCCATGACCTCCAGCTCGGGCCCGGCGACCTCGCGGCCCTCCGCGACCAGACCCCGGTCGAGCATGCCGGCGACCACCTCGATGATTCGGGCCCGCATCGTGGTCAGCTCCCCGGCGAACGGCTGTTCACCCCGCGCCTGCCGGTAGAGCACGGACCAGGCGTCCCGGTTCGCCCCGACGAACCGGAAGAAGGCCCGGAGCCCGCACCACAACCGCGCGTCGAAGGTACGGCCACCACCGGCCCCACCCTCGTCGGAGACACCGGCGACATCGCCCGGAGCCGACCCGACGGCGGCGTCAGCGGTCGGTCCGACGGGCAGCGGGCGTACGGCAGTGATGATCGCCTCCATCAGCCGGGTCCCCTCCCGGTGCAGACACGCCGTGAACAGCTCCTCCTTGGGACCCAGGTAGGCGTACACCATGGGTTTGGAGATCCCGGCCTCGTCGGCGATCTCGTCCATGCTCGCCGCATGGAAGCCGCGCCGGGAGAAGACCTTGACCGCCGCGTCGAGCATCTGCTGCTCGCGCACAGCCCGGGGCAGCCGCTTGAAGGCGGGCGTGGAGGACACCTTGCCAGCCTACCTACTCCTGCGTAAGGTTACGCAGCAGTAACCAAAGTCCCGCCCGGAAGGTCGACCCCATGACTGACTTCGATCCGGCGAGCTTCGCCTCGGTCGATCCCCAGCAGTTCGCCAAGCTCGTCAAGTCCACCCCGGACGCCAAGCTCGCCGAGGTGATGCAGAGCGACCGGCGCGTCACCATCCTCGACGCCGTCTTCTCCCGGATGCCGGCGCTGTTCCGGGCCGACCGGGCCGGCTCGACCAACGCGGTCATCCACTGGACCATCACCGGTGGCCCGGACGGCGACTCGGACACCTACGAGGTGGTCATCGAGAACGGGACCTGCCAGGTCTCGGAGACCCCGAGCCGCGAGCCGAAGCTCTCGCTCACCATGGGTCCGGTCGAGTTCCTCAAGGTCGTGTCGGGCGGCGCCAACCCGGTGATGATGTTCATGACCGGAAAGCTGAAGGCAAAGGGCGACCTCGGGCTGGCGGCCAACATCGCCAACCTCTTCGACATCCCCAAGGCCTGATCCCCAGCACGGCCGAGTCTCCGAGGAGCTGGCGATGGTCGAATTCTCGCTCGACCTCAACGATGACCAACGGGACCTGCGCGACTGGGTGCACGGCTTCGCCAGCGACGTCGTACGCCCGGCCGCCGCCGAGTGGGACACCCGGGAGGAGACCCCGTGGCCGGTGGTCCAGGAGGCGGCGAAGATCGGACTGTACGGGTTCGAGTTCCTCGCCACCTGCTGGGCCGATCCGACCGGTCTCTCCCTGCCGATCGCCAGCGAGGAACTCTTCTGGGGTGACGCCGGCATCGGGCTGTCCATCTTCGGCACCTCGCTGGCGGTCGCCGCGATCTACGGCTCCGGCACCCCGGAGCAGCTCGTCGAGTGGGTGCCACAGTGCTTCGGCACCGTCGACGAACCGGCGGTCGGGGCGTTCTGCAGCACCGAGCCGGAGGCCGGCTCCGACGTCGCCGCGATGCGTACCCGGGCCCGCTACGACGAGGCCACCGACGAGTGGATCCTCACCGGACAGAAGGCGTACGCCACCAACGGCGGGATCGCCGCCGTCCACGTGGTGACCGCCTCGGTCGACCCGTCGCTCGGCGCACGCGGGCAGGCCGTGTTCGTGGTTCCGCCGGGCACCCCCGGACTGACCGGGGCAAAAAAGCTGCGCAAACTCGGGCTGCGTGCCTCGCACACCGCCGACGTCTTCCTCGACGAGGTACGCGTACCGGGGCGCTGCCTGCTCGGCGGGCGGGAGGCGTTGCTGGAACGGCTCGACCGGGCCCGGTCGGGGCAACGCGGCAAGAGCCAGGCGGCGATGCGTACCTTCGAGCTGACCCGCCCGACCGTGGGCGCCCAGGCGATCGGGGTGGCCCGGGCCGCGTACGAGTACGCGCTGGCGTACGCCCAGGAGCGGGTCCAGTTCGGCCGCCCGATCATCGAGAACCAGGGGATCGCCTTCGCCCTCGCCGACATGCGGATGGAGATCGACGCCGCCCGGCTGCTGGTCTGGCGGGCCGCCTGGATGGGCCGGAACAACCGGCCGTTCGCCGCGGGCGAGGGGTCGATGTCCAAACTGAAGGCCGGCGAGGTCGCCGTGTCGGTGACCGAGAAGGCGGTGCAGATCCTCGGCGGTGCCGGCTACCTGCGCGAACATCCGGTGGAACGCTGGTACCGGGATGCCAAGATCTACACCATCTTCGAGGGCACCTCGGAGATCCAGCGGCTGGTCATCGCCCGCGCCATCTCCGGCCGACAGATCCGCTGACCGAGAGCGCCGCCAAAGAGGGAGGGGTCCGCGCCGGTCGGCGGGCGGACCCCTCCACCTCGCTCGGCCCGCCGTCCCGACGGCCAGCGTGACCAGGGTCGGCGGATCGGACAGGGCTCGGTTGCTCAGCAGCAGAGGATGTCCTGGGTCGTCACCACACCCGCGCCCCCGACCGCCTGGGCCGGAGCCGACACCGCCACGACCGCCATCACCGCCGTGACCAGCGCCGCCACGATCCCCATCTTGCGTCGAAGCGTCATCGCCCACCTCCGGTAGTTCGACTTCGGACCCGGCGACGCTACCAAGACAGTCTGCCTTCGCCGGCGGCAAAGCCGACATACCGGGGCCCGCTGTGTATCCGCCGTGTATCTGTCGCGGCCCGAACCGCCGGGCGCTCAAGCGTCGACCGACGGGTGGGTCCCGGTCGGTCCTCCGGCGGGTGGCGACTCGGCTACGGCGTCTTCACGTCGGCGATCCCACGGACGGTCGCAGCGGCCGTCAACGTCTTCGACCGCACCTCGCCGCCGCCGACGGTACGCAGTTGGTAGGTGTGCGTCACCTCGTCGCCGGGCGCTCCGAAGCACGGAAAGTCGAACGTCGCGCTGCCCTCGGCCGGGAACGTGTCGTACACCCCCGGCCCGTCGACGGAGAGGGTCACCGCGTCCGTACCTTTCACCTTCCACGACAGGACGACCGGTACGCCGGGAATCGGGTTCACGTTGGTGCCCTGCGGACACTGCGGCTGCTGAGCAATCTTGAAGACGAGGATGGTCGGGCCGGCCGGCGCGGACTTCTTCGGTGTGTTCCCGCCGGACTGCCCGTGCCCACCCTGCTGACCCGTCGGGCCACCCCCGGTCGACCCGTCGCCGCTGCCGCCGCCGGACGTCGGGCTCGGAGCGCTCACCGGGTCGTCCGGGCCGCCGGACCCGGGTGGCGCACTGCCGAGTCCGTCCTCACCGGTGGCCGGCGCGGACGTGGTCGGGCCGGCCACCGGTACGCCGGTCGTCGCGCAACCGGTCCCGGCCAGCACCACCGCGCCGCCGAGTACGACCAGGGCGGCGCGGGTCAAATACCTGTGCATGCTCGTTCCTCCACCGCGGGGATCGCCCGGCCGGCCGCCGGGACTGGATACTCACGGTAGGAACACGCACACGGTCGCGAATCACGGTTTCGTGCCAGCCGGTGGACGGGCGAACCGGCCCGAGCCGGCCCCGAGGTGTGTGAGGACGGGCCCCTTCCTATACAGAAAACGTCAGGAAGGGCCCCTTCCTGACGGGTCAGCGGGGCGGGGGCGAGATCCGGCCGGCGGCGGCTGCCTCGGCGATGTCCCGCCGGTGGTGCGCGCCGGCCAACCCGATCCCGTCGACCAGGGCGTACGCGGCCTCGCGGGCCGCGCCGAGGTCCGCACCGAGCCCGGTGGCCGACAGCACCCGGCCACCCGCGGAGACCAGTGCGTCGTCGCTTGCCCGGCGCGCCGTGCCGGCGTGGATCACTCCGGGCCGCTCGGCCCCGGTGATCACGTCATCGCCGCGGACCGCACCCGGGTAACCGGCGGCGGCGACGACCACGGTGACCGCCGCGCCCGGCCGCCAGCGCAGCGGCGGATGCCCGGCCAGCGTTCCGGTCGCGGCCGCGTGCAGCAGGCCGGCCAGCGGCGTCTCCAACAGCGCGAGTACGACCTGGGTCTCCGGATCACCGAACCGGACGTTGAACTCGATCACCCGGGGGCCGTGTCGGGTGATGGCGAGCCCGACGTAGAGCAACCCGCTGAACGGGGTGCCGCGTTCCCGCATCTGCGCCAGGGTCGGCTCGACGACGCTGGCCATCACCTCGTCGACCATTCCCTCGGGCAGCCACGGCAGCGGCGCGTACGCCCCCATGCCGCCGGTGTTCGGTCCGGCGTCCCCGTCGCCGACCCGCTTGAAGTCCTGCGCCGGCAGCAGCGGCACCGCAGTCTCACCGTCGGTGACGACGAACAGCGAGACCTCCGGACCGGCGAGGTACTCCTCGACGACAACCCGGCCGCACGCCACGGCATGCGCCAGCGCGGCGTCCCGGTCGTCGGTGACCACCACACCCTTGCCGGCGGCCAGCCCGTCGTTCTTGACCACGTACGGCGCACCGAACTCGTCGAGCGCCTGGGCGACCAGGGCGGTGCCGATCGGGGTGTCGGCCTTCTCGATCGTCCGGGAACGGGCGGTCGGCACCCCGGCCGCGTTCATCACGTCCTTGGCGAACGCCTTCGAACCCTCGAGGACGGCCGCCGCGCCGGACGGCCCGAAGCAGGCGATGCCCTTGGCACGTACCGCATCGGCGACGCCGGCGACCAGCGGTGCCTCCGGGCCGACCACCACCAGGTCAGCCCCGGTCTCCACGGCGAGCGCGGCGACCGCCGCAGGATCGGTGACCGCCACGGGACGCAGCTCGGCGACGGCCGCGATGCCCGGGTTGCCCGGTGCGGCGATCAGGTGGTCGACGGCGGGGTCGGCGGCGAGGCCGAGCGCGAGAGCATGCTCCCGCCCGCCGCCACCGATGAGAAGTACGCGCACGACGAGCGATCCTACGGGGTGGCCGACGAGCGGGCGGGCAGGAGTTCGTGCCGGACGATGTTCTCCTCGCGCCCCGGGCCGACGCCGACCACGCTGACCTTGGCGCGGCAGAGTTCCTCCAGCCGGGCCAGGTAACGGCGGGCGTTCTCCGGCAGTTCCGCCTCGGACCGCGCCTTGGAGATGTCCTCCCACCAGCCGTCGAGTTCCTCGTAGATCGGCTTGGCGTGGTGGATCGCGGTCTGGGTCATCGGCATGTCGTCGTGCCGCTCGCCGTCGATCTCGTAGCCGACGCAGATCCGCACCTTGTCCATGCCGGAGAGCACGTCGAGCTTGGTCACCACCAGGTCGGTGATGCCGTTGAGCCGGACCGCGTACCGGGCGACGACCGCGTCGAACCAGCCGCAGCGGCGTTCCCGGCCGGTGGTGGTGCCGTACTCGGCGCCGATCTTGCGCAGGTGGGCGCCGTTGTCGTCGAAGAGTTCGGTGGGGAACGGACCGGAGCCGACCCGGGTCGTGTACGCCTTGGTGACCCCGATCACCTGGCTGATCGCGGTCGGCGGGATACCGGAGCCGACACAGGCACCGCCGACCGTCGGGTTCGACGAGGTGACGAACGGGTAGGTGCCGTGGTCCATGTCCAGCATGGTCGCCTGGGCGCCCTCCAGCAGAACGGTGTCGCCCCGGTCCAGGGCGTCCCAGAGGATCGCCCGGGTCTCCGCGATGTACGGCCGCAGCCGCTCCGCGTACGCCAGGTACTCCTCGTGCACCGCGTCGACGTCGAGCGCCTTGCGGTTGTAGACCTTGACCAGGATCTGGTTCTTCTCCCGGAGCACCAGCTCCAGCTTCTTGCGCAGAATGCCCGGGTCGAGCAGGTCCTGCACCCGGATACCGGTCCGGGCGACCTTGTCGCCGTAGGTCGGGCCGATGCCCCGGCCGGTGGTGCCGATCCGGGCGGAGCCGAGGTAGCGCTCGACCACCCGGTCGAGCGCCCGGTGGTGCGGCATGATCAGGTGGGCGTCGCCGGAGATCCGCAACCGGGAGACGTCGACGCCGCGCTCGGCGAGCCCGTCGATCTCGGTCAGCAGCACCTTCGGGTCGACCACCACGCCGTTGCCGATCACGATCACCGCGTTCGGCGAGAGCGCGCCGGACGGCATCAGGTGCAGCGCGTACTTCTGGCCGTCCGGGGTGACCACGGTGTGCCCGGCGTTGTTGCCGCCGGAATAGCGGACGACGTAGTCGACCCGGTCACCCAGCAGGTCGGTAACCTTGCCCTTGCCCTCGTCGCCCCACTGCGCCCCGATGAGCACGATCGCCGGCATCTCTAAACCCGCCTCCAGGGGGCTCGGGTGCCAGGTGGCGACCGCGTGGCGAGCCCGAGGTGTCAGGCTAACAAAAAGTGACGACCCGGCCAGCAGAGGCCGGGGCTGACTTCGGGAGGCGACCTCCGGTGTACGACGTGGTACTGCTCACCCTGGCCTCGGGTGAGGACGGCACGGCGGGCTGCGGTGCGGGTGGCGCCTGCTGCTCGGCCGGCGGGGCGGACACGACGTCGGGCCCGGCCGACTGCGCCGACACCCCACGCGTACCGGTGTTGAACTGTGCCGACGCGCTCACCGCAGCAGGTGCCCGGGTCGAGACGGTGACCGCCCGGTCGGACGCGGAGATCGACCAGGTGCTGTCCCGGCTCGACGGGCCGGCCCGGCCGGACGGTCTGGCCTGGCCGGATTCGGACAGCAAGACCCGACTCGTCGTCGCTACGGCGAGTGACAGCCAGTTGCGCGCAGTGATCCGCCGGATGGTCCGCCGGTACTCCCCGCCGCCGAGCCGGCGTCCGGCCGACCTCGCCGGCGACCGGACCCTGCCGGACCTGCCGCCGATCGGCGTGCTTCCGCTCGAACCGGCCCGATCGACGTCGACGGATCTCCCGCACGACCTCGCCGGGCAGCTCGGCCTGCCCCGCCAGCCGGAGGCGGTCGCCGCGGCGGTGCTCGGCGGCCGGGTACGTCGGCTCGACCTGCTCCGCAACGACGGCGGCTCGGTCACCCTGGACGGCGCCCTGCTCGGTGCCGCCAACGAGGCCGGCCAACCGCTGGCCTGGCGTGGTCGGGTGGAGGTCGACGACACGGTGCTCTCCACCGGCCACGAACCGATCTTCGCCTGTGCCGTCGGCAACGCGGGCGGGTACGCCGAACTGGCCGGCGTACGTCTGCTGTCCACCCCGGACCCGGCGGACGGCCGGATCGAGGTCGCGGTCGCGGTGCCGGTGGTGACCCGGTCGCGGTGGGGACGCCGGACGGTACGCCTGGAGGTGCGTCGGGCCAGGGGACGCGCCGCCGCGGTCAACCCCCGGGATCCGGAGATCCCGTTCCTCGACGACGGGGTGTCCGCCACGCTGACCCGCAAGAGATCATGGTGGATCGAACCCGGGGCATGGGCGGTGTACGACCACTGATCCCCTGTGGAAGGCTGTAGGTGGGACCTCCGTGTCCGGTCCGGGTGATGTTCCCGGTCGGGGTGACGTGTCCAGTCGGGGTGCCTGTCCGGTCGGTACGACCTGTTCCGGTCGGCGTGATCAGGCAGACGTACCCTCGGGCGCATACCCTCGGGCACATACGCTCGGGCGGAGGACCCCTCGGGTAGGCACGCGTACACCCTCGGGCAGCTGGACATGCTCTCGGCAGGGGGGAGGTAGGTAGGCCGTGGTGGACAATCACGCGGACCGGGGATACTCGCCCGGCCAGGTGCCGGTGGCGCCGCGGGCGGACGAGCCGCTGTGGCCGCCGGACGAGATCGTCGCCGAGCCGCGCGACGACTCCAACCCGATTTCGAGCTGGTCCCCGCCCCCGCTGCCGGACACCACGTCACCGGGTCCGCTGGCCGGCGTTCCCCAGCCGTTCCCGAACCAGCAGTTCCCACCGGCCGTGCCGCCGACCCCCGTGCCACCGATCCCGGCCGTGCCGCCGGTGTCGGCCACCCCACCGGGGGTGACGCCGATCCCCGGTATTCCGCAGCCGGTACCCACCCCGCCGGTGCAGGCGATGCCGGTGCAGGCGGTACCGGTCCCGCCGACGCCACCGCCGTCCGTCCCACCCGCGGCGGCGCACGCCGCCGCGGCACGGGTCGCGATGCCGCCGGCCCCGGTCGTGCCCCCGCCGCCGGTCGTTCCGCAGACCCCGCCGCCGGTTCCGCCGGTGGCGTCCCCCGGGCCCGCGCCGGCCGCCGACCCGACCAACGCCTCGCCGGTCAACTCACCGACCCGGGTCTGGCCGACCGTGCGCCCCGCCAGCCAGGGCCGCGCCACCGTCAACACCGGCGACGTGCGGCAACCGGAGACGCCGGGACCGGCGCAGACCGGTTCACCGGAGACCGGCGGCCAGGCCCGGCCGGAGTCGACCGACCGGCCGGCGAACCCCGACGGCTCGCTCTCCGGCCCGTCCGACCCCCGGCCCGCCGGCACGGCCAGCGTCAGCCCCACGGCCGGCAAGGCCACCGTCAACCCGAACGCGGGCAAGGCCACCGTCAACCCGAACGCCGGCAAGGCCACGGTCAGCCCGAACGCGGGCAAGGCCAGCGTCAACCCGGGCACCGGCTCACTCGACACCGGTTCCGGCACCGGCCCGATCAGCGCGGTTCCGGCACCGGCCGCGCCGACCACCGGCCCGGCGGCCGCCCCCGCCCGCGACCAGTCGGGCGAGGTCGGGGCGACCGGAGGCACCGGTGGCCAGCCCGACAGCGCCACCGGGCCGGGCGACCCGGCCAACCGGCCGGAGAGCGGTACGCCGCAGGCCGACACCGGCCGACCGGCAGCGCCGATCCGTGGCCGGGCCACCCTGCCGGGGGCCAGCCGGGCCACCGCGCCGGACACCGGTGCGATCGCCCGTCCGGCGGAGTCGCCCTGGGCCCAACCGCCCCAGCGGCCGACGACGCCACCACCACCCGCCGACCCTCCGCAGCAGGCCGGGCCACCGCAGCAGGCGGTGCAGCAGGCCGGTCCACCGCAGCAGGCGGCGCAGCAGGCCGGCGGGGCGGAGTCCGGGCCGGCACCGACGCCGCCGATCGGGCCGTACCCGCCGACCATGGGAGGCGTGCACTACTCGGCGACGGCCCGACCGGTGTCGGCGTACCCGCCACCGGTGCCGCCGCAGGTCCCGCCCCCTCCAGTGCCGCAGCAGCCGGCGTACCCACCGCCGGGTCCGACATATCCGCCGCCGGGCCCGACGTACCCGCCCACCCCGGCGTACCCGACCCCGCCGGGCTATCCGGCGTATCCGCCGCCCGCACCGCCGGTACCCGGGCCGCCGGCCACCGCCGCCCAGTCCCCCTGGGCGCCGGCCCCGCAGCAGGTACCCGGACCGGGCCCCGTTCCGCCGCACCACCCCGGTGTGACCGAGGTACCGACCCAGCCGTACGCCGAGGCGGCCGGCGTGCAGCACATGCCCACGCCTCCGGCGCAGAGTTACCCGGACCCGCTCTGGACACCGGACAGCGGCACCCCGACCGCCGACGAGTTCGCCCAGCGCCGGGCCGTCCGGCCGGCCGACCCGGTCGCCCAGACCGGGGTCCGGGCCGTGGTGAACAAGTCGACGCTGGGGCTGGTCAGGCTCGCTCCCGGCCGGCACGAGCAGGAGATCAAGCAGGACATCGAGATGATCCGCCGCAACTTCGGTGGACTGCGTCAGGTGACCGTGGTCAACCCGAAGGGCGGCGCCGGTAAGACGGTGGCGATCCTGCTGCTCGCGATGACGTTCGGCCAGAAGCGCGGCGGCTACGTGCTCGCCTGGGACAACAACGAGACCCAGGGCACCCTCGGCATGCGGGCCCAGCAGGACTTCCACTCCCGTACCGTCCGGGACCTGCTGCGTGACCTGTACCAGTTCAAGGGGGCGCACGGCCGGGTCGGTGACCTGTCCCAGTACGTCCGCTCGCAGAGCGAGGGCATGTTCGACGTCCTCGCCTCGGACGAGTCGGCGACCGGCGGTGAGATGCTCACCGCCGCCGCGTTCGCCGAGCTTCGTGAGGTGGTCAGCCGGTTCTACAAGCTGATCTTCGTGGACACCGGCAACAACGTCCGGGCGCAGAACTGGCAGGCGGCGATCGACGCGACCGACCAGCTGGTGGTGACGATGTCCGCCCGTAACGACTCGGCGGAGACGGCCGCCCGGATGCTCGACCACCTGGAGCAGAGTGGTCGGCAGCGGCTCGTCCGGCAGGCGGTGACCGTGGTCTCCATGCCGCCGTCCCGCAAGGAGATCGACCTGCCGCCGATCCAGCGGCACTTCGCGGCCCGGACCCGGGCGGTGCTGACCGCCCCGTACGAGCGGTTGATCGACACCGGTGAACCGATCCGGTACGCCCAGCTGTCGTCCGCGACCCGGGACGCCTGGCTGAAGATCGCCGCCGCCGTCGCCGAAGGGCTCTGACCCCCCGCCGACAGGTTCCTGAACCGCCGTCCGTCCCGGTCCGACCCACACCGGGCCGGGACCGACGGCTCACTCACACCCCGGGCGGCTCCCGCCGCGCGGATCAGCTGCTGGCCAGGGCGTCTCCGGCCGCCGGGTCGCAGTCCCGGAGGAACTGGGCGCACCGGGCCGCCTCGTCCGCCTCGCCGATCTCGTCGGCGGCCCGGGAGAGCACGTACAGGCAGCGCAGGAAGCCCCGGTTCGGCTCGTGGGACCAGGGCACCGGCCCGTGCCCCTTCCAGCCGCTGCGGCGGAGCTGGTCCAGCCCCCGGTGGTAGCCGGTCCGGGCGTACGCGTACGCGGTGACCACCTGGTCGGCGTCGAGGGCACGCGCCGCCAGCGTCGCCCAGGCCGCGCTGAACGTCGGATGGTGCGCGGCGGCCGACGCGTACGCCTCGTCGGTGTCCGCCTGCCGCGCGGCGGCGAGCGCCGCCTCGGCCTCGTCGTCGCTGGGCAGCCGGGTGGCCGGCGGTTCGGGCAAGAGGTTCTGCATCGGACCATTCAACCCGGCGGCGTTCGGCGCTGACCAGGGACCCCTGTCACGCATGCTGGCTGAACGGCTGAGGGATCTGTCACGCGTGCGGACGGTGCGCGTGGCGGCGGACTGGACTACAAATGAAGGTCCGGAGCCTCCCCAGGACCCGGTAACAGAGAGCCCGGCGACCCTGGTGTCGTCGGGCTCTCGCCGTACCGGCCCCTGCGCCCGGGTCGGTTGCCGACCGGGGGCAGGATGGTCAGGGTGCCCACTCCACCCCCCGCTGACGTGCTCGAACCCCACGACAACACGGCCGACGAGATCGAGTCCCGCGCCGAACTCGAAACGCACCTGCGTGGCGGCAGCCTCGCCGGGCTGACCGTCCAGGGGCTCCGGCTCGACCTCGACCCGGTTCCGGACCTGACCGCCGTCGACCTGACCGACACCCTCTTCGTCGGCTGCCGCTTCGCCTCGCGGGAGGTCGAGGCCGAGGTGGTGCGCCGGGGCGCGGACGTCGTACCGGCCTTTCCGGCGCTGCCGTACCCGATCCACCCGCCCCGGCTCTACACCCCGGACGACCTGGCCGCCGGATTCGACACCCACGGCTTCGCCGGGATGTACGACACGGTGGTCTACCAGCACTTCCGGACGCACGGCGGCGCTCTGCCGGAGGTACGCGAGGCGCTGACCCAGCGGCTGCACGACCACGCCGTCGACAACGCGCTGGCCGACGCCACCCGGTCCTGGCTGTCCACCCACGGTCCCGGGTCGGTGGTCGGGGTGATGGGCGGGCACGCGGTGCCCCGAGGCACCTCGGCGTACCGGCTCGCCGCCACGCTGGGCTGGGAGCTGGCCCGGGCCGACCGGCTGGTGGTGACCGGCGGCGGGCCGGGGGTGATGGAGGCGGCGAACCTCGGCGCCTACCTCGCCGACCGCTCGGCGGAGGAGCTGACCACGGCGATCGACGTGTTGGCGACCGCGCCGGACTTCGCCGACCACGAGCCGTACACGGCGGCCGCGTTGCAGGTCCGGGCCCGGTTCGGTACGCCACTGCCCCGGCCTCGCGGCGGCGACGGTACGGCCACCGGTGGGGCCGAGCCGGGCGACTGGGCGCGGCGGGGCGGCCTGGCGATCCCCACCTGGCTGTACGGGCACGAGCCGGCGAACCTGTTCGCCGGCCGGATCGCGAAGTACTTCTCGAACGCGATCCGCGAGGACACCATCCTGCGCCTGGCCCGGGGCGGAATCGTCTTCGCCGCCGGTCGGGCCGGCACGGTCCAGGAGGTGTTCCAGGCGGCGACGAAGACGTTCTACGGCACCGACGGGATCAGCGGCCCGTACGTCTTCCTGGACCGCGCGTTCTGGACCCAGACCCTGCCGGTGGAGGCGCTGTTGCGCCCGCTGCTGACGCTCTCCCCGGCCGGTGACCTGTCCCCGCTGATCCACGTCACCGACGACGTGCACGAGGCGGTACGACTGCTCACCGCCGTCGGCTGAACCCGGACACGCCGGCGGCCGGTGTCCCGAACACGGGGTTCGGGGCACCGGCCGCCGTGGAACCGCTGCCGCTGGTTACTTGGCGAGCGTGGTGCCGGTGGAGCGGAGGTGCTCGCAGGCCTCGACGACCCGCTGCGCCAGCCCCGCCTCGGCCTGCTTGCCCCAGACCCGCGGGTCGTACATCTTCTTGTTGCCGACCTCGCCGTCGACCTTCAGCACCCCGTCGTAGTTGCGGAACATGTGGTCCGCGACCGGGCGGGTGAAGGCGTACTGGGTGTCGGTGTCGATGTTCATCTTCACCACGCCGTAGTCGAGCGCCTCCCGGATCTCCGAGAGCAGCGATCCGGAGCCGCCGTGGAAGACCAGGCTGAGCGGCTTGTCGCCCTTGCCGAACTTGGCGCCGACCGCCTGCTGGATCTCGTTGAGGATCTCCGGACGGAGCTTGACGTTGCCCGGCTTGTAGACGCCGTGCACGTTGCCGAAGGTCAACGCCGCCATGTAGCGGCCCTTCTCACCGAGGCCGAGCGCCTCGACCATGGCGATGCCGTCCTCGACGGTCGTGTAGAGCTTGTCGTTGATCGCGTTCTCGACGCCGTCCTCCTCGCCGCCGACGACCCCGACCTCGATCTCCAGCACGATGTGACCGGCCGCCGCCTCGTCGAGCAGCTGGGCGGCGATCTCCAGGTTCTCCGCCACCGGGACCGCCGAGCCGTCCCACATGTGGGACTGGAAGAGCGGCTCCTCGCCCCGGGCGACCCGCTCCTTGGAGACGGCCAGCAGCGGACGGACGAACTTGTCGAGCTTGTCCTTGGGGCAGTGGTCGGTGTGCAGCGCGACGTTGACCGGGTAGTTCTTGGCCACCTCACGGGCGTACGCGGCGAAGGCGACCGCACCGGTCACCATGTCCTTCACCGTCGGCCCGGAGAGGTACTCGGCGCCACCGGTGGAGACCTGGATGATCCCGTCGCTCTCCGCGTCGGCGAAGCCGCGCAGCGCGGCGTTCAGGGTCTGTGAGGACGTGACGTTGATCGCGGGGTACGCGAACCGGCCCGCCTTGGCCCGGTCGAGCATCTCGGCGTAGACCTCGGGGGAAGCGATGGGCATGTCAGCCGCTCCTTCGAAAACGTTCCCGGCCTCGTCGGCCGTTGTCTGATTGGGTGCGCCGGACCGCGCTGTCCTCCGCCGGAAGTATCCCGCAGGCCGCTCTCGCCACCGCAACCCACCCTTCCCGCGGCTCAGCGGTCGGACCGGTCCGGTACGACCACGCCGAGCAGCCAGCCCACCACGGCCATCACGATGGCCCCGTAGAAGGCCGGCCAGAATCCGTCGATCTCGAACGGCAGGTCGAACAGGTGGGCGATCCAGTCGGTGAGGAGGAACAGCAGCGCGTTGACCACCAACGCGAACAGTCCGAGGGTCAGTACGTAGAAGACGCAGCCGACCACGTGGATGATCGGCTTCAGGACCGCGTTGACGACGCCGAAGATGAGCGCGACCACCAGCACCGTCAGCGCGTTCTCCCAGCCGGACCGGCCGGTCAGCTCGATGCCGGGCACCACCAGGCTGGTGATCCACAGCGCCACCGCGCTGATCACCAACCTGATCAGGAAGCCCACGGCCCCATCCTGGCACGTGACCCGCGGCCCGGAGGCGATTCCGCCGACCGGACGCCCCGTCGGGTGGCATTCGGCGGACCGAGCCCGGTGGTGGCGGTTTACCCGGGTTCCACACCGGGCACGGTGCTTGGCAGACGAGCGACGGAACACGCCGTACGGTGAGGAAAGCGACGAATCCGCAGGAGAGCGATATGGCCCAGCCCGACGAGGACTTCGCCCCCGGCGACCACCTCGCCCCCGACGAACGCGATCCGGAGGCGCCGGACGCCGACGCGGTCGAGCAGGCAACCGTCGCGGACCCGGCGACCGAGGACCAGCCGGAGGTCCAGCGGGGCCTGGAGGTCGACGAGTACGACGCCCTCGAACAGTCCCGGGTCGTCGGCCCCCAGGATGACGACTACCGCTGACCCGCACAGTCCCGGGTCGTCGGCCACCGGACCACCCACGGATGACGACCACCGCTGACCCGCACAGTCCCGGGTCGTCGGCCACCGGACCACCCACGGATGACGACCACCGCTGACCCGCACAGTCCCGGGTCGTCGGCCACCGGACCACCCACGGATGACGACCACCGCTGACCTGTCCGGATGCTCCGAGAAGTTCGCCGACCGTGCGCCGGGGGTTCAACTGAACGTGGCTCCGGGCTGCCGGCCGTCCGGCAGTCTCGCGTTCCATGGACATCGATCCGGCCAGCTCAGCGGCGCCCACGCTCTCCGTCGTCGTACCGGTCCACGGGGTCGAGGCCTACCTCCGGCAGTGCCTGGACTCGATCCTCACCGGTACGCCGGACGAGGGCGGGACCACCGGTCGCCCGCTGGACGGGTCCGCCGTACCGGCCGGGGCCGGCCGGCGACCCGACCTCGAGGTCATCGCGGTCGACGACGCCTCGCCGGACGGCTGCGCCGCGATCCTCGACGAGTACGCCCGGCGGGATCCCCGGGTCCGGGTCGTGCACCTGGCCGCCAACGTCGGGCTGGGCCGGGCCCGTAACGCCGGACTCGCCCAGGCCACCGGCGACTACGTGTGGTTCGTGGACGGCGACGACTGGCTGCCGCCGGGTGCGGTGGCGGCGGTTCGGGCCCGACTGGCCGTGAGCCGGCCCGACGTACTGGTCGTGGACCACGCGGAGGTGCCGGAGGGCGGGTCCGCCCGGCCACCGGCCTCGGCCGGCGCGCTGACCGGACTGCCGACGCCGCTGCGACTCGCCGACCATCCGACACTGCTCCGGCTGGCCCAGTCCGCCTGCACCAAGGTCACCCGTCGGGCCTTCCTCGACGAGATCAACCTCCGGTTCCTGCCGGGCTGGTACGAGGACTGCTCGTACACCCACCCGCTGCTGATGGCCGCCGGCAGCATCGACCTGCTGGACCAGGTCTGCTACCACTACCGGCAGCGCACCTCCGGAGGCATCACCCGGACCGTCAGCCCCCGGCACTTCGACGTCTTCGACCAGTACGAACGCCTCTTCACCCTGGTCGACCAGGCGGACGGCGCGTACGAGGTGTTCCGGCCGGAGCTGTTCCGGCTCATGATCAACCACTATCTGGTGATCGTCGGCAACGACCGTCGGCTGCCGGCCCGGATGCGCCGGGACTTCTTCCGGCGGATCGCCGCCGACTACCGTCGCTGGGCGCCAGCCGGCGGATATCCGGAGCCCGAGGGATTGGCCGGGGTCAAGCACCGGCTGGTCCGACGGGACGCCTACCCGGCGTACCGGCTGCTGCGGCAGGCCCACCACACCGCCTCCGGCGTACGGCACCTGGTCCGGACCGGTCGACGCGCGGCGGTCACCGGTACGCCGACCGGCACGGCCGACGCGCGTACCCCGGCCGCCGCCGCGACCGGCGACAGCCGTACCCCGGTCACCGCCGGCTGACCGGCGACGCCGACGCCGGCCGGGGGTGCGGACCCCGCAGGCGCGGCCCCGGACTCACCTGGTCACCCGCTGCGGGTGCCCCGCCGCCCACTCGGCCACCGTGTCCCGGCGCAGCGCCTCGAACAGACCCTGAGCCTCCGCCGCGTCCAACGTCTCCACCAGGCCGTCGGCGCTCTGTCGCGGGTGGACGGTCCAGCCGATGCCCACCGCGTCCGCCGCCGCCACCCCGCGCAGGGCGCCGTACAGCTCCGGCACGGTCAACCCGCCGAGATCGAGTACAAGGTTCCCGCCGGCCGCGTCGACGATCTGCGCGGCCCGGACCGGATTCAGCGCGGTCGCCGGGTCGGTCACCTTGTGCAGCAGTGCCTCCACGAACCGCTGCCCGTTGCGGTCCCGGTCGTGCGCCCCCTCGGGCATCGCGAACCGCTGGCGGAGCAGATCCTGCGCGGCCGCCCCGTCCAACTGCTGGCAGCCGGCTCGGAAGACCCGGTCGGTGTGCCGGGACGAAACCTGCTCCGGCAGGCAGACCCGTACTCCGCCGACCGCGTCGGTCACCTCCCGCAACCCCCGGTAGGTGAGGGTGGCGGTGGCGTCGAACCGTACCCCGGTCAGTTCGCCGACCGCCCGCTCGGTCAGCTCCGCGCCCGCGACCAGGTCGGGACGGGCACCCGGCCGGTGGCTGCCGAGGTAGAAGGCCGAACCGAGCTTGCCGAAACCGTGGTCGGGGATCTCGACCCCGAGGTCACGGGGGATCGAGATCAGATAGAGCCGGCTCCGATCGGCCGGTACGTGCACCAGCAGCACGGTGTCCGCCCGGTGCCCGTTGCTCCGGCCGTCGCCGCCGTCGAGCCCGAGGAGCAGGAAGTCCAACGGCTCCGCCGGCCCGGTCGGGGCGAGCACGAACGGCGGCGCGGCGACCTCCGGAACCTGCGGCAGACCACCACCCCGGCCCAGGAACGGCACCGCGAGGACGGCGAACAGGGCGAACGCCGCCCCGGTGGCCCGGACCGCCCGGCGGCGGCGCCGACGTCGGGTCGCCGTGACGGCGATCGCCTCGCGCACCGGCCCGACCTCCGGCGTCAACTCCTCGTACCGGGCGAACGCCGCCCGCAGCTCATCCTCGACCGGCCGCATGTCGTCGCTCATCGTCAGGCCTCCACGAACTCGGCACGAATGGTGGCGAGGGCCCGGGAGATGGCCGAGCGCACCGTCCCGACCGCACAGCCGAGCACCTCGGCGATCTCCGCGTCGGGAAGATCCTCGTAGTAACGCAGCACCAGGGCGGCCCGCTGTCGGCGCGGCAGCCGGGCCAGCCAGCTCCAGATCTGGTCCCGGTCGGCGGCCGCCTCGGCATGGTCCGCCGGCGCGGGCAACCCCTCGTCGGGATCCGCGCGCAGCCACACCCGCCGCATCCACGAGCCGCGCTGCCAGTCGACGTACTGGTTGGTCAGCATCCGGCGCACGTACCGCTCGGGCACGTCGGCCCGGACCACCCGGCGCCAGTTGAGCTGAACCCGCACCATGGTCTCCTGCACGAGATCCTGGGCGAGATGGGGGTCACCGGTCAGCATCACCGCGTAGCGCAGCAACGCGGTGAGCCGGGAGTCGGCGAACTCCTCGTACGTCACGCACACCTCCGGGCGTCTTCTGCTATCCCGACGGGTCGAACGGGCCGAAAGATTGCGGGACGCACGAAAGACATCAGGCTGAAAGATCAGCGCCCATCCACCGAACGGACCGACCTCGATTTCGGGACAGCCCGTCTGGACACCGGTTTGTACGCTCCGTGGGCCGCATCCGATCTTTACGGGAGGCACCTCTTCGATGCCAATCATTAACACCCGGCGGGTACTGGCCGGACTCGGCGTGGCCGGCGCTCTCGTCGCCGCCGCTCCGTCCCCGGCTCAGGCCGCCGACCTGGAACTCGACGTCTACTTCCCGGACACCGTCGTCGCCCTCGACCACCCCCCGGGTACGGTCGCGGCGCCGATCCTGTTCGCCTCGGAGGAAGACGTGGTGTACGGGGCCAGGCTCACGTACGACCTCTCCGACCTGACCGGCAAGGTGACCGTCACCGAAACCGGTGTCGCCGACTGGTGCGAGGCCGAGGGGACCAAGCTCGTCTGCACCCCGCCAGGCTCGATCACGGTCGACCCGTGGGGCAGCTACTACGGCCACCAGCTGCTGTTCCACGCGGCCGACGGTGCCGCGCTCGGTGACGAAGGCACGCTGAAGGTCACCTTCGAGGCGCAGGGGAGCACGCCCGTCAGCCACGAGGCGACCATCACCGTCGGCGAGGGCGTCGACCTGGTCGCCGGCGACGACGTGACGGTGATGGCGGAGCCCGGAGCCAGGTTCGCCCCGCAGGCGTTGGTCACCAACGCGAGCGGGAACACGGTCAAGGGAACCGCCCTGGTCTTCCAGAGCGACTACGCGGTCAGCGCGGCGGACAGGTTCTCCAACTGCTACTACGACGACGACACCCTGCTCGCCTGCGTATTCGACAACGAGATCGAGGCGGGTCTCAGCTACGGCGTGGAGGTACCGCTCATGCTGCGGGCCGACACCGAGGCGCCGGGCAACGCGTACAGCTCCATGACGTGGCTGACCAGGGACGAGTTCGAGGAGTTCCGCGCCGAGGCCCGGACGAAGGGTGCGACGGGCGGCGGCAAGGAACTGGAGCTGCGCCAGATGTCGCGGGCCACCGCCCGCGCCCCCCAGATCGACACCAACCCGTTGAACAACAGCAACGGCGTGCAGATCACGGTCACCGGCAAGAACGCGGTCGACCTGGCCGCGATCGGCGACAGCGTCACCGGTGCGCAGGGCGACGAGGTGAAGGTGACGGTCGGCGTGGACAACCCCGGCCCGGCCACGGCCGACGCGTCCCGCAGCGGGATCGGGGTGACCAACCTGCGGTTCACACTCCCGACCGGCACCAGCGCGGTCGCCGTACCGAACGACTGCGTGGGGCGGAAGGGCGACGACTGGGGCCAGCACGGCAAGCCCCATGGCTCGCTGTACCGGTGCGACACCGTGGAGTTGCTGAAGTCCGGTGAGCGGCAGACGTTCGAGTTCACCCTGCGGATCGACGAGGTCGTCGCGAACGCCACCGGCAAGGTCGAAATCAACTACCCGTGCGAGTGCGAGGGTCGGGACAGCGACGCCGACAAGTCCAACGACACCGCGAAGATCCTGGTGAACGCGACCGAGGGTGGCGGTGGTGCCGGCGAGGGCCTGCCGGTCACCGGTACCGCGACCGGGCTGATCGCCGCCGGTGGCGCCGCGCTGCTCGCGGCCGGCGTGGTCGGCTTCGTCCTCGCCCGGCGCCGTCGGACCCGGTTCGTGGCCTGACCACACGTCGAGCCGAGCCGTAGTTCCGGGACACCCCGCCCGACCCGCTCCGGGTCGGCGGGGTGTCGCCGTTTCCGGCTTCCCCGGTCGCCCGGGCCCGGTTCCGGCGCGGCCGACGGCAAATCGAGGCGACGCCGGGGCCGCCCTCCTGTCAGCATGGTCGCCGTGCTGATCACCATGACCACCACCCACCAGCCCGCCACCGACCTGGGCTACCTCCTGGTCAAGCATCCGGACCGGACGCACTCGTTCCGGGTGCCCACCGGTACGGCGCACGTGCTGTTCCCGGAGGCCACTGTGGAGCGTTGCACTGCCGCGCTGCTGCTCGACACGGATCCGCTGGCGCTGTCCGGCGGCCGGGGTCGGGGGCGGTCCGGTCGGGGTACGACCAGCACGCCGGAGGGCTTCACCCTCGGCCAGTACGTCAACGACCGCCCGTACGCCGCCTCCAGCCTGCTCTCCTCCGCGCTCTCCACGGTGTTCCGGTCGGCGCTGCGCGGCGACTCCAAGGACCGTCCGGAGCTGGCGGCGACCCCGATCCCGTTGGAGTTGCGGGTGCCGGCGCTGCGCTGCCGGGGCGGCACGGAGCTGGCCGACCGGCTCTTCACTCCGCTCGGCTGGACGGTGTCGGCGCCGCCGGTGCCGCTCGACCCGCGGTTTCCCGACTGGGGCGACAGCCGGTACGTCGACCTCACCCTCACCGGCACGCTCCGGCTCGCCGACGCGTTGAACCACCTCTACGTCCTGCTGCCGGTGCTGGACGACGCCAAGCACTACTGGGTGGCGCCGGACGAGATCGACAAGCTGCTCCGGGCCGGTGCCGGCTGGCTGGCCGGGCACCCGGAACGGGGGCTGATCACCCGGCGCTACCTGGCGCACCGGCGGGCACTGGCCGGCACCGCCCTGGCCCGGCTGGCCGAACTGCGGTTGGCCGACGACCCCGGCGACCCGGACACCGTGGTCGAGACCGTTGACGTCGGTACCGACGAGGAGGCCGGCCTGCCCGCCGCGGTCAACCGGCAGCCACTCGCCGCCCGACGCCGGGCGGCCGTACTGGCGGCGTTGGACGCGTCCGGCGCGACCCGGGTGCTGGACCTCGGCTGCGGCGGCGGCGCGCTGCTCACCGACCTGATCCGGAACAGCCGCTACACCGAGATCGTCGGCACCGACGTCTCGTCCCGGGCGCTGACGATGGCGGAGCGACGGCTGCGTCTGGACCGGCTGCCGGCCCGGCAGCAGCACCGGATCAAGCTGTGGCAGTCGGCGCTGACCTACCGGGACGACCGGCTGCGCGGCTTCGACGCGGCCGTGCTGATGGAGGTGGTCGAGCATCTCGACCCGCCGCGACTGCCGGCGCTGGAGGCGTCGGTGTTCGGGCACGCCCGACCCGGCACGGTTGTCGTCACCACCCCGAACGTCGAGTACAACGTGCGTTACCCGGGGCTGGCCGCCGGCACGATGCGGCACACCGACCACCGGTTCGAGTGGAGCCGGGCGGAGTTCGCCCGATGGGCGGAGACCGTCGGCACGACCTACGGATACACGGTCGCCATCAGTGGCGTCGGCGACGAGGACCCCGAGGTGGGCGCGCCCACCCAGCTCGCCGTCTTCACCCGGACGCCCACCACCCCCACCCCGCCCACGAACGCCGCCGAGCCCCTGCCGGCACACCCCGAGGAGACCCGATGACCACCCTGGACATTCCCGAGCTGGCCCTGGTGGCCCTGGTCGGCGTCTCCGGGTCCGGCAAGTCGACCTTCGCCCGTCGGCACTTCGCGCCGACCCAGGTCCTCTCCTCCGACGCGTTCCGGGCGCTGGTCGCCGACGACGAGAACGACCAGTCCGCCTCCTCGGACGCCTTCGAGGTGCTGCACCACGTCGCCGGCAAGCGGCTGCGGGCGGGACGGCTGACCGTGGTGGACGCCACCAACCTGCAGCAGCACGCCCGGGCGGGCCTGGTGGCGGTGGCCCGGGAACACGACGTACTGCCGGTGGCGGTGGTACTGGACGTGCCCGAGTCGCTCTGCTGGGAGCGGACGCAGGCCCGGTCGGACCGGACCTTCGGCCGCCAGGTGCTCACCCGGATGCAGCGTGACCTGCGCCGCAGCATCGGACGGCTGGAGCGCGAGGGTTTCCGCAAGGTGCACGTACTGCGCGGCGTCGAGGAGATCGACGCCGCCGAGATCCGCTACGAGAAGCTGTTCAACGACCGGAAGGAGCTGACCGGGCCGTTCGACATCATCGGTGACGTACACGGCTGCCGGGCCGAGCTGGAACTGCTGTTGGACCGGCTCGGCTGGATTCTGCACCGGGACGCCGACGGCCGGGCGACGGGCGCCACCCACCCGGAGGGCCGTACCGCCCTGTTCGTCGGTGACCTGGTCGACCGGGGGCCGGACTCGCCCGGCGTACTCCGGTTGGTGATGGGGATGGTCGCCGCCGGCACCGCGCTCTGCGTGCCGGGCAACCACGAGCAGAAGCTGCTCCGCAAGCTGCGTGGACGCAAGGTGACGGTCTCGCACGGCCTGGCCGAGACGCTGGCCCAGCTGGAGACCGAGGACCCGGCCTTCGTCACCGAGCTGTCGGCGTTCATCGACGGCCTGGTCAGCCACTACGTCCTCGACGGCGGCCGGCTGGTGGTCGCGCACGCCGGCCTGAAGGAGGAGTACCACGGCCGCGCCTCCGGGCGGGTCCGCGCCTTCGCCCTGTTCGGCGAGACCACCGGCGAGACCGACGAGTACGGGCTGCCGGTGCGCTACCCGTGGGCCCGCGACTACCGGGGTTCGGCGATGGTCGTCTACGGGCACACCCCGACGCCGACCCCCGAATGGGTCAACAACACCATCTGCATCGACACCGGCTGCGTCTTCGGCGGGGCGCTGACCGCGCTGCGCTACCCGACCCGGGAACTCGTCTCGGTGCCGGCCGCCAAGGAGTACTACGCGCCGGCCCGCCCGCTGCACGCCGTACCCGCCGGACCGGCCGACGTTGGCGGGTCCGCCGCGGACCGCGACGACCACGGGCTCGACCTGCGCGACGTCACCGGCCGGCGGCACATCGACTACGGCTACGGCACGGTGACCGTGCCGGCCGAGAACGCGGCGGCGGCGCTGGAGGTGATGAGCCGGTTCTCCGTCGACCCACGCTGGCTGCCGTGGCTGCCGCCGACGATGGCGCCCTGCTCGACCGCGACCCTCGACGACTTCCTGGAGCATCCGGCACAGGCGTTCGCCGACTACCGGTCCGCGGGCGTCAACCGGGTCGTCTGCGAGGAGAAGCACATGGGCTCCCGCGCGGTGGTGCTGGTCCGCCGGGACACCGGGTCGGGTCCGGTCGGCGGCACCGGGTTCGGCCCGGGTGACGGCGTGGTCTACACCCGGACCGGCCGGCCCTTCTTCGACGCCACGTTGAACCGGGCACTGCTGGACCGGGTACGCGCCGCCGTCACCTCGGCCGGACTGTGGGCGGAACTGGAGACCGACTGGCTGCTGCTCGACTGCGAGCTGCTGCCCTGGTCGGCGAAGGCCGGTGGCCTGATCCGGGAGCAGTACGCGGCGGTCGGCGCGGCCGGTCGGGCCGCCCTGCCGGCCGTGCTGGACACCCTGGACCGGGCGGGCGCACGTGGCCTGCCGGTGGCCGAACTCCGGGACCGGATGACCCGTCGCTCGGCGGACCTGGCCCGCTACACCGACGCCTACCGGGCATACGTACGCCCGACCGACGGTCTCACCGGGGTGACCCTGGCGCCGTTCGCGGTCCTCGCCAGCGAGGGCGCGTCGCACGCCGGCCGGGACCACGGCTGGCACCTGGCCCTTGCCGACCGGCTGCACGCCGCCGACCCGGAGTTCTTCACCCCGACCCGACGTCTGGTGGTGGACCTCGGCGACGAGGCGGCGGTGGCGGAGGCGACCGACTGGTGGCTGGAACTGACCGCCGCCGGTGGTGAGGGCATGGTGGTGAAGCCGTACGCCGGACCGGCCGCCCGGGACGACCGGGGCCGGCTGCTGCAGCCGGGTATCAAGTGTCGCGGCCGGGACTACCTGCGGATCATCTACGGCCCGGAGTACGCCGAGCCGGAGCAGCTCGCCCAGCTCCGGCACCGGTCGCTGGGGCGCAAGCGCGGGCTGGCGCTACGCGAGCACGGGCTCGGCCTGGCCGCGCTCGACCTGCTGGCCGAACGGGCTCCGCTGTGGCGTCGGCACGAACTGGTCTTCGCCATTCTGGCCAGCGAGTCCGAGCCGGTCGACCCGCGGCTGTAGCCGGCGCCGGTGCCGGTCGGGCCGGGCCCGACCGGCGCCGGTGGGGACCGGGTGACCCGCGACGGGACCGGCGGCGGCACCACCGAGATCGTGAAGAAGATCATCGGCCGTGCCTGACCGTTCGGAGCGGGTACACCCGGCCCCGCCGCAAACCGCGTGGGCGGCGGGAGCTGGACGCCGCCTAGACTGCTGTGGTGGCCGCCACCGACCGGCGGTCCGTTCGTCACGCCCGCCGCCCCGTTCCCGGAGGTCCACCCGTGCCGACGCCCACCACCACGCTGGCCCTGGGGCCGGATTTCCTGGACCCGGAGCGGTTGATCTCCGCCTTTGGGCTGCTCGGCATCCTCGCCATCGTCTTCGCCGAATCGGGCCTGCTGATCGGGTTCTTCCTGCCGGGCGACTCGCTGCTGTTCACCGCCGGCCTGCTCACCGCCAACGGCGAGTACATCACCTACCCGCTGTGGCTGGTCTGCCTGCTCATCACCATCGCGGCGATCGTCGGTGACCAGGTCGGGTACGCGTTCGGCAAGAAGGTCGGCCCGGCCCTGTTCCGCCGGCCCAACTCCCGGCTGTTCAAACAGGAAAACCTGATCAAGGCCAACGAGTTCTTCGACAAGTACGGTCCGCGCTCGGTGGTCCTGGCCCGGTTCGTACCGATCGTGCGTACCTTCACGCCGATCGTCGCCGGGGTCAGCGGGATGCGCTACCGGACCTTCGTGGTCTACAACGTGATCGGTGGCGTCCTGTGGGGAACCGGGGTCACCGTGCTCGGCTACTTCCTCGGCCAGATCCCGTTCGTCAAGACCAACATCGAACTGATCCTGATCGCGATCGTGGTGATCTCGGTGATCCCGATCGCCGTGGAGCTGCTCCGGGCCCGGCTCGCCGCCAAGCGGGGCACGACCCCGCAGCAGGCCGCCGAGCTGGAGCACGCGGCTCAGGAGGCCCAGCAGCGCCGGCACCAGCACTGAGGCGCCGAGGTCACCAAGGAGCGGGCGCCGGACCGGTCAGCGCGAGCAGGGCGGCGGCCGGCCCACCGGCCGGTCCCCGTCCCACACGGTCACCGCGTCCTGCACGGTCACCGCTGTCATCACGTCTTGCACGGTCACCGATGTCGCGGCTCGACACCGGCGACCGACCCGCTGTCCCGGGCGGCACGACACGTGCCACGGGCAGCAGGACATCGGGCGGGGTGTTCACCCCGTCCGAGAACACATCACACCGTCCGGATTCCGTACCCGTCCGAGGAACGTGGTCGGACCGTCCAGCCGGAGGTCACCGTCGGTCGCCCGTCGGTGGAGACCGCCGGACGGCCGCCCGGACGCACCGGTTCGACGCGCACCACGTCCCACCCGACGTACCCGAACCGATCCCGCTGCCACTTTGCGGGGGACGGTGCACGTCGTCGGTCGGGGCGGACCCGTCGCTTCGTCAGCGGTCGGGCCGCCTGGCGCCGTCCCGGAGAGGGCGGACACCAGACGGACCGGACACTGACTCAGCGAGCCTTTTTGGTGGCCCGCTTCCGCGGCGGGGTCAGCAGATCAGCGATCGTCGCGATCGCCGTCGGCACCAGACGGTAGTAAGCCCACACGCCCCGCTTCTCCCGCTCCAGCAAGCCGGCTTCGGTGAGGATTCGGAGGTGGTGGCTCACCGTCGGCTGCGAGAGGCCGAGCGGCGCGGTGAGGTCACACACGCACGCTTCGCCCTCGGGCGCCGACTGGATGAGGCTGAGCAGCCGCAGCCGGGCGGGGTCAGCAAGGGCCTTGAGGACCCCCGCAAGCCGCTCGGCATCGGCGCGCTCGATCGGCTCGCCGGCAAGCGGCGAGATCTGAGGCATAGTCATTTCGGCCAACGCAGTTCCCACGTATTCCATCCTTCCACCAGCAGCATCGACCCGCCTGCATATCAGCAGATCCGAATCGGCAAACTTTTAGGCCACTAGGCCGAGGTCAGCCAACGTATAGGCTGCCCGGTATGGCAGTCCGGCGGCTCGCACGGCGTCGCCCGCACCTCGATCAACAATAACCGCCACGCCCACGACCACGGCCCCGGCCTCCTGCAACGCCTCCACTGCGGTCAGCACACTGCCGCCCGTCGTGGAGGTGTCCTCTACGGCCACTACCCGGCGACCACTCACGTCCGGACCTTCGATCCGGCGCTGCAGACCATGCGTCTTCCCGGTCTTGCGCACCACGAAAGCGTCCAACCGACGCTGCCGCGCCGAAGCGGCGTGCAGCATCGAGACGGCAATCGGGTCCGCACCCAACGTCAGACCGCCAACCGCGTCGTAGTCCCAGTCGGCCATGAGATCGAGCATGATCCGACCGACCAACGGTGCCGCCGCGTGATGCAGGGTCACGCGCCGCAGATCGACGTACCAGTCCGCCTCACGGCCTGAGGACAGCACCACCCGTCCGTGGACGACGGCGAGGTCAGTGATGAATTTACGCAGGTCGTCGTGGTCCCCCATGGCCGGTAAGGGTACTGCGCCGAGATGAAAGCCGAACGGCCGACCCGGCGCGGCGGCCGTGCGGACGGGTTCGACGGTGGCCGAGCAGCCACAAAATCGGCTACTCTCCGCACTGAATCTTGCCTGCTTCCGGTTCGCATCCGGTCGGACCGACCAGATTCCGGTCGACGTCGCGAACCCGGCCGGCACCGGTACGGACCGGTGCCGGGTCAGCTCTCCTCGCGGCCGATCCGCCCCCGGGTGTCCCGGGCCACCGCCCGCCACAGCCGACCCGGCGCATGCCGCAGCCCGAAGACCACCGCCTTGTAGCGCCAGTCCGGCACGCTGACCATCCGGTTCCGTCGCAGGTCACGAAGGGCGTCCCGGACGACGTCGTCGGCGCGCAGCCACATCCACTCCGGAGTCTTCGACATGTCGATCCCGGCCCGGTCGTGGAACTCGGTACGGGTGTAGCCGGGGCAGAGCACCATGACCCGTACGCCGTACCGGCGGACCGACTGGGCGATCGACTCACTGAAGTTCGTCACCCACGCCTTGCTCGCCGAGTACGTCGACCCCGGCATCACCGGGCCAAATCCGGCAACGGAAGAGACATTTATCACTGCCCCGTGTCCACGTTCGGTCATCCCTGGCAGGGCGGCGAGGGTCAACCGCAGTACCGCGTGCACGTTCAGCCGGAGCAGTCGGACCTCCTCGGCGGCGGTCGAGTGCAGGAACGGCCGGTTGAGACTGATCCCGGCGTTGTTGACCAGCAGGTCGACCGGCTCGGCCGGGTCGCGGAGCCGGTCCTCGACGGCGCCGCATCCCTCGTCGGTGGAGAGGTCGACGGCCAGTACCCGGACCGTGCCGCCGTGTCGGCCGGTCAGCTCGGCGGCGAGGTCGGCGAGCCGCTGGCCGTCCCGGGCCACCAGGACGAGGTCGTGGCCGTCGGCGGCGAGTCGGCGGGCGAAGGCGGCACCGATGCCGGCGGTGGCTCCGGTGACCAGGGCGCGGGGGCGACGGCTCCGGCCCGGAGCCGGGTCATCCGGGGCGGTGGCGGGACGGGGGACCCGGCCACGTCGGGTGAAGGCTGGCACCACGGACGGTCCCCCGATCGACGGCTGCTCCGACGTACGACAGGAGCGGCAGCCGGGCCGGCGGGCTCGACACATGCCGGCGCGTCCGGCGCGACGACGGTTCCGCGTCCCGCCGCCGGTACCGCTGAGCCAAGGTAACCGAACGGCTCCGGTAGCGGAACCCCACAGCGGGCCCGACGGCGCGGTGGCCGGCACCGACGCGACGGCCTCCGGGGAACGGATCCGTTCCCCGGAGGCCGTGGTGTCGACCGGTCAGCTGGACGGCGGGTTGTTCGGTGGCTGCTGCCCCGGCTGTTGGCCACCCGGCTGCGGCGGCTGCTGGCCGGGGTGGGACTGACCCGGGTACGGCGGCTCCTGACCCGGGTACGGCGGCTGCTGGCCCGGATACGGCTGTCCGGGGTACGGCTGGCCCGGGTACGGCGGCTGCTGACCGGGGTACGGCGTACCCGGCAGCGGCGGCTCCCAGCCGGCCGCCGCCGGCCGCCGGAAGTACGCGTTCGACGCGGGCAGCGCGAGCAGGATCACCGCCGCCAGCAGTGCCAGCAGGCCGATGACGGTGGCGGCCAGGCTGACCGGGGTGGTCCAGCCCGGCACCGCGTCCTCGAGCCGACGCTGGACCTCCTGCGGATCCGGCACGTTCACGTCTCCCGAGCTGCCCCCGATGCCGCTGAGCGTGCCGCCCAGCGCGGCGCCGCCGAGCCCCGGCACGAGGCAGCACAGGATGCCGAGCCCGCCGATCACCCAGGTGATGATCCGGGAGACGTTCCGGCCACCGTTGTTGAGCACGGCCAGGACCACCAGACCGATGCCGACCAGGATGTTCACCACCCCGCTCCCCACGAGGATCCCGGTGGTGAGTCCGCTCGCGCCCTCGAGTTCGGTGCCGGCGTACAACTCGTCGAGGATGTCGGTGGTGGGGCCGATGGTGGCCAGCCCGGCGACCGCGATCACGACGAACATGAGCGCGGTCAGATAGAGGAGGTAGGTGGAGATGGTCACGGTGACCGGGCGCGCCTGCGGAGCCGGCGTCGTCGGATTCGCTGGTACCGACACGGCTCTCCTCTCCTGGGTCGAGGTCCGTGGATCGCGGTGTGGGATCGAGGCTCGTGGATCAGGTTCCGTTGATCCGGTCCACTGACCGGGCTTCAATGGTCAGGAACGGATGGATCAGGGAACCACCGTATCGGTACTGAACGAACGGTGCCGAACCGAACCACGGCCGACCCGGAACCGGTACGGCCGGGTGCCCGTCGGAACGGACACCCGGCCGTACCCGGGTTCGGGGTGTGGCGCCGGATCAGGCCCGGACGACGGTCAGGCTCTCCTTGCCGTCGGCCAGGTCGACCCGGACCGTGTCGCCGTCCCGCACCTCACCGGCGAGCAGCGCCTTGGCCAGCCGGTCGCCGATCGCCGACTGGACCAGGCGGCGCAGCGGCCGGGCACCGTAGATCGGGTCGTACCCGTGCTCGGCCAGCCAGTTCCGGGCCGTGTCGGTGACCTCCAGGCTGAGCCGGCGGTCAGCGAGCCGGCGGCGCAGCCGGTCGAGCTGGATGTCCACGATGCCGCGCAGTTCCAGGCCGGTGAGCGAGGCGAAGACCACGATGTCGTCCAGGCGGTTCAGGAACTCCGGCTTGAAGTGCGACCGGACCACCGCCAGTACCGCCTCGCGCCGCTCCTCGTCCCCGAGCGTCAGGTCGGAGACGACCGCCGAACCCAGGTTCGAGGTGAGGATCAGGATCGCGTTGCGGAAGTCGACGGTACGACCCTGCCCGTCGGTGAGCCGTCCGTCGTCGAGTACCTGGAGCAGCACGTCGAAGACGTCCGGGTGGGCCTTCTCCACCTCGTCCAGCAGGATCACCGAGTACGGTCGCCGACGCACCGACTCGGTGAGCTGGCCGCCCTCCTCGTACCCGACGTAGCCGGGCGGGGCACCGACGAGCCGGGCCACCGAGTGCTTCTCGCCGTACTCGCTCATGTCGATCCGGACCATGGCCCGCTCGTCGTCGAAGAGGAACTCGGCGAGCGCCTTGGCCAACTCGGTCTTGCCGACGCCGGTCGGGCCGAGGAAGAGGAAGCTGCCGGTGGGCCGGTCCGGGTCGGCGACGCCGGCACGGGCCCGCCGGACCGCGTCGGAGACCGCGGCGACCGCCTCGGCCTGGCCGACCACCCGGGTGCCGAGCGAGTCCTCCATCCGCAGCAGCTTCGCCGTCTCGCCCTCCATCAGCCGACCCGCCGGGATGCCGGTCCAGGAGGCGACGACGGCCGCGATGTCGTCGGCGCCGACCTCCTCCTTGAGCATCGCGCCGTCCGCCTGCAGCCCGGCGAGTTCCTGCTCGGCCCGGGTCAGCTCGGCCTTCAACTCCGGGATCCGGCCGTAGCGCAGCTCGGCGGCGCGTTCCAGCTCGCCGTCCCGTTCGGCCCGTTCCGCCTCGCCGCCGAGCCGTTCCAGCTCCTCCTTGGCGGTGGAGATCCGGGTGATGTGGTCCTTCTCCAGCTTCCACCGGTCGCTGAGCGCGGTGAGCTGCTCGCGCTTGTCCGCCAGCTCCCGGCGGAGTCGTTCGAGGCGTTCGGCCGAGGCCGGGTCGGGCTCCTTGGCCAGCGCCATCTCCTCGATCTCCAGCCGGCGTACCGCCCGCTCGATCTCGTCGACCTCGACCGGCCGCGAGTCGATCTCCATCCGGAGCCGGGACGCCGACTCGTCGACCAGGTCGATCGCCTTGTCCGGCAGGAACCGGTCGGTGATGTACCGGTCGGAGAGGCTGGCGGCGGCGACCAGCGCGGCATCGGTGATCCGTACGCCGTGGTGCACCTCGTACCGCTCCTTGAGGCCACGCAGGATGCCGATGGTGTCCTCGATGGTCGGCTCGCCGACCAGCACCGGCTGGAAGCGGCGCTCCAACGCCGGGTCCTTCTCGATGTGCTCGCGGTACTCGTCGAGGGTGGTCGCGCCGACCATCCGCAGTTCACCCCGGGCCAGCATCGGCTTGAGCATGTTGCCGGCGTCCATCGAGCCCTCGCCCTTGCCCGCGCCGACCACGGTGTGCAGTTCGTCGAGGAACGTGATCACCTGGCCGTCGGAGTTCTTGATCTCCTCCAGCACCGACTTGAGCCGCTCCTCGAACTGGCCCCGGTACTGCGCACCGGCGACCATCGCGCCGAGGTCGAGCGAGACCAGCTTCTTGTCCCGCAGCGACTCGGGTACGTCCCCGGCGACGATCCGCTGGGCCAGTCCCTCGACGATCGCGGTCTTGCCGACGCCGGGCTCGCCGATCAGCACCGGGTTGTTCTTGGTACGCCGGGACAGCACCTGGACCACCCGGCGGATCTCGGCGTCCCGGCCGATCACCGGGTCGATCCTGCCCTCCCGGGCCTGTTCGGTGAGGTCGACGCCGTACTTCTCCAGGGCCTGGTAGGTCTGCTCCGGGTCGGCGGTGGTGACCCGCCGGTCCCCGCCGCGTACCGCCGGGAAGGCGGCGACCAGGTTCTCCTCGGTGGCACCGGCCTCCTGGAGCAGTTTCGCCACCGCGCCGCCGACCCGGGCCAGCCCGGCCAGCAGGTGCTCGGTGGAGGTGTACTCGTCGCCGAGCGGGCGGGCGATCTGCTCGGCCGACCCGATCGCGTTGACGAACTCGCGGGACAGGCTCGGCTCGGCGACGCTGGATCCGCGGGCGGCCGGTTGGGTCTCCACGGCCCGGGCGGCGGCCCGTCGGATGTCGGCCGGGTTGGCGCCGACGGCGCGCAGCAGTCCGGCCGCGGTCGAGCCGCCGGTGTCCAGCAGGGACAGCAGCAGGTGCCACGGCTCGACGGTGGCGTGGCCGCGCTGGTTCGCCGTCGCGACCGCGCCGGTGATGACTTCGCGGCTCTTCGTGGTGAGACGTTCGGCGTTCATGAGCTCCCCATACGGTCCCGCCGGTCGTGGGCACGGACCGGCACCGACAGCGTGACGACCGCCGCCGCCGACGGCGGGGCGACCTCCACTGGTGACGACACAACCAGAGTTGAGTGTATTCCACTCAACTTCTCGACGGTGATGTCGATCACGCCGGTCCCAGCCGCAACGTCACCCAGCGCCGCTCGGTGCCGTGTCCCGGGCCCAGCCAGGCCTGTCCGGTCGACGGATCCGCGGCGAACAGCGTGCCGTCCGGCAGCATCCGCAGGTGCGCCCCGCCGACCGGCCAGCCCAGCGCCAGGTAGCTGCCGCGTCCGACCAGACCGGCACCGTCCGGGCCGGTCACCGCGAGCAGTCCGCCGCCAAGCGGCACGGCCGAGGTGAACCGCTCCGGCGGGTCCACCGGGCGGGTCAGGCTCCACCCTCCGCCGGGTCCGTCCCGCCGCCACAGCGTCGGGAAGAGCGTGCGGTCGTCGGCGTACCCGATCAGCCAGGCGTCGCCGTCAGGTGCCACCGCCGCGCGCAGCCCCGACCAGGTCCCGTCGCCGAGCGGCACCGGCGGCAACCAGCTCCGTCCGTCGTCGTCCGAGACCGAGACGTACGCACGGCCGGCGGACAGCCTGGCGACGACCAGCCGGCCGCCCCCGTACCCCAGCAACTCCGGCCGGGACAGCGACGGCTGTGCCGGCAGCGGGCGGAACCGATCCCCGGCCCACTCCACCACCTTCGGCCGGGCGTCGCCGTCGCAGCAGAGCTGGAACCGGCCGTCGAGCTGGTGGTACGCGTCCGGCGGGCGTTCGCCCTCGAGGCGGCGGAACGTCCGGCCCTGGTCGGCGGAGACGTACCAGACGGTCCCCTCCACGACGAGCACCAGCAGCCCGTGCCCGGCGTGGAGCTGCGGATGGCCGTCGAGGCGGGGATGGTGTACCGGCTGCCAGGACCGCCCGCCGTCGGTGGTGCCGAACAGCAGGCCGGAGGAGACCGGGGCGGCCGGGATGTCGGTGCCGCCGACCACGAACAGGGCGTAGCCACGTTCGGCGTCCACGAACTCGACCTGCTGCAACCGGGCGGACGCCGGCAGCGCCAACCGCACCGCCCGCTCCGGCACCGGCACCGGGCCGTCGGCGGCGGCCGTCGACCGGGTCGGGGCGGGTGGATCCCGGCGTACGTCCCCGATCGAACATCCGGCGACCGGAGCCACCACCACCGCCAGTACGGCGGTCACGGCGGCGACCCGAACAGCGTCCCGTCGGACGCGGTGAACCCGCATCAGCCCACCTCCCACCGGGATCGAGCCCGGTGACGGCCCCGAGGTTCCCACCGTCGGCGGGCAGGCCGCCGGACATCGTGTTCGACGCCCCGACCGCGCACGGTACCGTTGCCCGGGTGCGAGTACGTGTGGAACAGACGGCGCTCCCCGGGATCGGTGTACGCCACGACGTGGTGACCGCCTCCGGCCGCCGGCTCGGCGTGGTCACGCACCGCAACGGCCGGCGGGATCTGGTGCTCTACGACCCGGACGACCCGGATTCGTGCACCGCCGACATCCCGCTCACCGACGACGAGGCGGAGGCGCTGGCCGACATCCTCGGCGCGTCGCTGATGCTGGGTCAGCTCTCCGGGCTGCGCCAGCAGGCCGCCGGGCTGCTCACCGAGCAGATCTCGATCCCGGCCGGCTCGCGGTACGTCGGCCGTCGGCTGGGCGACACACAGACCCGCACCCGTACCGGGGCGTCCATCGTCGCGGTACTCCGGGAACGTGAGGTGATCCCCTCCCCGGAACCGACCTTCCGGTTCGAGACCGGCGACGTGGTGGTCGTGGTCGGGACCCGTCAGGGCCTCGACGGCGTCACCGCGATCCTCGCCGAGACCGACCCGGACGGCTGACGCGTATGCACCACACCACGATTCTGCTCATCGAAGTCGGCGCGCTGCTGCTCGCCCTCGGCATGCTCGGTCGGCTCAGCCGACGGATCGGGCTCTCGCCCATCCCGCTCTACCTGCTCGCCGGGCTCGCCTTCGGGCACGGCGGACTGATCCCGCTGTCCGCCAGCGAGGAGTTCTTCGCGGTCGGCGCCGAGATCGGCGTGATCCTGCTGCTGGTCATGCTCGGCCTCGAGTACTCGGCCAACGAACTGGTCGGCAACCTCCGCGCCGCCGCCCCGGCCGGCCTGCTCGACGGTCTGCTCAACGCGCTGCCCGGCGTCGCCTTCGGCTTCCTGCTCGGCTGGGGCTGGGTGGGGGCGATCGTCCTCGGCGGCGTCACCTGGGTCTCGTCGTCCGGCGTCATCGCCAAGGTGCTGGCCGACCTGGGCCGGCTCGGTAACCGGGAAACGCCGGTGATCCTGTCGATCCTGGTCATCGAGGACCTCGCGATGGCCCTCTACCTGCCGCTGGTGACCGCGATCCTCGGCGGCCAGGGCCTGCTCGGCGGCGGTATCGCGCTCGTCATCGCGGTCGCCACCGTGGTCATCGTGCTGGTGGTGGCGATCCGGTACGGCAACGGCATCTCCCGGATGTTCTCCCCGCAGGACCCCGAGGCGCTGCTGCTCGGCGTCCTCGGGCTCACCCTGCTGGTCGCCGGCCTCGCCGCCGGCCTGCAGGTGTCCGCCGCGGTCGGCGCCTTCCTGGTGGGCATCGCGCTGTCCGGGCCGGTGGCGCACAACGCGACGGAACTGCTCTCGCCGCTGCGGGACCTGTTCGCCGCGGTCTTCTTCGTCTTCTTCGGGCTGAACACCGACCCCCGGGACATCCCGCCGGTGCTGCTGCCGGCGATCGCGTTGGCCGTGGTCACCATGGCCACCAAGGTGATCACCGGGTACTTCGCCGCGAAGCGGGTCGGGATCGCACTGCCCGGTCGGTGGCGTACCGGACTGGCGCTGATGCCACGCGGCGAGTTCTCGATCGTCATCGCCGGACTGGCCGTCAGCGCCAGCGTGGTCAATCCGCAACTCGGCCCGCTCGCCACGGCGTACGTGCTGGTCACTGTGGTGACCGGCCCGATGTTGGCCCGATTGCCGGACTTCGGCTGGTTCAAGCGCTGGCTGCGCAAGCAGGCGGCGGCTGCCGGTCCCCGGCCGCCGGTAGCGGCCACCGAGTGATCGGGCCGGTCGTCGGCGGGAGACGCTCCGGTCTTCCGCCGACGGTCCGGTGGTCCCGACCCGACCCTCAGCAACCCGACCCGACCCTCAGCGTTCCGACCCGGCGGTCCGGCGCGGGCCGGGACGCCGGACGGGCCGGTGCCCCGACCACCTGGCGGGACGGCGGACGGGCCGGGTGACCAGGCAGGTAACGGGTTGATGAAATAGCTCGTGGCTGCCCTTTTGCTGTCCGGCCACAGCGCGTTACCGTGTCGCCGCGACAGCTGCTCGGCCCGGCCGGCCGGCCCGGGTGGCCAGCGATTGCGCGAGCGGAAGGGCGGCCCGTTGAGCGTGCACGACTCGACGTTTCGGGGCTTCGCCAATCCCGTGGATCCCTCCCCGGCCGAGTTGCGCGCCTGGGCGTACGAGCCGGACTCGGTGCCCCTGCACGCGATGCCCCAGGACTGGGATCTGCTGGTCTCCGGCGATCACCTGATCACGACCCTCTTCGACCTGGCCATGGACCCGTCTTGTCCGGCCCGCCGGTTCGCCCTGCACTGCCTCTACATCTACGCGGCCGACGGGATCCGGACGAAGTTCCGCGCCCATCCACGCCGGCGGCTGCGCAAACTCGTCGAACAGGCCGAACAGCAGGGCGACGAGCCGATGGCGATCTGGGCGTACAACACCCGGATGTTGCAGGCGCGCCCGGAGCTGTTCCACTACCCCGACTGGTGCGAGGGCGGCCTGGTCCGGCAGGGCCGCCGCCTGTAGGGGGAAGGTTCCGCGCGGACAGCTCCGGCGGCGACCACGCCGACCGTGGGACTCACCGCGACGCCGGCACCGGACGGGTGCAGCACAGTGGGCCGGGACCCCCCGTGGATCCCGGCCCGCCGGTCGTGCCGCCGCACCGGTCGCCGGGACCGACAGGCCACCGGACAGCGCGGTGGCCTGGTAGCGCGGCGAGCCGCACTACCAGGCAGATTACCCAGCCCTCCGAACCGCCGGGGCCGAACCCGGGAGGCGACGGACCGGCGGCTACTCGCATCGCATCCAGGAGAAGTGGTACGTCGTGTTCACGCTGCCGTCCGTCGAGTCCATCGCCATGAAGCTGCTTGTCGACGGAGCCGAGCTTCCGGCGCTCACCCGCAACTCGGTGTTGACGTTGAGGTAGCGCACCTCACCGCAGGGCGCGTAGACCAGCGAGGCGACGTCGGTGGTGTCGGTCGCCTGCCAGTTGTCACTGAACGGCCCGGGCCAGGTGTGGCTCCGCGACGTCGTCGGCGACGTTCCCTGGAAGTAGTAGTTGGCCCGCTGCAGACCGCTGGCCCCGCGCTGCAGGTGGGCGAACCCCCGGTAGTCCGCCTGGGCGATCGCGTAGGTGAACCCGGCCGGGACGTTGACCTGCAGCACGAGCTGGCAGTTCTTCCGAAAGTCGGTGGGCCGTGCACCGTCGCCGGTCTGGGCGAGATAGTCGCTGTAGGTCACCGTGAAGGACGTGTTGTCGGGTGAGGGGGCGACGGCGGCGGTGCCGGCCCGGCAACCCGAGCCGTTGACCGTCTTCAGTTCGATGGTGATCCGCTCCGCTGGCGGGGGAGTCTCCGGCTCGGTCGGCACCGGTGCTGCCAACAGCGACACCATGAGGCCGCCGATGGCAAGCGCGTTGATCATGACGTGCTCCTTCCGATCGTCGTCACGCGGCCGTCGGCCGCTGTCTCTGCTCCACGTGGGCCGGTTCGGAGGGGTCCGGACCGGCCCGGGTACCCGTGCTCCGGGCTGGGCTGTCGGAAGGGCGTCGTCCGGCACCCCAGCCCGGAGTGGAAATTCGGGTTACTGCTCGCACTTCTTCCAGGCGAAGTGGTAGGTGGTGTTGATGCTGGCGTCCGTGGAGTCCATCGACATGAAGCTGGTCGTGGTCCTCGGGTCGGAGGTACCGGCGTTGACCCGGAGCTCCGTGTTGATGTTCAGGAACCGCAGTTCGCCACAGGGCGCGTAGCTCAGCGACGTGACGTCGGACGTGTCGGTCGTCTGCCAGTTGTCGTCGTGCGGCCCGCTGAACGGGTGACTCTTGTACGTCGTCGGCGACGTCCCCTGGAAGTAGTAGTTGGCCCGCTGCGTCGCCGTCGCCCCGTCCTCCAGGTAGGCGTAACCGCGGTAGTCGGCCTGGAGAATGGCGTAGGTGAAGCCCGAGGGCACGTGCACCTGCAGGGCCAGCTGACAGTTCTTCCGGAAGTCCGTCGGCCGCGCGCCGACACCGACCTGGGCGAGATAGTCGCTGTAGGTCACCGTGAAGGCCGTGTTGTCCGGTGCCACGGCGACGGCCGCGGTACCGGCGGGGCAGCCCGATCCGTTGACGGTCACGACGTCGATGACGATCTTCTCGGCCGGCGGTGGTTCCGTCGGGACGATGATTATCGGGCCGGAGAACAACGACGCGACAAGACTGCCGATGGCCAGCACACTGATCATGGGTTTCCTCCCGATCGTGCCGATAGAGTTGCGCGCGCAGGCTCACCCTACGTTTATAAATAGATAGAAGTCAATGTGTTACGTTCAGGTTTCCACCTTGCCGAGGTAATCGTTTTCGCGCGGGAAACTCATAGACAGAACCGACCGTCCCACATTCGGGAACGGCCGGCCGACCACAATCACCGGGACGGCGACACCTGGTGCCGCGTGGCCCTTTCAGACAGAAGGCCCCCCGGATCGGCCGAATGGAATGATGGAATTTCCATCGGCCGGCCCGAGGGGCCCGTCGGCGCCTTTATCCGCCGGTCATGTCACGGCGGTCAGCACTGCCGCCAACTGAGGTGGTAGACGCTGCGCACACTGCCCCGGGTCGAGTCCATCGTCATGAAACTCGTGCTCTCGGCGTCGGCACTGCCGGCGTCGACCCGCAACTCCGTGTTGATGTTCAACAGACGCTGCTGGTCGCAGGGGGCGTACACCAGCGTCGCCGCCCGGTCCGTCGCACGCCAGTCATCGCTGTAGGGACCGGTGAACTCGTGGCTCGTCTGCGCGGTGGCCGACATCCCGGTGAAGTAGTAGTGCGACACCTGCAGGCCCGTGGCGCCCCGCCGCAGGTGTGCGAACCCCTGCAGATCCACCTGCGAGATCGCGTAGGTGAGGCCCTGGGGAACCTGCACCCGCAGATTCAACTGGCAGTTCTTCCGGGCGTCGGTCGGCCTGGCCCCACCGCCCGCCTGGGCGAGATAGTCGCTGTAGGTGATGGTGAAGGCCGTGTTGTCGGCCGCAGTGCTCACATTGGCGGTGCCCGCCGGACAACCCGATCCATTGACGGTCTCCACACTTATGGCGATCTTTTCGTCGAGAAGTGCCGAGGGCCCGGTGGCCACCGTCGAGGCGAGCAGTGCCGCGAGGACGCCGCTGACAGCCGTCACGTTGAACATGCTTGTTCCTTCCGATCGTCACGATGCGGTCGCGTCCGCCGCCAACCATAGCTAACACATTGATTGACGTCAATCAATCACTTTGCCGGGAAGATTGTTACCGGCGAGTCGTACGACGGTCCGTTTGATCTATCCGTCGCAATCGACGCCGCCGGGCGGCAAGACCGACATCCGGAGGCGGCGTGACGGCCGCTTCCGGGTACGGGCGCGCGTCGGCTCCGACCACCGTGACCGGCAGGGACGCCTAATACGATGCACCCTCGCGACGATTACGGGGTAATGGTTCGTAAACGATCGACGTAATGGTTTCGCCGTTGGTCGACGTAATGGCCTCGAAACATCGACGGGTCGATCGGCCACAGTTCACCGGCGGGCCGGCGTCCGCGCCGGTCAGGCCGACGGGTCGGCGTTGCGGCGCGGGCGCCAGACGACCAGCGCGGTGGAGGTCCGGTTGGTCGGCACCAGGTCACGCCGGGCGAAGCCGAGCGACTCCAGCTCCGCCATCCGCCGGTACGCGGCCTCCAGCTCCGCCTGCATCTGGGCCATCCGCTGCTGCAGCTCGTCGACGAACTGCTCCAAGGCGATGATCCGTTTGATGCCGGCCAGGTTGACGCCGTCCTCCTGGCTGAGCCGCTGCACCTCGCGGAGCAGCACCACGTCCCGGACGCTGTAGCGGCGCCCGCCACCGGGCGCCCGGCCGGGCTGGACCAGCCCCAGCCGGTCGTACTGGCGGAGCGTCTGCGGGTGCATGCCGGCCATCCGCGCCGCCACCGAGATCATCAGCACCTTGGCATCGGACGCCTGCTCGATGGAGACGACAAACTCCTCAGCCACCTCTGCCCACCTCCGCGCTCCTCGCCGGAAAACCGGTCAGTTAGAACGACGCAACCGCGCGTCGAGATGTTCCCGTCCCGCCTGCGGGGTCTGGGCGGCGAACGCCTCCAGCGCCTCGCGGGCCTCGGCCGACAACTTCTCCGGAACCACGATCTCGACGGTGACCAGCAGGTCACCCGCCTGGCCGTCCCGGCGGACCACACCCCGACCCCGGGCCCGCAGGGTACGGCCGCTCGGCGTACCCGGTGGCACCCGGAGCGTCACCGCACCGTCCATGGTGGGCACCCGCAGGTCCGTACCGAGAACCGCCTCGGCGATGGTGATCGGCACGGTCAGCGTCAGGTCGTCGCCGCTGCGGCCGAACAGGTCGTCGTCGCGGACCTTGACCAGCACGAACAGGTCACCTGCCGGACCGCCCCGCTCGCCCGGCTCACCGCGACCGGAGAGCCGGATCCGCTGCCCGTCCGAGACGCCGGCCGGGAACCGGACGTTGATGGTGCGCGACTTGGTCACCCCGCCGGTACCCCGGCACTCCGGGCACTTCTCGTCCACGATCGTGCCGACACCCTGACACTCCCGGCACGGCTCCGAGAAACTGAACGAGCCCTGGTTGCGGGTCACCAGGCCGGAGCCGTGACACTGCGGACAGGCTCGGGGCAGGGTGCCCGGTTTGGCGCCGTTGCCGGAACAGGTGTCGCAGACACCGGGTGAACGCACCGCCAGCGGCATGGTCACGCCCCGGATCGCCTCGTCGAAGCCGAGCACCACCTCGGCCTCGACGTCCCGACCCCGGGCCGGGCCACGCGACCGGGCCGGCCCGCCGCCACCCGAGAAGATCGAACTGAACAGGTCGGAGAAGCCGGCCCCACCGAACCGACGGTCGCCGGCCCCGGGCTGGCCCATGCCGCCGAACAGGTCCGAGACGTCGAACGGATAACCGCCCGGCTGCCCGCCCGCCCGGGCGTTGCGCCGGAACGCGCCCGAGCCGAACAGCGAGCGCATCTCGTCGTACTCCTTGCGCTTGCGCGGGTCGGAGAGCACGTCGTACGCCTCGGAGACGGCCTTGAACCGTTCCTCGGCCGGGGCGTCACCCGGATTCCGGTCGGGGTGCAACTCCCGGGCCAGTTTGCGGTAGGACTTCTTGACCTCGTCAGCGGAGGCGGACTTGTCCACCCCCAGTACGGCGTAGAAGTCCTTCTCCAGCCAGTCCTTCGAACTCATCGGTCGTCCACCCCCTCCCTCCTCGTCCGTCTCATGGTCGAGGGGGGGCCCCCCCCCCGCCCCCCCGCCCCCGCCGCGGGGGGGCCGCCCCCCCCCGCGCCGTAGTGGGGTGGGGGGCCCCCCCCGGCGGGGCCCCCCCCCCCGGCGGGGGGGCCCCCCCCCCACCACGGTCATTCAACCTGGGCGCGCGCCGGCTACTCCGGGTCGGCCACCGCGACCAGTGCCGCCCGGAGCACCTTGTCGCCGAACTCGTAGCCGCGACGCATCACGTCGACGCAGGTCGGCTCGGTCACCTCGGCCGAGGTGAGGTGCGCGACCGCCTCGTGCCGGTTCGGGTCGAACGGATCGCCCTTCTCGCCGAACGGGGTGAGGCCGAGTTTCGTCAACGTGCCGATCAGCTGCTCGGCCACCGTGCCGAACGGGCCGACCAGGTCCCCGTGCTCGCGAGCCCGGTCCAGGTCGTCGAGTACGGGCAACAGCGCGGTCAGCACCTTGCCGGTGGTCTCCTTCGCCGCCGCACCCCGGTCCCGTTCCACCCGCTTGCGGTAGTTGGCGTACTCCGCCGTCACCCGCTGCAGGTCCCGGGTCCGCTCGTCGAGTTCGGCCCGGAGCGCCCCCAGTTCGGCGCCGAGCGGAGCGGGCTGCCCGTCGCCCGGCCCGGTGGCACCGCTGACCGGCGCGGCCGGAGCGTCCACCACCGGCCCCTCGGTGCCGGACGGCTGCTCCGCCTCCAGCACCTCGGCGATCTCGGCGTCGTCGACCACCGCGGTGACCGGCTCGCCGTCGGTGTCCGGCTCGGCCGGGTCCGTGGCCGCCTCGGCCCGGTCGGTCTCTCCGGAACCCGTCCGGGTCCCGGTGTCCACCGAGTCCGGCACCTCCGGGCCGCCGTCCGGTGCCGTCGCGTCGTCCACCGCCACGGCGGCGTCCGTCGAACCGGTGTCGTCGACCTCACCAGTGGCGATGACCGGTTCCGCGTCCACGGCCGACGGTTCCGGGTCGGGATTCGGGTCCTTCCCGGCCGGCTTGGCGCCGTTGGTCGGGTCGGCGCCGGTCGAGCCCGTCCCGGCCCCCTCGGCGACACTGATCTTCCGCTTGTCCCGGATGACGATGCGCTCGTCGGCGGTACCGGCGGGCGCGGAGCCACCCGGCGCCGATCCGGTGGTCTCCGGACCGGCGGCTCGTGGCTTTTCCGTCATGCGACTACCTCGATCCGTCTTGCGTACGGCCAACGCGGGTGGGGAGCTGACGGGTCACTTCTTGTCGTCCTCGTCGACGATCTCCGCGTCCACCACGTCGTCGGCACCGCCCTTCGGGCCACCGGTCGCCCCGGTCGGCCCGGTGTCCCCGGCACCCGCACCCGGCGCCTGCTGCCCCTGCTCGGCCTGCTGCGCGTAGAGCAGCGAACCGGCCTGCTGCGAGACCTGGGCCAGCTTCTCGTGGGCCGACTTGACCTTCTCCAGGTCGGTGCCGCCGAGCGCCGCCCGCAGCTCACCCAGGGCCTCGTTGATCTGGTCCCGGGACTCGCCCGGCAGCTTGTCGCCGCTCTCCGCGAGGAACTTCTCGGTCTGCCACTGCAACTGCTCGGCCTGGTTGCGGGTCTCCGCCTCCTCGCGCCGCCGCTTGTCCTCGTCGGCGTGGTCCTGGGCGTCCCGCATCATCCGCTCGATGTCGTCCTTCGGCAGCGCCGAGCCGCCGGTGATCGTCATCGACTGCTCCTTGCCGGTGCCGAGGTCCTTCGCGTTGACGTGCACGATGCCGTTCGCGTCGATGTCGAAGGTGACCTCGATCTGCGGCACCCCGCGCGGCGCCGGCGGCAGCCCGGTCAGCTCGAACGTGCCGAGCTTCTTGTTGTACGCGGCGATGTCGCGCTCACCCTGGAAGACCTGGATCAGCACCGACGGCTGGTTGTCGTCGGCCGTGGTGAAGACCTCGGAGCGCTTCGTCGGGATGGTGGTGTTGCGCTCGATCAGCTTGGTGAAGATGCCGCCCTTGGTCTCGATGCCCAGGCTCAGCGGGGTCACGTCGAGCAGCAGGACGTCCTTGACCTCGCCCTTGAGCACACCGGCCTGCAGCGCGGCGCCGACCGCGACGACCTCGTCCGGGTTCACGCCCTTGTTGGGCTCCCGGCCGGTGAGCTGCTTGACCAGGTCGGAGACGGCCGGCATCCGGGTCGAGCCGCCGACCAGGATCACGTGGTCGACGTCGGAGACCTTGATCCCGGCGTCCTTGATCGCCTGCTCGAACGGGCCCTTGCAGCGGTCCAGCAGGTCCTGGGTCATCCGCTGGAACTCGGCCCGGGTCAGGGTCACGTCGAGGTGCAGCGGCGCGGAGGGGGTGCCGTCGGCGCCCGCCGGCCCGGCCGTGATGTACGGCAGGTTGATGCTCGTGGTGGTGGCGGCGGAAAGTTCGATCTTCGCCTTCTCGGCCGCCTCCCGGAGCCGCTGCATCGCCATCTTGTCCTGCGCCAGGTCGACGCCGTGCTGGCCGCGGAAGGTCTTGACCAGGTGGTCCATGATCCGCTGGTCCCAGTCGTCACCGCCGAGGTGGTTGTCACCGCTGGTCGACTTCACCTCGATGACGCCCTCGGCCAGCTCCAGCAGCGACACGTCGAAGGTGCCGCCACCGAGGTCGAAGACCAGGACGGTCTGCTCCTTGGAGCCCTTGTCCAGGCCGTACGCCAGCGCCGCCGCGGTCGGCTCGTTCACGATCCGCAGCACGTTGAAGCCGGCGATCTCCCCGGCCTCCTTGGTGGCCTGCCGCTGGGCGTCGTTGAAGTACGCCGGCACCGTGATCACCGCGTCGGTGATCCGCTCACCCAGGTACGCCTCGGCGTCCCGCTTGAGCTTCATCAGGGTCCGGGCGGAGATCTCCTGGGGGGTGTACTTCTTGCCGTCGATGTCGACGGACCAGTTGGTGCCGACCTCCCGCTTGACCGACCGGATGGTCCGGTCCGGGTTGGTCACCGCCTGACGCTTGGCGACCTCGCCGACGAGCACCTCGCCGTTTCGGGCGAACGCGACGATCGAAGGAGTCGTCCGCGAGCCCTCGGCGTTGGCGATGACGGTGGGCTCACCGCCCTCGAGAACGCTGACGCAGGAGTTCGTCGTGCCGAGGTCGATCCCGACCGCACGTGCCATCTTCGCTTCCTCGCTTCGTTACTCGGCAGGTGACGGGCACCGCCCGCGACGCACCCACCACAAGTTGAGTGGACCGGACTCAATAGTGCCACGATCGTCGGCAACATCAAAGTCAGACTTGAGTCACATCGACGCAACCGCCCGTCGGACCGTACGAGACGGGACGACCCGGCCCGACCGGGCATCGACCGGGGTCACCGCAGGGGCCCGGTACGTCGTACCCGGCGACCGGGGCCTCGGCGCTGATCCGTAAGCAACCGTGCCTGTTGTCTGTGTTGCAGGGATCGGGCAGTCTTTACCCGTGACGACCCATGGCGATCCGGCCACCGGCCTCGGCATGCCCACGGTCGGAACAGAACCATCCGACCGTGACGGCGGCCCCGGCCCGGTCGGAAACACCCCACCAGCCGCGGCTGACACCGTCCCGGCACCCTGGCAGCCGCCGCCCGACGCCGCCCCGGCACCGCCACCGGCCGACGCCGCCCCGGCACCCTGGCAACCGCCGCCCGGTGCCGCCGAGCCGCGAGCGGCCGCCACCGCTGACACCGCCGGCAGCGGTCCAGGGCACGCACCCGATCTGCGCCGGGCCCTGGTCGACCTGCGGGCCGCGATCAGCGCGACCGCGTACCCGTTGACCCTGCCCGGGGTGGACGAGGCCCGACGGGTCGGCACCGCGCTCGTCGGTCAACTCGACGACTATCTCCTGCCCCGACTCGCCCGGCTCGACGCGCCGCTGCTGGTCGTGGTCGGCGGCTCCACCGGTGCCGGCAAGTCGACACTGGTCAACAGCCTGGTCCAGGCCCGGGTCAGCGCGGTCGGCGTGCTCCGGCCGACCACCCGGTCACCGGTCCTGGTCTGCAGCCCGCTCGACTCGACCTGGTTCCGGCGGGGCGAACTGCTGCCCGGGCTGACCCGGACCAGCGAACCCACCGACCGGCCGGACGCCCTGCAACTGGTCGCCGCGCCCGCCCTCCCGGCCGGGCTGGCCTTCCTCGACGCGCCCGACATCGACTCGGTCGTCGACGCCAACCGCGCCCTCGCCACGCAGCTGCTCGCCGCCGCCGACCTGTGGCTCTTCGTCACGACCGCCGCCCGGTACGCCGACGCCGTCCCCTGGGAGCTGCTGCGTACGGCCCGGTTGCGTGGCACGGTGATCGCACTGGTCCTCGACCGGGTGCCGCCGGCGGCCACCACCGAGGTGAGCGAACACCTGACCGAGATGCTGGCCGCCAACGACCTGTCCAACGCACCACTGTTCGTCCTGCCGGAGGCCGTGGTCGACGGGCAGGGGCTGCTCCCCGGCCGGCTCACCGAGCCGCTGCGCGCCTGGTTCAGCCGACTCGCCGCCGACGCGGACGCCCGGTCGGCGGTGATCCGGCAGACCCTCGACGGCGCCATCGCCGCGCTCACACCCGCGGTCGGTGGCCTGGCGACCGCCGCCGACCAGCAGGTCCAGGCCGCCGAGGCGCTGGACGAACGGGTCCGGGCGGCGTACCGGAGCGCCCGGCGGTCCGTGGAACAGAGCCTGCGGGACGGCCGGCTGCTCCGTGGCGAGGTCCTGGCCCGCTGGCAGGAGTTCGTCGGCACCGGCGAGTTGTTCCGCAGCCTGGAGGCGCGGATCGGTCGACTCCGGGACCGGCTCGTCGCGGCGGCGACCGGGCGGCCCGCGCCGAACGCCCAACTGCAGACCGCGATCGAATCCCAACTCGTCACCCTGCTCCGGGAGGCGGCGGCCGCCGCCGCCGAACAGAGCCACACCGCCTGGCAGGCGCATCCGGCCGGCGACGCCCTGCTCACCTCCGACCTGGCCAGACCCGGTGCCGACCTGCCCGAACGGGCGGAACGCCTGGTCCGCGACTGGCAGCGCGGCGTACTGGAACTGGTCCGCGCCCAGGGCGGCGACAAGCGGTTCGTGGCCCGCAGTGCGGCGTACGCGGTCAATGCCACCGGGCTCGCCGTCATGATCGCGGTGTTCGCCTCCACGGCGTTCATCCCGACCGGGCTGGAGGTGGCGGCCGCCGGGGGCACCACCGTGGCCGCCCAGAAGGTCCTCGAGGCGATCTTCGGCGACCAGGCGATCCGCAGCCTCGCCACCCGTGCCCGGGCCCGACTGCTGGACCTGGTCGACCAGCTCCTGCAGGAGGAGGCGGCACGGTACCTCGCCCGGACCGCGGCGGTCGGGGTCGACGCCGGGCCGGGTGAGCGGCTCCGCGTGGCGGCCGCGTCCGTCGACGCCGCCCGTACCCGGACCGCGTTGACCACCGACGGCGTCCCGCCGACCGACCGGCACGGCGCGGAGGCGGACCGATGACCGACATCCTCGGCAGGGTCCGCGACACGCTCCGGCCCGACCAGCGGGCCGACCCGGACCGGCTGTTCGAACGACTGGACGCGGTGCACCGGTTCGTCCGGGCCGTCGACGGCCACCTTCCCGACGACCGACTGGTACCGGCGCACACCCTGATCGAACGTGCCGGCGCCCGACTCGCCCTCTCCCCGAACCACACCGTGGTCGCGCTCGCCGGTGCCACCGGCAGCGGCAAGTCCAGCCTGTTCAACTCGCTGGCCCGGTTCGAGATGTCGCCGGTCGGCGTCCGACGCCCGACGACCGGGGTCACCCACGCCTGCGTGTGGGGTCAGTTGGAGGGCGCGACCCAACTGCTCGACTGGGTCGGCGTACTGCCCCGGCACCGGTTCGTCCGGGAAAGCGCGCTGGACGGCGCCGACGAGGCGGCCCTGCACGGACTGATCCTGCTCGACCTGCCCGACTTCGACTCGGTCGACCGCTCCCACCGGACGGAGGTCGACCGGCTGCTCGGCCTGGTCGACCTGGTCGTCTGGGTGGTCGACCCGCAGAAGTACGCCGACCGGGTGCTGCACCGCAGCTACCTGCGGGAGTTCCACCGGCACCGGGACGTCACCGTGGTGGCGCTCAACCAGGCGGACCGGCTGCCGTCGGCCGAGGTGCCCCGGGTCGTGGCCGACCTGCGCCGACTGCTCGACGCCGATGATCTCGCCGGCGTCCCGGTACTCGCCACCTCGGCGCTCACCGACGCCGGTACGGCACCGCTGCGCGGCACCCTGGAGCAGACGGTCGCCGAACGACAAGCGGCGCTGCGCCGGCTCTCCGGCGACGTGGACGCCGTGGTCGAGGGACTCACCGGACTAATCGGCGCGGCGCCCGCCGAGGAGGACGTCGACCGGCCGACGATGCGCCGGCTGATCGACGCGCTCGCCGGCGCGGCCGGGGTGCCGGCGGTGGCCGAGGCGACCGAGCAGGCGTACCGGCACCGGGCGGTCGCGGCGACCGGCTGGCCGCTGGCCCGTGGCTGGCGCCGACTGCGGCCGGACCCGCTGCGTCGGCTGCACCTCGCCGGGGTCGGCGGCGACGACCGGTCGCCGGACGGCGACCGGGACGACCCGGCCCCGGTGCCGGCGACATCGGTGCCGGAGCCGACCGCGGCACAGCTCGCGGCGGTCGGGCTGGCCGTCCGGACGGTCGCCGAACGCGCCGGCGCGGCGCTGCCGACCCCCTGGTCGACGGCGGTGACCGCGGCGGCCCGGTCCCGGCTCGCGGACCTGCCGGACGCGCTGGACCGGGCGGTCGCCACCACCGACCTCGGGCTGCCCCGCGAACCCGTCTGGTGGCGGGTGGTCAACGCGATCCAGTGGCTGGTCACCGTCACCGCCGCGGTCGGACTCGGTTGGCTGCTCCTCGGCTACGCGGTACGTGCCCTCGGCTTCCCGCCACTGGAATACCCGACGGTCGGCGTGGCCCCGCTCCCGAGTCTGCTGCTGCTCGGCGGACTGCTGCTCGGAGTGGCGCTGACGCTGCTGACCAGGCCCGTGGTCCGCTGGGCCGCCCGGCGGGCGCGGTGGCGGGCGGAGGGGCGGATGCACGACGCGGTGGCCGAGACCGCCCAGGGGTACGTCATCGTGCCGGTCCGCGCGGTGCTCCGGGCGTACTCCGAGGCCCGGTCCGCGCTGGCGGTCGCCGCCGGCCCCCGCTGACCGACCGGTACGCCTCCTTCCACCCGGCCCGGCGATCTGACCAGCGCCGATCCGCTGACCGACCGGCCGCCCCGCTGCCCGGGGTGTTCCTTCCCGGCGCGCTGCTGGTGCTGGCGGGCCGTCGTCGGGCGTAGGGTCGAACCATGGCTTCGCCTCAGAACCCCTTTGACGCCGTACTGCACGCCGCGCGTGACGTGGCGAAGCTCGACTGCGCCCTCGACGCGGAGATGCTCGGTGCGGCACTTTTGGGCAGTGTCTACGCCATCGCGGACGAGGACCGCAGCAGCGTGGTGCGTACCTTCGTCGGCGATTTCCTCTCCGCGACCGCCCGACGCCGTACCGCCGCCGCGACCACCATCCGGACCGTCTTCGCCTCCCTGGTGCCGGACGCCGACGGCGCCGCCGGGGTCAAGCCCGGCACCCAGGCGCCGTCCTGGTCCGGCCAGCTCGGCAAGGTACGACTGACCGGCAGCTACGCCTACGGCGACGTGTACGGCGACCAGACCTCCTACCTCGCCACCTTCGCCTACGACGACAGCACCTCGGGCGGGCCGGAGCACGCGGTGGTGGCCCTGGTCGACCACAACATCGGGATCACCAAGGACGTTTTTGTCGGCGGGCCGGCCGAGCGGATCCTGGAGCAGGTCCGGCAGATGTGCGCCGACGACGCGCTGACCTGGTTCCGCGAGGAGGACCCGTCCCGGCTGCGCCGCGAGGTCGCCCGGCACCTGGACATCACCGACGAGTTGGAGGCCCTGCCCCAGGAGGGCTCGCTCGCCACCGACCGGGCACTGGTCAGTGCCCGGCTGGCCCTGCTGCCGACCCCCGCCCCGTTCGACGGGACCATCGAACCCGACCCGCTCTCCGCCGCCGACCGCGACCGGCTGGTCCGCGCCTTCCTCGACTCCCCGGAGGCGGTCCGGCTCGGACTGGACCGGCTGCCCGAGGCGGACCTCGCCTCCCTGCACTTCTGCCTCAGCCTGGTGCTGGACCATTCGGAGTCCTTCCCGGACCCGGATCCGATGCGCTGGAGTCCGGCGGTGGCCGGTCTCTTCCTGCTCGACTGGGTGCACCGCCGGGCCGTGCTGGACATGGACGACGCGGCGCTGCTGCCCCGGGTGGTCCGGGGCTGGGCCGGGTACGCGGCCCGACTCCGGGGCCTGCCGGCGGAGGCGGTCAGCCAGACCGACGAGGCGATCGAGGAGATGGTGCCGGAGTTCGTCCGGCTCTACACCACCGGTGAGCGGCGGAGCCCGGCGACGGCGGCGGTGGCGCAGCTCATCGCCGACGGGGTGGACCCGAACGACCCGGAGGCGCTGGACGCCTGGATCGAGGCGAACCGGCAGCGGCTCGACGACGACAACCCCGCGTAGCGGGAAGTCCACGGCGGCACTGCCGCTGGCGGTGCGACCCGCCGCAGGAGCAGCATGCGGTGCGGGTCGGCCCTGTCCGGCAGCGACGGGACACCTGAACGGGAACGGGGGGCGGCGCGAGAGTCGCGCCGCCCCCGTCGGATCTCCGCCGGGTCAGATCGCCACGTCGTGGTCGTCGTGCAGGCCACCACCGCCGCCGGCCGGCGCGGTGGTGCCCTCGGCCGGCCCGGTGGTCGGGGCGGTCAGGCCACGGGTGTCGAAGGCGTACGTGATGATGGCGTGCGCGATCGCGTCCGACATCTCGTCGATCGCCTTGACGCTGACGTTGTTGATGTCGTCGCAGCGCTGGTGGTAGCAGGGGTCGTACGGCTGCCCCGCCGTACCGCCGTAGACGGCGGCCTCCTCGGCCGTCTTGATCAGCTCCGCTCCGGTGAAGAGCCCGCCCGACGGGATGTCGACGCCGGCCGCGATGAACGGTCCGTAGTCGCTGCGGCCGGAGAACGGCGTCTCGGCCGAGTCGAGCCGCTGCGACGCGAAGTAGTCGTGGAACAACTCCTCGATCGCACCGGAGCCGGGCGGTCCGGCCGCGGAGCCGGTGCCGGGCGGGAACGCCGAGTTGTCACCGTCGTAGACGAAGCGTACGTAGTTCGGCGAACCGACCATGTCGAAGTTCAGGTACAGCGCGATCCGGTCCTGCTCCGCCTCGGAGAGGTTGGCCACGTAGTGCGTCGAGCCGACGAGGTTCGCCTCCTCGGCGCCCCAGAGCGCGAACCGGACCCGGTTCTTCGTCGGTATCCAGCTCATCTTCTCGGCGATCTCCAACAGGGCGGCGCTGCCGCTGCCGTTGTCGTTGATCCCCGGCCCCTCGGGCACCGAGTCGAGGTGCGCACCGGCCATCACCACGTTGTTCGGGTTGCCCCAGCGCGACTCGGCGAAGATGTTCTCGGTGCTGGCCATGCCCCGGTAGGTGTCGGTGAAGACCCGCAGGGTGAGGCCACCGGCGACCTGGCCGACGAGTTCCTGGCCCAGCGCCTGGCTGACGCCCACGGCCGCGAAGTCCAGGGTGTACGTGTTGCCCAGTGTCCCGGAGAGGTCCCCGCTGACGTTGTTGTAGATGACGGCGGCGGCCGCCCCGGCCTGCGCCGCGTTGGTCGCCTTCTGTCCGAAGGGGCAGGTGCCCCGGCTCAGCAGGACGATCGTGCCGGCATTCGCCGGGCCGAAGTCACTGGCGGCGCAGCCCTGGGCGTCGCCGGTCGGCACGCTCGCCGGTGCGGTGACGTCCGCGCTGCCGGTGTAGCTCATGATCCGGTGTGGCAGGTCGCCGGCCGGGGCCGAGACGCGCTGCAACTCGGACGGGGTGTTGATCAGGAAGGTCTGGAAGTCGAACTGCTGCCGGGTCACCCGGTAGCCGGCCTTCCGGAAGACCTTCTCCGCGTAGTCGACCGACCTGTCGTAACCCGGCGCGCCCGAGGCGCGGTTGCCCCCGTTGCGGTCCGCGATCTTCTGCAACTCCTTGACGTGTTTCATCACGCCCTTGGCCGTGACCGCCTTGCGCAACGCCCAGGAGCCGAGGCTTCCCAGGCCGCCGGCCTGGGCGGGCGCGGGTGCCGCCACCACCACGAGTGCTGTCACGAGGCCGGTGGCCAACAGGCCCCGACTCCACCTACCGCTGGTTCGACCCACGCTGCCTCCTGCCAGATCGCCGGGGTACCCGGTCCTATCGAGGGAGGTCAGCATAGCCACGCGTCACTGGACGGTGAATAGACCGCAGGAGTGTGCTTACTGGACGGTAGGACGGGATTTCCGGTGCGGTCGGACTCGGGTGGGCCGGTCATGGCGGCGGCGCCGACCGTACCGGCCGGCGCCGCCGAAGGCCGTCGTTGCCGGTCGACGACCCGATCCGAGTGGCGGAGCCGATACGGTCCGTTTCTCGTCCCCTTGACGATAACCGTCGTGGTAGCTTCTCGTCAAGGTGGTGATAAATGCGATGACCAAGTACCCGCCGTTTGCGGTCGCCGTCGACCTGGTGGTCCTCACCGTGCGGGAGGACGAGTTGTCCGTGCTGCTGGTACGCCGGGGTGTGCCGCCGTACCAGGACCGCTGGGCGCTACCGGGCGGGTTCGTCGGCTTCGACGAGGATCTGCCGGACGCCGCCGCCCGGGAACTGACCGAGGAGACCGGCGTTCCCGAGCCGGTCGGCCACCTCGAACAGCTCGGCACGTACGGCGAACCGAAGCGTGACCCACGTGGCCGGGTGGTGGCGGTGGCGTACCTGGCCCTGCTCCCCGACCTGCCGGTGCCGGTGGCCGGGACCGACGCGGCGGCCGCGGACTGGTTCCCGGTGTCCCGGGTCGCCGACGTCGGGCTCGCCTTCGACCACGGCGTGATCCTTGACGACGGGCTGGAACGGGCCCGCGCCAAACTCGAGTACACCCCGTTGGCCACCGCCTTCTGCCCGCCGGAGTTCACCATCGCCCGGCTGCGCGCCGTCTACGAGACGGTCTGGGGGACCCGGCTGGACCCCCGCAACTTCCACCGCAAGGTCACCAGCACGCCGGGCTTCGTGGAGTCGGTCGGCCGGGTCACCGAGGGCGACCGGGGACGACCGGCCCAGCTCTACCGACGCGGCACCGCGGAACTGCTGCACCCGCCGATGCTCCGCCCGTCCACCACCGACGGCTGACCGTCCACGTCGACGTACCGGACAGCGGTCGACGAAACCGGTGGCGACGATCCAACGACGCTCTCCCGGACCGACTCAGGGCCGGCCGTTGCGCTGCCGCCCAGCGCCGGCGACGGCCGGTGGCCGAGCCGGCGACCGTGACCGGATGACGGTCCCCGGACCGACTCAGGGCCGGGACGCGCCCGGTCCCGGCGACGGCCGGTGGGTCGACCCGACCGGCTCCGGCTCCGGCGACGAGGACGGCTCCGGATCGGCCGACGGGGACGGCGTCGCCGACAGGCTCGGGGACGGCTCGGCGGTCGGCTCCGACGACGGGTCGGTGGTCGGGTCGGGAGAGGGGTCGACCGGGCCGCTGGGCCGGGGCGAGGTGGTCGGCGGCGGCCCGGACGACGGCGAGGGACCCGGCGACGGTGACGGATCCGGCCCCTGCGACGGGTCGGTCGGGCCGGGGGTCGGTGACGGCGATGCCGGAGTGGGCGGGGGCGGGCCTCCCGGCGAGGGGGCACCGGTCTGTGGGGCGGGATGCGGAGCACCGGGAACCGACGGAAGGCCGGGGACCGGACCGGGCGGATTTCCGGCGACCGGACCAGGGCGGCCGGCCGGCGATCCGGTGGGATCGAGCAGCCGTCGCCAGCCCGACGGGCCGACGCCGTTGCCCGTACCGGTCGATCCCGGGCCGTGGCCGGGCGGAGTCGGCAGCGGTACGACCTGCCCACCGGCAGGCGGCGGAATGAACGGAACGCTGCCGGACGGCGGCAGGCCGTCGTTGACCGTCGCCGAACCGCTGCCGATGGCCGCGAGAATCGGCAGTGACGAGGTCCCGGCCAGCAACGCGACCGTGAACAGGTAACGCCGGGTCGGGCCGGCGAGCCCCTCGGCCCGGTGCACGCCGGTCACCCGGCGGTAGCCCACGTGCGCGCCACCGGACCGGCGATGCCGGGCCAGCAGCATCGGAGTTGGATCGTCGTGGCCGTGCTTGGGCACCGGGGCACTCCTCGTCGTCGCTGTCCGGCCAGTACGAGGCCGGGTCGTCCAACCACCATTGAGCAGGGAAAACTTGCCCTGCTTCCGGCGGTGTCCGCCGATCCCAGCTAAACGCAGTAACGGAGCGTTGGCCAGCGTCACGGAGCGTGTCAGGGCTTGGGTTTCGACAAAATCGATCGCCGTACCGGAGCAAATCACCGCATGTACGGCGAAGCCGGCAGCCATTCAAGATCCGCCAGAGGCCGACCTGTAACTATCCTGACCTGCTCTGCGAATATGGACCCGACGGCAACGCGGCCTCGACCTTCGCGCACCCTGTGATCGGCAGGACGCGGCGCCGACGCTCGGTGGACCAGGCTCGGCCAGAATCTGGTCCACGCCGCGTGGCAGCCCCTACCGGGGTCAGGCGCGGCAGCCACCCCCGGTCCGGCAACAGCCGGACGGGCGCACGAGCTGCGCGGTCGGGACACCCCCGGTGCCGACGCACGAACGACAGGGAGATAGGGATGGCGAAGAGCGATCCTCCGGGCACGGCCCGCGGCAGACGGGCCACATCCCGGGCTGCGAAGCCTGCCGGGAAAACCCCAGCCAATGGGGACCTCGTGCAGCTGCTCACCCCGGACGGCGACCGGATCGACAAGGTCACCTGGATCGACGGTACGGAGTACAGCGTCGACTTCACCGACGCCGAGTACCGCGACCTCTACCGGGACCTGGTCCTGGTCCGACGGCTCGACGCCGAGGCGACCGCACTCCAGCGACAGGGCGAACTCGGCATCTGGGCGAGTCTGCTCGGCCAGGAGGCGGCCCAGGTCGGCTCCGGCCGGGCCCTGCGGCCGCAGGACATGGCCTTCCCGACGTACCGGGAGCATGGCGTGCTCTACTGCCGGGGCATCGACCCGATCATGCCGCTGGGGCTGTTCCGTGGCGTCGACCTCGGCGGCTGGGACCCCAACGAGTTCAAGTTCAACATGTACACGATCGTCATCGGCGCCCAGACGCTGCACGCCACCGGCTACGCGATGGGCGTGACCATGGACGGCAAGACCGGCACCGACGACGGCGAGGCGGTGATCGCGTACTTCGGCGACGGCGCCTCCGCGCAGGGCGACGTGAACGAGGCGTTCATCTGGTCCGCCGTCTTCAACTCCCCGATCGTCTTCTTCTGTCAGAACAACCAGTACGCCATCTCCGAACCCCTGGAGCGGCAGACCCGGATCCCGCTCTACCAGCGGGCCGCCGGCTTCGGCTTCCCCGGCGTACGGGTCGACGGCAACGACGTGCTCGCCACGTACGCGGTGACCCGGGCCGCGCTGGACAGCGCCCGGCACGGTCAGGGCCCCACCCTGATCGAGGCGTACACCTACCGGATGGGCGCGCACACCACCACCGACGACCCGACCCGTTACCGGATCGCCAGCGAGGTGGAGGCGTGGCAGGCCAAGGACCCGATCGCCCGGGTCAAGGCGTTCCTCAGCAAGCAGGGCATCGCCGACGACAGCTTCCTCGCCGAGGTCGAGGAGCAGGCGAAGCAGGAGGCGCTGCGACTGCGTGAGCGGGTGCTGGAGATGCCCGACCCGCAACCGCTGACCCTGTTCGACAACGTCTATCCGCACGGCTCTCCCGAGGTGGACGCCCAGCGGGAGTTCATGAGCCGGTACCTGGACTCGTTCGAGGGGAGCGTGCACTGATGGCCACCGAGACCCTCACCATCGGCAAGGCGATCAACCGCGGACTGCGGCGCGCCCTGGAGCACGACTCCAAGGTCATCATCATGGGCGAGGACGTCGGCAAGCTCGGCGGCGTCTTCCGGATCACCGACGGCCTGCAGAAGGACTTCGGCGAGAACCGGGTGATGGACACCCCGCTCGCCGAGTCCGGCATCATCGGCACCGCCGTCGGCCTCTCCATCCGTGGTTACCGGCCGATCTGCGAAATCCAGTTCGACGGCTTCGTCTACCCGGCGTACGACCAGATCGTGTCCCAGGTGGCGAAGATGCACTTCCGCTCGCAGGGCAAGGTCAAGGTGCCGATGGTCATCCGGATCCCGTTCGGGGGCGGCATCGGCGCGGTCGAGCACCACTCGGAGTCGCCGGAGGCGTACTTCGCGCACACCGCCGGCCTGAAGGTGGTCGCCTGCTCGTCGCCGCAGGACGCGTACACCATGATCCAGCAGGCGGTCGCCTCCGACGACCCGATCGTCTTCCTGGAGCCGAAGCGCCGCTACCACGAGAAGGGCCAGGTCGACCTCGACGCACCGCTGTCCGAGGCGTACCCGCTGCACTCCGCCCGGGTGGTCCGGCCCGGCCGGGACGCCACGCTGCTGGCGTACGGGCCGATGGTGCGGGTCGCCCTGGAGGCGGCCACCGCCGCCGAGGAGGACGGGCGCGACCTCGAGGTGATCGACCTGCGTACCCTCTCCCCGCTGGACCTGAGCTCGGCGTACGAGTCGGTGCGGCGTACCGGGCGGTGCGTGGTGATCCACGAGGCGCCCGGCAACCTGGGTCTCGGTTCCGAGATCGCCGCCCGGATCACCGAGGACTGCTTCTACTCCCTGGAGTCGCCGGTCCTGCGGGTCACCGGCTTCGACACCCCCTATCCGGCCGCCCGGCTGGAGGAGGAGTACCTGCCCAACCTCGACCGGGTACTCGAGGCCGTCGACCGCAGTTTCGGGTGGTGACGCCGATGTCCCGGGTACGCGAGTTCCCCCTGCCGGACCTGGCCGAAGGGCTGACCGAGGGCGAGATCATCAAGTGGCTGGTCCAGGTCGGCGACATCGTCGAGCTGAACCAGCCGGTCGTCGAGGTGGAGACCGCCAAGGCGGCGGTGGAGATCCCGGCGAAGTGGGCCGGCCGGATCACCGCCCTCTTCCACGAGGAGGGCACGGTGGTCGACGTCGGTACCCCGATCTTCGCGGTGGACACCGACCCGGGCGCCGGTGACCTGCCGGAGCCGTCGGCGGCCTCGCTGGCCGCGGTCGAGATCGCGCCGGAGGAGGGCGCGGTCGAGCCCGGCCTGATCGGTGGCCCGGCGCCGGGCGGCCGGACGGCGGTGCTGGTCGGCTACGGCCCGAAGACCGGCGCCGCCAAGCGCCGGCCGCGCAAGGGCGCCCCGGTGGCGAACGGCGCGCCGGTGGTCAGCCGGCCCGCCGCCGCCACCCCGGCCCCCGCGCCGGTGCCGGCCCAGCCGTCGGCGCCGGCCCGGCCCGCCCCGCTGGCGACGCCGGCGGCCACCGCCCCGGCTCCGGCCGGGGTCGGCGACGCCCTGGTGCTGGCGAAACCGCCGGTACGCAAGCTCGCCAAGGATCTCGGCGTGGACCTGCGTACCGTCACCGGGACCGGGCCGCTCGGTTCGATCACCCGGGACGACGTACACCAGGCGGTGGCCGGGGCGGCGACGGCGGCCGAGCCGGCGACCGGAACGGTGACCGCGACGGCGCCGGCCTTCGGACCGGACCGCGAGCAGCGGATCCCGGTCAAGGGCGTCCGGAAGCTGACCGCGCAGAACATGGTCAACTCGGCGTTCACCGCGCCGCACGTGACCGAGTTCCTGACGATCGACATGACCCGCTCGATGAAGGCGCTGGACCGGCTGCGTGAGCGGCGGGAGTGGCGGGACGTCCGGGTCTCGCCGCTGCTGCTGGTCGCGAAGGCGGTGCTGCTGGCGGTCCGTCGGCACCCGATGGTCAACTCGACCTGGACCGGCGACGAGATCGTGGTCAAGGAGTACGTCAACCTCGGCATCGCGGCGGCCACCGAGCGTGGCCTGATCGTGCCGAACATCAAGGACGCCGGTCGACTCACCCTGCGTGAGCTGGCCGACGCGATGACCGGGCTGGTGCAGACGGCGAAGGCGGGTCGGACCGCCCCGACGGACATGTCGGGCGGAACGTTCACCATCACCAACGTCGGCGTCTTCGGTGTCGACACCGGTACGCCGATCCTGCCACCGGGCGAGTCGGCGATCCTGGCGTTCGGCGCCGTACGGGAGATGCCCTGGGTGCACAAGGGCAAGGTGAAGGTCCGCCAGGTGACCACCCTGGGCCTCTCCTTCGACCACCGGATCATCGACGGCGAGCTGGGGTCGCGGTTCCTGCGTGACGTGGGCGACTTCCTCACCGATCCGGAGGCGGCCCTGCTCGGCTGGACCTGACGTACCGTTCCGTCGCCGCGACGCGGCGTGGGCACCGGACAGTCGGTGTGCCTCGGGTGACCGCCGGGCACACCAGCTGTTTCCATTAGGTTACGAAGAACCATCGATCCGGGGTGGCCATCTACCTAAGATTCTTCGGCCGGTGGTGCACCTCACCTAATAATCGTTGGCACCGCCGTCCCCCGTGCGGTTCAATGGACTCATCAGGCGCGAAGACAACCGAATAGCAGGGGGCGCACCACCAATGAGCATGATCGACCGATTCCGCAACCGTCGGAACAGCGCGCGTCGCGCGCGGGCGATCGAGCGCGCACTGCGGGCCACCAACTCGCCCGCGGTACGCGACGAGATCCTCATCGCCGCGCAGCGTTTCTACGGCTGACCTCCACAGACTCTCCTCATCTCCTCACCAGATCGACGGCCCACCCGGTCCTCCCCGGGTGGGCCGTCGGCGTTCCGGCACCGCGAGCCACCGGGATTCCGTCGCCCGCACACCGACCGGTACGGTTGGCACGGTCGTCGCCCGACCGGCCGCCCGGGCTTCCGGGTGGACCGCGACAGCTTGATGCGCTCGTTTGACCGGGGCCGGCGACCGGTGCTGCTCAGGCGGCACCGGTCTCGACCGGCTACGGTGCGAGAAGCTTGCCCAGCCGGTTCCGCGCCGCCGTCCCCCGGCAACCGGGCCGGAGAAACGGCGCGCGAGATCGGCGCGGCCGACACGTGATTGAGGAGGCGCGCGCATGACGTCCGAGGAATCGCAGCACCCCGGCCGCTGGCCGGACGAGGCTGCGCCGGGCGCCGCAGGCCCAGCCCCGTACGGCAGCAACGCACCGCACGACGACCGGTTCCCGCCGCAGGGTGCCGGTACCCCGCCGCCCGATTTCGGGTGGGCACCCCCGCCGCCACCGGCCGGCCGCGCCAGCGCCCCCGGCCCGTGGGACGAGCCCGCCGGAGGCCAGCCGGGCACGCCCGGCTGGGGAGCCCCCGGTCCCGAGTCCGGTGGTCCGCGCCCCCAGCAGGACGCCTGGGGTGCCCCGCCGGCCGCTCCGCCCCGACCGGCCGGTGACGCCGGCAACTACCCGCCGGAATGGGGCGCCGCCCCGAACCCGGACGGCCCACCGGCCTGGGGCGGGTCCGCGCCGTCCGCCGTACCCCCCGCGCAGCAGAGTGGCCCACCGGCACCGGGCGGCCCCGCGCCGTACCCCGGCCAGCCCGGCGACGCCGGCGGCCCGCCGAGTTACCCGCTGCCCAACCGGGGCGCCGCGGCCATGCCCGAGCCCTGGCCGGCCAACGAGGCATGGGGTTCGGCCGCCCCCCGGGCGGAATCCGCACCGACCGACTCCCCGCAGCCGTCGCCCGACTTCTCCCGCCCCGAGCCGGACCCGTCGGCCGGCGGATTCCCGTCCCCGGCGACCTGGGCGCCGCAGCCGCCGAGCTGGTCGCCGCCGGCCGGAGCCGGCGTCGGTACCCCGCCCGGTGCCTTCGAGTCGCCCCGGCCCGAGTCCGACCGGGGCGAGCCGGCCGGCCCGGCAGGTGGCTACCAGCCGCCGCCGGCACCCGGCTTCGCCGCCGGCAACCCGGTGCCGCTGCCCCCTCAGGAGACCCGTGTCCCCGGGGCGAGCCTGGCCGCCGAACCACCGGCCGACTACACACCCTCCGACTACCCCCCGCAGGGCGGCTTCGCCCCGCAGGCCGATTTCTCGGCGGGGCGGGAGCCGGGCGGCTGGACGCCGGGCGGTTACCCGGACAGCGCCGCCGAGGCGGCTCCGCAGTCTCCCGCTGCCCAGGTCCCCCAACCCCGTACGCCGACCGAGTCGGCGGCCGGCCGGGTCTCCGTGCCCGGGTTGGAACAGTCGGAGGCCGAACCGGCTCGGGCGGCCACCGGCCGCGCGGTGGCCGGTAGCGCCGCCGTACCGCCGGGAAGCCGGGTCACCCCCGGCGATCTCGGGGGCGCGTCGCAGATGCCGGCTCCGCAACCCCGGGTGTACGGCCGCCCCGCCAGCTCCGACGAGCCCGAGCAGCCCAGCACTCCCGAACCGGGCTGGGAGCCCGACCGGCCGAACGTGCCCGAGCAGCGCGGCTGGGACGCCGACCGCCCGAGCACACCCGAACAGCGGGGCTGGGACGCCGACCGCCCGAGCACACCCGAACAGCGGGGCTGGGACGCCGACCAGCCGAACGTGCCCGAGCAGCGCGGCTGGGACGCCGACCGCCCGGGTCCGGATGCCGGTGACCAGCCGGGGGCGGGCATCTACGGCATGCCGCCCGCCCACCCCGGGCCGGCGGCCGCCGGTGCCTTCGCTGGCCCGGCCGGCCGGAACGCCGCGCCCGACGCTGACGCACCACCGGCCGGACTGCCGCACCAGCGGCCCGCTCCGGGCGATTTCGGACCTGACAACTTCGCCGGACCCGGCGACCCGTACGGCCCGGGCAACCGCCCCGGGCCGGACAACCCCTTCGGACCACGACCCGGCGACCGGGCTGACGAGGGCTTCGGCCCCCGGCCCGGCGCCGACGAGGGCTTCGGACCACGCCCCGGGGACCGGCACGACGAGGGCTTCGGCCCCCGGCCCGGCGCGGACGAGGGCTTCGGACCACGCCCTGGCGAGCGACCGGACGGCGAGGGCGCGTTCAGTCCCGACAACCTCGCGGGACCGGGCGACCCGTACGGCCCGGGCAACCGCCCCGGGCAGGACGGCCCCTTCGGACCGCGACCGGGCGACCCGTCGTTCGGTCCGGACGGCGGCTTCGGCACCGCTCCGGGCGGCCGCCCCGGCCAGGACGGCCCGTTCGGCGCACGCCCAGGACAGGACGGGCCCTTCGGCGCCCCTCCCAGCGAGCACCCCGGGCCCGACGGCCCATTCGGTGCCCGTCCCGGGCAGGACGGTCCGTTCGGCGCACGCCCAGGACAGGACGGGCCCTTCGGCGCCCCTCCCGGCGAGCACCCCGGGCCCGACGGCCCGTTCGGTGCCCGTCCCGGGCAGGACGGCCCGTTCGGCGCACGCCCAGGCGAGCACCCCGGCCAGGACGGTCCGTTCGGGCCACGACCGGGCGACCCGTCGTTCGGTCCGGACAGCGGCTTCGGCGCCGGTCCGGGCAACCGGCCGGGGCCGGGCGGCCCGTTCGGTCCCGACGGCGGCTTCGGCGCCGCACCCGGCGGTCGACCGGGCGGCGACGGGCCCTTCGGACCCGGCGGTGACGTCCGCACCGTCGGCCCGGGCGGTGCTCCCTTCGGCGACCTGATGGGGCCTGGCGGACCGGCGGGGCAGAACGGGGCCCGGGCCGGCGCGCCCGGCGGGCTCGACACCGACCGGTTCGGCCCGGGTGGCTACGGAGCCGCGCCCGGAGCACCGGCACCGGCGTACCCGCCACCGGCACCCGGGGGCGGCTTCGGCGGCGCTCCGGCCGGTCCCGGCTGGGGCGGACCGGGCGACTCCGAGCAGGGGCGGTTCGACTCGTTCAAGCCGGAACCGAAGCCGGAACCGACAGCCGAGCCGCCGGTGCCGCAGGTACGCAACGGCCGGGTACTGCTCCTGGTGCTGACCGCTGCCGTACTGCTGCTGGCCATCCCGCTCGGCACGCTCTGGGCGCTCGGCAAGATGGGTGGCGGGGACTCCGGGTCACCGGCGAGCTTCAACCCGGCGGTGGGCACCTGTGTGAAGGAGTCGGGCAACGAGCCGGTGGCCGCCGACTGTGCCGAGGGCGGCGCGTTCAAGGTGGTCGCGAAGGTCGACAACGCGGAGAAGTGCGAGGACCGGAGCCAGCCGACGATCGTGCTGCCCGGTGACAAGAAGGAGGTGCTCTGCCTCCAACCGGCCGCCGCCGGCTGACCAGAGCTTCCGACCACGCGCCCCCGGCACCCGGTTCGACCCGGTGCCGGGGGCGCCGTCGTGTGCCGGAGTGGTTCCGGGACCGCCGAGCAGGCGGTGCGACACGTTGGGGCAGGATGGGGGCCATGGCTGAGATACGTACCGCCCGGGTCCGCGCTCCGGAGTTCCGGGGTCGCGGTTGGCTCAACACGGGCGGTCGGGAGCTGACTCTCTCCGACGTACGCGGCAAGATCGCGATTCTGGACTTCTGGACGTTCTGCTGCATCAACTGCCTGCACGTGCTGGACGAGCTGCGTCCGCTCGAGGAGAAGTACGGCGACGTACTGGTGGTGATCGGGGTCCACTCGCCGAAGTTCGAGCACGAGCGCGACCCGGAGGCCCTGGCCGCCGCCGTCGAGCGGTACGGCGTGCACCACCCGGTCCTCGACGATCCGGAACTGATCAGTTGGCAGCAGTACGCCGCGAAGGCCTGGCCGACCCTGAGCGTGATCGACCCCGAGGGGTACGTGGTCGCCTCGATGGCCGGGGAGGGGCACGCCGAGGGGCTGTCCCGGCTGATCGACGAGTTGATCGAGACTCACGAGGCCAGGGGCACCCTGCACCGGGGCGAGGGCCCGTACGTGCCGCCCGCCGAGCCGGACACCGTGCTGCGCTTTCCCGGCAAGGCCCTGGCACTCGACGACGGCACGTTGCTGGTCTCCGACTCGGCCCGGCACTCGCTGGTCGAGTTGGCCGCCGACGGCGAGACGGTGCTGCGTCGGATCGGCACCGGCGAGCGTGGTCGTACCGACGGGCTTGCCGAGGCCGCCGAGTTCTCCGAGCCGCAGGGGCTGTGCCGGCTGCCCGCGCACGTGGCGGAGATCGCCGGGTACGACCTGGTCGTCGCCGACACCGTCAACCACCTGCTCCGGGGCGTACGGCTGGCGAGCGGTGAGGTGAGCACGGTCGCCGGTTCGGGCCGGCAGTGGCGCTCGACGGTCGACGACCACGCGCACGACGCCCTCGCGATCGACCTCTCCTCCCCCTGGGATCTCGCCTGGTACGACGACAAGGTCGTCATCGCGATGGCCGGTATCCACCAGCTCTGGTGGTTCGACCCGGTGAAGCGGACCGCCGGGGTATACGCCGGCACCACGGTGGAGGCGTTGCGGGACGGGCCGCTGCCGGATGTCTGGCTGGCCCAGCCGTCCGGGCTCTCCGTCTCGGCGGACGGCCGGCGGCTCTGGCTCGCCGACAGCGAGACCAGCGCGTTGCGGTACGTCGAGGACGGGGCGCTGCACACCGCCGTCGGGCAGGGGCTCTTCGACTTCGGCCACGTGGACGGCCCGGCCGGGCAGGCGCTGTTCCAGCATCCGCTGGGCGTCTGTGCGCTGCCGGACGGCTCGGTACTGGTGGCCGACACCTACAACGGGGCGGTCCGCCGGTACGACCCGGAGACCGACCTTGTCTCGACGGTGGCGGACGGGTTGGGCGAGCCGAGCGACCTGGTGCTCACCGCCGACGGCGGGGTGCTGGTGGTCGAGTCGTCGGCGCACCGGCTGACCCGGCTGGCGCCGGGGGCGCTCTCGGCGGCCGGTGCCAGCACGGTGGCCGGGGCCCGGCACCGGACCGAGCGGCCGCCGACCGACCTGGCCGCCGGCGAACTGACCCTGGACGTGATCTTCGAGCCGCCGCCGGGGCAGAAGCTGGACGACTCGTTCGGGCCATCGACCCGGCTGGAGGTCTCGGCGTCCCCGCCGGAGCTACTGATCGACGGCGCCGGGACGGGCACCGAGTTGTCCCGGCGGCTGGTGCTGAACGACCAGGTGACCGAGGGGGTGCTGCAGGTCGTCGCCCAGGCCGCCACCTGCGACGCCGAGGCGGAGTACGCCGCCTGTCACCTGACCCGGCAGGACTGGGGGGTGCCGGTGCGGATCACGTCGGACGGCGTACACCGGCTGCCGCTGGTCCTGCGCGGCCTGGACAGCTGAAACGCCACGCCACGTCGGCCACGCCGTGGGCCGACGTGGCCGTTTCCCGTGGCTGTGGGGCACCGCCCGGCCTGCTGGCCGTCCTGGTCCGACCGCCGTGGGTCGACGTCGCGGGTGCTTCCGCCGGTACGTGACGCGTCACACTACCGCCGAGTAACCTACGGTGTCGTAACCTGTCTGGGTGAGCGCTTCCCCACCGATTCGACTGCGCCCCGTCGACCTGGGCAAGCCCCGGATGCGCGGTTGGCTGCACGCGTACGCGTTTTTTGTCGCGCTGGTCGCCGGGGCCGTGCTCTGCGGCATCGCGGCGACCCGGCCCGGTTGGACACCGCTGGTCAGCTGCCTGATCTACAGCATCACGGTCTGCGGCCTCTTCGGCACCAGCGCCCTCTACCACCGTCGGGTCTGGTCCGAGCGCGGCTACCAGTTGATGCGGCGGATGGACCATTCGATGATCTTCGTGTTCATCGCCGGGACGTACACGCCGTTCTGTCTGCTGGTGCTCTCCGCGCCCAAGGCGACCGTGCTGCTGCTGACGGTCTGGGTCGGCGCGCTGCTCGGGGTGGCGACGAAACTCGTCTGGCCGGGGGCGCCCCGCTGGGTCTCCGCGCCGCTCTATCTCGCGCTGGGCTGGGTCGCCGTCGCGGTGCTGCCGGACATCCTGCACCGCGGCGGGGTCACCATCCTGGTGCTGCTGGTGGCGGGCGGGGCCGCGTACAGCATCGGTGCCGTCTGCTACGCCCTACGCCGACCCAACCCCTGGCCCACCGTCTTCGGCCACCACGAGTTCTTCCACGCCTGCACCCTGGTGGCGGCGATCTGTCACCACGTGGCGATCTACTTCGCCCTGTTCGCCTGACCGCTCAGAGCGGACGGGCGGGACGACGTACCTCGCGGTACTCCTCGACGACCTGGTCCCGCGGGCTCGGCACCACCCTCGGCTCCGGGGTCGCCGGGGTGGCGACGACGGTACGACGACGGCTGCGCCAGAAGTACGCGGTCATGGCCAGACCCACCACACCGGCGAGCATCAGTACCCAGCCGACGACGTTCAGGTCTAGCCAACCCGTACCGACGTTCACCGCGAACGCGAGGATCGCCCCCAAGGCGATCAGAAAGATGCTTCCACCGATGCCCATCGTTCCGCCTCTCTAGGCTGTCGCCGTGCGGTTCGACCGGCCTGGACCGGCCGCCGCGCCCATTCGGGATCGCGGCACACATCGACATACCCAGGCGGCACAAAACCGAATCAGGCAAGCTGGTGACAACCTCGCGGACAGCGGCCGGCCGGCCTCCCGGGAGCCGGGTGACGCCGGCGCCGTACCGGACGGCACGGAGGCCACCGGGGGCAGGGACCGTACCGAGTGGAGGAGTGGGAGCAGGGTGACAGACGACCAGGCGGCCGCGACGGGCGGTCCGGACGTACCGTCGGGCGGGTCGGTGCGGCACCTCGTGCTGCTCCGGCACGCGAAGGCCGGGCAGCCGACCAACGGCATGCAGGACGCCGACCGGCCGCTCACCGCGCGCGGGCACGCGGACGCGGCCGCGGCCGGCGCCTGGCTGCGTTACGAGGGTTACCTGCCGGAGGCGGTCAGCTGCTCCCCGGCCAAGCGCACCCGGCAGACCTGGCACGACGTCGCGCTCGGCATGGCGGCGCCCCCGACGCGTCCGCTCACCACCCAACCCGGCGCGGACACCGCGATGGCCGCACCGACCGTCCGGTACACGGCACAGATCTACCACGGGTACGCCGGCGACCTGCTCGACCTGGTCCGGGCCACCGATCCGGCCGTGGCCACGCTGTTGCTGATCGGGCACAACCCGACCATCTCCGAGCTGTCCACTCTGCTCGATCCGGTGCACGCCGCTCCGGACGGGCTCCGGACCGGCGGCATCGTGGTACACCGGGTCGAGGGCGACTGGGCGGAGCTACGGGAGCAGGCCGGCCCGATCGTCAAGTGGCACACCGCCCGGGGCTGAACCGGACAGTTCTCCGGACGGTGCCGTGGCCGGTCAGGTCGGCGGCGCGCTCGGTGGTGGCGGATCGGGTGGTGGCGGCATCATGGCGGTCGGATGGGACAACCGGTTCTCCTCGACGATGAGGGTCCGGGCCCGCTTCTTCCGGTCCTGCCAGTACCAGAGGGTGGTGAGCAGGACGGCGGCGCCGGCCACGATGAAGACCCAGCCGACGGCGCGCAGGTCCAGCCACCAGATGTTCGCCCGTACGGCGAACGTCAGGATGGCGCCCAGTGTGATGAGAAAAATCCCCGTACCGATGCCCATGTCCGCTGCACTCCCCCGTGCGATGGCTCGTGGGCTTTCATGACAAATCCGGCTCTGCGCAACTAATCTGCTCCAGGCCACAGATCCGGCCCTGTGCGAAGAAAAACGGCCATGCTCACAAGGCCGGTCAAAGTGCTCCTGGCACCGTCTCCAGAATAGCGCGAAGGCCGGCGAGCAGTCCGCTCGCCGGCCTTCGAGATGGCCCTGGAACAGCTCAGAAAGCGTCCTCCGGAAGGTCCATCAGGTCCAGGTCGGCGCCCTGCAGGATCCGCCGGTCGGCACCGATGCGGGGCAGCACCTCGCGGGCGAAGAACCGGGCGGCGGCCAGCTTGCCGGTGTAGAACGCCTTGTCCGCCTCGGAGACCTCGCCGCCGAGCGCCCGCAGTGCGACGTCCGCCTGCCGCTGCAGCAGCCAGCCGACGATCAGGTCGCCGACGGCGAGCAGGAACCGGCGGCTGCTCAGCCCGACCTTGTACAGCGTGCGCGGGTCGTCCTGCGACTCGCCGAGCCAACCGGTCATCGTGCCGAGCATGGCCTGGACGTCACCGAGCGCCCGACCCAGCGCGAGCCGCTCCTCCTTGAGCTGTCCGTCGCCCTTGTCGGCGGACTCCACCCCGGTGGCCGCACCCGACTCCACAAAGGCCTGGATCTCCCCGGCCACCGTCAGCAGGCTCTTTCCGCCGTCCCGGACGATCTTCCGGAAGAAGAGGTCGAGGCTCTGGATCGCGGTCGTACCCTCGTAGAGGGTGTCGATCTTCGCGTCGCGGACGTACTGCTCCAGCGGGTAGTCCTGGAGGAAACCGGAACCGCCGAACGTCTGCAGCGACTCGTGACCGAGCAGCTCGTACGCCCGTTCCGAGCCGACACCCTTGACCAGCGGCAGCAACAGGTCGTTGACGCCCTTGGCCCGCTTCGCGGTCGACTCGTCACCGGCCGCCTCCGCCACGTTGATCCGGTCCTGCCACGTCGCGGTGTAGCAGACCAGGGCACGCAGCCCCTCGGTGTACGCCTTCTGCAGCATCAGCGAACGGCGGACGTCGGGGTGGTGGGTGATGGTGACCCGGGGGGCGTTCTTGTCGGTCGACCGGAGCAGGTCGGCGCCCTGCACCCGGTTCTTCGCGTACTCCAGGGCGTTGAGGTAGCCGGTGGAGAGGGTGGCGATGGCCTTGGTGCCCACCATCATCCGGGCGTACTCGATGATCAGGAACATCTGCCGGATGCCGTCGTGCACGTCACCGAGCAGCCAGCCCTTGGCCGGTACGCCGTGCTCACCGAAGGTCATCTCGCAGGTGTTCGAGACCCTGAGCCCCATCTTGTGCTCGAGGTTGGTGGCGTAGACGCCGTTGCGCTCGCCCAGCTCGCCGGTCTCCTCGTCGAAGTGGAACTTCGGCACGACAAAGAGCGACAGGCCCTTGGTGCCCGGACCGCCGACCCCCTCGACGCCGACCGGCCGGGCCAGGACGTAGTGGATGATGTTGTCGGTCAGGTCGTGCTCACCGCTGGTGATGAATCGCTTGACGCCCTCGATGTGCCAGGAACCGTCGGGCTGCGGAATCGCCCTGGTCCGCCCGGCGCCGACGTCCGAGCCGGCGTCCGGCTCGGTGAGCACCATCGTGGAGGCCCACTGCTTCTCGACGAAGAGCTGCGCCCACCTCTTCTGCCGCTCGGTGCCCTCCCGGTAGAGGGTGTGCGCGAACGAGGGGCCGCCGGCGTACATCCACAGTGGTGCGTTGGCGCCGAGGATCAGCTCGGCCGCCGACCACCAGAGCGCGCGGGGCGCCTGGGTGCCGTCCAGTTCGGCGGGCAGGTCCATCCGCCAGAACTCGGACGCCATCAGCGCCCGGTACGACTTCTTGAAGGCCTCCGGCAGCGGCGCGGTGTGGGTGGCCGGGTCGAAGACCGGCGGGGTGCGGTCGCTGGAGGCGTAGCTGGCCGCGAGTTCCGTCCGGGCCAGCCGGTCGACCTCGGCGAGCACGCTGCGGGCCGTGTCGACGTCCAGTTCGGAGTACGGCTCCCGGCCGAACGCCTGGCCCGCGTCGAAGACCTCGAAGAGGTTGAACTCGAGGTCGCGCAGGTTGCTCCTGTAGTGGGTCATGACGCTTGGCCCCCCGCCTCCGAACACGTGTTACCCGGCAGTAACTGAGGCTATATTACTCGTGGGTAGTAAAGTCCGGTCCCGCCTGCCGAGTGATGACCGCCACACCCCGCCCACGGTCGGCTCAGCCGTCCGAGCTGCCGACCTCCCAACTCGGTACGGCGACGGTGGTTGCCGGGCGCGGCCCGGGGTACTCCAACAGGACCAGGGCGATGTCGTCGTCGAGGCGACCGCGTACCCACTCCACCAGCGCGGTCTCCAGGGAGGCCAGCCCGTCACCGACGGTGCCGTGCCCGAGCAGCCGCCAGGCCCGGTCCGCGGTGGGGAAGAACTCGCCGTCCCGCCGCGCCTCGCCGAGACCGTCGGTGAAGAGCAGCAGCCGGTCGCCCGGCTCGAGCCGCTCGACCCGGGGCCGGACCACCGGCATGAAGCCCAGCGGCGGCGCGGGCGCCGGCGGCTCCAACGGGATCACCTGCCCCCGCCGGAGCAGCAGCGGCGGCGGATGACCACAGTTCACGATGGTCAGCGTGCCGCCCCGCTCCTCGACCAGCGCCGCCGTCACGAAGTCCTCGTCGCCGACGTTGCGGGCCACCGCCCGGTCGAGATCGGTGACGATCGCCCGCAGGTCCGCCCGCTCGTACGCGACGTGCCGGTACGAGCCGAGGACGATGCTGGCCAGCCGGACCGCGTCCAGCCCCTTGCCCCGTACGTCGCCGATGATGATCCGTACGCCGTACGGGGTGTCGATCGCCTCGTACAGGTCACCGCCGATGTCCGCCTTCGCGGTGGCCGAGATGTAGTGGCCGGCCACCGCCAGACTGCCGACCTGCGGACCGACCGGACGCAGCACGGCCTGTTGGGCGACCGAGGCGAGCTTGGACAACTCGACGATCCGCTCCGCCTGCCGCTGCCGGATCACCGCGAACAGGGCGGCGACGGTCGTCGTCAGGACGATGCCGACGATGTCGACGACGGCCACGAGCGGGCTGACGTGCCCGCTGCTGGCCAACGACACCGCGAGCACGGCGGCCACCGCGCCGACCGCGAGGACCATCCGCCAGGACGCCAGCGCGGCCGCCAGGAAGGGTGCCGCCGCGACCAGCCCGACATAGCTGACCTTCGATTCCCTGTCGGCCAGTTCCAGCGCCGAGACGAGCGCGAGCAGCACGAGGGCCGCGCCGAGACCGGCGCGGGAACCAGGGCTCAGCGGGCGACCGCCCGATGGCATCAGTTGCATGGGTACGCGGAACAGCATGCCTGATCGACGCGCGCGATTGTACGAAGTTGGCTCCTCGTCCGAGCGGGTTCTGGCCACTGGCGCATCCAACCCTCACGGTTCCGCCGGACTTCGTCAGGCGGTCAGCCAACGGTTGCAGGTCGAATGAACATTCCTCACACTCCGGATCGGCCGACCCGCCGGCATGCGGCGACCCGACCTCCGGAACCCGTTCAGCCGAGGATCTGGTACGTGACGTCGGCCTCGCCCTGGCCGAGCGGGGCGATCGCGGCGAACGCCGCCCGGGACAGGTCGATGCAGCGACCGTCGACGTACGGGCCCCGGTCGTTGATCCGGACCACCACCGACTTGCCGTTCGCCGGGTTGGTGACCCGTACCCGGGTGTTGAACGGCAGGGTCTTGTGCGCGGCGGTCAACGCGTCCGGGTTGAACGCCTCGCCGTTCGCGGTGACCTGGCCCTGGTCGTAGTACGACGCTCCGCAGGACCCGCTCCCGACCACCTGCTCCTTGGCGGTGCTGCTGGGCGACGGCTTCCTGGTCGCGGTCGACCGCTTGGTGGGGGTGGACCGGGACGGGGTCGGCCGGGTCGTCGACCTGGAGGCGTGCTCCGGCGCGCGGGTCGGCGCGACGGTGGTCGGGCTCGGGATGGGGCTGGTCGCGGTCGGGGTGGGGGTGTCCAGACCCGTCGGCGTCACCGTGTCCGCCACGGACGACACCGCCGCGGTGTCCTGCCCGGCGCTGAGCTGCACCGCCCCGGCGGCACCGCCACCGACCAGCGCGACGGCGACCGCGCCGGCCGCCACCAGGCCGGTCCGGGACCTGAAGAACCGTACTCGGGCATGCTTTCCCGCCACGGGCGCGTCCTTTCGTACGACGACTGAGATCGGGTCGGACCGTAACGAGAGCGGTACTTCGGAAGTCAACGTGATCACGGCTATTCGTCCGGATTTGTGGTGAAACCTCTAGCCGATCATCCGACCCCCGCTGGGTCGTACGGGCCCACGTCGGTCCAGGCCGGGCCCGGACCGGGAGAATGGCCAGGATGCGGGCTGAGCTGACCGGACGGCTGATCGAAGCGTTCCGCTGGACCGACCCCGGTCCGGAGAGCACCCACCTGGTCAGCGACACCTCCGGCTGGTGGCGGGACCCCACCATCCTCGGCGCCCTCGGACCGGCCCTGGCCGAGCCGTTCCGGGCGGCACAGCCCACCGTCGTCATCGCCCCCGAGGCCACCGGCCTGCTGCTCGGCCCGCTGGTGGCGTACGCGCTCGGCACCGGCTTCCTGCCGGCGTACAAGAACACCGGGGAGCGGCAGATCGCCGAAGCGACCACCTGGGCCTGGACCGGAACGGACTACCGGGGGCGCCGGCTCGCCCTCGGCGTACGCGAACGGCACCTCGGCCCCGCCGACCGGGCCCTGGTGGTGGACGACTGGGTGGCCAGCGGCGCCCAACTGCGGGCCCTGCACGAACTGGTCGCCGCCCGGGGCGCCACGGTGGTCGGGACGAGCGCGATCATCGCCGAATGTCCACCGGCGGTGGCCAGCGAGCTACGGCTGGTCAGCCTGCTCCACGCGGCCGACCTCGGCGGACCCGCCGACTGAGCCGCGGGCCCGGCGCCACGGGCGGGCGAACGCAGCACCGGGTGACGACCTGAACCACCCCGGATCGCCGGCGGTCCACCGGTTATCCACAGGGCCGCGCGGTTCTCCACAGGTTGTTCACAACGCCAGCCCCGATTGACCACGCCCGGTCCCTACAGTCGGCGGCATGCATGAACGCCGGATCCTGGTCGTGGAGGACGAACACACCATCGCCGAGTCGGTCGCGGCCCGACTGCGGGCCGAGGGATTCCTGGTGGAGATAGCCCGGGACGGGCCGGGTGCGGTCGACGCCTTCCGCCGCTACCGCCCCGAACTGGTGGTGCTCGACGTCATGCTGCCCGGCTTCGACGGGCTGGAGGTCTGCCGCCGGATCCAGGCTGACCGCCCGGTGCCGGTACTGATGCTGACCGCCCGCGACGACGAGACGGATCTGCTGGTCGGGCTCGCGGTCGGTGCCGACGACTACCTGACGAAGCCGTTCTCGCTGCGCGAGCTGGCCGCCCGGGTGCACGCACTGCTGCGCCGGGTCGACCGGGCGGCGAGCGCGGCGAGTCAGCGCCCGGAGATCCTCCGGATCGGCGACCTGGAGATCAACCAGGCGGAACGCCGGGTCCGACGGCAGGGGGTCGAGGCACACCTGACCCCGACCGAGTTCGACCTGCTGGTCCACTTCGCCAGCCGGCCCCGCGCCGTACTGCCCCGGGAACGGCTGCTCGCCGACGTCTGGGGCTGGGCGGACGGCTTCGGCACCCGGACCGTCGACAGCCACGTCAAGGCCCTGCGCCGCAAACTCGGCCCCGATCTGATCCGAACCGTGCACGGTGTCGGTTACGCCCTGGAGGTCCCGGCGTGAAAGCCCTGCTGACCGCGTACGACCGGGCGATGGACGTACTGCCCAGGCCGCTGGACCCGATCCGGTCGATCAAGTTCAAACTCGGCATCCTGCTGGTCGGCTCGGGAGCTGTCGGAATCCTGGTGTTCCGGCTCGGCATCGGCTGGCTGCCACCGAAGACCACCCTCACCGCGATCGGGCTCGCCCTGCTGACCTCGCAGATCCTCGCCCACGGCGTCACCTCCCCGCTGCGCGAGATGACCGCCGCGGCCCGGGCGATGGCCCGGGGCGACTACACCCGGCGGGTGCGGGCCACCTCCCGGGACGAGGTCGGCGAGCTGGCGGTGGCGTTCAACCAGATGGCCGGCGACTTGGCCGAGGCCGACCGGCGGCGCCGGGAACTCATCGCCAACGTCTCGCACGAACTGCGTACGCCGATCACCGCGCTGCAGGGTGTACTGGAGAACATCGTCGACGGCGTCGCGGAGCCGGACCTGCCCACCCTGCGGATCGCGCTGACCCAGACCGAGCGGCTCGGCCACCTGGTCGCCGACCTGCTCGACCTGTCCCGGTTGGACGCCGGTGTGCTGCCGCTGCGTCGGCAGCAACTCGACGTCGCCGACTTCCTGGACGAGGTCGTCCAACAGGCCACCGTCAACGCCGTCGGCGCCGGGCGCGACGTCCGGTTCGAGGTACGCCCGGAGTTGACGAAACTGCACGTCGAGGCCGACCCCCGGCGACTGCACCAGGTCTTCGCCAACCTGCTGGACAACGCCGCCCGACACAGCCCGCCCGGCGGCACCGTGCTGGTCACCGCCGACCGGGTCGGCAACCAACTGCGGTTCGAGGTCATCGACGAGGGCGAGGGCATCCCGGAACGTCTCCGGTCGGAGGTGTTCGAACGCTTCACCCGAGGCGAACGACCCAGCGGCGGCGGGACCGGCCTCGGACTCGCCATCGCGCACTGGGTCGTGGAACTGCACGGCGGCACCATCGCGGTCACCGACCCGCCGGTCACCACCGCCGACCAGCCCGGTGCGGCGCCTCCGAGCGGCTGTCGCATCCAGGTGAGCCTGCCGCTGTCCACCGAAGTCGAGCTGTCCGATCCCCTCCTGGAGCGACGATGAGCAGCACCGAACCGAACGAGTCCGCACCGACGGCGGGCCGTGACCCGAAACCGGGACCGACGCCCACTCCGGCACCGACACCACGGGGGTCGGTGCCGGAGGGGGTGCTCCCGCCCGGAGGCCAGCCGTCCGGCGGCCAGCCGTCCGGAGGTTGGCAGCCACCGGGTGGGGCACCCGCCGACAGGCCCGCACCGGGCAACGCCAACGCCGTCCCGGGCGGTGGCCCCGGAGCCGTCCCGGGCAATGCCAACGCCGTCCCGAGCGGCCCTGGCGCTGTCCCGGGCGGCGCCAACGCCGTCCCGGGCGGTGGCCCTGGCGCTGTCCCGGGCGGTGCCGGCGGTACGCCGACGGGGGCGGCAGTTGCCACGATGACCGGCGTACCCGCAGGCGCGGCGCCGGGGGCGGCAGTTGCCACGATGACCGGCGTACCCGCAGGCGCGGCGCCGGGGGCGGCCGGGCGGCCGGCTGGTGCGCCGGCGTGGGCGGACCGCACCGGTTATCCGGCCATGGCGGCGGGCTGGCACGCACCCCGACCGCCGTCGGTGCTGCACCGGCGCTGGCCCGGGCCCCGGGCCGGCGCACCTCGCGCGGTCGTCGGCAGTGTGGCCGCGGCGGCGGCCGTCGCGGCGGTCACCATCCCGCTGAGCCGACCCGGCCTCGGCTGGCTGCTGGCCGGGATCGCCGGTACGGCCGCGCTGGTGGTCGCCGCCTGGTCGGCGAACGGCCGGCCAGCGGCGGCCGACAGTGGACAACCGGCGGCAACCGACGGAGGACAGTCGACCGGGACCTCCGCCACCCAACCGTCGGAGCCCGCCACCCGCCCGGACGCCACCGCCACCGCCTCCACCGGCACCGCCACCGCCACCGCCACCGCCACCGGCACCGGCACCGGCACCGGCACCGGCCAGGATCCGGCGGCACCCGCCAACCGGCAGCATCCCGGCACCGACGCCGGACAGGTCACCGGCCCGGCCGTCGGGCGGCTGCGGCGGATCGGCCCGACCCGGCCGCTCTGGGCGCTCGCGACCCTGGCGCTGCTCGCGGTCGGCACCGTACGGGCGGCCGGCTGGCTGTTCGTGCTCTGCCTGCTGACCGCCGGGGTGACCGCGGCACTGACCGTGGCGGACGGACGTTCGCTACGCGGACTCCTGCTCTCCGGGCTGATCCCGCTGGCGGCGGTGTTGCGGGCGCTGCCCTGGGCCGCCCGGGGACTGAACGGCCCGCAACGCCCGGAGGGCGGGGGCAGGTTCGGCCGTACCTTCGGCGCCGTAGCCGTCTCGCTCCTCCTGCTGCTGGTCTTCGGACTGCTGCTCTCCTCGGCCGACGCCGCCTTCGCCGTGCAACTCGACCGGGTACTGCCGGACCTCTCGGTGCCCGTGGTGTTCCGGTGGATCTTCCTGTTCGTCGCGGTCGGCGCGGGCCTGATCGGCGCGGCGTACGTGCTCGCCGCCCCGCCCGACCTGACCGGCCTGGCCGTCGGGACCGGCCGGGGCCGGCTGCGCCGCTTCGAGTGGATGCTGCCGGTGGCCCTGCTGGACCTGCTCTTCGCCGGTTTCGTCGCCGTCCAGCTCACCACCCTGTTCGGCGGCGACGACCACGTGCTGCGTACGGCCGGACTGACCTACGCCGAGTACGCCCGCAGTGGGTTCTGGCAACTGCTGGCCGTCTCGGTACTCGTCCTGCTGGTGATCGGTGCCGCCGGCTGGTGGGCGCCCCGGAACGGGCGTACCGACCGGGTGCTGATCCGACTGCTGCTCGGCGCGCTCACCCTGCTCAGCCTGGTGATCGTCGGCTCCGCGCTGTACCGGATGGACGTCTACGCCGACGCGTACGGCGCCACCCGGCTCCGCCTGCTGGTGGCGGTCTGCGAACTCTGGATCGGACTGCTCTTCGTCCTGGTCGCGGCGGCCGGGATCCGGCTGACCGGCGCCTGGCTGCCCCGGCTCGCCGTCGGTACGGCGGTGCTCGCCCTGCTCGGCCTCGCGATCGCCAACCCCGACCGGCTGATCGCCGAACGCAACGTCGACCTGTGGGCGAAGACCGGACGGATCGACATCTGGTACCTCTCCGGGCTCTCCGCCGACGCGGTACCGGCGTTGGACCGGCTGCCCGAGTCGCTGCGCCGCTGCGCCCTGACCCCGATCTTCACCGAGCTGGCGGAGCGGGGCGACGCGAACGGGTTCCGCGACAACCGGCGCGAGCGGAACGACGACTGGCACGAGTTCAATCTCGGCCGTGCCGAGGCCCGGCGGATTCTCACCGAACATCCGGTCCCCTCGGCACGGTCGTCGATGTCCCTGCCATCCACCGGGTGCAGCTGACCCGTCCGATCGTCCGGCATCCGGGCCGCACCACTTGACATCCGGGCCGGGGCGGTGAGACTGCCGGAATGGCCAGCCCCATCGATCCTGCACCGGATCCGGGTCCGCCGGCGGCACCGCCCCGACGGACCCGGGTGGTGCTGGCCGAGGTGACCCGGCGACGGACCGGCACCGAGGCGACCCGGGCGGAGCTGACCCAGCAGACCCAGGTCGGCGAGGCACTGGTGCGGGGACTGGTCCGGGCCCAACTCGCCCTCGCGCTGCGGCTGTCCCTGGTGGTCGCGGTCGGTCTCGGCGGGCTGCCGCTGCTCTTCGCCATCGCCCCGGAGACGGGGGCGGCGAAACTGTTCGGGGTCAACCTGCCCTGGCTGCTGCTGGGGGCCGCCGCGTTCCCGTTCCTGGTCGCCGTCGGCTGGACGTACGTGCACCTGGCCGAACGGAACGAGCAGGACTTCACCGACGTCGTCCAGCGGCCGGAGCGTTGAGCGGTGGGCAACCCGTACACGGTGCCGGCGATCATCGCGGTGACCCTGGTCACGGTCGCGATCGGCTTCTACGGCCTGACCCTGGCCCGGACCACCTCCGACTTCCTGGTCGCCTCCCGGATGGTCAGTCCGACCTGGAACGCGGCGGCGATCGGCGGTGAATACCTCTCCGCCGCCTCCTTCCTCGGCATCGCCGGCCTGGTGCTCAAGTACGGCGTCGACGTGCTCTGGTACCCGGTCGGGTTCGCCGCCGGCTACCTGGCGCTGCTGCTCTTCGTCGCCGCGCCGCTGCGCCGGTCCGGGGCGTTCACCCTGCCCGACTTCTGCGAACTGCGGCTCGGCTCGCGGCGGCTGCGCAAGCTCGCCACGGTTTTTGTGGTCTTCATCGGCTGGCTCTACCTGGTGCCGCAGTTGCAAGGCGCCGGGCTGACCCTGACCACGGTCGCCGGCGGGCCGTACGAGCTGGGCGCACTGCTGGTCGGGGCGGTGGTGACCGCGAACGTGGCACTCGGCGGGATGCGGGCGGTCACCTTCGTGCAGGCGTTCCAGTACTGGCTGAAGCTGACCGCGCTCGCCGTACCGGCGATCTTCCTGGTCCTGCAGTGGCAGTCGGACGGCCGGCCGGCGGTGACGCCGGAGGCCGGCGCGGTCTTCCCGGCCGCGACCACCGTCACGGTCGAGCAGGCCGCCACGCTCACCCTGGCCGACGGCACGACCCGGGAGGTACGCCCCGGCGAGCAGCTCTCGTTCGCGGCCGGTGACCCGGTGCCGGAGATCTCCAGTGTGGACGCCGTCAACGGACCCGACTGGCTGCTGCCGAGCATGGCCGGCGACGACGACCGGGGACTCTTCGCCACCTACTCACTGATCCTGGCGACCTTCCTCGGCACGATGGGGCTGCCGCACGTACTCGTCCGCTTCTACACCAACCCGGACGGCGCCGCCGCCCGCCGGACCACCCTGGTGGTGCTGGCCATGGTCGGCGCCTTCTACCTCTTCCCCACCCTGTACGGCGTACTCGGCCGGATCTACACCCCACAGCTGCTGTTGACCGGCCGGACCGACGCCGTGGTGGTGCTGCTGCCCGAGGCGGCGCTCGGCGGTGGGCTGACCGGGCAGCTGCTGGCCGCCCTGGTCGCCGCCGGGGCGTTCGCCGCCTTCCTCTCCACCTCGTCCGGACTGCTGACCAGCGTGGCCGGAGTGCTCTCCACCGACGTGCTCGGCCACGGTTCGGTACGCGACTTCCGGCTGGCCACGATCGTCGCCGGAGCGGTTCCGGTGGTGTTGGCGCTGAACGTCTCCGGGCTGGACGTCTCGCAGGTCGTCGGGCTGGCCTTCGCGGTCGCCGCGTCCAGTTTCTGCCCGCTGCTGGTGCTCGGCATCTGGTGGCGAGGGTTGACCGACGTCGGGGCGGCGGCGGGAATCCTGGCCGGTGGCGGGGCGGCGGTCGGGGCGGTGCTCTTCACCGTCGTCGGACCGGAACTGTCCGGTTGGCCCGCCGTACTGATCGCCCAGCCGGCCGCCTGGACCGTGCCGCTCGCCTTCACCGTGATGGTCACCGCCTCGTGGGCTACCCGACGCCGGGCCCCGTCGGACGTGGCGGCGACGATGCTCCGGCTGCACGCCCCGGAGGCCCTCCGCCTCTGACATCTAAGGAAGGGCCCCCTGTTATCGCTTCTTGTATAGGAAGGGCCCCCTCCTAACACCTGTCTACGCCGCGCGGAGTTCGTCCAGAGCGGTGCTGTTCCGCAGAAAGAGCAGACTGACCGAGAGCAGTACGAGCACCGCCGCGAGGGCGACGCCCGCGAACCCGGCGACGTCGGCGAGCGGCAGTGGCACGGTGTGCACGATCCTCGGCAGGTCGACGCACTGGTTCTCGGCCGAACACACGGTCGTCGAGGAGCTGGAGACGTCGCCGTCGTACAGGCCGCGCTGGAGGGTGATGCCCATCGCGGCGGCCACCCCGATGCCGAAGACCGCCGGGGTCAGCGTCTGCCAGGCGAGGGCCCGGGCCAGGATGGACCGGGGTACTCCGGTCGCGACCAGCGCGGCGAGTGCCCGGCGCCGGCTCACGATGGACTCGGCCAACGCGACCAGCAGACCACCGGCGGTGATCACCAGGGCGACGGTGAGGGCGAGGTAGACCATCTCGTACGCCCGCTCGTAGAACGTGTGGTCGGTGGGGACGTACGGTTGGTTCTGCGCGGCCGCCATCCGCCGCTGGTGCTCGTCCTCCGCCGCGAACGTCGTGCTCATCCTGATCCGGAGCCCGGCGGTGAAGGCACCGAACAGCACGGCGGCCAGCAGGGCGGCGAGGGTACGGCTGCCGGTCCACGGGTCGGCCATCAGGCGTCGGGCGGCGAGCAGCGCGGCGGGACGGCGGGCGAACCGGTGCAGCACTCGTCCGCTGAAGTGGGAGATCCAGCCGGTGCCGACGATCACCCCGACGGTGACCGCCAGTTCCGACACGAGCAGGACCAGTCCGAACACTTCGAACGACACGCTCCGGCCCCGGGCTTCGAGGTGACGGGTGACCGGGGGCAGCAGCGCGGCGACTCCGAGGCCGCCGAGGATCAGCAGTCCCGCCCAGGGCCCCGGTGCCCGGGTCCGGACCCGACGGACCACCCCGTACGGGGTCATCGCGACCCGGCGCAGTAGGAGCGTCGCGATCAGCCCGGCCAGCACCGGAAGGCTGATCACCACCACGGCGAGTTGCCAGGCCGGCGGCAGTACGTCGGTCGGCAGGGCCAGCTTGCCGTCGGCACCCGGCCGGCCCAGCACCTGCCGACCGACCAGGTAGATCCCGAGCCCGGCGAGTGCGCCGAGGCCACTGGCCAGGGACGCCTCGGTGGCGGCGATCGCCACCGCCTGCCGGGGCCCGGCACCGGCCATCCGGATCGCCGCCAGTCGACGGTCGCGGGCCGGCGCGCCGAGTCGGGCGCACTGGGCGGCCAGGACCAGGACCGGGATGGTCAGCAGGACAAGTGCGATCTCCACCCCGATCCGGAGCCCGGCCTCGGCGATCAGCGGGTTGCGGTACTGCGGCGAGACGTTGCTGTTGCCGTCGTGGACGATCGGGATCGCCGCCACGGTCAGGGCGGCGACGATCGCCAGGGTGGCGAGCGCGGCGCTGAACCCGGTCAGCACCACCCGGACGGTGTCCGTACGACTGCCGGCCAGGGCGAGCCGGAGCAGGACGGTGGGCCTCACGACCGGACCGCCGTGAGACCGAGGCCGGTCGGATCGAGCGCGCCGTCGCGGAGCATCACCTCGCGGTCGGCGTACCCGGCCACCCGCGCGTCGTGGGTGACCAGCACGACGGTGGTCCGCTGCTCGCGGGCGAGGCGGACCAGGTGACCGAGGACCTGCTCCCCGGCGAGGGTGTCCAGCGCACCGGTCGGTTCGTCGGCGAAGAGCACCCGTGGCTCGGTGACCAGGGACCGGGCCAGGGCGCACCGTTGCTGTTGCCCGCCGGACATCTCGCCGGGGTGCTGGTCGGCCAGGTCCGCCACGCCGAGCCGGTCCAGCCAGGACATCGCCGCGGTCCGCGCGTCCCGACGGCGGGCGCCGGCGAGCAGCAGCGGCAACGCCACGTTCTCGGCGGCGGTCAGCTCGGCGACCAGCTGGCCGAACTGGAACAGCACCCCGAACTCGGTACGGCGCAGTCGGGCGCGTTCGCCCTCGGAGGTGGTGTCGATCCGCCGTCCCCGGTAGACGACCTCGCCGGCGTCGACCCGCATGATGCCGGCCAGACAGTGCAGCAGGGTGGACTTGCCGCAGCCGCTCGGGCCGGTCACCGCGAGAATCTCGCCCTCGGCCACGTCCACGGTGACGCCACGCAGCGCCGGCGTCGGGCCGTACGACTTCACGGCCGCTCGGGTACCCAGGAAGGTCATCGGGTGGTCACCTCTCGGTGCAGGTCGACGACCCGGTCCAGGGTGGTGTGCAACCACCTGAGGTCGGCGTCGAGGTGGTTGATGCCGTAGTCGGCGGCGATCACGTCGGCGACCGAGGCGGTCGGGTCGGTCTTGACCGCGGTGAGTTCACGCAGTCGGACGGTGTGCGCCTGCCGCTGCCGGCTCAGGTAGTCGCGGGCCCGGCTGATGTCGGCGACCAGCAACGTGATGATCACCTTGGCGAGCAGCACGCTGTTCAGGTGCGGCAGCGGGGGCTCGACCGCGTCGAGCCAGCCGTCGAGGGCGTCCTGGCCGGGCATGGTGACCGCGTACGACGTCCGGTCGGGGCCGGCCTCCCGGTCCTGGCCGGCCCGGGCCACCAGACCGTCCCGTTCCAGCCGGCCGAGGGTGGCGTAGACCTGCCCGTACGGCAGGGGTTTGGCCTTGGGGAGCCGGAGGTCGTAGTCACGTTTGAGGTCGTAACCGTGCTTCGGCCCGGTCGCCAGCAGCCCGAGCAGCACGTGTGGGGTGGACATGACCGCCACTATTCACTGAGCGAATAGTGATCGTCAAGGCGGCGACGGCCGGACGCGTCGGCGGTCCTGCCAGGGGTGACGGGCCGGCACACCGCCGCCTCGGTGTACCGGGTCGTCGGCGCGGGCAGGCGCCGGGACTCCGGGGGTCGCCATCGCAGGCCGAAGTGAACGGATGGCCGACGTCGACGCGGCTCGGCTCAACCGGACCGCCGGTGCGGTTCAGCAGCTGGCGGTGCCGGCACAGAGCCGATCGGCCGCCCGACCGGCCAGCTCACCCAACGCCGCCGGATCGGTGATGTCGTCGACCGCGACCTGGGTCACCAGGTCACCCCGGCGCAGCACCAGCCAACCACTGTTGTCAGCGGTGCCGACCACCAACGCCTCGTCCCCCGGAAGCCGTACGTCCCGAACCGTGACCTCGTACTCCCGGCAGCCCTGCAGATTGCTGCGCAGCACCGGGACGTACCGATGCGCGTCGGTGCCGGCGTACCGCTCGATCCGCTGCTGGAGATGCTCCCGGCCGGTGCTGAAGTAGCGCTCCGCGCTCGCCGTCTCCGAGATTCCGGCGGCCGCCCATTGGTTGCCGCAGACCGTCGACAGTGCCTGCACGGTCCAGTCACCGCCGTGGCCCCTCTTGTCCAGCTGGTACCCGGACGGCAGGTCGGGGGCCTGCAGGAACGCCGCGCCCGGAATCGCCGTACCGGGGCCGCCGGCACCGCCCGGCGGCAACGGGTCCCCGGTGTTCCGGCCGCCGCCCGGGGTGGGCGTCTCGGTCGGCGTCGCCGGAGGCGGCGACGGCACCTTCCCGGTCGGCGCGGTCGCCACCAGGTTCGGGGCCTCCGGACCCTCGTCGGCCAGCGCGTTGTACGCCCCGACACCACCGGAGAGAACCAGTACGGACGCCGCCGCCAGCGCCGTGACGGCCCGCCGCCTGGCCAGCCGCGCGCCGCGTCGCCGCACCTGGTCCGCCGGTGCCCAACGCAGTTGTTCGGTCTCGCGGTACAGGTCGTCGAAGAGTGGGTCAGGCATGGACGTTCTCCTCCGTGGGTTGGTCACCGACCAGTTGGGCCAGGCCCCGGCGCCCCCGGGCCAGCCGGGTCTTGACCGTGTTGACCGGCACGCCGAGCTGCCTCGCCACCTCCGCCACCGGCAGGTCCACCAGGTGGTGCAGGACGATCGACTCCCGTTGCTCGTCGGGAAGCCGACGCAGCGCCGCCACCAGCGCCATCGTGTTCTCCGAGGGAGGCGCGACCGCAGGATCCGGCCCATGCCTGCGATAGGCGGCCAGGCCGTTGCGCAGCTTGCGCCAGCGGTTGAGCTGGATCCGTCGGGCAACCGTCCGGACCCACGCCTCCGGGTCCGCGTACGAGCCGACCCTCGGCCACCGTTGCCAGGCGCGCGCGTACGCCTCCTGGGTGGCGTCCTGGGCGTCCGCCAGGTTGCCGCTGAGCGCGTACAGGACGGTCACCACCCGGTGGCGGGTCGACTGGTAGAAGTCCTCGAAGTTGTCTTCCTGGGCCATCGCCCCTCCCGTCGAGAGCACTACCGCTGTCACCCCCGGGGCCCGTCCCAGGTTTCACCCGTCCGGCTTCCCGCCGCGCACCGCCACCGGACCGTCGTACCGGGTTCGGGGCCGGTCCGGCACGGCCGGACCGTCGGGCCGGATTCGGGGCCGGTCCGGCACGGCCGGAAAGAGCCCGGTCAGCCAACCGGGCCGGGCTGACGACCCCCGGTCCGGCACCGCCGGCAAGAGCCCGGTCAGCCAACCGGGCCGGTGTGGCCGGCACAATGGGCGGCGTGAACCGAGCCGAGCCGCCGGGTGGACGGATCCATCACAGCGATCCGTTCGCCACCCCGGAGCAGCAGCGCTCGCCGGCCCGTCGGCTGCGGGGCCGGCTCGCCGCGCCGGTCACCCTCTGGACCGCGTACGCCGATCCGCCGGACAGCGGATCCGGCACCGCCGCCCGGCCCGGTGCGCCGGCCGGACTGACCGTCTCGTCGACGCTGGTCGCCGACGGGGAACCGGCCCGACTGCTTGGCCTGGTCGACGAGGAATCGGAGCTGTGGGAAGCCGTGTCGACCGCTGGGCGGTTCGCCGTCGCCCTGCTCGGTCCGGCACACCGGCAGCTCGCGGACCGCTTCGCCGGCCTGTCCCCGGCGCCGGGCGGCCTCTTCGCCACCGGCGAGTGGACGGGTACGCCGTACGGGCCGGTGCCGGCCGACGCGGGTGGCTGGGCCGGTTGCCGGCTCGACGCCTTCCGGGAGTACGGCTGGTCCCTGCTGGTCGAGGCGACGGTCGAGACGACTGAGCTCACCGCCGAGGCACCGCCCCTGGTGCACCACCGGGGCCGCTACCGGCAACTGGACGGCTGACCCTCACCACCGGTCAACGTGTCAACAAGGGGCCCTTCCTTACCGACGGGCCGTGTCGCCGAATGGCGTGACCGGCGTCACTCGGCGCAGCCACCGGTCCGTTCGGCGCAGCCGTCGACCGGCCTTCGGATCACCGCTTTCCGATCTCCGGGGCACTTCATACGGTGCGCGAAACTCCGGACCCCCTGTGAAGGTGGTGAGACCTGCATGTCCACGGATACGCCCGCACCGGCCAGCGCCACGCCGGACCGGTACGTCGCGATACAACGATCGGATGAGTTCGTCGGGCTACGTAAGGCGCTGCGCGGCTTCGTCTTCCCGATGACCGCGGCGTTCTTCATCTGGTACGCCCTCTACGTCATCCTCTCCGCGTACGCCCGCGACTTCATGGGCACCAAGCTGATCGGCAACATCAACGTCGCCCTCGTCTTCGGGCTGCTGCAGTTCGTCTCCACCTTCCTGATCGCCTGGTTCTACGCCCGGTACGCGGGCCGGAAGCTGGACCCGGTCGCCGACCGGATCCGGGAGGAGATGGACGCAACGCCGCAGGCGGAGAACAGCGGGAGCGCGGACAGCGAGGTGGCCAAGTGAAGGGGATCCTGCTGGCGGCGGAGGCGGGCAACAGCACCGCCCGTACCCTCACCATCACGCTCTTCCTGGTCTTCGTCGCGGTGACCCTCGGGATCACCGTCTGGGCCAGCCGGCAGACCAAGACGGCCACCGACTACTACGCCGGCGGTCGCTCGTTCTCCGGTTTCCAGAACGGGATGGCGATCGGCGGCGACTACATGTCGGCGGCGTCCTTCCTCGGCATCGCCGGCATCATCGCGCTGTACGGCTACGACGGCTTCCTCTACTCGATCGGCTTCCTGGTCGCCTGGCTGGTGGCCCTGCTGCTGGTCGCCGAACTGCTCCGGAACTCGGGCCGTTACACGATGGCCGACGTACTGGCGTTCCGGATGCGGCAGAAGCCGGTCCGGACCGCGGCGGCGGTCTCCACGATCACCGTCTCGATCTTCTACCTGCTGGCCCAGATGGTGGGTGCGGGCGCCCTGGTCGCGCTCCTGCTCGGCATCCGCCCCGGTACGACGTTCCTCGGCATGGACGCGGACGCGGCGAAGATCGCCACGATCATCATGGTCGGTGCCCTGATGATCATCTACGTCACGGTCGGCGGCATGAAGGGCACCACCTACGTACAGATCGTCAAGGCGTTCCTGCTGATGAGCGGCGCCCTGGTGATGACCATCCTGGTGCTCGCCCACTACAAGTTCAACCTCTCCAACCTGCTCGGTGACGCCGCGAACGCGTCGGGCAAGGGCAGCGCGTTCCTCGAACCGGGGCTGCGGTACGGCGTGGAGGTGGCCGGCAACTCGGCGCAGACCTTCTACAACAAGATGGACCTGCTCTCGCTCGGCATCGCGCTGGTGCTCGGCACCGCCGGGCTGCCGCACATCCTGATCCGCTTCTACACGGTGCCGACCGCCAAGACGGCCCGGAAGAGCGTGCTCTGGGCGATCGGCATCATCGGCACCTTCTACCTGTTCACCCTGGCCCTCGGCTTCGGCGCGGCGGCCCTGGTGGGCCGGGAGGCGATCACCGCGCAGGACGCGGCCGGCAACACCGCCGCGCCGCAGCTCGCCGAGGCGCTCGGCGTCGACTTCCTCGGCGGTGACGTCGGTGGTGCGGCGATGCTCGCGATCATCGCGGCGGTCGCCTTCGCGACCATTCTCGCCGTGGTGGCCGGGCTGACTTTGGCCTCCTCGTCCAGCCTCGCCCACGACTTCTACGCCAACGTGGTCAAGGGCGGGCAGGTGTCGGAGCGGCAGGAGGTCAACGTCGCCCGGATCTCGGCACTGGTGATCGGCGCGATCTCGATCGTGCTGTCGATCTTCGCGCAGAACCTGAACGTCGCCTTCCTGGTGGCCCTGGCCTTCGCGGTGGCGGCGTCCGGAAACCTGCCGGCGATCCTCTACAGCCTGTTCTGGAAGCGGTTCAACACCTCCGGCGCGGTCTGGGCGATCTACGGCGGTCTGATCAGCGCGGTCGGGCTGGTCTTCTTCTCCCCGGTGGTCTCCGGGGCGGCCACCTCGATGTTCCCGAACCAGGACTGGCAGTGGTTCCCGCTGTCCAACCCGGGGCTCATCTCGATCCCGGTCGGCTTCCTCTGCGGCTGGATCGGCACCCTGGTCTCCAAGGAGACGGACGCCGACAAGTACGCCGAACTCGAGGTCCGGGCACTCACCGGCTCGGGAGCGCACTGACCCGGTGGTTCGACCGCGAGTCACCGCCAAGTGACGGGTGGTGTCGGGTAGCGTCAGTTACCCGGCGCCACCCGTTCCGTCGTACGCCCCCGAGGGCAAATCCGACACTCCCTCACCCTGCCCGAGATCAGCGTCCTGGGTAGGCTGGCGACATGGCGGTAGCCCAGCGCTTCGGAGCAGAACACCGTGTCCTCGTCACCGGTGGTGCCGGATTCGTCCCCTCCCATCTGGTCGACGCGCTGGTCGCGCGGGGCTGCACGGTCGTCGCGGTGGACAACTTCATCACCGGCTCGAAGGACAACGTCGCCCACCTGGCGGACCACCCCCGGTTCACCCTCGTCGAGGCCGACGTCTCGGACGGACTGCCGAGTCACCACCCGGCGATGACCGAGCCGTTCGACGCGATCATGCACCTGGCCTCACCGGCCAGCCCCACCGACTTCGCCAGCATCCCGATCGAGATCCTCCGGGTCGGCTCGCTGGCCACCCTGCACCTGCTCGACCGGGCGGTCACCGACCGGGCCCGGTTCATCCTCGCCTCCACCTCCGAGGCGTACGGCGACCCGCAGGTGCACCCCCAGGTCGAGACGTACTGGGGCAACGTCAACCCGGTCGGCGTACGCAGCGTCTACGACGAGGCCAAGCGCTTCGCCGAGGCCAGCACGATGGCGTACCACCGCTACCACGGGCTCGACGTCGGCATCGTCCGGATCTTCAACACGTACGGCCCACGGATGCGGCCGGACGACGGCCGGGCGATTCCCACCTTCATCACCCAGGCACTACGCGGCGAATCGCTGACCGTGCACGGCACGGGCACCCAGACCCGGTCGATCTGCTACGTCGACGACCTGGTCCGCGGCATCCTGCTGCTGCTCGACTCGACCGAGACCGGTCCGATCAACTGCGGCACCGAGCACGAGGTCACCATGCGGGAGCTCGCCGAGACGATCGTGGCGCTGACCGGGAGTGAGTCGAACATCACCTACGTCACCCGGACCGCGGACGATCCGGAGATGCGTCGACCGGACCTGACCCTCGCCCGGGAGCGACTCGGCTACCAGCCGACGATCTCTCCGCAGGAGGGGCTGCGCCGCACGATCGAACACTTCAGCCACCGGCTGGGCTGACCGGAGACGGCAGCCACCGGGCGGCCGGGGCGGGGCAGAGTACCAGGTTCGTGCCAGGTCGGACGTGGCACCCAGCGGTTTCTTGGTTCCGCTACGTACCCTGAGGCCATGTTCGCGAGCCATCCCCCGAACGGACCTGTCCACGGCCACCGGATGACCCCTGGCGGTGCCGCCGGCGGGGCGTCGACGCCCGGCGCGGCCAGCCCGAGCCGGATCTCCGGACGCGCCCAGGTCGGCGTGCCCGGCCAGCCCCGTACCGGGTACGACGGTCCACCCGGTCCCGGTGGTCCGGGCGGTCCCGGTGGCCCGCGTCTGCCGGGCGGCCCCGGCGGCCCCGCCCGGCGCGGACCCCGGCCCCGCTGGAAGCGGATCGCCCTGGTCGCCGGCATCGCGGTGCTGGTGCTCGGGCTGCTCGCCGGTGGGGGCCTCTGGGTGTACGTCAAGGGGCTCGACAACGACCTGAAGCGGACCGACCCGTTCGCCGAACTGGCCGGCGGCCGGCCCAAGTCGGTCAGCGGCGCGCTGAACATCCTGATGGTGGGCAGCGACTCGCGGGACCCGGACGCCCCGGTCGACCAGGCCAGCAAGTGGCGGGCCGACACGATCATCGTGATGCACATCCCGGCCAGCCACGACAAGGCGTACCTGGTCTCGATCCCACGCGACCTCTACGTGCCCGTTCCGGACAACGCCAAGGCGGAGTGCGGCAGCGGCGAACGACACAAGATCAACTCGGCGTTCGCGATCGGCGGCCTGCCGTTGGCGGTCCGCACCGTGGAGTGCTTCACCGACGTCCGGATCGACCACGTGATGGCGATCGACTTCGCCGGCTTCAAAGAGGTGACCGACGCCCTCGGCGGGGTCGACCTGAAGGTCGAACGGGACATCACCTCGATCCACAAGCCGTTCCGGAAGTTCAAGAAGGGCGTCAACCACATGAACGGGGCGGAGGCGCTGGACTGGGTCCGCCAGCGCTACCAGTTCCCCGACGGCGACTTCGCCCGGATGCGCCACCAGCAGGAGTTCCTCCGGGCCCTGATGGACAAGGCGGCCAGCAGCGGAACGCTGACCAATCCGGGCAAACTCAACGCCTTCCTCAAGTCGGTGACCAAGGCGGTCACCGTGGACGAGGGCTTCTCCCTGGTCGACATGGCGGTCCAGTTCCGCAACCTGCGGGGCGAGAACCTCCAGTTCATCACCAGCCCGCACCTCGGCAGCCAGACCATCAACGGCGAGTCGGTGGTGGTCTCGGACCGGGAGAAGGCGCTCGCCATGTACCAGGCGATGGCGAAGGACACCATGGACGCCTGGGTCACCGCGAACGTCACCCCGAAGGAGAGCCCGGCCGGCAACGGCGGGTGATGACGTACCCGGTCAACCGGGCACAGCCTCGGCATTCCGGTCGCCCCGACGGCACGGTGGGGCGACCGGAAATCGCAAAAGCCACTGGACACCCAAAACGGACCCCTAGCCTGAGGTGAAGAAGCTTCGCTCAGCCGGGTCCGGGGAGGGGTCACGTTCACATCGAGACGGTCGGCTCCGGACGAACCCGAGGGGCGAGGAGATCCCGCCCCCGGCTCCGGCCCTGCCACGGAGGACGCCACACCCGCCCGACCGCGCCGCAAAGCGCCGGCCTGGGCCAAGCTGGCCCTCGGATTCGGAGTGGTCCTGGTGGTGCTCTCCGCTGTCGGTGGGATGGGCCTGCGCATGCTGGCCAACCGCTACGACAACGCCGTGGTCAAGGAGTTGCTCCTCGACCCGGCCGCCCGCGAGGAGCGGGGCGACGTCTCAGGTCCGCTGAACTACCTGCTGGTCGGCTCGGACGAGCGGGTGAACGCGACCCCGGGTACGGACCAGCGGTCCGACACCATCATGATCGCCCATCTGCCGGCCGGACTGGACCGCGCGTACCTGATCTCCGTACCCCGGGACCTGCTCGTCGAGATCCCCGCGTCGCCGGCAAGCGGCTGGCCGGGCGGAGCCGACAAGGTCAACGCCGCCTTCCAGTACGGCGGCGGCGGCCAGGGCGGCACCCAACTGCTCTCGGCGACCCTGACCCAGCTCACCGGGCTACGGTTCGACGGCGCGGCCCTGGTCAACTTCGCCGGCTTCCAGCGGGCCATCGACCTGCTCGGCGGAGTGCGGATGTGTGTCGACACCGAGGTCCGGTCGATCCACACCCAGGCCGTCTTCACCCCGGGCTGTCACCAGATGACCGGCGCACAGGCCCTCGACTTCGCCCGTCAGCGGTACGGCCTGCCGAACGGCGACTTCGACCGGCAGCGTCACCAGCAGCAGTTGCTCCAGGCGATGATGGAGAAGGCCACCGCGACGGACATGCTGCGCAACCCGATCCGACTGGACCAGGTGATCCGGGCCATCGGCTCCTCGTTCACCGTCGACACCAACGGCGTACCGCTGGAGGACCTGATCTTCGGGATGCGCCGGATGCGTGCCGACGCCCTGCACGGAATCCGACTGCCCGCCCACGCCGAGACGATCGACGAGGTGTCGTACGTGCTGATGGACGAGCCGGCGAACACCCTCTTCACCTCGATCCAGAACGCGGATCTGGACAGTTGGGCACGGGCCAACCCGAAATGGGTCAGCCGGCTCTGAGAGTCGCCGGGCCGACCCGCCCGGTACCGAGAGGTGCGGACCCGCCGACGGGTCTACGCTTGGTAACCGTGTTCGCAGCCAATCTTCCCTCCGTGACCGCCACCCAGGTGCCGACCGACGCCTACCTCCTCGACGTCCGCGAACCGGACGAGTGGGCGGCCGGACACGCCCCGGGCGCCCACCACCTGCCGATGATGGAGATCCCCGCCCGGATGTCCGAGATCCCCACCGACGGCGACGTGGTGGTGGTCTGTCGTTCCGGTGGTCGCTCGGCGCAGGTGGTGGGCTACCTGATGAACAACGGCTGGGACAACGTCCGCAACCTCGACGGCGGGATGCGCGACTGGGCCGCCGCCGGCCAGCCGATGCTGAGCGAGGACGGCCAGCCGGCGCGGGTCATCTAGAAAGATGTGGGCCCCGTGAGCGCGAGGAGTGAGCGGGGTGTGCGAGCCCCGCAGCGCGAACAACCCGCCAGCCCCGTGAGCGCGAGGAGTGAGCGGGGTGTGCGAGCCCCGCAGCGCGAACAGACCGCCAGCCCCGTGCGCGCGAGGAGTGAGCGGGGTGTGCGAGCCCCGCAGCGCGAACAGACCGCCAGCCCCGTGAGCGCGAGGAGTGAGCGCGGTCTGCGGGGTCTGCGGGGCTTGCGGGGCGTGTGGCGTGTCGGGCCGCCCCGGCCACGGGTCGGCGGGCCGACGGAGCCACGGTCCGGGGGACCGCTGGTCTTCGCGCACCGGGGCTCGTCGGCGAGCCTGCCGGAGCACACCCTCGCCGCGTACCTGCGGGCCATCGAGGAGGGCGCGGACGGGCTGGAGTGCGACGTCCGACTCAGCCGCGACGGCCACCTGGTCTGCGTACACGACCGTCGGCTGGAGCGGACCAGCAACGGGCGGGGCCGGGTGAGCGCGTACACCCTGGCCGAGTTGGAACGTCTCGACTACGGCTCGTGGCACACCGGTGCGGGAGCCGGCGACGACGTACCGCCGGACCCGGACCGTACCCGGCTGCTCACGCTGGACACGCTGCTCGGGGCCGTCCGGGACGCCGGCCGGGAGATCGAGTTGCTGATCGAGACGAAACATCCGACCCGGTCCGGCTCCGCCGTCGAGCGGCGCCTCGTCACGCTGTTGCACCGGTACGGGTTGGCCGATCCCCGGCCCGGCGATCCGGTACGGACGACCGTGATGTCCTTCTCACCCCTGGCGGTACGACAGGTCCACCGACTCGCCCCGCGACTGTCGACCGTACTGCTGATGGACCTGCTGCCGCCGGTCGTACGACGGGGTCGGCTGCCGTACGGCGCCCGGATCGCCGGTCCGAGCGTCAAGTTGCTCAACACCCGTCCCGGCCTGGTGCCGGCGCTGCACGCGGCCGGGAACCGGGTGTACGTGTGGACCGTCAACGACGAGGACGCCCTCGACCTCGCGCTGGCCCGTGGGGTTGACGGGATCATCACCGACCGGCCGGCCATGGTGCTCGACCGGCTGGGCCGCTGACGCTCCCGGCCACTGCCCAAAGTGAGACCGAACGGGCAGACTCGGGGCATGCCGGAACACCCCGATTACTCCGCTCTCCTCGCCGGCCAGCTGACCGTGCTGGAGGCGGTCAATTCGGGTGAGGTGGGTCTGCCGATCCTCGACCGCCTGCTCCAGGTCGCCGCCCGGACACTCGGCGCCCCCGGTGTCGCGTTCGTGGAGTACGCGCCCAGTGGCGGCCGGGTCGTCGCCGCCATTGGCAGCGTCGAGTGGGCGGTGGGCCGCCCGCTCCCGGCCGCCGACCGGATGGCGGAGCAGTTGCTGACCGGCCCCCGGGTACGGGCCCTCGGTGTCGACGTGCTTCCACCCGAACTGGCCCAGGAGTTGGACGACTCGGGCCTGGGTCAGTTGCTCGCCGCCCGGGTGGAGATCGGCGGCCTGACCATCGGCAGTCTGCACGCGCTGTACCCGGATCGGGAGCGCCCGGGCAGTGCCGCGCACCAGGCGGTGCTCGGCTACCTGGCGGCGTGTGTCGCGCACCTGTACCGCGACCAGGCCGGGTTGCCGGTACACGGCGACGGCAGCGTGGTGGCCGCACTCGCCGACGGTCTGGCGATCGTCAGCCGGGACGGCACCGTCCAGCTCTGGAACCCGGCGGCGGAGAAGGTGACCGGTCTGCGCGTCGCGGACCTGCTCGACCGGCGTCTGCCGTTTCCCGTCCCGCCGCCGGGTCAGGTGGTCGACCACCGACTGCCGGACGGGCGCTGGTTGAAGATCACCTCGGGGGAGCTGCCCGGCGGCGCCGCCCGGGTGGTCACCTTCTCGGACAGCGGGGAGCAGCACCTCCGCGACCACGACCGGGACCTGTTCGTCGCGGTTACCAGCCACGAACTCCGAACTCCGGTCACCGTGGTGAAGGGGTACGCCGACACCCTGACCGCGCACTGGGACTCGCTCTCCGAGTCGGATCGCCGGCAGGCGGCCGGTGCGATCGGCCAGCGGGCCGGCGAGCTGGCCCGGCTGGTCGACCGGCTGCTCTCCAGCACCAACGACGCGGGCACGGTGGGCGGCGCGCCGCCGGTACCCTTCGACCTGGCCGAGGCGCTCCGGGCCGCCGCCGCCGACCTGCCCGCGGACCTGCGCCACCGGCTCACCATCCGACTGCCGGAGCACCTGCCGAAGGCGCTCGGCAACCGGGCGAGCCTGGCCACCGTGCTCACGGAGCTGGTCACGAACGCCGGCAAGTACTCCCCGGACGGCAGCGCGGTGCAGCTGACCGCCGAGTCGGACCGGCGGACCGTGGCGTTCCGGGTGAGCGACCGGGGAATCGGGGTACGTCCAGACCATGTGGAGCGGGCGTTCGAGCGGTTCTGGCAGGCCGAGTCGGGAGACCGGCGCCGCTATCCGGGTGCCGGCCTCGGTCTCTACCTCGTCCGACGGATCATCGAGCGACAGAACGGATGGGTTTCGCTGCGTCCACGCGACGGCGGCGGTACGGTCGCAGAGGTGCGGCTGCCCCGAGGTTGACCCACGGCACCTGGCCCCACGGCCCGCTGAGGAGGCGTCCACGATGTCGACCGTCCCGACGCCCGGAGCGTCAGCCGTCCCGACGCCCGGAGCGTCAGCCGTCCCGACGCCCGGAGCGTCAGCCGCTACGGGCGGAAGGCACGTGGCGACCGAGCGTTCGTGGCACATGACCGTGCCACACCACGCCCAGGGCACCCGTGCCGCCCGGCACCGTCTCCGGGCCGAACTCGCCGAGTCCGTACCGGCCGTACTGCTCACCGACGCGACGACGGTGGCGGCCGAACTCCTCGGCAACGCGGTACGGCACGCCGCGCCGCTGCCCGGCGGAACGGTCCGGCTCTCCTGGCGGCTGTGTACCGACACCACGAGCCAGGTGGTCGAGATCCGGGTGACCGACGGTGGCGCCGGTGCCACCCCACGGATCCGCCGGGTGGGCCCGGACTCGGCCGACGGCCGGGGCCTGTACCTGGTGGCCGCGCTGGCCGCCGACTGGGGTGTGGCCCGCGACGGGCTGGGTCAGAGCGTCTGGGCCAAGCTCCGGCACCCCGCCGGGTGCACGGCGTAGGCCGGATGGGCCTAGGCTGTCTCGCCGTGGGTAAGCGTCGAAAGAGTTCCCGGTCCACCGATCTGACCGGTTCCGCGAGCGGAGCCGGCGGACGGGCGGAGAAGCGCCAGAAGGTACGCGACATCTTCGTGCCCCGCCCGTTCGAGGGGCTGACCGACGAGGCGGAGTGGATCGCGCTGCGCGAACTGGTGCCGGCGGCCTCGGCCCCGCTGACCCTCACCGCCGAGCTCGTCGAGCAGTTCGGGGAGCGGCCGGTCACCCTGGCCACGGTGCTGCCGATGGCGATGCCGGCGATCGCGAAACCGGACGGACGGATCCTCATCGGGTTGCAGCGGCACGTGCAGTCCGGTGACGTCTCCCGGGATCTCGCCGAGGCGCTGCTCTGCGCGTTGCGTACCGAGCCCGGTGGGACGGTCTCGGTGCCGCCGCTGCCCGGCGAGGGGCCCCGGCTGCAGGACGTGCTGGTCGACGGGCCGCTCGACATCACCATGCACGACGGCTTCGAGTTCTGGCTCGACCCGGGTGCCGACGAGGACCCGAACGTGAAGGCGTCACTCGAACGGGCGGACGCCTCGATCTATCCGACCACCAAACTCACCGCCGCGCCGGCCGCGTACTGGTGCCAGGTCAGCGACAAGAGCCACGTCCGCTGGGTGCTGCCGGACGACGAGGACGCCGCGCTCGCCGCGCTGTCCCGGCTCTCCGCCGCCGGCGAGCTCACGCTCGGTGACGAGACGAAGTTCGCCGGCATGTTCCGGGCACACGGCCGACTCGTACCGGTCTGGGACATCCCCCGGAACGCCGCGCCGGAGTCGTGGGAGTCACCGCTGGCGGACTTCGCGAAACGGTACGCGGCGGCGCTCGCCGACCCGACCGAACTCGACGCCGCCGGACGCCGGGCGCGGCAGGGCCTGTTGGGGCGCCAGCTCACACTGCGCTAGGTGATCGGATCCGCCGAGTCGGGTGGTCGGCGGGGCGGCGCGGTAGCGTCGGGCCCATGTCAGTATTCGAAGTGGAGATCGGCGCCCTCGGCGGCGGTTCGGCGAATCTCGGCCAGTACCGAGGCCGGGCACTACTCATAGTGAACGTGGCCTCCCGGTGTGGGCTGACCCCGCAGTACGCCGGCCTGGAGGCACTCGCCGAGCGCTACCGCGAGCAGGGGCTAACCGTGCTCGGGGTGCCCTGCAACCAGTTCCACGGCCAGGAGCCGGGCACCGCCGACGAGATCGCCGAGTTCTGCTCGACCACGTACGGGGTGACCTTCCCGCTCACCGAGAAGGTCGAGGTGAACGGCGCCGGACGACACCCGCTCTACCAGGAGCTGGTCGACACTCCGGACGACGAGGGATACACCGGCGACATCCGGTGGAACTTCGAGAAGTTCCTCGTCGGGCCGGACGGTACGGTTGTGGCACGGTTCGCTCCCACCGTCACCCCGGACTCCGCCGAACTGGTCGCGGCCGTAGAGAAGGCAATGCCCGGAACGACGTCACTGCGGTAGGTGCGATCGCATTCATCTCTACGGCTACGACCAGCGTTCAACCGCCCGCCTGTGTCCTTTCCCGGGTCCGGCGTCGATCACCGTCACCGGCATCCGCTCATCGGCGACCTGTTCCTTGACCTGCGCCCGTGGCCCGGCCAGGCCCGGTCAGGCCCTCGGTCGAGGCGTCTGGGCTGTCGCTCTCACATTGGCTGCCCATGCCGGCACCGAGCGTGATCCGCTAGCGCGAAGACCATGGAGAATCGCGCGGGCCGTCGAGGATTTCGAGGGTCAACGGTGCGAAGTGGTTGGTGCTGCCACGAACGGTGAAGCCGGTGAGCCCGCGTAGGGACAGCCCCCCGAGGACCAAATGGTCCTCGGGGGGTACACGCGGGGAGTCAGTTGACGACCACGTCGAACGCCTCACGTTCGAGCACCCGATTGGTCCGGTAGAAAACGCTGAGGTCCGTGCCGCCGCCGCTGTTCTCCGACGCCGGAATCAGGCAGATGCTGTACCCGCCGCTGTCACCCGGTTGCCTGACCTGCGCGATGTCCGGGGCGATCTGGCAGCCCTCGAAAGTGCGCCCGTACTGGTGGCCGCCGGTGTAGGCGCCCTCCCACGTCGATCGGAACGGGTACTCGTCGCAGCTCCAGTCACTGCTCGGCTTCGGGATGCTGGCCGGGCAGGCCCGGTTGCCGTTGTTCTGTTGACTGGTCGGGTCGGTCAGCCGGGTCAGCCGGGACTTGATTCCGTAGCCGATGGCCAGCGCCACGTGCCGGGCAAAGCTCGGATGCTCGAAGCTGTACACGTTGAACACCGGGACCACATGGCCGAAGACGCAGCCCGGCGACGCGCCCGGGACCGAGGTGTCGCATCGCACCGGCTGGGGCGTGGCGATGAGGGCGTTGGTGCAGCCGTTGTACCAGGCTACGTTGCAGAACCACCAGCCGACGTTGGTCTGCACGTTGACCGGCTCACCACCGGTGATCGCGTTGGCCGTGACGGCCATCCGCGCCCTGGCGGTGAGCGCGTAGAACCACTGGTCCGGTACCGACGGGTTGCCCGAGCACGGCCCGGTACACCAGGCGTCACCCCGGATGAACGTGCCCGCGACCTGGCCCCAGGCCAGCAGCATCGTGAACTCGGTTTCGTGCGTCCAGGACCTCGACGTCACCGAAACGTTGGCGTAGCTGACAACCTGGTAGTCGAACCCGCCGACGATCGCGCCGGTCTGGACGATGTAGACGATCACCCCCGCCGTGGTGTTGATGCACCCCGTCGTACGGGTGTAGCCCCAGGTGCTGGGGCAGTTGCTCGGAACGGCGTTGGGCCGGGCGCCGCCGGCTCCATTGGCGGGCTTGTAGTCGCTGCACGTCGCCACCGTCGCCTTGCCGGTCGCGTCGCCGGCCGTGGCCCGTGCTGCCGCGACCGCCTGCCGGCGCTCCTTCGCGCACTTCTCGGTGAGGACGGGGCCGGTGCCGGCCCGTTCCGCGGCGGCGACCGCCTCGGCCGGCGGCTCCGGCAGACGGTCGGCGTCGGCCGGGGCGGCCGACGCCGCGCCCGTCGGTGCCAGCGCGGCGGTCGCCACCACCAGTACGGCAATCAGTTTTCTTTGCACGAATCGACTCATCAGCGCCTCCTGCAGACCAGAAAGTGATCAAAGTGGCGACAGCCTACGGAGAGCGACTGGACAGCGACTGGACAGCAACTGGCGTGAGGAGGCACGTCTATCGGCGGGTCAGCTACCTGCTACGGGTCGATTTCCCGGACGGGTCGCCGGCCTCCGCTCTGTGGCTACGGATGAAGCCGGACGTCGCGCTGCACCGGTCGTACGGCACGGCAAGCTGACGTGGCTGCTGCCCCGGAGGGCGGCATGAGGGAACACCTGGGTCCGGCTCCGGCGGTTGTTTTGGTCAGGGCAGATCGCGGCGCAGGATGTAGTTGAAGCCGAAATCTGTCTCCGTGGAGCGGACGTCGACGTAGCCGAGCCGGCGGTAGAAGTCATGGGCGGTAATGCTCGCGCCGGTTTCCATGCGGTCATATCCGTCGATCACGGCCAGCGCCTCGATGTGGCGCATGAGCAGCCGTCCTATGCCGCGACCGGCGGCCCGGGGGTGCACGAACATGGTGTAGACCTTGTTGCCGTCGCGGGAGACCGTGCCGGCGATCCCGTTTGCCTCCGCGACGAACATCTGTCGTTGCGTGGCGAGTTCCTTGATGCGTTGTTCCGTGAAGTGGTCGCACATCCGCTCGATGAGTTCGCTCGGATAGTCCCGACTGTTGACCTCACGCAGGCAGCGCTGGATGAGGCCCGCCACGGCGGGGGCGTCGGCGTGGTCGAATCGTCTTATCGTCGCCATCGGCCCACCTTGCTCGCGTCTGCCCTGGTGAAGACACGTTGATTTGTCACAGCCACCGCCCCAACCTCACTCGCGGGCGACGGTGCGCAGCCCGTGCTTGGGCGTCCACCACTCGATGACCAGCATCGTCGCCTCCGGGTTGAGGTGGGTGGGCACCACCTCGGTGATGTCGGCGTGGAAGCGGTCGCCGGCCGGGCCTTCGGTGATCGGGCCGGCGGCGACCGCCCGGCCGGCGATCTTCGCCTCGCCCGCCCACTGCGCCTCGGCGCCCTCGTCGGGGTGGAGCGGTGAGTGTCGGGGCGACCGGTCAGCCGACCGGGCCGATTCGCTTCGCCAGGTCGACGAACGCCTGCCAACCGGCCGGGCCGAAGACAAGCGTGCCACCGTCCCGGTTCTTGGTGTCCCGGACCAGCACCCGGCCGGGCAGGTTGTCGGCCACCTCGACACAGGCACCCTGGTTCGCGCCGCTACGGGTGCTCTTACGCCACCGGGGCGACAGGTCAGTCATGATCGTTGATCGCCTTCTGGATGAGGTCCCGTGACGTGTGCACGGGGAGGGCCAGACCGCTGACAATCTCCCACGATACTTCCAACTGGTCCAGATCTCCGCTGTCCGTCACCACCCGACCCTGCAACTGGTCGTCCACGTAGCCGGCCCGGCGGCCCGCCGGCAACGTGGCCAGCACAAACGCGCCCTGGAGGCCGCGATGCAGGCCGGCTGACCGAGGCACCACGAGCACCTGGACCGTCGGCCGCTGGCTCAGGTCCAGCAGGTGTTTCAACTGCTCCCGACGCACCTCGGGCTCACCACAGGTCAGCGCGAACTCGCCGATGAGGGCGGAAATCCTCGGCGGCTGGGGCCGGTCGATCGTGACGGCCCGCCGGTCCCGCCGGACGTCGATGGTGCGGTCGACCACCTCGTCCGACAGCCATCCTCCGCGCAGCACGGCGCGGGCGTACTCCTCGGTCTGCAGCAGGCCCGGCAGCAGCAGCGGCTCCCACCAGCGGAGCAGGGTCGCGCGTTCCTCGTGCTCGGTCCACGGCCGCAGCCAGGGCGGTCGAGCGTCCTGCCGGGCCTCGACGGCGGCCTGCTGGATTTCGTCCTCGGTACCGAAGAACTCGTCGAGCCGGACGGCGGTCTCGGGCTGGGGGATGAGCCGGCCCTGCTCGATCGCGGCGATCAGGGAACCACTCACCTTGATCGCCCTGCCGAGCTGTGCCTGGGTCATCCGCCGCGCGATCCGGTGCCTCCGGAGAACTTCCCGCAAGTCGTTCACGTAGTACTCCCACATGCAGAGAGGGATGCTATAGACATCTATATTCCCCTCTGCATGCCTTTCGTTACAAGGTGTGAAACCTCCAGGGTGGAGGTCAAGCGCCCCGCTCGTCCCCCTCACTGCCCCCTCCACTCCGGGCGGAGCGTCCACGGGGTACGGCGCCGGTCTCCGGGCCGGCGCCGCACCCCGTTCCCATCTCGCCAACGGGAGGCAACAGATGAGACACGTCCGCCTTCTCACCCCCCGCCACCGCCGTGCCTGGTGGCAGCTCTGGCGCTACTGCCGGTGCGGTCACCGGTGTCGGCCGGCAGCGCCCGCGCCGTCGCAGGTGCCGCCGCCGCAGGCGCCCTCACGGATCGAGCTGACCGAGGCGAACGGGCCGAGATCCGCGCCCTGACGTCGGACACCCCACCGGCACCGCCCGCTGCGGATCGACACCGGGCGACCAACCAGCGAACCGTCTGGAACGCACCCACCCGCCCGTACCTGGCCAACGGCCGGCCAGGAGCCCTCACCCGGGACAGGAGCACCGCGCCCGGCGCGGTGGGCGGGCGTGACCGGTGATCGGGCCATGGGCACGCTGGGAGCGGTCCGCCGCACGACGACGGCGACGGCAGGAACGCCGGGCCGGCGTACACCTCCCGACCCGGACCTACGACTGCCGCGAGTGCGAGCACCCGTGGCCGTGCCGGGAGGCCCGGATGTCCCTGCTCCTCGGCTTCGAGGGCGACCGGGTCGGCCTGTTGATGTACCTCGGCGCCCACCTCGCCCACGCGATGCGGGAACTGCCTGACCGGCACCCCGCGCTGATCGTCGGGCAGCTCCTCCACTGGGTACCACGCCGCCGCTGAACCAGGGTCGGCGCACGCTCGGGGATCGCCGTGGCCGGCAAGATAGCGCCGAGGTCCGACAGTCGGCACCGCCACGACGGCATGGTCAGATGGCGGATGTGGCGATCAGCGAAGTTGACGGCTGGCCGAGAGGCGAGGATCTCAAGGACCTCACCGAGTACGCGTTGGCGCAGGGCGCCGAGGGTTACGACGTGCATGAGGTACGGCTGTGCGGGTGCGCGGAGTGCGGCGGATCTGTCTTCGGCATCCATGGTGATCTCGAGAACCAAGCGGCGAAGCGCGTATGTCGTGGCTGCGGCTCGGAGCACTTCATCGCGGACAGCGGCGAGTACTGGGACGACACCAGGTTCGGCATCATGGTCTGCGAGTGCGACGGTGACGGCGACGAGGAAGACTTCAATGTCGCGGTGGGCTACTCCCTCTACGCCGATCGCGGCGGAATCAGGGCGATCGCCATCACGAGTCGCTGTGTCGCGTGCGGGCGGCTCGGCTACTGGGACGACTGGATGATCCGTAGCGACGAGCTGCGTCTGTTGGATCTCGCGTAGGTCGTCCGCGCACGACCCAGCGACCGGTCAGCTCACACTCCGGTGAGCTGACCGAGCCGGGCGACCTCCTCCGGCGGGTCGGTCCGGCGGAACGGTTCCCGGACCAGTGGGCAGGACATGCAGCGTGGTCCGCCCCGGCCCGAGCCGAGTTCCGAGCCGGCGATCCGGATCACCTCGATGCCGGCCCGTTCCAGCTGGGCGTTGGTCTCCACGTTGCGTTCGTACGCGACACAGAGCCGGGGCGCGATCGCCAGGGTGTTGTTGCCGTCGTCCCACTGTTCCCGTTCGGCGGTGACCGGGTCGAGTCCGGTGTCGATGACCCGCAGGGTGTTCAGGTCCATCGCGTCCGCCGCCGCCCGCAGGAACGGCGCCGGCCCGTCGAGTTGGAGTTCTCCGTCCGCGTCGGCGATCACGGTGTACGCCGACAGCGTGTCCGCCACCTGTGGATACATCAGTACGGCGTCCGAGTCGACCATGGTGCAGACGGTGTCCAGGTGCATGGTGGCGCGTTCCTGGGCGATCGGTACGACCAGGATGGTGTGCGCCAGTTCGGCGGCGAAGACCCGGCGGGCGAGCCGCTCCGCGCCGGCCGGGGTGGTCCGCTCGCCGACCCCGACCGCCACCACTCCCGGGGCGAGCAGCAGTACGTCGCCGCCCTCCAGGGGCTCCAGTTCGGGGGCGTACCCGAACGGGGTGCCGACGAACCGCGGGTGGTGCCGGTAGATGGTGTCGGTCAGCGTGGTCTCCCGGCGGCGCGCCGGCATGGCCAGGCTGGTCACCACCGCGTGGTCACCGATCCAGGTCGACGAGTCGCGGGTGAACAGCAGGTTCGGCAGTGGGTCGATCACGAAGTCCTGCCGGTTCATCAACCGGTAGACCAGTCCGCCGCCACGGTCCCAACCGAGCCGTAACTCCTCGTGGGCGAGCCCGGCGATCAGCACGCCGGCGAGCGCGACCGGGTCGAGGTAGGACAGGTGTTCGGCGACCCGCCGACGCAGGGTGTCGCCGAGTCGCGGGTCGGCGAGTACCCGCTCGGTGAGTTCGGTGCGGGCGTCGGCCACGGCCAGCGTCTCGGCGAGTAGGGTGCCGAGGTAGAGCACTTCGACGTCACGCTCGCGCAGGGCGGCGGCGAAGGCGTCGTGCTCCTCCTGGGCCCGACCGACCCAGGGGATGGCGTCGAAGAGCAACGAGTCGTTGTTGCGGGGCGTGAGTCGGGCGAGTTCCGGTCCGGGGCGGTGCAGGAGAACGGTGCGCAGACGCCCCACCTCGCTGTCCACGAAATGGGTCATCCTCGCAGCGTAAGGCAGCAGTTGGCACCATCCGGGAAAAAGGGCTTCGGATGAATGGGGCATTCATCCACACTCACTCCGGCGCTTCGACTTGCCGACCCCGGGGGCTGGCCACGTACCGTAGTGAGAAGATAACTTCGAGGGACCTTTTGCCGGAGGTCACGATGACTGTCTTCTCTGCACGATCAGCGGTGCCCGCCCCCCGGGCCCTGCCGCCCGCACCGACCGGTTCACCACCACCGCTGGAGGCCGTCCGGCCGACCCCGATGGACTGGGCACGTCGGCGACGGGCCGAGCGGGTGGAACGACGGATCGAAGCGGCGGGAGCCCGGGCGTTGAGCCGGTTGGACCACCTCGGTCCATCGTGGCACGTTGTCGAGTGGCCGCGTACCGAATTGACCGACGCCAGTCTCCTCGACCTGGACTACCGGTCCCGGGACGAGCGGGCCGGCTTCCTCGCGATCGGTCCCAGCGGCCTCTTCGCGGTCACCGTGGCCGACCACGGACGGGCCCGGGTCCTGATCGCCGGAGACGTCGTGCAGATCAACGGCAAGCGGCCGGCGTACGTCACCGAGGCCCGCCGGGACGCGAAGCGGGCCAGCAAGGCGCTCTCCGCGGCCGTGGGCCTCACCATTCCCGTGACGCCGGTGCTGACCTTCGTCGGCTCCGGCGATCTCAGCGTCTACGGGCTGCCGAAGGAATGCCTGGTGGCTACGCACCGGGAGCTGGACCGGCTGCTCGTGGCGGGTGGCAACCGGATCAGCGCGGCGACCGCCGAGAAGCTCTCCCGGGTCGCCCAGTCACCGTCCACCTGGCTGAACGCCCCTTACCGGTCGGCGGCGGACTACCGGTGGTACGAGGACGGCCGAATGGCCGCTGACAAGCCGGCCGGTCGGCGGTAGCGTCACCACCCGACGCATCCACCGGACATTCACGGCCGACAGGACGTGACCGACCGTCAACGGCCGACCACGGGCCGACGGGTGGGGGCGGCGGGACGACCCAGCTCGTCCGGCGCGCGCCGGGAGTCGCGACTCCCGGCGCGGACCGGCTAGCGTGGGTGTGCAGGTTAGTTGAATAGGAGGCGCGGGTGGCCCACGTCGAACTCTCGATCTCGGAGGCGTTCGCGCCGTCAGCGACCTCGGCGCCGGGTCAGCACCCGGCCGGATTCGCGGAGCCCGAGGGCGACGGCTTCGACCAGTGGGGCGACACTGTCTCGGTCGCCGCCGAACCCTGCCTGCTCATCGCCAAGGACACCACCGTCGCGGCGGTCTCGTCCGCCTGCTGCCAGCTGCTCGGGTTCGGCAGCCCACGCGCCGTCTTCGGCCGTCCGCTGCTCGGCACCCTCCGACTGCTCGACTTCACCGCCGCCCGGGGTGAGCTGACCGAGCAGGACGTCGAGCGGATCCCCCCGCTGCTCGCCGTCAGCTCGGAGCGGCTCGCCCGGGGCCTGCTCCGGGTCGAACGCGCCGGGGCGGACGGGGCGGACGCCACCGTCGACGCGATCGCCACCCCGATCCTGGCGCACGGCGAGGTGGTCGGCTCACTGACCTTCTTCTCCGAGGTCTGAGCCGCTGCGCACCGGTCGACGGCACCCGCCGGACGCCACGCCCTACCATTGGCCGGAAGATTCCGCCGCCAGCACCACGGCGTCCACCTACGCCCGAGGATCCGGCACTGTCCATGTCCCCGTCACCCGCCACGACGACGGCCCGCCGACGGACCGGCGGCGTACCGCTCCTCGTGCTGCTCACCCTGATCGGCTGCGTCGCGACGGCAGCCTGCGGCGTGCCGCCCGAGCTTGAACAGTCCCGCGCGGCGACCCCACCCGCCCCGACTCCGACCCCGACGGCGTCCGCCACCCCCACCGCCATCCCGACTCCGCCACCGACCCCGACCACGACGCCGAGCGGCAACGGCGCGATCGCGGTCGACTGCGGCGGCCAGCCGAGCCGGGACCAGGTCGTCGCGCTGCTGCGTCGGGTCGACCTGCTGCCCCGCAGCGCCCGGGTCACCTTCCGGAACGCACCGGTCTGTGCCGCAGACTGGCAGTACAGCGTGATCGAGGTGCCCGGCCGGGACCTGCTCCAGGTGGTCACCACCGGGCCCGCCGACAAGCTCAAGCTGGTCACCGCCGGCAACGACGTGTGCAACATCCGGGTACGCGTCGAAGCGCCGGCGGGAATCCGCACCGTCGCCTGCGCGTGAATCCGCCGACCCACCGAAGGTTACGTAGGCTGGACGTCATGCCCGGAACGCCACCGACCCGCTTCGTCTACCTCGGCCCCGAGGGGACCTTCGCCGAGCAGGCCCTGCGGACGATTCCCGCCGCCGAGCGGGGGACCCGTACGCCGGCCCGCAGTGTGCCCGAGGCCCTGGACGCGGTCCGGACCGGTGATGCCGACGCCGCCCTGGTGCCGCTGGAGAACTCGATCGGCGGCGTTGTCGCGGTCACCCTGGACGAGATGGTCGAGGGCGATCCCCTGGTGATCACCCGCGAGGTGGTGCTGCCGGTCGAGTTCGTGCTCGCCACCCGACCGGGCCGGCACCTCACCGAGATACGCACGGTGGCGGCCCACCCGCAGGCGTCCACCCAGTGCCGGCGCTGGCTCCGGGAGCACCTGCCCGACGCGGCCGTGGTGGACGTACTCTCCAACTCCGCCGCGGCGGGCGCCGTGGTCGAGGGCCGGCAGGACGCCGCGATCTGCGCGCCGTTCAGCGCCACCCGGCAACGGCTGGCCGTACTGGCCGACAAGATCGCCGACCATGACGACGCGGTGACCCGGTTCGTCCTGCTCACCCGGCCCGGCCCACCGCCGCCCCGGACCGGTGACGACCTGACCTCGCTCGCCGTCTACATCGCGCACGACCGGGTCGGCGCACTGCTCGCCGTGCTGATGGAGCTCGCGGTACGCGGCGTCAACCTCACCCGGATCGAGTCCCGGCCGACCGGTGAGGCGCTCGGGCGGTACGCCTTCTTCCTGGACTGCACCGGGCACGTCGCCGACGACCGGGTCGGCGAGGCACTGCAGGGGCTGCACCGGATCTGCGCCCAGGTCCGGTTCCTCGGGTCGTATCCCAGGCATCGCCGGGCGGCGGGAGCCGCGGACCGGCCGGTGCCGGCCCCGGCGGGTCTGTCCGACCACGACTACGCCGACGCGACGGCCTGGCTGGCCCGGCTCCGCGCCGGCGAACTCGGCTGACCCGCCGCCGAGCGGAGCGGGCCGCCGACGTTGTCGAGGCGCCGGCCGATCGACGGGCCGGCCCGCTCCCGGCAGCCCGGCCGGTCGTCCGGCGGCCCGGCCCGATCCTGGTCGGGCCCGGCGGGCCGGTCAGTCGTCCAGCAGGCCGCCCAGAAAACCGCCGCCGCCCTGGCTGCCACCCTGCTGGCCACTACCCATCAGCGGGGGCTCCTCGGACGGCTGGACGATCACGAAGCCCTGGCCGGCGAAGCTCATCGTGAACGCCTCCCCGGTACGACGTCCGAGCAGCGTGCCGAGACCGAGCTGCTCGGCCCGGTGGTAGCCGGTCTGCAGGCTCGCCGACCAGCAGACCGCCGCCTGCGGGTCGACGTACGTCGGCGCGTCCACGTTGAGCACCACCGGGGTGCCCTTGGTGGTGATCGCGATCCGCCCGTAACCGCTGAAGACACAGTTGAACAGCCCGGACGAGGACATCATGCCGGCGCCGCCGACCATCTTGATGTCGTACTGCAGGGTGGAGTCGAAGGCGAGCACGCTGGAACCGTTGATCGACAACGCGTCACCGGGCTCCAGGTCGATGAGGTGTACGTCCGCGGCGTAGTCGGCGAGGAAGACGTCCCCGTGGCCGCTCACCTTCATCAGCGGGACACCCTCGCCGGTGAGCTTCTGCTTGAGGAACTTGCCGAGGCCGCCGGAGCCCAGCGCCTGGAACTGCACGTTCCCCTGGTACGCCACCATCGAGCCGACCCGGGCCATCGCCTCGCCGTTGAGCTCGATCTTCAACATCTTCGAGTTCTGCAGCCGCATGCCGGGCTGGTGGGATTCCTTCTCCAGGTTCTCCGCGGAAAACAGGGCGCTGCGCATCACGTTCCTCCTGATGAGTGGCTGAGGCGAGGGTAGGCAACCGGTGCAAGGAGCCGGAGGCCGACCACCTACCTCACACGGGCCGACGTCCGGGCCGGTTCACGCCCAGCCGAGTTCGTGGAGGCGGTCGTCGTCGATGCCGAAGTGATGGGCGATCTCGTGCACGACGGTGATCGCGATCTCGTCGACCACGTCGTCGTCGTTGTCACAGATCCGCAGGATCGGGTTCCGGTAGATGAGGATCCGGTCCGGCAGCACCCCGGCGTAGTCCCAGCCCCGGGTGGTCAGCGCGTGCCCCTCGTAGAGGCCGAGCAGCTCCGGCTCGCCCTCCGGCGAATCGTCCTCGACCAGGATGACCACGTTGCTCATCAGGCCGAGCAGTTCCTCAGGCACCTCGTCGAGAGCCTCGGCGACCAGTTCCTCAAAACGTTCGCGGCTCATCTCGACCGGCACGGCACCCATTGTGCCGTACCCGTACGCCCACCGGGCTGGTCGGCCGCAGCGGGGCGGCGGGGGTGCCCGGACGGCGCGCGGGCGTACCGGTCGCGGTGACCAGGCCTGCGGCGGTTTCCGCCAGGCTCAGGTTCCGGTCACCGCGACCGGGAAGATTGCTCGGGTCAGGCGGAGAGACGGGCGGTCAGCGAGATGTCGGCGCCCGGGGAGAGCAGCCGGGAGATCGGGCAGCCGGCCTTGGCCGCCTCGGCCAGCTTCTGGAACTCGGCCTCGTCGATGCCGGGAACCTCACCGACGGTGTCGAGGTCGATCCGGGTCACCGTCATGCCGGCGTCGGTCTTGTCCAGGTGCACCTTGGCGGTGGTCTCCACCGAGGTGGCGGTGTGGCCGGCGTCGGCCAGCGCCTTCGAGAAGGCCATCGAGAAGCACCCGGCGTGGGCCGCGCCGATCAGCTCCTCGGGGTTGGTGCCCTCCCCCTCCTCGAAACGCGACTTGAACGAGTAGGCCCCCTCGAGTCCGCCCTTGCCGGTGCGGATCGTGCCGGAACCTTCGGTCAGATTGCCCTGCCAGCGGGCGGATGCGGTGCGGATAGGCATGGTCACGACGCTAGCTCATGGGCCGGGGCGACGCGACGCTCTCCCCGCAGGGGTGGCGGGGCTAACCGGTCGTGTCGCGCTGCGGGACTCGCAGACCCGGCTCGCGCTCACGGGTACCGGGCGGGTTGCTGTGCCATCATCGACGTCAGGATCCGCACCGCGTGAGGGGGCAGGAGATGGCCGAGGGCTTCCCCATTCCCCGGCAGGACGGAGTGCCCCGGCCGGACGGTGCGACCGACCACCGGGAATCCGCGCCGGACGTCCCCGCCACGCCGGAGGAACCGCCAGGGCGGGGCAGTTCCGCGACGGCCACAACGGACGCCGGCGCCAGCGTCGTCGCCTGGGGAGACCGCGTACGCGGCGGCGGACGGGCGGGACGTTCCCTCGGCCGGCTCGCCCGGGACGGGCGCCTCCTGCCGATGGTCGCCGGCCTCGGGGCGCTGGCGTTCTTCGGCTCCCTGGTGGAGGAGTGGGCGGTCACCCGGATTCCCGACGGCGGTGAGAACGCGGTCGGGGACGCCAGCATGATCGAGCTGACCAACGGCCTGGGCCAGATAACCACGTTCGGCGCCGGATACCTGATCGGGGTGCTCGGCGTGCTCGGCTGTCTGGCGCTGGTCTTCTTCGGTACGCCCGGGTCGCGGCACAACGCCCGGGTGGCCGGGTTGGCCGGGGTCGGCGCGGTGCTCGCCGTCCTGGCCGGCGCCACCGGATCGCTCGACGCCGTCGTCACCGACCGCTTACAGGTGTACGGCCAGGTCGAGGGGATGGAGACCATCCACGGCCGTGGCCTGGTCCTGGCGTACCTCGGGACCGGGATCTTCGGCCTCACCCTGCTGCTCGCCGGCCGCTTCGTCCCGGCTCCCGGCGTCGACCGACCGGCCCCGCCCGGAGCCGGCGCCAACTCGGGTGGGGTCGACGCCGACCAGCGCGAACAGTCGGACTGGCCATGGCGCCGGCCGCGCTCCGCCGACCCGTCCGAACCGGTCGACGACGACGGCCGGGGAGCACCGATCGACCTGACCGTCAGTCCGACCAAGCCCTTCGTCCGCTAGTCACTCCGGACCGGGCGGTCCCGCCCTCCGGGCCCGGGCATATGTCGATGCGGGCGTGCCGCCGCCCCCGGTAGGCTCGGTTCCCGTGATTGACCTGCGCCTGCTCCGCGACGACCCGGACACCGTACGTGCCAGCCAACGTGCCCGTGGCGAATCCGAATCCGTGGTCGACGACCTGCTCCGCGCCGACGAGGAGCGGCGGGCGGCGGTCCAGCGCTTCGAGGCGCTCCGGGCCGAGCAGAAACAGCTCGGCAAGCGGATGCCGAAGGCCGACCCGGCCGAGCGGACGGAGCTGCTGGCCCGGACCAAGGAACTCTCCGCCGAGGTGAAGGCGGCCGAGGCGGGGGTCGGCGAGGCCGAGGCGGCCCTGCGTCGAGCCCAGTTGGCGATTCCGAACGTCGTCGAGCCGGGTACGCCGCCCGGCGGCGAGGACGACTACCTGGTGCTCCGCGAGGTCGGCACCAAGCCGGAGATCGAGAACCCGCGCGACCACCTGGAACTGGGCGAGGGGCTGCGGGCGATCGACGTCGAGCGGGGCGCGAAGGCGTCCGGCAGCCGCTTCTACTACCTCACCGGGGTCGGTGCGCTGCTCCAGCTCGGCCTGCTGCAACTGGCGATCGCCCAGGCGGTGGAGTACGGCTTCGTCCCCAGCATCACCCCGAGCCTGGTCAAGCCGGAGTCGATGGAGGGCACCGGTTTCCTCGGCGCGCACGCCAGCGAGGTGTACCGGCTGGAGGCCGACGACCTCTACCTGGTCGGCACCAGCGAGGTCGCGCTCGCCGCGTACCACTCGGGGGAGATCCTCGACCTGACCGGGCCGATCCGGTACGCCGGCTGGTCGTCCTGCTTCCGTCGGGAGGCCGGCTCGTACGGCCGGGACACCCGGGGCATCATGCGGGTGCACCAGTTCGACAAGGTGGAGATGTTCTCCTACTGCCGTCCGGAGGAGGCGCACGACGAGCACCTGCGACTGCTGGCCTGGGAGGAGGAGATGCTGGCGAAGGTCGAGATCCCGTACCGGGTGATCGACGTGGCCGCCGGCGACCTCGGCAGCAGCGCCGCCCGCAAGTACGACTGCGAGGCCTGGGTGCCGTCGCAGGGTCGGTACCGCGAGGTCACCTCGACCTCGAACTGCACCACGTTCCAGGCCCGTCGACTGAACGTGCGGTACCGGGACGAGCAGGGCCGGCCACAGACCGCCGCCACCCTGAACGGCACCCTCGCCACCACCCGCTGGCTGGTGCCGATCCTGGAGAACCACCAGCAGCCGGACGGCTCGGTACGGGTCCCGAAGGCACTCCAGCCGTACCTCGGCGGTCGGGATGTGCTCGAACCGAACTGACCCGGGAAGGCGAGCCGTACTTCACACAAAAGTCATGGAACGGCAGCACAACGTGAGGTACGGTTGCTGCCCCGCCATCGCCAGCTGACCCGGTAGGACCGGCGTTTCCGCTGTTCACGGGCGGCCGACGGGTGGCAGGGCGGAAGGAGGAGCCATGCCCCGACCCGGACTGCCCAAGCTGATCGCCACCGACCTCGACGGAACGCTGGTCCGCACCGACGACACCGTCTCGGCGTACACGCACGAGGTGCTGGACCGGGTGCGGGCCGCCGGCATCCCGGTGGTCGGCGCCACCGGTCGTGGCCCACGCCTCACCGAGCTCACCCGTAACGACATCCGGGCCGCCGACTTCCTGGTGATGGCCGGTGGCGGCCGGGTGGTCGACCAGACCGACCCGGCCGGCCCGGTGGTACTCCGGGACGAGCGGCTGTCCGGCCCGACGCTGGCCGCGCTGCTGCACGCGCTGGAGGCCGAGGTCGGCCCGATGACCGTGATGGTCGAGGCGTCGGACGCGCCGAACGCCCCGCTCTGGGGTGATTTCGACCCGAGCTGGCCCTACCAGGACCGGTTCGAGGCGCGGGCCCGCCTCGACTGCCTGAGCAACGACGTGATCAAGGCATTCGCCCGGGCGCCGGAACACGACGTCGACACCCTGCTCGCCATCGCCCGCCGGATCGTGCCGCCGACCCAGGCCACGGTCACCCAGGCCGGCCTCGGATTCATCGAGATCTGCCCGCCCGGGGTGGACAAGGCGACCGGGCTCGCCGTCGTGGCCGAGACCCTCGGCGTCGACCCCGCCGAGGTCCTGGTCTTCGGCGACATGCCCAACGACCTGCCGATGTTCGAGTGGGCCGGCTGGGCCCGGGTGGCGGTCTCCAACGCCCACCCCCTGGTCCGGCGGGCCGCCGACGAGGTCACCCTGCGCAACGACGACGACGGCGTCGCGGTCTACCTCGATCGGTTACTCTCCCGTTGATGGGAGAACTACCCCGGCTGGTCGCCACCGATCTCGACGGCACACTGCTCCGCTCCGACGGCACCCTGAGCACGCGCACTGTCGAGGCGCTGGGCCGGATCACCGCCGCCGGGGTCGGCGTCGTCCTGGTCACCGGTCGTCCGATCCGCTGGCTGCACCACGTGTACGACCAGCTCGGCGAGCCGCTGCCGACCGTCTGCGCCAACGGCGCGGTGGTGTACGACCCGCACACCGACACCGTGCTGCGCGCCGACCCGCTCGCCCCCGAACTGCTCGCCGAGGTGGTCCGGCGACTCCGCGCCGAGGTGCCCGGGGCGAGTTTCGCCGTGGAGATCACCGACGGTCGGGAGTTCCGGCACGAGGCGGGCTACGAGGCGCGCTGGGACTACGGGATCCCGACCAGCCGGGAGGTCGGGGACCCGACCGAACTGCACGCCGCACCAGCGGTGAAGCTGCTGGTCCGCGCCGGCCAGCAGGATCCGGACGCGTTCCTGCGGGTCGTCGCTGGCGCGCTCGCCGGGCTCGCCGAGTCGACGCACTCCTCGTACAGCGGGCTGGTGGAGATCTCGGCGGTCGGGGTGACCAAGGCGGCCGGACTGGCCTGGTACTGCGCCCGACACGGGGTGGACGCGGCCGACGTGATCGCCTTCGGGGACATGCCGAACGACGTACCGATGCTGACCTGGGTCGGCCGGGGGGTCGCGGTGGCGAACGCGCATCCCGCCGTACGGGAGATCGCCGACGACGTGACCGACGACCACAACGCCGACGGGGTCGCGGCGTACCTGGAGACGCTGCTCGGGACCGCCGGTCGGGAGGTCAGCCCGGACTCCGACGCGGCACACCGCTGAGCGGCGGGCCGCCCTGCCGCTTCCAGGTGCGGGCGAAGATCGTGGTGTCGGCCCGGCTGACCGCCGGCAGCGCCCCGACCGTACCGGTCAGATGGGCGTAGACGGCCGACAGGTCGGGCAGCAGCAGGCTGACCGCGAGCGGGACCGGGCCGCTGGTCGCCGCCGCGAAGGAGACATCGGGGTGCCCGGCGAGGGTGTCGCCGACCTCGGCGAGGGCGGACGGCGGCACGGTGAGCCAGAGCATCGCCTCGGTGCGCATGCCGACGGCCCGGGGGTCGAAGTCCACCTCGAAGTGGAGCACGCCGGCCTCCTGGAGTGCCCGGAGCCGGCGCCGGACCGCTGACTCGGAGACGCCGACCCGGGCGGCGAGGTCGCTGACCGGGGTACGGCCGTCGACTCCCAGTTCCGCCAGGATGTGCAGGTCGACGGGGGTCAGTTCGGGTCTTCGCCGCCGCCCGCTGTCCTGCGGCGGGTCGGCTGGCTGGCCCCGGCCCGTCGGCTCGGCCCGGTCGGGGGCCGCCGGGTGGGGGGTGGGGGGCTGGTCGGCGGTGAGCAGGGCCACCGCGGCCGGGTCGAGCGGGGCGGGCCAGCCGCGCCACGGCGCCCGACCGGCCCGGAACCGGTGCAGGATGCAGTACGCGGTGAAGCCGACCACCCGGGGCGTACGGTCCAGCCGGGTCAGCAGGTTCTCCTCCTCCTCGGGCGAACCGGCGCGCAGCCCGCAGACGATCTCGCCACCGCCGGAGGTACGTACCCAGGTGGTGGCCGTCCGCTCGGCCAGCGCCAGCGCGATCCGGTCGGCGCGGTCGGGGGTGCACTGGATCCGCAGCAGCCACGGCGTCGCGCCGACGGCCCAGTACGGGCTGCGCCCGACCACCCGTACCGTCCGGTCGGCACGGAGTCGCTGGTAGCGACGGGCGACGGTCTGGGCGGGCAGCCCGACGGCCCGGCCGATCCGTTCGAAGGAGGCCCGGCCGTCGAACTGGAGCGCCTGGATGATCCACTGGTCGCGCTCGTCCATGCCGCTTTCCACCGTCCCAGTCTGGGCGAATGCGGGTTTCCGCCGCAGTAGGCGGTGGAACGAGTCGTTCCGGTTCTCCCGGCCGCAGAGTGGGACACGGACCTGTCGGGTCGTACCTCGGGAGCGCAGCCCATGCGGAAGTGGTGTCCACTGGTCGCGGTCGGTCTGGGCGCGTTCATGCTGCTGGTCGACGTCACCATCGTCAACGTCGCGCTGCCCGCCATGTCGGCCGACCTTGGTACGTCCTTCGGCGGCCTGCAGTGGGTCGTCGACATGTACGCGCTGGCCCTGGCCGCGCTGCTGCTCGGCGCCGGTACGGTCGCCGACCGGCTCGGTCACCGCCGGGTCTACGTCGGCGGGCTCGGGCTCTTCGCGCTCGCCTCGCTGGGCTGCGCCCTGGCCCCGTCGACCGGACTGCTGATCACCGGACGAGCGGTGCAGGGGATCGGGGCGGCGGCGATGTTCGCCACCACGCTCGCCCTGCTCGGTACGACGTACCACGGGCGGGACCGGGCGCTGGCGTTCGGCGTCTGGGGGGCGGTCAACGGCGCCGCCGCGGCCGCCGGCCCGATCATCGGCGGGCTGCTCACCGAACACCTGGGCTGGCCGTGGATCTTCGCGGTGAACGTACCGGTGGCGGTACTGGCCATCGTGATCACGCTGCTGACCGTCGCCCCGGGGCACGGGCGGGGGCACCGACGGCTGGACCCGCTCGGCATGCTCACCTTCACCGTGGCGGCGGGTGCGGCGACGTACGGGCTGATCCACAGCGGCGAGGCCGGCTGGTCCGAGCCGGGTTCCTGGGCTCCGCTGCTGCTGGCCGCGCTGGCGCTGTTGGCGTTTGTCGCCGTCGAGCGCCGGACCGCCGAGCCGATGCTGGACCTCGGGCTCTTCCGGAACCGGACGTTCGTCGGGCTCATCGTGGCCGGGGCGTTGCTGTCCCTGTCGGCGTGGGCGATGTTCCCGTACGCCTCGATCTGGATGCAGGACCGGCTCGGGCTGGGGCCGGTCGGCACCGGCCTGGTGATCATGCCGATGAGTCTGGTCTCGTTTGTGGTGCCGCTGCTGATGGGCCGCTTCGGGCACGGTGTGCCGGCCCGCTGGTCGGTCTCGGTCGGGCTGCTGCTGATCGGGGTCGGAGACCTGCTGCAGGCCCGGGTGCACGCCGACTCGGGCGCGGAGGTGCTCATCCCCGGCATGGTCTGCGTCGGCCTGGGTGCCGGGCTGGCCCTGCCGCCGCTGTCGTCGGCGCTGCTCGGCGCGGTGCCCCGGGAGCGGGCCGGGATGGCCGGCGGTGCGCTCAACTCGGCCCGCCAGCTCGGGCTGGCGATCGGGGTGGCGGTGCTGGGCAGCGTCTTCGCCGCGGCCGACGGACCGGCCGGGCCGGCCGCCGACGTCGCCACCGCGCTCAACACCAGCTACCTGCTGGCCGGCGCGCTCGGTCTGGTCGGCGCGGTGCTCGCCTTCGCGCTCGTCCGCTCCGGTCGTCGGCCGGGTCCGGCCACCCGGGAGACGCCGGGCGCCCCGTCGGGGCCCCGACCGGCCGTCCGGATCTGAGAGCCGGGCCGGACCGACCGGCTCTCTCCCGAGTCACGGTTCGTGACCGGCGGCGGAGTTCAGAGGTACTGGCCGGGGCTGGGTCCTTCACCCTGCGGCCCGTGGCCGCCAGGCATCCCGGGCATGCCGGCGGGACCCATCGGCAGTGCCGGGCGACCGCCGGAACGCATCTGCTCCAACTGCATCCGGGCGGCCATCTGCTGGGCGACCAGAGCGGCCTGGATGCCGTGGAACAGCCCCTCCAGCCAGCCGACCAGCTGGGCCTGGGCGACCCGCAGCTCGGCCTCGCTCGGCGTCGCGTCCTCGCCGAACGGCAGGGACAACCGGGCCAGCTCCTCGCGCAGCTCGGGAGCGAGCCCGTCCTCCAGCTCGACGATCGACCGCTGGTGGATCTCCCGGAGCCGCTGCCGGCTGGCGTCGTCCAGCGGGGCGGCCTTGACCTCCTCCAGCAGCTGCTTGATCATGCTGCCGATCCGCATCACCTTCGCCGGCTGCTCGATCAGCCGGGACGGGTCCTCGCCCGGATGATCGCCCTCGGTCGGCACGGTGCCGACCGGCCGCCCGTCCGGGCCGACCACCAGCACCGCACCGCCGGGCCGGTTTCCCTGGCTGGTCGACTCGTTGTTGTCTTCCGGGGAGCGTGGCACGTCGGTCATGCTCCCATCTTTGCGCAACCGGTCGGGTCGGCGCGCGTCGGCACCGCTCCGCCCGTCGGTACGGCACCGGTTGTGGGTGGGCGGGCACCCCCCGGTACGGTCCGCGCATGGCCGACAACCCCGCCGCCGTCTCCGGCGAACCGGTGGCCGCGCCCGCCGACCCACGGGCCGTCCTCGACCGGCCGGCACCGCCGCCCGACCTGCGGATCCGGTACGGCGATCACCCCGATCAGGTCGCCGATTTGCGGATACCCGCCCCTGGACCGCCCCGGCCACTGGTCGTGGTGATCCACGGCGGCTTCTGGCGGGTCGAGTACGACCGTCAGCACACCGGCCCGCTCGCCGCCGACCTCGCCGTCCGGGGTTGGCCGGTGGCCCAACTGGAGTACCGGCGGACCGGTCAACCGGGCGGCGGCTGGCCGGGCACCTTCGACGACGTCCTGGCCGGCGTCTCCGCCCTGCCGGGGCTGGCCCGGGCGGCGCTCCCCACCGGTCGGGTCGCCCCGGGCGGGCCGATCCTGCTCGGCCACTCCGCCGGTGGCCATCTCGCGCTCTGGTACGCCCTCCAGGCGCCGGACGACGTACGGGGCGTACTCGCCCTGGCCCCGGTGACGGACCTGGCCGAGGCGTACCGGCTGGACCTGGACGGTGGCGCGGTCGCCGAGCTGCTCGGTGGCGGTCCCGAGGAGGTGCCCGAACGGTACGCGGCGGCGGACCCGGCACGGAACGCTCCACCGAAGGCACCGACCGTGATCGTGCACGGACGTCAGGACCAGCGGGTACCGGTGGAACTGAGTGTCGGTTACGCGACGCTCACCCCGGCCGGGCCCCGTCTGATCGAGTTGCCGGACTGTGAGCATTTCGCCGTCATCGACCCGCTATCCCCCGCGTGGTCTGCGGTGATAGCCGCGTTACATTCCTTCGTCGAGTGATCTCCTCGCCATTGACGCAGCGTCGCGTAGCCGGTAGAACGCCGGAGGGGCTGCGATCCGACCGCCCCTCCGGGAGGAAATTCGTGTCGCAGATGGACCGCAGACAGGCCCTCAGGCTGCTGGGTGCGCTGGGTGCCACCGGGCTGGCCGCCGCGTGCGGTCGGTGGAGCAACAGCGAGACCGGGGACGGGCTCAGTGACGAACCGGTCCGGATCGGCATGATCGCCGCCCAGTCCGGCGCCTACAAGGCGATCGGCGACGAGATGGTCCGGGGATTCCAGCTCTACCTCGACCTGAACGACCAACGACTCGGCGGCCACCCGGTGGATCTGATCATCGCCGACGAGGGGGACACGGTCCAGTCCGGCACCGCCGCGCTGGACAACCTGATCGGCAAGCGGGTCCTGGCGCTGACCGGGGTGGTCACCTCGGCGGTCATGTCCGCGATCCGCGAGAAGGTCGAGCAGTCGAAGATTCCGCTGATCAGCTCCAACGCCTCCCCGGCGACGCTGCAGAGCGTCGTCTACATCTGGCGCACCTCGTACATCAACGACGAGCCGGGGCGGGCGCTGGCCCCGTACATGGCACAGCGGATCCCCGCCGGCGGCCGGATCGCGATCGTCGCGCCGGACTACGACGCCGGGTTCGACGCGGTCCAGGGCTTCCGGCAGAGCTTCGGCGAGTCCGACCAGCGGATCGCCGACCCGGTCATCTGGACCAGCTACATCAAGGGCAAACCCGGCAAGAACGCGTACGCCACGGTGATCAACCAGGTGATGGCCCGTGATCCCGAGGCGGTCTACTGCTTCTTCTCCGGTGACTCCGCCGTCGAGTTCCTCAAGCGGCTGCACGAGGCCGGCTACCGCAAGGACATCTACGCGCCGGGCTTCCTCACCGAGGGGACCGTGCTCGACCAGCTCAAGGTCGCCGAGGCCGAGGGGATCGTCACCTCGCTCAACTACTCGGCGGACCTGAACAACGCGGCCAACCGCCGGTTCGCCTCCGCCTTCCGCAAGGCCCACGGCTCGACCCCGACCACGTACGCGATGGCGTCGTACGACGCGGCGCAGGTGCTCGACAAGGGGATCCGGCTCGCCGGCAACGACCTGACCTCGCTGAACCTGAACCTGGCGCTCGGCCGGGTCGGGCAGATCGACAGCCCCCGTGGGGCGTGGCAGTTCAACCAGCCCCGTACCCCGCAGCAGAAGTGGTACCTGCGCCGGGTGCAGCGGGACGGTCAGGTGCTGTCGAACGTACTGATCAACGAGTTGGCGACGTTGGGCTGAATCCCCTGGTCAGCCTGCCGGCGCGTGGTCCATCCCGCCGACCCCGCTCGTCGCGTCCGGCACCGGGCCGTCCGGTGTGCTCGCCGCGCTGTGCGGCGCCCCGGACCATCTGGACGGCCGCGCCGCCCGGGCAGCCGGTCGCCCGGATCACGTCGACCGCGGAGATCCGGATCTGCGCGGCGATGGCGTCACCGAAGTTGTCCAGCCCCGCACTGCGGGCCCGCCCCGCCAGCCGGGCCACCACGACCGCACGACGCCGGACCGGTGCCAGGTCCCGCCCGGCACGCCCGGCGCTGTGCAGGTGGGCCAGGGTGTCCGCCAGCCGCTCGATCGCGTCGGGCAGGCGACGGGGCACCGGCTCCCCGCATTCGATCGTCACCGCCGCGCGGTGCGCGAGTTCCTGACTCCCCTCGATCACCCGGTTGAGTCGGTCGATCCCTCGGGTGTACCGCTCGAACTCCTGGCGGAGGGGCCACCGCGCCGGTGCGAGGAGAACCACCTCCGCCGCGCCGCTGATCGCGTCCCGCAACCGGTCCCGGTCGGGTCCCATCCCGCACAGCGCGTCCAACGCCCGGCGGGCCCGTTCCTGGTCGCGCTCGCGCAGCGCCAGGCTGATCTCCCTGAACTGTGTGGTGAGGAGAGTGAACACCGGTTCGGCCGCCCGGTCGACCACCCGGACCGGATTGACCGGCAGCAGCAGCGCGACCACGACCAGGCCGACGACACCGCCGGTCACCGCGTCGACGATCCGGGGCAGTTCCAGGTCGCGTTCGCTGGGGGAGAGGGTGGCGATCAGTACGGCGGTACCCCCGACCTGGGCGACCAGCGTTCCGGTACGGCCGGTCAGGCCCAGGGCTATCCCGATGGAGACGCTGACGATGAGTGCGATCTGCCAGGGTCCGGTGCCGAGGGCGTAGACCATCAGGTCGGCGACGGCGATGCCGAACCCGACGCCGGCCAGCAGCTCGAGGGTGCGTCGGCTGCGCTGCCCGATGGCGGTGACGATGGTGCCCACCGCCGCGCTGGGCGCGAAGACCGGGCTGGGGTTGCCGAGCAGGTTGTGGGCGACCCACCAGGCGAGCGCCGCCGCGAGTCCCGCCTGCACCGAGATCACGACGATGATCTCCAACTGTCGGACCCGGAGCCGGGTCTCCTCGGTGCCCCGCCGCCTGGCGCCCGTCGCGTACCGACGCAGCCGGGCGAGGAGCGCGACGAGCGGGGGCCGGGGAGGAACACCGGAGTCCGTCATGGCGGGTGCTACCCGGCACAGGGTCGTCGACACCTCGACAGACGAACTCCGCTCCGACCGGTACGGACGACCGGTACGGCTACGGCCGGAGTTCGGCGACGCAGCACTTCACGCTGCCGCCGCCCTTCTTCAGCTCGGAGAGCTCGACCGGCACCGGGAGGTAGCCGGCCGCCGCGACCTTGGCCGCCATCCCGGTCGCCTCGCTGTTCAGTACGACGTGCCGGCCGTCGCTGACCAGGTTCAGCCCAAACGCGACCGCGTCGGCCTCGTCCGCCCGGATCGCGTCCGGGAAGAGCTGGGCCAGGACCTGCTGGGAGGCCGGGGAGAACGCCTCGGGGAAGTAGACGACGGTCCGGTCGTCGAGCGCGGCCAGCGCGGTGTCCAGGTGGTAGAAGCGCGGGTCGACCAGGCGCAGCGAGACCACCGGCCGGCCGAGCACCTCCTGTGCCTCGGCGTGCGCGGCGGCGGAGGTACGGAAGCCGTAGCCGGCGAGGATCAGGCCGCCGTAGGCGTCGGGGAGGTAGGCGAAGTCGCCCTCGCCCTCGTTGGTCTCGGTGGGCGACACGTGACGCCAGCCGTACGCCTCGTAGAAGGCCCGGTGGCTCTCCGCCTCGGCGGCCCGCTGCCGGTGCCGGAACCGGGCGCCGTAGCTGGTGCCGTCCACCACGAAGGCACCGTTGGCCGCGTAGACCATGTCGGGCAGTCCCGGCTCCGGGGTGAGTTCGTGCACCGTGTGGCCGAGGTCCAGCAGGGTCTCCCGCAGCCGGTACCACTGCTTGACGGCGAGTTCGGAGTCGACCGGGGTGGTGACGTCCATCCAGGGGTTGATCGCGTACTCCACGGTGAAGTACTCCGGCGGACAGAGAAGGTATGTCCGCTTTCTGGGGATCCTCGGCTGGTTCACGGATCCAAGGGTAGGTACGGTGCAGGTTAACTAACAGCCGAAACCGTTGCCTATGAGAGGCTGAACGTTGCAGATAGACGACGTGGACCAGCGAATCATTGCGTCACTGGTCGCCGACGCCCGAATGTCGTACGCGGAGATCGGCGCCCGGGTCTCACTCTCGGCGCCCGCGGTGAAGCGGCGGGTCGACCGACTCCGTGCCGTCGGGGTCATCCGGGGATTCACCGCCGTCATCGACCCGGCCGCGGTCGGCTGGAACACCGAGGCGTTCGTCGAGCTCTTCTGCACCGGGCGGACCACCCCGGCGCAGATCGCCGTCGCGACCCGGCGGCACCCGGAGGTGGTCGGCTCGTACACCGTCTCCGGCGAGGCGGACGCCCTGGTGCACCTGCGGGCCGCCGACATCGCCCACCTGGAACAGGCCCTGGAACGGCTCCGCGCCGAACCCTTCGTCACCTCGACCCGGAGCATGATCGTGCTCTCCCGCCTGGTCGACTCGCCGACGGTGGTCCCGGCGCCCGTCTGACCAGCTTCTTCGCGGGAATCCGTCAACCGGCCGCCGGCCGGGCCCGTCGCCGGTGGGAACGCGAACGCCCGCCGTCGCGTCAGAGCCGGCATGACCGCTGACCGGGCACGTCGCTCCCGCACCGCCGGCACCGCGCTCTCCGCGGGGTTGGCACTGCTCACCGGCACCCTGCTGACCGGTTGCACCACCGAGCCCGATCCGGTGGCGACGCCACCGCGCGATCCCGGCGTACCGGCGGCCGGTGGGATGCGACTCGTCTCCTTCAGCTCCTGCGCCGACGCGCTGGCCGGACTCCGCACCGCCGCCGGCGCGAGCGTCGGGCCGTACGGCTTCCAGAACGGCCGGGCCCGCACCTTCGGCGGCCCGGAGGTGGCCACGGACACCGCCGGTGGCGGCGAGCGGGCCGCGGACGCGGGAAGCCGCCAGGCCGAACCGGCCGGTCCGGGCCACTCCGGCACCAACACGCACGAGGCCGGCGTGGACGAGCCCGACCTGGTGAAGACCGACGGCCGGCGCATCGTCACGGTCAGCCGGGGCGTACTGCGGGTGGTCGAGCCGACGAGCCGGCGGGTGACCGGCAGCCTCGAACTGGATCCCGGCGCGGACCGCGACGGGTGGCCCGAGGCGAACCTCCTGCTGCACGGCGACCGGGCCCTGGTGCTGGTCCGGCAGTACGGCATCGCACTGCCCGACCCGGGGGTCCGGCGGGGCGGGGCCGAGATGCCACCGATCGACGAGAACGCGGTTGTCGGTCCCCGGTTGATCCTGGTCGACCTGGCCGGCGCGCCGAAGGTGCTCGGCGAGTACCGGTTCGACGGTGACCTGGTCGACGCCCGTCAGGTCGGATCGACCGTCCGGGTGGTGGCCCGCTCCGGGCCACGGCTGACCTTCCCGCTGAACAAGGGACCGAAGCCGGTCGACGAGAGGAAGAACCTCGCCACCAACCGGAGGATCGTCGAACAGGCGGAAATCGGCGCCTGGCTGCCCCGCTACCAGACCATCGTGGACGGCCGGGTCACCACCGGCCGGGTCGACTGCGAGCGGCTGAGCCGACCGGCGGTCTACTCCGGTACCTCGCTGGTCTCGCTGCTCAGCTTCGACCTCGGCGCGGACCGCATCGGCGACGGCGACCCGGTCACGGTCGCCGCCGACGGCGACGCCGTCTACAGCAACGGAAGTCGGCTCTACATCGCCGCCGACCAGCGCTGGCGGGCGCTGCCGACGCGCGCCGACGGCACCGCCGCCACTCCGGACCCGAAGGACGAGCAGACCGAGATCTACCAGTTCGACATCGCCGGTCCCGGCCGACCCCGGTACGTCACCGCCGCCGCCGTACCCGGCTGGCTGGTCAACCAGTACGCGATGTCGGAGTGGGACGGTCACCTCCGGGTCGCCACCACCACCGGCGAGAGCTGGGGCGAGAACCCGAAGTCGAGCTCCGCGGTGTACGTCCTGCGCGCGGACGGGTCGACGCTGACCGAGACCGGTCGGGTCACCGGGCTCGGCAAGGGTGAACGGATCTACAGCGTCCGCTTCGTCCAGGGCACCGGTTACGTGGTGACGTTCCGGCAGACCGATCCGCTCTACACCGTCGATCTGCGGGATCCCCGGGCACCGAGGGTCACCGGCGAACTGAAGATCACCGGCTACTCGGCGTACCTGCACCCGCTCGGCGACGGCCGGTTGATCGGGATCGGCCAGGAGGCGGACACGCAGGGGCGTACCCAGGGCACCCAGATCTCGCTCTTCGACGTCTCCGACCTCACCCGGCCGACCCGGATCGCCCAGCACCACGTCCGATACGGGCACTCCGAGGCCGAGTTCGACCCGCACGCGTTCCTCTACTGGCCGGACGACGGCACCCTGGTGGTGCCGCTGACCACGTACCAGCCGCAGGGTGGTGCGCCGGGCGGCGGGGCGATGGTGCTGCGGGTCGGCGCCAACAGCCTCACCGAGGCGGGCCTGGTGGACCACGCCGGGTCGGCCACCCCGGAGACGGGTTCGATCCGGCGGTCGCTGGTGGTGGGCAACGTGCTCTGGACCGTCTCCGACACCGCTCTCCAGGCCACCGACCTGACCACGCTCGGCACCCTCGGCGTCGTCCGGCTCTGAGCGGGCTCGGCGTCGTCCGACGCCGAGGACCTCGGGCCGGGCGGGTCGCCGCCGGTGCGGGAACGACGTCCGTTCCCGCACCGGGAGGTGGGCCGGTTAGAGGTACATCCCGGTGCGGTGCTCGCTGTCCCGCTGCCCCGGCTTGTCCCCCTCGACGAAGAACCGCCGACCACCGAACTCGCCGTGCAGCCGGTCGTCGAGTTCGTCTGCCAGGCCGGTCATCACCTGCACGGCGAGCATCAGGTGGGTGGCCTGGAAGTTGCGGCCGAAGACCGGGATCGAGGCCCACACGGTGTCGTTGGTGCAGTAGAGCCGCCCGATCGGCATCCGGTTGGTCAGCTCGGAGAGCTTGACGTAGAGCTGCTCGGTCGGTTCGACCTCGGTGAGTACCGGGGAGAACACGTCGACAAGCGGCGGATTGTCCCGGACCCGGACGAAGACCATCGCCGAGCCGGCCCGGATGCCGATGTCGCCGTCGGAGTCGACCTGGAGCTGGTCCGCCGACGACTTCATCATCGCCGAGACGACCGTCCGGACCCGCTCCTCCAACGCCATCGACTCGTCGGCGGCCTGGGCGGCCCGGGCGGCGGAAAGTGCCTCCTCGAGGTCGAGGTCCACGCTCACATCCGCGGCCACCTCCGGCCGGGCGGTGCCGAGCGGCTCGACCGGGATCGGCTCGTCCTCGGCGTCGTGCACCAGGAAGACCAGGAAGGCCGGGTGTGGTGCCCCGTAGACGTCGCGCAGGGTCCGCGACACCGTGGTGGCCAGCCGGCTCGCCTCGGTCGTGGTCGTACGCATCCCGAAGTGGTCGCCGGAACCCTCGACCACACCGGGCGGCGACCAGCCGAGCGCGATCATGTCGGCGATCGCCGACCGGTCGAGCCGGTAACCCTGCGGCAGCACGGCGTTGCCTACCGCCCGTACGTCGATCCGGCCGTCCTCGGCGATCTCGATGCTGACCGAGTAGACGGCGTCCCCGGTGCCGGAGGCGGTCGGATCGAGGGTCAGGGCGATCTGCGTCCCGGGTGGCAGACCCCGCACCTGGTTGGCCAACGCCCGAGCGAAGTCCTGCCACGCCTCGGTCACCTTGACCCGCAGGTCGGCGGTGGTGGGCTCGTCGAGCAGGATCGGCTCGTACTGATCGGCCAGGTGTCCCTCGGCTAGCTCGCCTCCCGGCAGTTCCGGGTTGTCAGCCGTCATTAGTCGCCTCCGTCCGTCAGGCACCGCACACCCTACCCAGCGAACGGAAAGCACGGGATAGTGCGGACCCGGATCGGACAATAGGCCGGCTTCGGGGCGCGAACGTGTGCTAGGCGCGGCGGGCGTGGGCGGCGAAGAACTCCCACATCACCTCGGTGGCGTCGACGGCCGCCCGGTATCCGGTGGGCGACGGCCAGGCGTGCCCCATCCGGTTCACCGTGTAGTCGACCACCTCGCTGCCGTCCGGGCACTCGCTGACCGTACGGTTCACCGTCTTGCCCCTGTCGACCCAGACCGGCTCCCCGACCTGGCAGCCGAGGTTCCTGTGCCACTTCGTCAGCCCGGAGTACATCCCGGCGGCGTTACGGTCGTCGTTGCCGATGAAGGTGATCAGCGAGACCGGACGGGACGGCTTGTAACCGGGGTCGTTCCCGGCCGGGCCACCGGAGAACGGGCCGCTGACCGGGGCGATGGCGGCGAACACCTCGGCGGCCTCGACCCCGAGGGTGTACGTCATCCCGGCGCCGGAGGAGAAGCCTGTCGCGTACACCCGGGTCGGGTCCACCGACCACTTCTTCACCAGCTCGTCGACCACCGCCCGGACGAAGTTGACGTCGTCGCCCTCGTCGGGCAGCCGGCTGAACTGGCGACTCTTCGCCTTCGGATAGGCGACCAGAAAGCCCTCCCGGTCGGCGATCGCGTCGAGTCCACTGTTCTCGCGGAGCGCCTCGACGCTCTGGTCGGTGCCGTGCAGGGCGACCACCAGCGGGGTCGGCGTACCCGGTCGGTATCCGGGCGGGGCGTGCACCTCCCAGGTGCGCTCGGTGCCCGCCTGGTCGAGACCCAGCGTGTGGTCACCCGGCGCCGGCGGCACCTCCGGCCGGGCCGGGCGCGACGGGTTCGATGTGCCTCCCGGGCCCGTCGCCTCGTCCGTGCCGCAGCCGATGGTGCCGCCGAGCACGGCCGTGATCGTTACCGCCAGGATTCCGCGTCCGAGCTTCCACGACATGAGTCCCCCGTTCGATGCACCGCATCGCTTCTGCGGTGTGGTGTTGTTCTGCCGTGTCGTCGCCGCCGGCACTATGTCAAAACTGACATAGCTATGCTGCAGCCGGGAGGTACCGGGAGGTAACAGTTTGGCCACTGTGAGCACACTGGGTTACGCCCTGCTCTGCACCCTGCACCGCGGTCCGCTGACCGGGTACGACATCGTGCGGAGGATGCGCAAACCCATCGGTTACTACTGGACGGCGCAGCAGAGTCAGATTTATCCCGAGTTGGCCCGACTGTCGGCCGCCGGCCTGATCGAGCACGAGGCCGATGCCGGTCCGGGGCCGAGACAGCGCAAGACCCACCGGCTCACCGACGCCGGCCGCGAGGCACTGGCCGCCTGGCTGGTCGAGCCGCCCGCGCCGCGCGCTCCCCGGGACGAGGCGGTGCTGAAGACGTACGCGCTCGCGGCGGCCGACCCGGAGCGGATGCGGGGGTTCTACCTCGCCGAGGCCGAGGCGTACCAGCGCCGGCTCGACGACTTCCGGGCACAGCACGCCGACCTGCTCTCCCGGGACGCGGACAATCCTCCCCGCAGGGCGGACGACCCCCGCCATCCGCAGTTCGGGGCGTACGCCACCCTGGAACTGGCGCTGGCCAGTTTCCCGGCCCGGATCGCCTGGTACCGCTGGCTGGCGGAGAAGATGACCGACCTCGGCAGGCTCCGGAACACCCCGACCGACCCGCCGACCCCCTAGTCACCCCCGCCGACGCTCTGCTCACCCCGACAGCGCCCGCCGATGCGCTGGTCACCCCGACCGCGCCCGGCAGGAGCACGGCTCCCGGTTGCCGGCCCGTGGTGGGTCAGGCCGGTGCGATAGCCCCGGAATCGCTCGCCGTTCCGTCGGACTCGCCCGCTGCTGCGGCGGCGGGGTTGGTACCGGTCGGCGTCGCCGTGTCGGAGTCGGCGCTCGGCCAGCCGGTGGCGAGTCGGGCCAGGGCGGCCGCCGCCGTGGACGGGTCGGCGCCCCGGCCGACCGCGATCCCGAGCAGGTACGCCGTGACCGGCGCCCCGGGCCGGAGCACGTGGTGGGCGACGTCACGGGCCAGGTCCAGCACCACCCGCACGTCGACGTCGGCCGGTGTCAGGTCGAGTTCGGCGCAGGCCGCCGTCACCCAGTCGTCCATCCTGCTCATCGAATCCACTCCTCAGCCCGGCGTAGGTCCTCGTCAGTGTCGCAATCGAACCACGGCGGGGGGCCGGATCCCCGCCATGCCAGCTCGGCCACGGTCAGCTCGGCCATCAGGGTCCGTACCGACGCACCCGTGAGCACACCGTCGCGGCGGGCCGCGAGCCGGCCCAACGCGCGCCGCAGCGGGGCGACCCGCCAGACCCCGCACAGCCACTGGGGACGACCGGCGTCGTCGAGATAGACGACACCGTCGGCGTCCGGGACCCGCTCCAGTGCGGTACGCAGTTCCCGCACCGCCGCCGCCGTCAACAGTGGCAGGTCGGCGGCGAGCAGCGCCACGGTCGCCACCCCGCGCCCGTCGACGGCGCCGATTTCCGTTGCCGTGCCCGCGTTGTCGGCCGCGCTCCCGTCGACGGCGCGCATTTCCGTCACCGTGCCCGCGTCGACGGCCGCGTTCCCGTCGACGGCGTCGATTTCCGTTGCCGTGCTCGCGTCGTCGGCCGCGCCCTCTTCGGTGGCCGTGCTCCCGTCGGGCGTACCCGCCATGATCAGCAGGGCCAGGCCGGCTGCGGTGGCCGCGACGGGTCCGCCACCGGCCGGCCGCTCGCGGACCCCGTGCACCCCGGGCGGCAGGCCCTCGGTCGTACCGACGACGACCCGGGGCTCCGCGTCGGAAACGGCGGCGAGCACCCGCTCCCGCATCGAACGGCCGGCCACCGGCAGCGCCGGCTTGTCGACGCCACCCATCCGGCGGCCGGCGCCACCCGTCAGCACCACCGCCGCGAAGCGCGACACTCCCGCAGGCCCCGTCATCCGGGTAACGGTAACCGGGGTTGCCGCCGTACGGTCAACAGCGCCGGAAGTGGCCGGCGGAACGGCGCACACCCGTTACCGGGCACGGAACGCCTCCCGGCGCGACCGGCCGGGCCCGCCCCACCCGTCCAGTGTGGACGGGGGGATGCCGGCCTGCAGTGTCTCGGCGAGGAGCAACGCGAGCGAGTAGTCGGGCTGCGCCTCCAGCGCCCGCTCGATCGCCACGCTGGCCAGGGCTCCCTGCCCGGTACGCCAGGCTGCGAAGGCCAGCAGGCTCGCCGGGGCGGCGACCAGGTCCGGCTCGGCCCGGCGGAGCACGTCCGTCCAGAGCGCCAGGTGCCAGTCCTCCCCGCCGGTGCGCTGCCAGGCCTCGTCCCGGGTCGGCAGATGCACCAGCAGCAGACTGAGCCAGGCCAGCTCGTCGTCGGTGAGCTGGCCGCCGGTACGGTGCCGCAGCATCGCGAGCCGTACGGCGGACCGCCCGGCCCGACGCAGCGCCCGTCGCCCCAGCGGATCGGCCGCCGACGCCCGGTCCAACAGCTCCTGCAGCCGAACCTCCGCCTTCCGGGTCGCCTGACGCATCGCCTGCCGGGGTGGACCGTCGACCGGTGCCACCTGTCGGACCAGCGTCTCGCGGTCGGGGAGCGCCACCTGCCCGGCGAAGGTGGCCGCCGCGGCGAACTGGCTGGTCGAGGCGTCGAACCGGGTTCCCTCCGGGGGACAGCAGCCCGGATCGGCACAGACGTACGACCAGTAGCGGTCGCCGGTCACCCGGAGCGCGTCCAGGACGGGCAGGCCGACCCGGCCGAGCGCGACGGTCAGGGAGTCGATGATCGGGGTGACCCGGGCCGGCGTGCCGTACCCGACGATCGTGGTCGCCTCGACACCCTGCCGGGCGACGACGGCCGCGAGCTGCGCGGCGGCCTCGCCCGGCCCACCGGCTCGGCCGGCCGGATGGTCAGGGCCGACGCCGGGCGGATCCGGTGCGAGGAAGTCGGGCAGGTCTCCCCGGGCCACGAAGATGATCCGGTTGGCACGCAGCGCGATCACCACCACGCTGTCGGCGGGACGGAAGCCGAGCAGATACGGCACGGCGGCGAGCAGGTCGGCGGTGCACCGGACGGCGAGGGTCGCCTGATCGGTCGAGGTCATGCCGGGCAGCCTGACGAAACGCATCGATGATCAGAAGTACGCGCTCGCCGGCCTGTGGACGACACGCCCGACTATCCACAGCTACTCCGCGTAGTCTCCCTGGTCAGGCTCGAACCCCGGCCCGTCCCGCGCCGCCGTGGAATTCCGGCCGGCTCCCGGCTTCCACCCGAGCCGGCCGGTTCGTCAGGTGTGGAACCGGTGGCCGTGCAGCTCGACCACGTCGCGACGGGTGCCCGGGCCGGGCCGGAGTTCCACGGTCAGCTCGACGGCGGAGAGGACGTCGTACCCGGCGGCGTGCAGCCGACGCAGCGCGGCGACGTTGCGGGACCGGGGCTTCACGGTCAGCCGTCGCAGCCCCCGACGCCTGGCCTCCTCGGCGACCTGACCGAGCAGTGCCCGGCCGATGCCCTGGCCGCGCAGCGGAGCGGTGACCACCACCGGTTCGATCCGACCGTTCCGGCCCTCCATGATCAGGCCGACCAGTCCGACCACGCCCGCGCCGTCCCGCTCGGCGACCCACACCCCGGAGAGGTCGAGGCGGGTCAGGTACTCGTCGAACCCCACTCCCGGGTCGGCACCGCCGTACGTCGGGTCGTCGCCCGGGGCGTCGTACAGCTCGTGGTGGTGGTCCGCGAGTTCCGCCCAGAGTCGGCGGCCGACCCGATGGTCAGCCGGCCGGTACGGACGGATGACGGCGGCGCTCACAGAGTCATGTCTACCCCGCCGCCCGGCCGCCCGGCACCGGGTTGCCGAAGAACGGCTACCTTGCCCTGATGGACCTGGCGTATCTGCGGGCGCATCCCGGGCAGCTCCCGCTCTTCCTCACCCACCAGCGGATCCGGGAGACGCCGGTGCCCGGCGGCAACATCTGCACCGCGAGCCGGCTGACCCTGGACGACGGCAGTTCGATCTTCACCAAGAGCTGGCCCGAGGGTCCGGCGGGAGCGGCCGGCGGTGCCCCGGAGAACTTCTTCGCCACCGAGGCGGCCGGGCTGCGGTGGCTGCGGGAGGCGGACGCGGTCGGGGTACCGGAGGTGATCGTGGCGTTGCCGGAGCTGCTGGCCCTGGAGTGGGTGGAGCCGGGCGAGCCGACGCCCTCGGCCGCCCGGCGGTTCGGCGCCGAACTGGCCGCGCTGCACCGGGCCGGTGCGCCCGCCTTCGGTGCCGAATGGCCGGGCTTCATCGGGTCGCTGCCGCAGGACAACACCCCGAGCGACGGCGACTGGCCGGGCTGGTTCGCGGAACACCGGCTCACGCCGTACCTGCGGCGCTCGGTCGACGGCGGCGCGCTCTCCGCGGCCGAGGTCACCCTGGTCGAGCGGCTGATCTCCCGGATCGACGGGTACGGCGGAGTCGAGCCGCCCGCCCGGATCCACGGTGACCTGTGGCCGGGCAACGTGCTCTGGGGCGCCGACGGACGGGCCTGGCTGGTCGACCCGGCCGCGCACGGCGGGCACCGGGAGACCGACCTGGCCCAGCTCGCCCTCTTCGGCGGCGCCCCGCACCTGGACCAGATCCTCGACGCCTACCAGGAGGTGTGGCCGCTGGCCGACGGTTGGCGGGCACGGGTTCCGCTGCACCAACTGCACCTGCTGCTGGTGCACACCGCGATCTTCGGTGCGACGTATCGAAATGCGGTAGGTACGGCCGCTCGCGCCGCGCTGTCGGTGTGACGCGCTACCGTCGAACGATGACCATTCCGGGTTCCCGGCCGGAGGTCGGGGGACTCGTCGACCGGTACGGTCGGATGGCCACCGACCTCCGTGTCTCCCTGACCGACCGGTGCAACCTGCGCTGCACCTACTGCATGCCGGCCGAAGGGCTGCCCTGGCTGCCGAAGTCGGAGGTGCTGACCGACGACGAGGTGGCCCGACTCGTCGGCGTGGCGGTACGCCTGCTCGGCGTGACCGAGGTCCGGTTCACCGGCGGCGAGCCGTTGATCCGACCCGGCCTGATGAAGATCGTCGCTGCCGTCGCCGCGCTGGAGCCACGGCCGGTCATCTCGTTGACCACCAACGGGATCGGGCTCGACCGGCTCGCCGCGCCGTTGCGCGCGGCCGGGCTCGACCGGGTCAACGTCTCGCTGGACACCCTGGATCCAGAGCGGTTCACCGCGCTGACCCGACGGTCGCGCCTGTCGGACGTGCTCGACGGGCTGGCCGGAGCGGTCGCCGCCGGGCTGACCCCGGTCAAAATCAACTCGGTGCTGATGCGCGGCGTCAACGAGGGGGACGCTCCGGAGTTGCTGCGGTTCGCCCTGGCCCACGGTTACGAGCTGCGCTTCATCGAGCAGATGCCGCTGGACGCCCAGCACGGCTGGGACCGTTCGACGATGGTCACCGCCGAGGAGATCCTCGCCGCGCTGCGGGCCGAGTTCACCCTGCTGCCGGATCCGGTCGAGCGGGGCGGGGCGCCGGCCGAGACCTGGCTGGTGGAGGGGTGGACCGCCGCCGACGGCCGACCGGCCCGGGTCGGGGTGATCGCCAGTGTCACCCGGCCGTTCTGCGGGGACTGCGACCGGACCCGGCTCACCGCCGACGGGCAGGTCCGGAACTGCCTCTTCGCGATGGACGAGTCGGATCTGCGGGCGGCACTGCGCGGCGGGGCGGACGACGAGGAGCTGGCCCGCCGGTGGCGGGTGGCGATGTGGGGCAAGCGGGCCGGGCACGGCATCGACGATCCGAGCTTCCTGCAGCCGGTACGCCCGATGTCCGCGATCGGGGGTTGACTGTGGACGGAGCGGCCACCCGGACGACCGTGGTCGTACGCTACTTCGCGGCGGCCCGGGCCGCCGCCGGAGTCGCCGAGGAGACCGTTCCCGGCGGGCGTAACCTCGACGAACTCGTCGGTGACCTGACCCGACGGCACGGCGAGCAACTCGGCAGGGTGCTCAGTTTGGCGAGTTTCCTGGTCGACGGCGTCGCCTGTCATGATCGTCAGGCCCCGTTGCCGGCGGGCACGACAGTGGACGTCCTGCCGCCGTTCGCCGGCGGCTGAGGAGGCCAGTTGTTCGGGGTCCTGGGCTTTGTCGGGACATTGGTGCTGGCCATCAGCCTGATCCACCTATACCTCTGGAAACGGCTGATCCGGGATACCACCCGGCCGGGGCGCTGGCGTCGGCTCGGGACGATCGCGGCCCTGGTGCTGGCCGTACTCGCACCGGCCACGCTGATCAGCACCCGGCAGGGGTTCTACTGGCTCGCCTGGCCGGGTTACCTCTGGCTCGCGGTGATGTTCTACCTGCTGGTCATCCTGGTCGTACTGGAAGTGCCGACGCTGGTGGCCCGGCTGGTGCTGCGCCGGCGTACCCGTCGTGCCGGCCCGGCCACCAGGTTGCCGGTTGCCGTGCCGGCGGGCGCCGAGGTGGCGGAGCCGGCGACGCCGAACGCCACCACGGCCTCGACCGGGTCGGTGTCGGCTCCGGCCGGGGTGACGTCCGGTCCGGCCGCCGGGCCGGGCGACGTGCCGCCCCAGCCGGCCACGGTGCCACCGGCATCCGGCGGTGCCCCGTCGGTCGAGCCCGGGCACGATCCGGACCGGCGGCGGCTGCTGGCCCGGGGCGCCGCGATCTTCGCCGGGCTCACCGCCCCCGCGATCGTCGGCTACGGCGTCCACACCGCGCTCGGGCCGCCACGGGTCGACCGGGTGCGGATCCCGCTCGCCAAGCTTCCCCGGGCCATGGACGGGCTGCGGATAGCCACCGTCTCCGACATCCACATCGGACCGTTGACCGGTAAAGCCCACACCGAACGGATCGTCGCCACCATCAACCGGCTCGACGCCGACCTGGTGGCCGTGGTCGGCGATCTGGTCGACGGCACGGTCGGCGAACTCGGCGACGCCGCCGCCCCACTGCGCGACCTCCGCTCCCGGTACGGCAGCTTCTTCGTCACCGGCAACCACGAGTACTACTCCGGTGTCGAGGAGTGGGTGGTCGAGGTTGACCGGCTCGGGTTGCGGGTGCTGCAGAACCGGCGGCAGGAGATCCTGGCCCGGGGCGGGGCGCTCGACCTGGCCGGGGTGAACGACCCGGCCGGCGCCGACCTGGGCTTCGCCGAGGGCCCCGACTTCACCGCCGCGCTGGGCGGCCGGGACCCGAGCCGCCCGGTGGTACTGCTGGCCCACCAGCCGGTCAACGTGTACGAGGCGGCGAAGCACGGGGTCGACCTGCAACTGTCCGGGCACACCCACGGCGGTCAGATCGTGCCGTTCAATCTCCTGGTCGGGTTGCAGCAGCCGGTCGTCTCCGGCCACGCCACCATCGACGGCACCCAGCTGTACGTCACCAACGGCGCCGGGTTCTGGGGGCCGCCGGTCCGGGTCGGTGCCCCGCCGCAGGTGACCCTGGTCGAACTCCGCTCGGTCTGACCTGGCCACCGTCCGTTCGCGACGCAACGGAAGAGCCGTCCATCCCGGCACCGAGCAGGAGATCGAACCTGACCGGTGAGCGTTTCACGAACCGCACCGACAGTTTGTCGTCATCGGTTCGGACGGTCGTCATCACCGCAGTGGCGTTACCACCACCGTAACAAAATGATCCTGGCAGAATAAGTCGCAATGACTGATGACGTCGGCGTGGTTCGGGAAGCAGCGGGAGAACACCGCCCGGCGTTTCTCGAACTCTTTTTCGACCTGGTGTTCGTCCTTGCGTTCATCGTGCTGGCGGCGGACCTGTCCGCGACGCCGACCTGGCTGGCCTCCGCACAAACGCTGATCCTTTTCCTGGCGTTCTCGCTGGTGTGGGCCCTCACCTCGTGGGCGGCGGACACCTTCGACCTGAATCATCCGCGCGGCCAGGTGCAGGTTTTCTGGGTGATGACGGGCAGCCTGGTGATGTCGATCGCGGTTCCGCAGGCGTTCAGCGAACGGGGGCCGCTCTTCGCGATCGCATATCTCGCGATCCATTTCGGGTCGAGCACGTATCTTGTGATCGCCGGTCGACAACAGATTCTACGGACCCGTAACCGTCGGATCCTGTTCTGGGTCGGCATCTCCGGGACGGCCTGGCTCGCCGGCGCGTTCCTTCCCGACACCGCGCGCACCGCGCTCTGGGCGGTAGCGATATCGATCGAGTACGTGGCGGTGGTGCTCGGCTGGCCCACTCCGAGACTCGGCCGCTCCTCAGGGTGGGAGTGGAAACTCGTCGGTGAGCGCGTCGCCGAACGCTACCGGGAGTTTCTGGTCATCGCGCTCGGCATGTTGATCTTCATAGCCGCGCTGACGATCGGCCCGGAGAACTACACGATCCACCGGCTCACCGCCTTCGGAATGGCGTTCGCGACGGCGGTGCTGATGTGGCGGATCTACATATTCCGTGCCGGCGAAGTGCTGCCCGAGGCGATCGTCGCCTCGCCGAACCCATCCAGGTTCTGTCAGTTCGCGGTGTTGGGGCACCTCGTCATGGTCGCTGGCCTCATCCTCACGGCGGCCGGGACCGCACTCGCCATCGACGACCCGTTGCGCCGCCCCCACCTGGGCTGGGGCATGATCATTCTCGGCGGACCGGCACTGTTCCTGGTCGGCTGCGGTCTGCTCGACTACACCGTCTTCAGCCGAGTGTCCTGGACCCGCCCCGTCGGAATCATCCTGCTCGGCCTGCTCGTGCTCACCTTTCCCGTCCTCCCGCAACTCAGCGTCATGGCGCTCGTTCCACTGATCCTGCTCGGCGTCGCGATCGCGTACACGGTCGAGTTCCGAACGCGACAGGCCTCGCCCCCACGGATACGTCACTGATTCGTCTCGTAACCCGCACCACCCCGACACCGACGTCCGTTGGCGGGAGCGGGCGGGGCGGTGTCATTACGAGCGTCCTCGGCCGAGGACGCCCGGCGCGACCGGCCGGCGGTACGCGACCGTGACCTCGACGACCAGCGTCACGGCGAGCACGACGTCGATCAGGACCAGCGCGGCGTACATCGGCAGCACATGCAGGGCCGGCACTGTGGCGAGCAGGACGAGCATCCCGATGAGCCGGGGGCGGAACGACCGGTGGACCACCAGGTCGAACAGTGCACTGCCGAGCAGGAAGAGCGTGGGTCCGGCAACCACGCAGATCGTCCACGCCACCTCCTCCCTGCGCAGCGGATCATGCACGGCCAGGTCGGCGGCGGCCGCCATCACCACGACACCGGCGACCATCACCAGGTGGCTGTGCGACATGAGGATTCCGCGACGCACCTGCGCCAGGAGTCCGATGGACGCACCGGCGAGCAGTTCCCTCGCCCGGTTGATGTAAATCTGGAAGACCAGGAGCGCGCCGACGATCGCGGCCGCCGCCGCGGCGACACTCTCGGTCGCGAGTCCGACCGGCAGGACCCGCAGGCCCACGCTCAGGATCATCTCCCCGAGCGCGACGACGAATATCTGGCGGTGCCGCTCGTAGAGGTGGGGACCGGCGAAGATCCGGGAGGCCAGTTCGGTCCGGCCAAGGCGCGGCGTCGGCCATCCGTCGGTTGCCGAGACGTATTCGATGACGAGCGCGGCGGACCAGAGCACCAACTGGGTGTCACCGCCCGCGATCGCCCCGCCGATCCAGAGCGGGCTGGTGAGACCGTGCCAGAAGATGACCCGGATGCTCCTGGCCTGCACGGTCCGGTTGACCCTGGTACTGGGGATGAGGAAACCGTCGCGCACGACATGGATGGCGAGGTACGCGCCGGCGAAGTACAGACCGCGCGTCTCGAACGCGGTCGGCATCACCAGCGCCATCAACATGACGCCGAGCATGATCAGGATCGTGACCACCTGGATCTTCGACAGGCGCGGATTGAACAGGTCGGTCAGCCAGACAGTCAGTACCCAGACCCACCACGCGGTCAGGAGCAGCAGAACCGTCTCGAAAGCGCCCTCACCGGTCAGATGCTGCGTCAGCTCCTGCGACAGCTGGGCGAAGACGATGATGAAGGCGATATCGAAGAAGAGTTCGAGGAACGACGGAGGTTCGACGGAACCGCGCGGACGGCGGATCGTCGGTATCGACTGGTCGTCTCGCCGTTCCGTCATGTCCCTTTTATACCTCTTTCCGGTCCGCCGAACGCAGGTCATGACGCTCTCAGAATCGACGATCTTGTGAAGCGCATCGAGCAGGGAGTCTTTCCGCTTGGCGCCCAGATCCCCTCGGCAGGGAAGCTGGCGGACCACTACGACGTATCCACGAAGACCGTTTCACGCGCCGTAGCCAAGCTTCACGAGCGCGGCGTACTGGTCAGCCGTCCCGGCCGCGGCGTCCGTGGCCGACAAACAGCAGGCGTAGGTGTAGCGCAAAGATCCACATTGGCGCGCCGCGGGCCGTCCACACCTCGACCTCGCCAAGCACGAGTCCCAGATGGAAGCTTGAAGGGTGACAGGGACCTGGAACGGCGAACCGGTCACCTTCCGGACCGCCGGGATCGACGAAACGGCCGACGTACTCGGCGTGCTGGACGAGGCGGCGGGCTGGCTCCGGACGCGGGGCGTCAGCCAGTGGCCGGCGCGCTTCGAACCGGGCTGGGTGACCGGTGCGATCGGTCGGAACGAGACCTGGCTGGTCCGGGTCGGCGACCGGGTCGCCGCGACCTTCACCCTGGACTGGTCCGACCCGCTCTGGAACGACATCGGGGGCAACGCCGGTTACCTGCACCGCTCGGCGGTACGCCGCTCGACCGCCGGCCTCGGCACCCTCCTCCTGGCCTGGGCGGGCGACACCGTACGCCGACACGGCCGCGACGCGCTGCGGCTGGACTGCGTCGCCACCAACCGGCGGCTGCGCGACTACTACGAGTCGGCCGGTTTTCTCCACCGGGGCGACGTGACGGTGGGCGGGGCTCCGGGCCAGCGTCGGAAGGACGGGCCGACCACCCCGGTCAGCCGCTACGAACTGCCGCTGAAGGCCAACCACGAACCGCCGCTGGAAACCGCGGACCGGAGACCAGCGGCTCCACGGTAGGAAGGGCTCGACCTCCACGTCCGACCCGTCGTCTGGCCAGAGGTTCTGGCCAGCGTGGAACGCCGGGCCGGCCACTGCCGCAGGGGCGACATACACAGCAGATACACAGACCGCAGACCGCGATGGTCGCTCCCCGTATCCGCCCGCCGGGCCGTCGACCTGGGAACACGGATCGGTCTCGGGAGGCACGACCGTCGTCGAGGCCCGATCCGGCCGGAAGGCGGGAGGGCGGCCGAGACCCCACCCTTATAACATCCGCTCACTGTCGCAACCGACCGATCGACCGAGGCGGGCCGAATGAGCTGTCCGAAGTGTGGAGAGGACGCCGAGCCCGGGGCGACGTACTGTCTGCGGCCCGAGTGCGGAGCCCGCCTGCCCCTGACCGACGTCGAAGAGCGGGAGGAACGCGCCGAGACGGCGGCCGCCCCCGGCAGTGACACACCGGACCCGCCGGAGGAGCCGGCCGCGACGCCGGATCAGGCCGTGCCCACGCCGGGCGACACCACCACGAGACCAGGCAGGACCGGCGCGGACCCGGGCATCGTCGCCGCGGGACCGGCCGATGCCGCCACGAAGCCGGGCAGTGGCGCAACACCGCCCGGGCACGGTCCGACGGGCCCGCAGAGCACCGGAACCGGGTCGGACGACGGCGCGACGGGGCAGAAGGAGGGCCTGGCGAGACCGCTCGGTCGGACCCTCGCCGTCGCCGCCGCCGTACTCGGGCTGCTGCTGTTCGGGACCGTTGTCGTACTCGTCCGGGACGGCGATCCGGCGCGGCAGCAGGCCACCGTACCGCCACCGCCCGCACCGGTCGGCCAACCGATGCCGAGCAGTCTGCCGAGCATCGAACCCGCGCTCACCGCGCCGACAGAGCCGGGCGGGTCGGGCCGACCGCGCGACGACAACCGGAAGCCGGCCGGTGACCGGGACCCGGCGGACGACCCGCGACGACCATCCGCCGACGACAACCAGCCGGAACCGACCCCGAGACGGACGACGAAGCCACCGAGGACGCCCCGGTCGCAGGCCCCACCGGCACCGGCGGAGCCGCCGTCCATCACCGCCTCGGCGTCGGCGATCTGCTACAGCGACGGCACCTGGTCGGTACGCATCACGGGACGGGTGAAGAACGGCAGCGCCAGCACGGTGTGGGGATTCGCCCAGGACGACGACTACGCGTACCACGGATGGAGCATCGGCAGCGGCACCTCGTTCTCCGGCGAGGTCCACCCGACGGTCGGCGGCAGCGAACTGACCCGCTCGTCCACCAGCTGGTACGTCCAGGCCACCGTCAACGGGAAGCAGATCCACCACCCGACCGGTACGGTCAGCCGCAGCTGCTGACCGTACCGGCTCCCCGGACCCCGATCCCGTGCGAACGGGCGGCGCTGCCGCGCCGGCTCCCGGTGGCGGTGGTCGCCGTCAGACCGCCGCCACTGACAGTGACTGCGGCGCGGGCGAGAAATCACATTCGCGCGTGGCGACAGGCGCTCACATACCGGCCCGTGACAGGATGCGGCGTGTCTCCGTTGCGCACCGCACCCGCTGACGGCTCTCCCAGCGCCGCCGTGCCCTTCGTCGCGGACCTGCACATCCACTCGAAGTACTCCCGGGCCTGCAGCCGCGACCTGACCCTGCCGAACCTCACCTGGTGGGCCCGGCGCAAGGGGATCAGCCTGCTCGGCACCGGTGACTTCACCCACCCGGCCTGGTACGAGCACCTGCGGGAGACGCTGCGTCCCGCGGAGCCCGGCCTGCACCGGCTCAGTCCGGAGGCGGAACAGGAGATCAGCCGCCGCCTTCCGCCCCGGCTGGCCAGCGTCGCCGAGACCGCCCCGATGCGGTTCATGCTCAGCGTCGAGATCTCCACCATCTACAAGCGGGGCGACCGGACCCGGAAGGTGCACCACCTGATCTACCTGCCGGATCTGGACGCGGTGGCCCGGTTCAACACCGCGCTCGGCCGGATCGGCAACCTCGGCTCGGACGGCCGGCCGATCCTCGGACTCGACTCGCGGGACCTGCTGGAGATCACCCTGGAGGCCAGCCCGGACGGGTACCTGGTGCCGGCGCACATCTGGACCCCGTGGTTCTCCGCGCTCGGCTCGAAGTCCGGCTTCGACGCGATCGCGGACTGCTACGCCGACCTCGCCGAGCACATCTTCGCGGTGGAGACCGGGCTCTCCTCCGACCCGGCGATGAACTGGCGGGTGTCCAGTCTGGACGCGTACCGGCTGGTCTCGAACTCGGACGCGCACTCGCCGGCGGCGCTGGCCCGGGAGGCCACGGTCTTCGACACCGCACTCGACTACTACGCGGTCCGGCAGGCGCTGCGTACCGGTGACGGGTTGCACGGCACCATCGAGTTCTTCCCCGAGGAGGGGAAGTACCACGCCGACGGGCACCGGCTCTGCGGGGTCAACTGGGAGCCGGAACGGACCCGCCAGGCGGGCGGACGCTGCCCGGAGTGCGGCAAACCGCTCACCGTCGGCGTACTCAGCCGGGTCGAGGACCTCGCCGACCGGCCGGACGGACACCGCCCGGCGAACGCTCCCCGGGTCACCCACCTGATCCAACTCGCCGAGATCGTCGGCGAGGTCAACCAGGTCGGGCCGAAGTCGAAGACGGTGGAGGGGCAGCTCAACACCCTGGTCGCCGCGCTCGGCGCCGAACTGGACATCCTCACCGTCACCCCGGTCGACGAGATCCGCCGGGTCGGTGGCGAACTGCTCGCCGAGGCGATCGGCCGACTCCGTCGCGGGCAGGTCCGCCGGGTTCCGGGCTACGACGGCGAGTACGGCGTGATCACCCTCTTCGAACCCGGTGAGCTGCCCGGCGGCCGGGGCGGTCAGCAGGGCGACACCCTCTTCGCGGACGCGCTGTTCGACGTACCGGTGCCGAAACCGCGACCGGCGGCGGAGCCGAAACCGACGCCCCGGGCCAAGAGCACGACGGCGGCCGCGCCGGCCGAACCGCCGCGTCGACGGACGAAGCCGGCGGCCCCCGCCGACCCGGTCCCGCCGCTGCCCCCCGCGCCCTCCCCGCACGAGCCGTTCGAGCCGATGCTCGCCGGCATGGAGGAGGTCGGCACCGGGCTGCTCGACCGGCTCGACGCGATGCAGCGGGTGGCCGCGTCCGCGCCGGGCGGCCCGCTGCTGATCGTCGCCGGTCCCGGCACCGGCAAGACCCGGACCCTGACCCACCGGATCGCGTACCTCTGCGCCGAGCTGAACGTCTATCCCGAGCACTGCCTGGCGATCACCTTCACCCGGCGGGCCGCCGAGGAACTGCGGCACCGGCTCGACGGACTGCTCGGGCCGGTCGCCGAGGACGTCACCGTCGGCACCTTCCACTCGCTCGGCCTGACCATCCTGCGGGAGAACGCCAGGGCGGCCGGGTTGCCGACCACCTTCCGGATCGCCGACGACACCGAACGGGCGACCGCCCGGGCCGAGGCCGGCGACGACGACGCCACGTACGTCAAGCTGCTCCGCGCGCAGGACCTGGTCGACCTGGACGAACTGGTCACCCTGCCGGTCGAACTGCTGCGCGACGATCCGGCGCTGGTCGAACGGTACCGGGACCGGTGGCGGTGGATCTTCGTCGACGAGTACCAGGACGTCGACGCCACCCAGTACGAGCTGCTCCGGCTGCTCAGCCCGGCGGACGGCAACCTCTGCGCGATCGGCGACCCGGACCAGGCGATCTACTCGTTCCGGGGTGCGGACGTGGCGTACTTCCTGCGCTTCTCGGCGGATTTCGTCGACGCCCGGCTGGTCCGACTGACCCGCAACTACCGGTCGTCGGCGCCGATCCTGGCCACCGCCGTACAGGCGATCGCGCCGTCGTCCCTGGTCCGGGGTCGGCGGCTCGACCCGGCCCGGCTGGACCCGGAGGCTCCGCTGGTCGGCCGCTACCCGGCGGCCTCCGTCGCGGACGAGGCCGATTTTGTCGTACGCACCATCGACGACCTCGTCGGTGGACTGTCGCACCGGTCGCTGGACTCCGGCCAGATCGACGGCCGGACCTCCGACATCTCCTTCTCCGACATCGCCGTGCTGTACCGCACCGACACCCAGGCGGCGCCGATCCGCGACGCGCTGGCCCGGGCGAACGTGCCGGTGCAGAAGCGCTCGCACAACCGGCTCCGGGACCGGCCCGGCGTCTCGGTCATCGCCCGCGAACTGCGGCACGCCGACGGCCTCGGCGGCTCGGTCGCCGCCCGGGTACGCCTGGCCGGCCAGGTCCTCGCCGAGCGGTACGCGGCACCGACCCTGGACGTGACCGGCGGCGTCGGCCCGGAGGACATCTGGTCGGCGGTGGAGGTGCTGACCCCGCTCGCCCAGCGCTGCGGCGACGACCTGGCGTCGTTCCTCGGCCAGCTCGCCACCGGGGCCGAGGTGGACGCGCTCGACCCACGCGCCGAGGCGGTCACCCTGCTCACCCTGCACGCCGCCAAGGGCCTGGAGTTTCCGGTGGTCTTCCTGGTCGGCTGCGAGGACGGGCTGCTGCCGCTACGGTTCCCGGGCTCGACCCCGACCGAGGACGAGGTGGCGGAGGAGCGGCGGCTGTTCTTCGTCGGTCTCACCCGGGCCCAGGACCGCCTCTACGTCAGCCACGTCGGACGACGACTCCGCCACGGTCAGGAGCGGGACTGCTCCCCCTCCCCGTTCCTGTCCGACATTGACCCGGGGCTGTTCGAACGGCTCGGCGACACCGTGCCGCGACGCCCGAAGGACCGACAGCTCCGCCTCCTCTGAGGTGTAAGGAAGGGCCCCTTCTTATCGCATTTTGTATAGGAAGGGGCCCTTCCTAACACCCGGGCCGCGTTGGCATCCGGGCCGGGCTGGCATCCGGGGTCGGGCTCACGCCGCGAGCAGGACCGCGCCGAAGGTGCCGACCAGCATCGCGGGACCGTGCGGCAGCTGGTCCTGGCGGTTGACCCGGCGCAGTCCGAGCAGTACGGCGGCGGTGCCGCTGGCGAGCAGCAGGCCGGCGAGCAGCGCGTTGAGCGCGGTGGGCCAGCCGTACCAGCCGGCGGCGGTGCCGAGCAGGAGTCCGAGCCGTACGTCACCGGCACCGAGCCCGGTCGGGGAGGCGAGGACCAGGACGAGGTAGAGCAGGGCGACGCCGAGTCCGCAGGCCAGGGCCACGCCGAGCCGGCCGGCCGGTTCCCCGGCGAGGACCGCGACGGTGAACAGCAGTACGGTGCCGCCGGTCGCGCACCGGGTGAGCCGGTCCGGGAGTCGGCGTACCGCCACGTCGACGGCGCCGAGGACAACTCCGCAGAGCGCGAGCCAGCCGTACGCCAGCAGCGGCAGCGGCTCGGTGATCCGCCAGGCGAGGGCGGCGAGCAGGACACCGGTGAGCACCTCCACCGTGCCGGGGTGGGGGCCGGTCCGCTGCCGGCAGTGCGGGCACCTGGCGGTGGGGGACACCGCGCCGAGCAGGCGGGGGACGCCGGGACGAAACAGTGTCGCGGCGCAGTGTGGGCAGCGTCGCCGGGTCGGTTCACCGGCCGGTACGGCGTACCGGAGAATCTGTCCGCGCAGCGACGGTCCCAGCAGGACCCCGACGAGTCCGGCCAGTGTCGCCGCCACGCCGGGGTTCACGGTCCGCCCGCTCCGCCGTTCGTCGCGGTGATTGGCGCGTTTCCGAGAGGTGAGCTCATCGGGGGGTCACGCTACGGTGACCACAGCAACCCGCGTAACCGGTGAGTGGCGTGCCTCTCACGACGGCGTACCAGGAGGACCTCCGATGGCTAACTACGGACCGCCCGGCGGGCCGTACCCCGGCTCGTCGCCGGAGCCCTGGCCGCGACCGGACCGGGAATCCACTGACGAGTACGGTCAACCGGCCGACCCGTGGGGCGGTCAGGACCAGTTCGGTGGGGAGCAGCGCTGGGGCGGCGCACCGTCGTCCGTCCCGCCCGGCGGCCCTGGCTCGCCGGTCAGCCATCCCGGATATCCGTACCAGACTCCGCCCGGCCAGCCGGGTCACGGCTATCCGGACCCGGGCGTCGGCGCTGGTGACGGTTATCCGAGGTCCGGTGCCGGCGACGGCTATCCGGGGTCCGGTGCCGGTGCGCCCGGACCGGGCCAACCGCAGACCGGTCGGTACGACGCCGGGTACGGTCCTTCCCCGCACCACCCCGCCGGGACGGCCGGCGGGCCGCCCGGTTGGACGCCGCCCGAGCCCCCTGAGTCGATGTGGGCCCCGCCCGCTGCGGACGCCAACTGGTCGACGGCGGAGCCGGTACCGGCACCGAAGCGGGGTGCGGGGCGGCTCGTCTTCGGGGTCGTCGCCACACTGCTGGTCCTGACGCTCGGTGGGATCGGCCTCGGCATCTATCTCTCGAACGTGGACGACTCGACCCCGAAGGTGCTGCCGACCACGGAACCGACCGACGGTGTGGTCGGCGGCGAGGAATCGCCGGAGCCGACCGAGCCGGTTCCGACCACCCCGGCTCCGGCGCCGTCGACCGACGCCCGGTTCGTCGAGGCGGGGCAGTGTGTGGCGAACGAGGGCTCGGTCGAGCGGCCGAAGCTGGTGATCGCCGAGTGCGGGCCGGAGACGTACGAGGTGCTCGCCCGGATCGACGAGCGCACCACCGGCGACGCCGACGCCAAGGCCAAGTGCGCGAAGGTGAAAAGCTATACCAACTATTACTTCTTCAACAGCGAACTGGACGACCTGGACTTCGTGCTCTGTCTCAGGGAACGATAAGGGTTTCCGACCGGCTCGACGCCGTCACCCAGAATGTGGTGCGGACGTCCCGGTGTGGCCACACCTGCCGGCCGGTCACCCCGCGGCTCCACCACTCCGTAACTCCTGACCATCCCCAGGTCCCGTGAACCAGCGTGGCCCCGACCCTGGAGCAACATGTCGATCTACGGCTCTCCGAGCCCAGGCCAGCCCGAAGACCCCTATCAGCAGCAGCCTTCGTCGAGCCCGCCGGGGGGTGGCTACCCGCCTCCGCCACCGCCGCCGGGCAGCTACCCGACGTCATCGCCCGGCGGCTACCCGCCGCCGTCCGACCCGGCGTCCGGGTACCCGCCGCCACCGGGCACCGGCTACCCGCCGCCGACCCCGGAGTGGGGTCAGCCCGCCAACCCCGGTTACCCGCCGCCGCCCACTGGCGGGGAGTGGGGTCAGCCGCCGACCAGCGGCGGGCCGCAGCAGCCACCGTACGGGTCGGACCAGCCGCAGTCCGGGCCGCCGGCCGCTCCGTACGGTCAGCCGGGTGCGGGCTACGGTCAGCCGGGTGGGGGCTACGGCCAGCCCGGTGCGCCGCTCGGTCCGCCGACCGCGGAGAAGAAGGGTGGCGGCCTGAAGATCGCCCTGATCATCGGCGGCATCGTGCTCCTGCTGCTCTGTCTCTGCGGCATCGGTGGCGTGGTGTGGGCGGTCAACCAGGGTGACGACGACCCGAACGACCCGGTCGGCGCGCCGACCCCGTCGGCGTCCGCCTCCGCCGGCCCGTCCCGGCCCTCCAGCGCCCCGACCACGGCCGACGCCCCGACCACGGGCGACGAGGAGGACTTCAAGACGGGCGACTGCCTGGTCAACGACGGCTCCGACGACGACCCCGAGTTGCGTAAGGTGCCGTGCGGCCCGAACACCTACGAGGTGCTCTCCCGGATCCCGTTCACCATCGACGGCGACCGGTGCAAGGACGACCCGATCTTCGGTTCGCCGCAGACCGACGTCAACTACGTCTACGACGACTCGATGGACATCGGCGACTTTGTGCTCTGCCTGAAGGAGCGCTGAGCCGGCGGCCGGGGACCATGCCCGGCGCGGGCGCTGGAAGGGGCGGCCGACGTCGGTCGGGTTGCACCCTCCAGGGCGAGTCGGGTAGCACTCTCCAGGGCGACGAGCACAGCTGCACGGCGGTGATGACAGAAAAAACTAGGGCTGTCTAGCGGATCCGCTAGACAGCCCTAGTTTCCGCTCGACGCGGCGACCCTCCACCCCGGACCGCGACACGCCTACGCCGATCTATCCATCTCTAGCCCGTCGGCTAGACGGACCGATACGGTGCGATACGTGGATCCGGTCCGCAACCCGTACGCGCCCGGCGCCGGCCAGCGCCCACCCGAACTCGCCGGCCGGGGTCGCGAGCTCGAGGTCTTCGACATCGTGCTGGAACGGATCGCCCGGGGCCGCCCCGAACGCAGCCTGATGCTCACCGGGCTGCGCGGCGTCGGCAAGACCGTGCTGCTCAACACCCTCCGCTCCCAGGCCATCAGCCGGCTCTGGGGCACCGGCAAGATCGAGGCGCGGCCGGACCAGTCGATCCGCCGGCCGGTCGCCGCCGCCCTGCACATGGCGATCCGGGAGCTGGCTCCCCGGCACCGCGCCCCGGACCGGATCGACGACTTCCTCGGCGTACTCAAGGCGTTCGCGCTCCGCGCCGCGCCGACCGGTCGCGGTACGGCCGGCCCGGCGAAGCTGCGGGACCGCTGGCAGCCGGGGATCGACGTACCGGCGGCAAGCGGCCGGGCCGACTCCGGCGACATCGAGATCGACCTGGTGGAACTCTTCACCGACGCGGCCGAGGTGGCCGCCGACGTCGGCACCGGCGTCGCCGTTTTCATCGACGAGATGCAGGACCTCGGCCCGGAGGACGTCTCCGGGCTCTGCGCCGCCTGCCACGAGCTGTCCCAACTCGGTGCGCCGCTGATCGTGGTCGGCGCCGGGCTGCCACACCTGCCGGCCGTACTCTCCGCGGCGAAGTCCTACTCGGAGCGGCTCTTCCGCTACCAGCGCATCGACCGGCTGGACCGGATCGCCGCCGACCAGGCGCTCTGCGCACCGGCCGCCCGGGAGGACGTGGAGTACGAGCAGAAGGCGCTGGACCTGCTCTACGAGAAGTCCGGCGGCTACCCGTACTTCGTCCAGGCGTACGGCAAGGCCACCTGGGACCATGCGCCCCGGTCCCCGGTCACCGCCGCCGACGTCCGGGTCGCCGCGCCGGAGGCCGAGGCCGAACTGGCCGTCGGCTTCTTCGGCTCCCGGTTCGAGCGGGCCACGCCGGCAGAGCGTGAGTACATGCGGGCGATGGCCGCGCTCTCCCTGGTCGAGCCGGGCGAGGGCGGAGGCGGGGAGGACACGGTCCGGGACGACATGGACGCCGCGGTCTCCACCGCCGAGATCGCCCGGTCACTCGGCCGCAAACCGGCGAGCCTCTCCCCGGCCCGGGACGCCCTGATCAAGAAGGGCCTGATCTACTCCGGCGAGCGGGGCACGGTGGCGTTCACCGTGCCGCACTTCGGCCGCTACCTGCGTACCCAGCCGGCCTGACCGGCGACCACCGGGTCGGGACGGCGGTCAGACCTGGGACCAGGGTCAGGCGCGGGCAACGGGTGTGCTGGCTCAGCGCGTCCGGGTCCGGACGGCGGTCAGACCTGGGACCAGGGTGCCGGGAACGCCACCTCACCGCGGGGCACCACCGGCTCGGTCCCGTCGACCGACGGCAGCACCAGCACCTGCCACGGGTCGCCGAGCCCGGACCACGGGCTGGTCAGGCCGGAGCGGGCCGCCGGGGTGAAGCCGAAACGGCCGTAGTAGGCGGGGTTGCCGAGCACCACCACCAGCCGCTCGCCGAGCTCGGCCGCCGCGTCGAGCGCGGCCTGCACGACATCCCGGCCGTAACCCCGGCGCTGCCGGTCGGGGCGTACCGCCACCGGGCCCAGGGCGAGCGCCGGGACCCGACCCGGCTGCACCCAGACCCGGGTGAGCAGGGCGTAGCCCACCAACTCGCCGTCCACCTCGGCCACCATGGACAGTTCGGGAAGCCACGCCTCGCTGCGGCGCAGCGTCTCGACGAGTCGGACCTCCGCCGGTACGCCACCGTCCGGCCGGGCGAAGGCCTGGGCGACGAGTCGTCGGATCACCGCGCTGTCGGACTGCTGCTCCGGTCGCAGCCGTACAGTCGTCACAGCTGGCGACGGTACCGGTACCGGAGCATCCAGTCCGTCCCATCCACGGGTGAAATGTGCGCCGGACGGGTAAGACTTGACCCATGAGACCCGTACGCACCGTCGCCCGTACGCTGTTGAGCGCGATCTTCGTGGTCAGCGGGGCACGTGCCGTCACCAGTCCGGAAGCGCACGTGGAGCGGGCGAAGCGGGTGACCGACACGGTCGGACCCGCGCTGGGCCGGATGAACGCCTCGATCCCGACCGACGCCGCGACCCTGGTCCGGCTCAACGGGGCCGCCCAGGTCGTCGGAGGCGTGTTGCTGGCCACCGGCCACCTGACCCGGCCGGCCGCCGCCCTGTTGGCCGGCTCGCTGGTACCGACCACGCTCGCCGGGCACCCGTTCTGGGACTTCGACGACCCGACGGACCGTCGTACCCATCAGATCCACTTCCTGAAGAACCTCGGCCTGTTCGGTGGGCTGCTGCTCGCGGTCGCCGACACCCAGGGGCGGCCCGGACTGCGCTGGCGGGCCGGTCACGCGGTCGGGACCGGGCAACGCACCGTACGCCGGGCCGTGCGGACCGCCCGCCGGGACGCCCGGATCGCCGTGCGGTCCGCGTCGGCGGCCCGGAAGCTGCCCGGGTGACGTGCGGAAGCGGCCCGGCCGTGCCGGCTCCTGGCCAGGCCCTCGGCGCCGGCTCCCGGGCGTAACCCTCGGCGCTGGCGCTACGGCCAGTTCGGAGGGTTTCCAGTTTGCCTGGTCGGCCCTGGTCCACGCCGGACATATGCTAGTTTCGCCTCACTGAGCGGCCGTGAATCACCTGAACCGCACTCCCTGCGTTAACGCGGTGGAAATGTCGCGAACCAGTGTGGGATCGGACACGGTCGCATAACGCAGGAGGCATTCGAGTGACCCACCGTTCTAGGCTCCCTGGAGGACCTGGGCGGAACACCGACATCGGTACGGGGGTGGCCACGCCATGCCGGCGACCGTCGCGAGACGGCTGAGCCGCCTCGCCCCAGTCCGCCGCTTTGCTCGTGGGATCGACCGTCGAGCAGTCGTACGGGTCGGCATCGTCGCCGCCGTCTGCTACGCATCGTGGCTCGCCATAGCCACGTTCGGACGGCCGTACAACTTCTTCGACATGAAGATCTACCACGGCGCGGTGGTCTGGTGGGCGAGCGGACACGACCTTTACGAGTTCATCGCACCCAGGACCACCCTCGGCTTCACCTATCCACCCTTCGCCGGGCTGGTCATGCTGCCGATGGCGAAGATCCCGCTCGGCCTCGCCGGCTGGCTCAACGGCATCGCCAGCGTCGCCGCGCTCGCGGTCATCCTCGCCGCGCTGCTCAAGCCGATCACCGACCGGCTGGGCTGGTCGCTCTGGTTCACCCTGGGTATCGCGGTCCCGGCGGCGGTGGCCATCGAGCCGGCCCGCGAGACGCTCGGGTACGGCCAGGTCAACCTGCTGCTCTTCGGCCTCATCATGGCCGACCTGGTGGCACTGCGCTGGCGGGCCCGCCGGGGCTCCCGGGTCAGGCCGACGGACGGGCCGCTGCGCCGGCTCTTCTTCAGCGGCGCCTGGGCCGGCGTCGGCATCGGTCTGGCCACCTCGATCAAGCTCACCCCGGCGCTGTTCATCGTCTACCTGATGCTGACCCGCCAGTGGCGGGCCGCGATGACCGCGATCGGCGCCGCCGTCGCCGTCACCATCGGCACCTTCGCGGTCACCGGCCGGGAGTCGACCGCCTACTTCACCTCGGTGCTGTGGCAGACCGAGCGGGTCGGGGCGGCGGACATGACGCCGAACCAGTCCCTGGCCGGCGTGCTCGCCCGGCTCTACGACTCGATCGAGACGCCGACCCTGCTCTGGTTCTCGTTCGCGATGCTGGTCCTCGCCCTCGGACTCTCCCGGGCCTCCCACTCGCACGCCGACGGCGACGAGTTGACCGCGTTCACCCTGGTCGGGCTCACCACCAACGTGATCAGCCCGATCTCCTGGTCGCACCACCTGGTCTGGGTCATCCCGGCGATCCTGGTGCTCGCCGACGCCGCCAGCCGACGCCGCTCGGCGAGTCGACTACCGGCGCACCGGACCCCGCTCGGGCCGGCCGGCTCCGGTCTGTCCAGCCTCGGCGGACTGCGGGCGCCGATCTGGTTCCCGACCCTGGTCGGGCTCCGGCACGGGATCGCGGCGGTCGGCCTCTACCTGCTCTTCCTGATCTCGCCGATCTGGCCGTACGAGCACCAACTGCCCGAGGTCTCGCACTACCAGGACGGCTTCTTCGGCGTCCTGATGGAGAACTCGCTGGCGCTGGCGATCATCGTGCTGCTCGCCGCCCTGCCGTGGCGCCCGGGCGCGGAGCCGGCGTTCTACACCGAGCAGACGCGGTTCGAGCGTCGACTCAGCACCCGGTCACCCCGCTGATCCGGTCGGCGCTGCCCCTCGCGGTCGGCGCCGCACCGGTCGGGCGACTCAGGCGCAGTTGACCCACTCCTCGGTGCCGTCGACGAAGAGCTGACGCTTCCAGACCGGCAGCCGGTCCTTCACCTCGTCGACCAGCCGGGCGCAGGCGGCGAACGCCGCCGCCCGGTGCGCGGTGCTGACCGCCGCCACCAGGGCGACGTCGCCGATCTCCAGCGGCCCGAGCCGGTGCGACACCGCGACGGCGTAGACGTCCGGGTCGGCGGCGATCTCGTCGGCCACCTCCCGCAGCACGTCGGCGGCGCTCGGGTGGCCCTCGTACTCCAGCCGGGTCACCGACCGGCCGTGGTCGTGGTCGCGGACGACCCCCTGGAAGGAGACGACCGCCCCGGCCCTGACGTCGGCGACCGACGCCTCGTGGAAGGCGAGGTCCAGCGGCTCGACGCCGACCGTGGTGTACACCCGGGGCGGCGCCCCCGGCTCGACGCTCCGCTCGGTCTCGACGCTCATCTGTCCCCTCCCTGGAACCGTTCACCGGGCAGCAGCGGCAGCGGCACGACCGGCACCCGGTCACCGGGGCGCCCCTCGGTGCCGGGGGCGATGACCGCGAAACCGTCCGCCTGGGCGAGCCCGCGCAGCATCGCCGAGCCGACGTGTCGTACCGGGTGCGCGGTGCCGCGTACCGGGTCGACCCGGACCAGTGCCAGGTGGGTGTGGTCGCCCCGGCCAGCGACCGGCTCGGCGAGCGTCACCTGCGGCAACTCCGGCATCGGCCGGCCACGCAGCCCGGCGAGCAGCGGCGCGACCAGCGAGACGGTCGCGACGATCGCCGACTGCGGGTTGCCGGGCAGGCCGGCGACGAACCGGGTACGCCCGTCGGCGCCGGCGACCCGGGCCAGCAGCATCGGGAAACCGGGACGGACGGCGACGGTGTTCACCACGTACTCCGCGCCGAGCGCGGCGAGCGTCGGGTGCAGGTGGTCGACCGGCCCGTTCATGGTGCCGCCGGTGGTGCAGACCAGATCGGCGGTCTCCAGCGCCTGACGCAACGCGGCGACGTGCGCGTCGAGGGTGTCCGCGACCGGACCGACGACGTCGGCGGTAGCGGTGCAGCCGTACCGGCGCAGCCAGGCCGGCACGGACGGGCCGAGCGAGTCGCGGACCCGGCCGGCGCCGGGACGGCCGGCGGTGAGCAGTTCGTCACCGAAGATGATCAGGGCGGCCCGGGGCGCGCGCCGGACCCGGAGCGTGTCGTAGCCGCAGGAGGCGGCGAGCCCGATCACCCCGGGATCAACCGCGGTGCCGGCCGGGAGCAACTCCTCACCGGCGTACGCCTCCTCGCCCGGGTCCCGCCACTCCGGCGTCTCCCGCAACGTGCCGCTGACCAGCCCGTCGGCTGTCCGGCTCGACTCCTCGACGCGGAGGACTCCGGTGGCGCCGTCCGGCAGCATCGCACCGGTGGCGATCTCGACGGCGGTGCCGTCCCCGGGCAGCGGGGGCGGGGTGCCGCCGGCGAGGACCCGGCCGACGATCCGCCAGGGTCCGGGGCCGCACACCGCCCAGCCGTCCACACTGGAGGTCGGGAAGGCGGGCAGGTCGGTGAGGGTGGTCAACGGGTCGGCCAGGGTCTGACCGTCCGCCTCGGCCAACGGCAGCTCGACCGGCTCCGGCGCGGCGGCCCGACCGGCGGCGTAGACCCGGGCGCGGGCCTCGGTCCAGTCGAGCGTGCCCGGGTCAACGGCGACAGCGGGTTGGGCACCCACGGTCACCCCGGCGGCGCTCACGGTGGCTCCGGCGCTCATCGCTTCCTCGCGTTCACCGTCCGAGCCTATCGCCGGGGTCCGACCGTCGGTGGGTGAGTCAGATCAATCTCTGCGGCCGGCCCGACGGATCAGTCCGTCCGGGGGTGGTCGCCGCCACGCAACTGGTCGACCGCGTGCGCCAGGATCGGCCCGAGTACCGCGAGGCCGTCCTTGGCCCCGCCGGTCGAGCCGGGCAGGTTGACCACCAGCGTCCGGCCGATCACCCCGGCCAGCCCTCTGGACAGTACGGCGGTCGGCACCTTGTCCCGGCTGTACGCCCGGATCGCCTCGGCGATGCCGGGGATCTCGTAGTCGAGCAGCGCGCGGGTGACGTCCGGGGTCCGGTCGGTCGGGTTGATCCCGGTGCCGCCACTGGTCAGCACCACGTCGATCCCGTCGACGGCGGCCCGGCGCAGCTGTTCGCCGACCGGGTCGCCGTCCGGTACCACGATCGGCTCGTCGACCTGGCAACCGAGTTCGGTCAGCCCGGCGACCAGCAGCGGGCCGCTCGTGTCGGCGTACACCCCGAAGGCCGCCCGGTTGGAGGCCACCACGACCCGGGCCCGGATCACGGCCGGTCCGCCGGTCGGGTCCAGTCGCCGGTCTTGCCGCCTTCCTTGCGCAGCACGCGTACCTCCTCGATCGAGGCCGCCGGGTCGACGGCCTTCACCATGTCGATCAGCGCGAGCCCGGCGGTGGCGACCGCGGTCAGCGCCTCCATCTCGACGCCGGTCCGGTCGGCGGTCCGGACCGTCGCGGTGATCTCGACGGTGTCGGTGCCGGGTTCCAGGTCGACGGTGACGCCGTGCAGGGCGATCGGATGGCAGAGCGGGATCAGGTCGGGGGTGCGCTTGGCGCCCATGATGCCGGCGAGCCGGCCGACGGCGAGCGCGTCGCCCTTCGGCAGGCCGTCCCGGCGCAACAGTTCGATGACCTCCGCGGTGGTACGCAGTCGGCCGGCGGCGACCGCCCGCCGTACCGAGACCGTCTTGCCGGAGACGTCGACCATCCGGGCCGCCCCGGCGGCATCGACGTGGGTGAGGTGCGCGGGTTCGGTCACGCTCGCGAGCCTACCGAGCGGGCGATCAGCCCAGGAACTTCTGCATCTGGTACGCGATCGCAGTTTCCCGCCGCCGAACAGGGCGCCCTCCGATGCGCCTCGACCGCCGACTCGCCTTGGCCCATGCGGCGGGCGTCAGCCCGAGATCGTTGGGTGCCGCCGCCTCGGCGTCCCGCTCGCCGACCTCGACCGCCTGTTGATGAAAGTCGCCGTCGTTTCGTCAAGGGTCCGCGGAGGTTGGCCGCGTAGGTACGGGTGTTCGCGATCGCCGAGGCGGGGGCGTTTCCGGCCACAGTTCGTCGACCAACTCTTCGACGGTGACGAGGCGGCCGGGTCGCACCGTCAGCATGGCGAGTGTGACCTGCTGCTTGGGCGTACCGAGCGGTCGGGAGGTGCCCCCACGAGGAGTTCCATCGCGCCGAAGAGCCGTACCTCGATCATTGATCGTCCTCGTCGTGCGAAAAGGACACGGGTGGTGCGACCCTGCAGTCTATCGGCCACGAAAGTCACAGATCGACCGACGTCATTCCCTTTCGGGCGTCACCACGGTCCGCATTCATGTCCGTTGACTCGATCTCCGCAAAGATCACTTTTCGTCCACCGGTCTGCACGTAGGGTGATTTCCTCAACACGAGGCGAGTTCTGGCAGGTCATCCGATGCGAGCTGGCAGCTGTTACGGCGACACTCTTGCCAGTCGAGTGCAGTGCATCACATCGCCATGTGCCCCCCACAGCCGCGCCCGGGTCCTCAGGTGCAATGCCAGAAAGACGCGGAGAGGATCTTCCGCTACGCGTCGCGACGGGGTATCCCAGATGAAGCCCCCAAGCCACTTCCCGCCCCCAAGAACAGCCTTCCGATCGCCGCTCTGAGTTCTCATATATGGACAGAGCGTAGCGAATCAGGTGGTAGTTGGCTAATACTGAGCATTGCGACATTTATTGTCGCCAACCATGCGCTAACCCCTTTATGGTTTGTCCATGCCGTTCAGGCAATAGGCATAGACGGACCATTCACCATCTTTTGGATGGGGTCCCGAGAGGCTTTCGTGGAAAGGACGTGACATGCGCGGCACCGAGTGGGTCTGAGAGCGATAGGTCCATCACGCTGAGGCATCAAAGTTGCTACGGTGACAGTTCAGCACCCTAGACACAGGACCCGGCGTGAGTCAGAGACAGCACCGCGACAACGGGACCGATCAGCGGCTACCGCTGCTCATCGGTCTCGTCGCTGTTTTTGCCGGTTGTGCGGCGGTCCTGTCACTCTTCCATACCGTCAGTGCGCCGCCCGATACAGGACGAGAGCTGCTCGTCCTCGCGACGTTGCTCGCTACGGTCACGATCAGTTTGCCGGTCAAGGTGCCGATTCGAACCCGATCAGCGACCCACGCCACCGCCTGGGTCGAGACGGCCATCGTCATCGGCGTCGCCGTCGCGCCCACCGCCTGGGTGGTGCTCTGCACGGGCCTCGGAGTCGCGATCGCGACCCGGATCATGCGACTCTCGCTGATAAAGACGATCTTCACCGTCAGCAAGAACATGCTGCTGGCCGCGGCAGCCGGGCTGGCATTGGCGCTTCTCGACTGGGACTGGCCACCGGACCGGCTCGGTCACATCGTCGCTCCACTCGCGGTGGCGTACCTGGTCGCGGCGCTGCTCGACGAAGCCCTCGCCATTCCAGTGGTTGCCATCGCCTCCCGGACACCCATACGCCACCAGTTCAAAACGAACTGGGACCTTAGGATCATCGGCTTCGCCGTACGGTTTGTCGTCGCCCTCGTCACCCTGGTCCTGCTCAAGGTCGAACCCTGGCTGCTCGTGGCGGTACCGCCACTGGCGCTCAGCCTGCACCTGGCGTACTCCACCCGGGTCCGGGCGCGGGCCGAACGGCAGGCCTGGCAACGACTGGCACACACCACCGACGCGCTCAACGTCGTCGACCTGGACGCCGTACTGCACACCGCGGTGGCGCAGGCCGCCAACCTCTTCTCCGCCGACGAGGTCGAGGTGGAGTTGGAGGAGGCCGGACGCACGGTACGGGGCAACAGCGAGACCATCACCTACGACGGCTCACCCGACCAGCCCTCCGCGATCAACGGCACCGTCATCCCGATCGAGCTCAAGGGGTACGACGACACCGCGATCGGCATGCTGCGCCTGCGCTTCCACGGGCCGGTCAAACTGTCCGAGCGGGAGCGCTACACCCTGCGTACCTTCGGCTCCGCGCTCTGCACGGCGGTCCGCAACGCCACCGCGTACGCCGAACTGAACCGGGTCGCGGAGGAACACGCGCACGCCGCCCGCCACGACGCGCTCACCGGCCTCGCCAACCGCCGGCAACTCCTCGACCGGGGCGCGGAACAGCTCGGCCGGCGCCGCACCGAGGGTGTGATGGCGCTGCTGCTGATCGACCTCAACCACTTCAAGGAGGTCAACGACACCCTCGGCCACGCCGCCGGGGACCGGGTGCTGACCCGGGTCGCCGAGCGGCTGCGGGCCGCCGTACACGCCGACGACCTGGTCGCCCGGCTCGGCGGCGACGAGTTCGCCGTACTCTTCCACGCGCTGCCCGCCCCGGCGGTCGCCGCGCACCGGGCGGAAACCCTGCTGAGCGCGTTGCACGAACCGATCGACCTGGACGGGATGCGGATCAGCGTCGAGGCCAGCGGCGGCATCGCGGTCGCACCGAGCAGCGGCGGCATGACCGAACTGCTCCGCCGCGCCGACGTGGCGATGTACCAGGCCAAGCGGGCCGGCCGGCGGATCGCCACCTACGCCCCGACCCGGGACACCGCCGACCTCGGCCGGCTGGCGCTCGGCGGCGACCTGCCCCGGGCCGTCGCCGAACAGGAGTTCACGGTCAACTTCCAGCCGATCGTCGACCTCGGCAGCGGCGAGGTGGTCTCGGCCGAGGCGCTGGCCCGCTGGCGGCACCCGGCCCGGGGCACCATCGACCCGCTCCGCTTCCTGGAGACGGTGGAACGCTCCGGTCTGCTGCCGGCCTTCGCCGAAGCGGTCCTCGACCAGTCGCTGCTGGCCGTCCGCACCTGGCGGGAGGCCGGCTTCGACCTGCCGGTCGCGGTCAACGTCTCGCCACGCAGTCTGCTCGACGCCCGGTTCCCGGGTGCGGTGCTCGCCCGGCTGCGCGCCCACGACCTGCCGCCGGACCGGCTCGTCCTCGAACTCACCGAGACCCTGACCCTCAGCCAGCTCGAAGTGGTCGACCAGGTGCTCGGCCAGCTCCGGGACGCCGGCATCCGACTCGCCCTCGACGACTTCGGCACCGGCTACTCGTCCCTGTCGGTGCTGTCCCGGATCCCCGTGCACGAACTGAAGATCGACAGGGGTTTTGTCACCGCGATGGAGACCTCCGCCGAGGCGACCGCGGTGATCCGCTCCACCGTCGACCTCGGCCGCAGCCTCGACCTGGCGGTGGTCGCCGAAGGGGTGGAGAGCGAGCCGCAGCGCCGTACGCTCTGGGAACTCGGCTGCACCGCCGGCCAGGGACACCTTTTCGCCCGGCCGATGACGGCCGCCCGGCTGCTCTCCGCCCTGCAACAGGGAGCCGAGGGGCGCCCCGGCACACTCGCTCCCGCGCTGCACGACAGCGGTGCGGTGGTACGACTGTCACCCGGCCGGCGATCCGGTCCGCGACGTCCGGAGCGTCTGCCACACTTGCCCGCGTGAGTGCTGCGGACAACCCAGGGGCCGCACCGAACCGTACGGTCCCCGCCCGTGCCCCGCTGATCGGCTGGTGGCACCGGGCCGACCGGGCGGCCGGCGGGCTCGCCGCCGACCTGGTGCTCTACGCGCTCTCCACCGCGTTCGCGGCGGTCACCGCGGTCACCTCCACCCTGCTGCCGCACCGGGCCTGGGGGGCGGTCGCCGCGGTCGGCTACCTGGCCGCCACCGTCGCCGTCCTCGGTCAACTGCTCGTCCGACGTCGCCGGCCGGCAAGCCGACTGTCCGGCGCCGCCGGCCGGGCCGTACTGGTCGCGGCCACCTGGGCCGGCACCGCCCTGCTGCCCCTGGTCTGGCAGGCGGTCGAACGGGCCGGCGGACGGCTGGACCGGGCCCAGGAGGAGGTGCTGGTGATCGAGCACTCCGGTGCCCGGCTGCTCGACCACGGCACGCCGTACCTCACCCGGGACGCGATCGCGGCACTTCCGGCCGGCGAACAACTGCTCGGCTACACGCCGTACCAGCCCGGGATGGCGATCTTCGGCCTGCCCCGGGCGGCGGTCGGCACCGTGTGGTGGACCGACGCGCGGATCTGGTTCGCGGTCGCCACCGCCGTCGCCCTGGTCGCCGCTGTGCGCCTGCTCCGCCGGGACGCCGCCGTGTCCACCACCGGCGGTGCGGCACCGGATGCGACGCCGCCCACCGGCGGTGTCGCCGCGCGGGACGCCGCCCTGGTCCGGGCGGTACAGCTCGCGACCGTACTGCCGGTCTGCGCGCTGACCCTGGCCACCGGCGGCGACGACCTGCCCGTACTCGCGCTCTGCCTGCTCGCCCTCGCCTGCGCGGCCCGGGACCGGTACCTCGGGGCGGGGCTGGCGGTCGGGCTGGCCGCCGCGCTGAAGCTCTTCGCCTGGCCGGTGCTGCTCGTACTGCTGATCCACACCGTGGTCCAGGCCCGACACCGCCGGTCCGCAGGCCCGTGGCCCACCCGTCCCGGCCCGCGCTTCGCCATCGGCGCGGTCGGTCTACCGCTCGTCACGCTCATCCCGGCCCAACTGGTCGACTCGGCCGCGCTGGTCGAGAACGTGCTGCGCTTCCCGCTCGGCCACGGACTGGTGACCAGTCCCGCCCAGTCGCCGTTCCCCGGCCATCTGATCGCCCAGGCGCTGCCGGGTGGCCGGCTCGTCGCGGCCGGGCTGCTGGTCGCGGCCGGACTGGCGATCGCCGTCCAACTGCTGCGCCGTCCGCCGCGCACCGCCGCCTCCACCGCGCTCTTCTGCGGGTACGGACTGCTCGCGGCGATCCTGCTGATGCCGTCCACCCGGTTCGGCTATCTGCTCTACCCGGTCGCCTTCCTGGCCTGGGCCCCCGCCCTCCGGCTGGCCGGCAGCACCGGTCGGACGGCGGACAGCCGGCGGAACTCACTGGCGGCGTCCACCCCATGAGCCCGCCCCGCTCCGCCGCGCCCGCCGGACCGCTGCCACCACCGGCGACCGGTGGTACGGGCGGCCGACCCCGCTGGGACGTGGTCGCGGTCGTCGGCCTCGGCGGGGCACTCGGCTCTGTCGCCCGCTACGCCGTGTCGCTCGGCTGGCCGCACCCACCGCACGGCTTCCCCTGGGCGACCCTGGTGATCAACCTCGCCGGCTGCGCCCTGATCGGCGTGCTGATGCAACTGATCGGCACCCAGGTCGCACCGCACCGACTGGTCCGGCCGTTCTTCGGCACCGGGGTGCTCGGCGGGTTCACCACCTTCTCGACGTACGCGGTGGAGATCCGGGGGCTGCTCGGGGCAGGACGTCCCGGAACCGCCCTCGGCTACCTGTTCGGCACCCTCGCCGGGGCGCTGCTCGCCGTACGGCTCGGGATGTGGGCCGTCGACCGGATCCGTTCGTCGTGACCTGGCTGCTGGTGCTGCTCGGCGGCGCGGTCGGGGCGGTCTGCCGGTTCGGGGTCAACTGGCTGGTCGAACGCCGCTCCCGGCCCTCGACGTGGGCCACGTTCGGCGTCAACCTGGCCGGCTCCTTCCTGCTCGGCCTGCTCGCCGGGCTGGGCACCGCCCTGCCGGGATGGGTGGGCGTGTTGCTCGGCACCGGCTTCTGCGGTGCCCTGACGACCTGGTCCACCTTCGCCCACGAGACGGTACGGCTGGCCGGGACCGGACCGGCCGGGCGCGGCTGGGCGGCACTCAACGTCACGCTCACCCTCGCCTTCGGCCTCGGCGCCGCAGCTCTGGGTTGGCTCGCCGGCCAGCACCGCTGACCCCCGCCGCGGCTCTAAGTCGGCTCGTCGGCCAGCACCGCTGATCCCTGCCGGTGCCCTGGGTTGTCGGCCAGCACTGCTGAACCCGCCGGCGTCCGCTCAGCGCACCGACGCCGGGCACCCCGCCGGTTGTCACTCCGGCCGCCGTCAACACCGCCGTACACCGCACCGACACTGGCACCCCGGCCTTCGGACCGGTGCCTGCCGGACATTTCTGGTCGGTCCGCCAGCAGTCCCGGCCGGTAGGGCGTAAACCTGAGACGTGGACACCACCTACCGGAACCGGGCCGAGGCCGGGACCGTACTCGCGGACCGGCTGGACTCCCTCGCCGGCCGGTCGGACGTGACGGTGCTCGGGCTGGTCCGGGGCGGCGTACCGGTGGCGGCGGCGGTGGCGGACCGGCTCGGCGCCCCGCTCGACGTACTGGTCGTCCGCAAGCTGGGTCTGCCGGCGGTGCCGGAACTGGCCTTCGGCGCGGTCGGGCCGGGCGGGCTGCGGGTGCTCAACGAGGAGATCGCCGACCGGCTGGACCCGGACGAGGTGGACGAGGTCGTCCGGGCGGAGACGGTCGAGCTGGAACGTCGCGAGCGGCGGTACCGGGAGGGCCGGCCGCCGCTGCGGCTCGACGGCCGGATCGGGGTGATCGTCGACGACGGGCTGGCCACCGGAGCCACCGCGCGGGCCGCGGTCGGGGTCGCCCGGCAACTCGGCGCCCGCCGGGTGGTGGTCGCCGTTCCGGTCGGCGCGCCCGAGGCGTACGCACTGCTCAGCCAGACCGCCGACGAGGTTGTCTGCCCGCAGCGACCGGCCGACTTCGGCGCGGTCAGCCGCTTCTACGAAGACTTCCACGAGGTGTCGGATGCCGAAGTGGTGGCCGCGCTGACGGGATCCGGGTGACTTCACCGGGTACCGTCGAGTGATGCAGATGACCTGTCCGAAGTGTCGTGGCGAGATGCGGCAGTACGAGCGCAGCAGCGTCACGGTCGACCAGTGCACCGAGTGCCGTGGCATTTTCCTCGACCGAGGCGAGCTGGAGAAGCTCTTCGAGGCCGAGGCCAACTGGAGCCAGCAGCAGGCGCCGCGGCCCTCGCACGTGCCGCCCGCGCCGGGTGGGGGCTACCCGCCTCCGCCGCCCGCCCCGCACCAGCCGGGCTACGGCGCCCCGAGCCATGTCCCGCCGCCGCCGCCCGCCCACGGCTACCCGCCGGCTCCGGCCTACGGCCATGGGCAGCAGCACCACGGCTACCACGGGCACTACCGGCAGAAGCGTAAGAAGAGCTTCCTGAACGAGCTCTTCGACTGACGGTCCGGCCGACGCTCGGAATCCTCGTGACCAGGGCACCCTGTCGGGTCCCTGGTCGCGGGGACGGCTGAGCCGAGTGGCGTGGCGCGGCACAACGGGCGGGGTGAGCAGGCTGAGCGGACCCGGTGCGGGGCGGCCCGGCCCCGGATCGCGTGGATCGGCGGACGAGCATGCCGCGCTCGCGGAGGCGTACGCCCTGATCACCGCGACCGTCGTCAACCTCGCGGACACCGATCTGCTCCGGCCGACGCGCTGCCGGGGTTGGCTCGTCGTCGACCTGCTCTTCCATCTGACCCTGGACGCCCAGCGGGCGCTGGTCACGTTGGCCACCCCGGCGGCCGGGCCGGCCGACGTGGACGGGGTCAGCTACTGGCGTACGCCGGTTGATCCGGACGAGGGCCGGCACGCCACCTGGGTACGCCGCTCCGCCGCCGCCTTCGACCGCCCGACCGGGGTGGTCCGGCTCTGGACGGACACCGCCCCTGCCGCGGTACGGGCCGCCGGGCTGGCCGACCCGGCCGGTTTTGTCGCGACCCAGGGGCATGTGCTCGCGGTGCCGGAGTTCCTCGCCACCCTGGTCACCGAGGCGGTGGTGCACCATCTCGACCTGACCGTCGACCTGCCGAGCCCTCCGGAGCCCGACCCGGCCGCGGTGGAGATCGCTGTCGCGACGCTCGACGGACTACTCAGCGACGACGCGGTACGCCCCGCCGACTGGTCGGATCTCGACTATCTGTTGAAGGCGACCGGCCGCGTGCCGTTGACCGCGTCCGACCGGCTGGCGCTCGGCGAGGCCGCCGGCTGGTTCCCACTGCTCGGCTGAGCCCCGGCGGGCCTCCCCGCCCGGCCGCGACAGGCGGTTCGCGGCGACACCGGCCCCGGCGCGACCAGCGGCTTGCACGACGGCCGTCCGGGCGCGACCGGCCGCTCGCACGACACCAGCCCTGGCGCGACCAGCGGCTCGGGCGACACCGGCCCCGGCGCGACCGGCGGCTCGGGCGACGGCCGTCCGGCGTAGCGGCCGAGGCCGCTGCCACTGCTCGTGTCGCTCAGACGATCGCCATGTCCACGAAACGCGAGAGGTGGAGCTGGGCGGCCACCGTCACCGTGTCGGTGGGGCCGTTCCGGTGTTTGGCGACGATGAAGTCCGCCTCGCCGGCCCGCGGGGACTCCTTGTCGTAGTAGTCGTCCCGGTGGAGCAGGATGACAACGTCGGCATCCTGCTCGATCGAGTTGTGCACCGCGATGCCGTTGGCAACAAAGTTGTGCGCTCCGACGACCGTGGCGTCGTAGACGGTCTCGACACCGTCAGGTTCGATGGCGACGATCTCATCCCAGGTGACGTCGTTGGTGGCCAACATTTCCAGGCGGTTGTCGTCCAGGAGGGCCGCGACCCGCGCGATTCGGCCACGGGACGGGTTGCGCGTCCACGACGTGCTGCCGCAAAGCTGCGTGCCCGTAGCGGCGGCAGACTGGCGGTGGGTAGTACCGCGTTCATCGAGGATGTCTCTCACCCGTTGCCACACCACTCGGGGAATGGTGTCGACGTTGGTGTTCGCCTTGACATCCTTGAGCTTTTCACGCAACAGCTCGGCGGCCTCGCCGCGCTTCCCGTGAACGCCGATGACCCGGCAGAACGCCTCCTGATCTCCAACCCCGTAAATGTAAAGCTGGTAGCCGTCCCGGTAGCCGGTCTTCCTGACGGTCTCGATCCGCGACTGGATGCCGAACCGCCACAACAGGCGGGCCACGTCGTCCACCAGCCGGCGGCTGGTGGAGGCATAGCTGACCTGGCCGACTGACCCCTCGACCGTGTTCGGTCTCAAATACACGGAGCCGTCGGTCGCCCAGAGGTGGCGCAGGAACAACGCGATCTGATTCTTCGGCAGGCTGAACACCTCCGCAGGCACGAACTTCTCGTGACTACGCTTGCCCAGCAACCCCAGTGAATCGATCCAGGCGGCTACCGGGTTGCGCTTGCCACGCACGAGCCGGTACGGAGCGGGCAGCCGAAGCGTCACGCGTCTTGCCTGCGGATACTCGTCTCGAAGCGTCGTAATCCCGAAGAACGTCGCGGCGTCGCGAACCGCTTCGAGGTTGGCCTCGTCGATACTCGCGTACCTGATTGGCTGTCGGGGCAGCATCGAGCCGTCGCCGATCATGTGGGCCAGGAGGATGACCTGTTGGTCATCCCAGGCGGTTACCTGCTCGGGAGCGCACACGTGCCGGGGCGCGGCAATCCGGCCTCCCACCGCCAGGCTCTCCAGCGGGGTCCAGCCCTCGTAGGCAAGGAACGGGTGATTGGCGGTGGCGCGGACTTCCCTCCCGGATGCCAGGCGTAGCCGGAACACCGGCTGCTCACCGGTACTGAATACGTGCGTGAGGTGCCGCCGTACGTATTTCAGCCGCTCGTCGAGCGCCCACACCGGCACGTCCCGGGCGCCGGTGGCGAACAGTTCCCCCATGGTCGTTTCGGCGCCGGTGTCCGCTCGCAGTATCCGAGTATCGGCGGTCAGGCAACCCGACTCACGCAGGTCAGACAACTGAGGCCGCTTGTCGGTCCGCTGCTCCGGACCACGGTTCAGCTGGCTGACCGCGATCACCGGGCACTCGACCTCTTTGGCCAGCAGCTTCAGGCCCCGGGACAGCTCCGCGACCTCCTGCTGCCGACTCTCGGTGCGCTTCGGCGAACTCATCAGCTGGAGATAGTCGACGACGATCATCTTGAGGTCGTGCCGCTGCTTGAGCCGCCGGGCCTTGGCGCGGATCTCCATCAGGTTCATGTTCGGGGTGTCGTCGACGAAGAGCGGCGCCTCGCTGATCTCGCCCATCCGGCGGGCCAGCTTGGTCCAGTCGTCGTCGGAGAGCTGCCCACTGCGCAGCACGTGCAACGGCACCCGGGCCTCGGCGGAGAGCAGTCGCATGACGATCTCGACCTTGCTCATTTCCAGGGAGAAGATGGCGCTCGCGCAGTTGGACCGGATAGCGGCATTTCGGGCGAAGTCCATCGAAGCGGTCGATTTACCGAGACCCGGTCGTCCCGCAACGATGATCAGCTGCCCCGGATGCAGGCCGTTGAGCAGCCGGTCCAGGTCGGTGAAGCCGGTCGGCACACCGGTCATCACCCCGCCCTGCGCGCCGACCGCCTCGATCTCGTCGAGCGTCGGCTGCAGCATGTCGGCGAGTACGGCGAAGTCCTCGCTGACCCGCTTCTCGGTGACGTCGTAGATCGCCTGCTGGGCCAGGTCGACCACGTCGTCGACGTCCCGCCCACCGCCACCGGACGCGCCGTACCCGAGCTGGACGATCCGGGTGCCGGCCTCGACCAGGCGCCGCAGCACCGCCCGCTCGCCGACGATCCGGGCGTAGTAGGACGCGTTGGCGGCGGTCGGCACGCTGGCGATCAGGGTGTGCAGGTACGGCGCGCCGCCGATCCGCCCCAGGTCGCCGGAGTCGGCGAGGGCGGCGGCGACGGTGATCGCGTCGGCCGGTTCGCCGCGCCCGTAGAGGTCGAGGATCGCGTCGAAGACGGTGGCGTGCACCGGCCGGTAGAAGTCGTTGGACTTGAGGATCTCGACGACGTCGGCGATCGCGTCCTTGGAGAGCAGCATGCCGCCGAGCACGCACTGCTCGGCCGCGATGTCCTGGGGTGGTGTCTTGTCGTACTGCCCGTCGCGGGGGCCGGGACCGTCGGACGACGATGCCGACCGTGACTCGCCGCGAATGTCGTCTGTGATCGACATCAGACCATCCCCCCTTCGTCCACCCGACCCGGTCCTAGCGAACCGCCGCCGTACGACAGTTTCGCCACCGGCGACGCCCGGTCCCGAATCCGACGGCCGCCGTCGGTCCGCTGCCGCCGTCCGCGGTCGACCGGTGCCGTTCGTGTCGGCCCCGGCGGTCCGCGCGACCGGGGGAAGTCGGTGCGACCTGACGAGGCCAGGGCGCAACCATACGTAAGCCGAGGTCAGCTGCTCAACAACGGCGGTGGACGGAACTCGGGACAACCTGTGGACGGCCGTCGGTGGGATGTGCGCAGCCCTGTGCACAGGTTGTGGAAAACAACTGGGGAAGATACCTTGAGCCCGCCCTGAGCTGGGCAAACACGGTCCCCACCTTGTGGAGGAAAGAAACCACCTGAATCTGGGTCAGTCGGACGGCGTATCATCAGGCAGCGACAATCTTCGGTACGGCTCCTCGCGATCGACTCAGCAGAAAGGTCACGCTGCGGCCGTGGACCACAGGGACCGGGGGCGAGGTGACCTCGCCCGACACGAACGGCAGGAAAGCGTCGGCTGGGGCGACCCGGTCACCGGTCGGCCAAGTGACCCCTACTCCCGTCCCGAGGGCAGCTACCGCACGCCGAGTCGCCGACGGGCCCGGCACCGTGGGGCCCCGGACCCGGTCGACACCTACACTCCGCCCTGGGCGTTGAGCTCCACTCCGGAGCCGGCTCCGCCTGCCGAAACGTGGCGTGCCGACGACTCCTGGCGTACCGACACCGGCACGTCGCCGCGCGACGGCGGCCGGCACCACCGGGCCGAGGCGGCACCGGAGAGCGGACCGGGCCGGCGCTGGGGCGTGACCGAGCCACCGGAGTCGGCGGGCGAGGTGGAAGGCGGCTGGCGTCCCCCGGGCGGCGGCGCCGGCACCCGCCGCCGACGTGAACGTACCGCCGACGGCTGGCGGGACAGCACGACCCCACCCGAGGGCTGGCAGGAGCGCACAGCCTCGACGGACAGTTGGCGGGACAGCCGCGACACCCCGACGACCGGGGACTCGCGCGACAGCGACAGCACTCCCGGTGGATGGCGCGCCGGTGCGGCCACGACGGAGAGTTGGCGGGACATCGGCGGTCGACGCGACGGTGCGGGCACCCCCACGGGATCACGCGACGACGACAGCGCGGGTGTCGGACGTCGGCGCGCCGAGCGGAGCACCGGGGACAGCACGGACAGTTGGCGGCGGGGCCGCGGGAGTTGGCGCGGCAGCGCGTCCGACGAGGTTCCGACGCCGGCCGGCGACGGCTGGAGTGGCAGCGCGTCCGACGACCCTCCGACCCGGGCCGGGCGCCACTCGGACGACGACGACGCCGACAGTTGGAGCCGGGCCGACCTGGCCGGCGCCGGCACCACTCCGGGGTACCTCGACGACCGGCCGAGGAGGCCGGGTCGACGGCGTCGGCCGGACCCGGAGGAGACGCTCGCCGGCTCCGCCACCATGGCGGAAAGCAACCCGGCCGCCGGCTGGGCCGACCCGGCCGGTGGGCGCGACGGAATCGAGGCGGCGGATGACCGGGGCGGCCGACGGGCCGCTGCCGGACGCCGGAACGGGTTCGAGTCCCCGGGAGCCGAGCCGGGGGGCCTGACCAGTCCGGCCCCCCGCTGGATCCGGTCGCCGAACGAGGTCGGCCCGGGCGACGACCCGGCCGGGGGCCCCGACGGCAGGCCGGGCGGCGCCGGCACCGAGGGCCGCCGTCGTCGTCTGCGTGACGACCGGCCCACCGAACCGGTACGCCGGCCACGCGATCCCGGTTCCGCCGGCCGACACAGCGATCCCGACCCGGTACGACGTCCCGGCGTCGACCCGGGCCGGCACACCGACACCGGACCGACCCGCCGGTACGCCGACCCGCCGCAGCGGGGCTGGGAGGCGGAGGCCGCCCCCTGGGACCGGTTCAGCGACACCGGTACCGGCATCCTGGACCGGGTCACCGACGACGTCACCGGTGGCCGCCGTCGGGCACCGGACCGGGGCGGTCGGGAGCCGTCGGGCCCGGGCGGCCCGAGTCGCACCGGGTTCACCGGCGGTGACCGTACCGGCATCAGCCCGACCAGCGGCATCAGCCCGACCAGCGGCATCAGCCCGACCAGCGGCGGTGGCATAAGCCCGACCAGTGGCGGTGCCAATCCGACCAGTGGCGGTGGCTGGGGCCGGCGCGGGGAGGCCGCGCGCTGGGACGGGTTCACCGACACCGGCCAGTGGGACCGGTTCACCGACACCACCGAGTGGCGCCGGGACGAGCTCGTCGGCGCGGGACGCGACGATGAGCCTCGGGGCGTACCCGGCCCGGATCGTGAGGAGACCTTCTGGTCCGGTACCCGTCTGGCCGAGGACGATCCACGGTGGATGGGCATCCCCGACTCCGCACCCAAGTCGCCGGCCGTGGTCTATCCGCCGCCGCGCCGCTCGGCACCACCCGCACGCCAGCCCGCCGGGCAGGTACGCGTACCGCGGCAACGCACCGCCCCGGAGGCTCGGGCCGGCAGCCGTACCGGATCGACGGCCGCTGCACGGCGGGCCGATCCGGCCGTCCGGACACCCGGCGGACGGCCGACGGCACCCGGACGGAAGCTGACGTCGGAGGCGGCCCGACGCCGGGCCGCCCCACTGAGCCGGCGGCTTGAGGACGACCTGCTCGATCCCCGTCCCCGTGGTCCGCTCAGTGCCGTTCTCTACGCCGCCGCCTGGTACGCCGTACCGGTGCTGGCGATGCTCGTCTGGGTGCTCACCCTCGACGCCAGCCTGCCGGTGGACTGCGTTCCGGAGCTGGCCGGCGGGTGCGAGTCGGAGCGGGGACGGGCGATGGCCGCCCTGATCGACGGCCTTCCCCGGTTCGGCGCGGCGCTGGCGACCAGCCTGGTGATCGCCGCACTGCTGCGCTGGGTCAACCAGACCTGGCGGGTCGTGACGATCGGACTCGCCGCCGCCGTTGTCGGTGGCGGGCTCTCCACGCTGCTGTTCAGTGTGATCAGCGGTCAACCGCTGGGCTGAGCCCGGCCCGCCCCGCGCTCCGGACACCCGGCACCCACCCGGGAGCCTGCCGTCCCACACCGACCTGCCCTGGACGCGATGACAGACGAGCGGCGCCCCAAAGCCCGGCCGTCCCACACCGACCCACCCCGACCTTCCCTGGACGCGCCGGCAGCCGAACGGCGCTCTGGACCCAGCCGCCGCGCCGGCGGCTGGAACGCCGGGAGCCACTTCGGCATCGCGATCTGCGGCCGGAGACGGATCAGGGGTGCCATCCGACTGGATGACACCCCTGATCGTTCCGTCTTGGCTACTTGCCGGGGACGACCTTCAGGTCGAAGCTGGCAGTCACCTCGGGGTGCAGCTTGACCCGCACCTTGTGGCTGCCGACCGCCTTGATGGCGCCCGGCAGCTCCAGCCGACGCCGGTCCAGCGAGGGCCCACCGGCCGCCCGGACCGCGTTGACCACGTCGCCGGGGGTGACCGAGCCGAAGAGCCGCCCGCCGTTGCCGGCACGCGCGGTCAGGTTGACCTTGAGCCCCTCGAGCTGGGCCTTGACCTCGTTGGCGTGGCCCAGGTCCCGGATCTCGCGGGCCTCGCGGGCCCGCCGGATGACCGTGACCTGCTTCTCCGCGCCCTTGGTCCAGGTGATCGCGAAGCCCTGCGGCAGCAGGTAGTTACGGCCGTAGCCGTCCTTGACCTCGACGATGTCACCCGGGCTGCCGAGGCCGGACACCTCCTGAGTCAGGATGATCTTCATTTGGTGTCTCCTCTCAGCGAGCCGTGGCCGTGTACGGCAGGAGCGCCATCTCGCGGGCGTTCTTGACCGCACGGGCGATCTGGCGCTGCTGCTGGGAGGTGACCCCGGTCACCCGCCGAGCGCGGATCTTGCCGCGGTCGGAGATGAACTTCCGCAGCAGCGCGGTGTCCTTGTAGTCGATGTAGGTGATCCCGTCCTTGTCGAGCGGGTTCACCTTCTTCTTCGGCTTGCGCAGTGCCGCAGCCTTTGCCATTGCTCTTGCTCCTGGTTTGCGATCTCGGGCGCTCGGCCCACGGGCGTTGCCCGGGGTCAGAACGGGGGCTCTTCGTCGAAGTTTCCGCCGCCCGAACCGGACGAGCGCGAGGCGGCCGGAGCGGCCGTGGCCCACGGGTCGTCGAAGTTGCCTCCGCCGCCCTGGCCTCCACCGCCACCGCCACCCGAGGAGCCGAAGCCGCCACCGCCGCCGGCGGAACGCGCCATCTTCTGCACCTTCGCCGTGGCGTACCGCAGCGAGGGGCCGATCTCGTCGACCTCCAGCTCGATGACGGTGCGCTTCTCACCCTCACGCGTCTCGTAGGACCGCTGCCGCAGCCGGCCCGACACGATCACGCGGGCACCCCGCTGCAGCGACTCGGCAACGTGCTCGGCGGCCTGCCGCCAGACGGTGCACGCAAGGAACAGCGGCTCGCCGTCCTTCCACTCACCGGATGCCTTGTCCATGAACCGGGGCGTCGAGGCGACCCGGAACTTGGCGACCGCGGCGCCGGAGGGCGTGAAACGCAACTCGGGGTCATCGGTCAGGTTGCCGATGACCGTGATGGTGGTATCTCCTGCCATGACCATCTCCTCGCGCACTCATTCAGTCCGGTCAAGGCTGCCAGAGCCGTACGACAGGACCGCTGAGGCTGATCCGGGCGTGCCGGGAACGCGTCAGCGCGTTTCCGGCCGGATGACCTTGGTACGCAGCACGGACTCGTTGAGTCGGAGCTGCCGGTCCAGCTCGGCCACCGCCGCAGGCGTCGCCTGCAGATCGATGACGGCGTAGATTCCCTCGGTCTTCTTGTCGATCTCGTACGCGAGGCGCCGGCGGCCCCACACGTCGAGCTTCTCCACCGAGCCACCCGCGGTCCGGATCACGTTGAGGTACGTGTCGAGCGATGGGGCGACGGTGCGCTCCTCGAGGCTTGAATCGAGGATGACCATGATCTCGTAATGACGCAAGACGTGCTCACCTCCTCTGGGCTAGCGGCCACGGTCCTTCCGTGGCAGGAGGTCGTGCGTCGTTGCCGGGGCGGTTTCGGGAGGGATCCCACAGCGCCACGGGCAACCTGAGCAGAATACCCGGTGTGCCGGGAGCGGGCGCGTCCGGTGTCCGGCGCGGCCGGAAACGTGTCGGCCGCCGCCGTACCGAGCGGGAGTGGGCAACCCCGGACGCGGATGGCCGGGAAAGATCGACCGGGGACAGGTCGGCCCGAAGACGACGGAACCCCGTCCGGGCGAGTGCCGGAGCGGGGTCCGCTACGAAGCCGCGGGGCGCATCCCGTCCGCATTCTTTGGGTGGGACCTGGGGAGGAACGACCACACCGACGAGTTGGACGGGAGGCGCCCCGCGGAGCTTATTATATTGTCATCTTACGCGACAACAGCCAGTCTTGTGCCGTTAATGGCAAATAGCCCGATTCGGGGCTCCCGGGCCTGCCGGTTCGCTGACCAGCGGCCCCGCCGGGTCGGTCGGACGACGGAGGGCCATCACGGGCGCCGCGTTCCGCAGCTCCCGGAACGCCTGGAACCGACCGCTTCGGGACCTCGCGGTACCGGTTCCTCCTCGACGCCTCCGGCCGACCCGGCGGGGAAAACCGGGACCGTTCCCCGATGCCGACAACGACGCACCGACACCGGGTGCGGCAGTCGCCACACCGGCTCGGCAGCATCGGAACGACAGGGTCACGGACGATTTCCCTTCTTGGCACAGCCTGTGAGTCCGCCCGGCGCCCACACCTCGGACACCGTCGATCTCACCAGGAAGAACGAAGCAACCTCGGCAAGGTGACGCGGTAGGGGGAGCGCCGACCGATCAGCCGGAACAGTCGTCCCCCGACCCGCCGCTCCCCGCCTTGACACCGGCACGACGTAGGCTCGCCATCATGCGTATCGGAGCCCATGTCGATGCCACCGACCCGTTGGACGAGGCAGCCCTCCGGAAGGCGGACGCTGTCCAGTTCTTCCTCGCCGATCCGCAGAAGGACTGGAAGGCTCCGCGACCACGAGAGGACGCGGCGCTGCTGCGCGCCTCCGAGGTGGACATCTACATCCACGCGCCGTACGTCATCAATCTCGCGACGACCAACAACCGGATCCGGATCCCGAGCCGGAAACTGCTGGCCAGCCACGCCGAGGCCGCCGCCGAGGTGGGCGCGAAGGGCCTGGTCGTACACGGTGGGCACGTCAACGCGGGCGACGACCTCGCGGTCGGATTCGACAACTGGCGCAAGGCGTTCGCCCAGGCCGCCGAGGCGGGAGGGCACCGTACCCCGGTGTTCATCGAGAACACCGCCGGCGGCGACAACGCCTGTGCCCGACGCTTCGACAACCTGGCCCGGCTCTGGGACGCGGTGGGTGACTACGGCGTTGGTTTCTGCCTCGACACCTGCCACGCCCACGCCGGCGGCGAGGACCTGATCGACGTCGTGGAGCGGGTCAAGGCGATCACGGGCCGGATCGACCTCATCCACGCCAACGGTTCCAAGGGCGATTTCAACTCCGGCCAGGACCGCCACGACAACCTCGGCAGCGGCACGATCGATCCCGAACTGGTGGTCGAGGTGATCCGCAGGGCCGGTGCCCCGGTGATCGTCGAGACGCCGGGCGGGGTCGAGGGACAGGCCGCGGACATCGCGTACCTCCGCGACCGACTCGGCCGGTAGGGGCGGGGATGTCGACGGACCAGTCCAAGGTCACCGACCCGGCGAGCGACCGCGGCACGTCGGGCGCTGCCGCCGAGCGCACCGTGGCGCAGAACACGACTCCGGGCCGGCCGGCCGACGCCGCGAAGCCGGTGGACACCAACACACCGGCGGACATCAGGAACACACCGGCCGACGCCGGGAAGCCCGCCCGGAAGCCGGCCGACGCCAGCGACAAGACAACGGACGCCACCAAGGCGGCCGACGCCACCGACCCACCGGCGGACGGCACCAATACGGCCGACGCAGAGAAGCCGGCGGACGCCACCAAGTCAGCAGCCACGAACGACAAGCCGACCGACACGAGCGGCAAAACGGCCGACGCAGAGAAGCCGGCGGACGCCACCAAGTCAGCAGCCACGAACGACAAGCCGACCGACACGAGCGGCAAAACGGCCGACGCAGAGAAGCCGGCCGACGCCACCAAGTCAGCAGCCACGAACGACAAGAGCGGCAAGACGGCCGAGGCAGGGAAATCGGCCGACGCGGAAAAGCCGGCCGATCCGTTCGCCTCGTTCGCCCCGGCTCCCGAGCCGGTACCGGGACGGCTGCGCCGGATCGGGCGTGCCGTGGGCCGGCGGTTGACACACGAGTGGACGCTGGCGGCGCTGGCCAGCCTCGTACTGGCCGTCCTGATGAACTGGCCCACACTGAAGTACCCGCTCTACGAGCTGCCGCAGGACACCTGGGACCCCAGTCTTCAGGCCTGGCAGGTCGCCTGGTCGGGACACATCCTGCTGACCGATCCGGCCCAGCTCTGGCAGAGCAACGCGTTCTTCCCGCAGACCTGGACCTTCGCGTTCTCCGACACGCTCCTCGGCTACGCGCCCGCCGGGATGCTCGGCCACGGTCCGGAAGCCGCGATCCTGCGTTACAACATTGTCTTCCTGCTGGCGCACGCCCTGGCCACGTTCGGGGCGTACGCGCTGGTTCGGCAGCTCGGGTCCGGTCGGATCGGCGCCGCCGTGGCCGGGGTCGGCTACACGTACGCGCCGTGGCTGCTCGCCCAGGCCGGACACCTGCACATCCTCTCCAACGGTGGCATCCCGTTGGCGCTGGCCATGCTGGCCCGGGGACACGGCTGGTCACTGCGCCACGGCTACCGGCCGGAGCGCCGTCGGCCCGGCTGGGTCGTCGCGGGTTGGCTGGTGGCGGCGTGGCAGCTCAGCCTCGGCTTCGGCATCGGCCTGGTCTTCGCGTACGTGCTGGGGCTGATCTCGGTCGTGGTGCTGCTCGGCTGGCTGCTGCGGCGGATCCGGCGCCGGCCGCGGCGGGAGTTCGGCTTCCGGATGGTGCTGGCCGACGTGCTCGGCGGTGGGGCCTTCGCGGCGGCCGGTGTCCTGTTGGCGATCCCCTACTTCAAGGTCGCCGACCTGTACCCGGAGGCCCGGCGTACCGCCTCGGACCTGCACGCCTACTCGCCGCCGCCGAGCGGCTTCGTGACCGCTCCCAAGGAGTCGCTGATCTGGGGGCAGCTGCACGAGACCGTCCGGAACGGGCTGCCCTGGCCGCCGGAGATGACCCTGCTGCCCGGTTTTGTGCTCTACGCCCTCGCCGCCGCCGGCCTGTTCCTGTCGATCTGGACCGTCCGTCAGCGGCTACTGCTGCTCGCCGGAGTACTGGTCAGCGGCATCCTGGCGATGGGCACGGCGTTCTTCGACGGCACCTGGACCTACCTGCCGCTCTTCGAGCACCTGCCCGGCTGGGACGGACTGCGTACCCCGGGTCGACTGATGCTCTGGACCACCCTGCTGCTGGGCGTCCTCGCCGCCGGTTCGGTCGGCGCCTTCGCCGAGCGGGCTCGGTTGATCTCGGCGGCCGAACGGGTGCCGCCCCGACCCGGGCCGTTCCTCCGGTTGGTGACTCTGCTGCCGCTGCTGCTCGTCCTGGTCGAGGGCCTCAACAGCACGCCGCACGAGGTCGTGCCGCCGCAGCCGGCGGCGATGCGTACCGCGACCGGCCCGATCCTGGTGCTGCCGTCGAACCAGAACAACGACCAGCACGTCATGCTCTGGTCGACCAGCAAGTTCCAGGACATCGTCAACGGCGGTAGCGGGTTCACCCCGGCCCGACTGGCAGAGGTACGGCAGGCCACTGCGAACTTCCCCGACGCGGCGAGTATCGACTACCTGCGTCAACTGGGGGTGCGGACCGTGGTGGTGCTGCGGGACCGGATCGCCGGTACGACGCTGGAAGCCGGCATCGACCAGCCGGTCGACCTGCTCGGCATCCAGCGTGAGGACGTCGGCGAGACGGTGGTCTACCGCCTCTAGGGGTCCTGCGGCGTCAGCTCCGGGCGGGGACCGGTGGTTCCGACAGGCTGCTGCGTAGCCCGCGCAGCCAACCCGCGTCCCGGGCACCGTCGAAGACGCCACCGTCCGGGTCGTCGGCGTAGGTGGCCCGGACCGGGTCCTTCTCGGGTCGCAGGATGTCCCGGACGATCAGGCCGCAGAGCACCGCGACGGTGATCAGCCGGAGGCTGGCGGCGAGCACGAACACGCCCTCCGGGAAGACCGGCTTGTTGGTGGCGGCACCGAGCAGTTCACCGTAGAACGCGAGGAAGTAGCCGACCTCGGCGAACTGCCAGGCCAGGAAGGCACCCCAGCGGGGCCTGGCCAGCACGACCAGCGGCAGCAGCCAGAGCGTGAACTGCTGCGACCAGACCTTGCTGAAGATCAGGAAGGCCGCGACCATCAGGAAGACCAGCGCGGCCAGCCGGGGCCGGCGCGGCGCGAACAGGGCCAGCGCGCCGATGCCGAGGAAGGCGAGCACGATCAGGGCGTACGACAGGGTGTTCAGCGTGGGGATGTGTTCGCTGAGCCACTGGAACGGCCCCTGGTCGCCGGGCGCGCCGGTGTTCCACTTGCCGTCGAGGTAGCGGCCGATGTACCAGAGGGTGCCCCAGTCGATCGCCCGTTCACTGTTCAGGTCGAAGAACCGTCGCCAGTTCTCCGAATAGAGGATCGCGATCGGCAGGTTGACCGCGACGATGGTGCCGACCGCCGTGGCCATCGTCACCAGCGGCGCCCGGAACCGGTTGGTACGCAGGGCGAGCACCGCCAGGGGCCAGAGTACGAAGAGCGGCCAGAGTTTCGCGGCGGTCGCCAGCCCGAGCAGTACGCCGGCGACCACGGGTCGTCGTTTCGCCCAGGCGTACAGGCCGATGGCGGCGAGTCCGATGGCCAGCAGGTCCCAGTTGACCGTGGCCGTCAGCAGGAGTGCCGGCGACAGCGCGAACAGCGCGGCGTCCCATGGTCGGCGACGGCGCAACGCGAGGATCATCGCCACCGTCGCGACCGCGAGGGCACCGAGCACCAGGGCGTTGAGATTGTAGAACCACCGCGCCTGGTTGATCTCGGGACGATCCACGCCGATGTCGTGCACCGGCAGGCCGAGCGCGCCCATGAAGAACCCGGTGACGACCGGGTACTCGACCGGGTGGTCCCGGTACGGCACCTTGCCCTCGTTCAGCCCCTCCGCGAAGTAGAGCGCGAGGACGTCGGTGTAGCAGAACCGGGTGTACTGCGAGTTGTTCTGCCAGGCGCCGGTCTGGCAGGGCGACTTCTGCACCCAGTGCAGGGCGAGGGTCAGACAGGTGAGGGCCAGCACGATCCGGGTCGCGGTCCAGAACCGGCCGCGCCACTGGGATCCCCGCCGGTCTGCTCCCACCGCGTGCTCGCCGATCGGGCCGCCGATGGCCTCGGAGAGCCCGCGGACGAAGCCGTCCGACCGGGACGGGTGGTCGACCTTTTCAGGTCCGTCAATGCCAGCCGTCGACTGAGCGCTCATGAACAGGCATCCTGCCGTACCAGTCTGGGATCCGGGCGACCCGGCTCGGTCGTGTCGGCGAATGGGGCACAAAACGCGGTCGGGGGGGGGGGGGGGGGGGCCGCCCCCCCCCCCCCCGCGACTGCTGTTTGTCTGGTTACCGGCCGACGATGGCCGTCCGTTCCGACCGGCGGTTAACCGCCGGTCCGGTTGCGATCGTCGCCGCCTGGCGGTGGGACGACGATGCCGCCGCCGGGATTGTCCGGATCAGTGGGACCCCCGGGACCACCTGGTCCACCGGGACCTCCTGGTCCACCCGGGCCACCCGGGCCACCGGGTCCACCGGGACAGAGCGGGCTGGGGTTCGGGCCCTGGCAGTCACCCGGCCCACCGGGCGGACCGCCCGGGTTGCTCGGTGGGGGCGGCGGCGGCTCGGTGCCGTTGCCGGCGTCCTTGTCACCGATGTGCTTGGAGTCCGGCAGAGCCACCAGCGGCGTGCCCTGGAGCGCTTCCTTCATGAAGCGGTTCCAGATGCTGGCCGGCAGGTCGCTACCGTTGATGTTGCGACCGTTCTTGTCCTTGATCTCGGGTCTCTTGGAATCCTTGCTGCCGACCCAGACCGCGGACGCGAGTTGTGGCGTGTAGCCGACCATCCAGGCGTGCGCGTTGAACTCGGTCTTGCTGTATTCCCAGGTACCGGTCTTACCGGCTGCCTCGCGGCCGCCGAGCTGGACCGCGCCCAGCTTCTTCAGCACCGAGGTGACCTCGTCGGCCACCTCCTTCTTGATCCGCTGCTTCGGATCGCGCTTCTCGCCGTCTTTCCGCTCCCACTTGCCGGTCTCCTTGTTCTGCTGCTCGATCGAGTAGACGAAGTGGGCCTTGTTGTAGACGCCGCCGTTGGCGAGCGTGGCCAGCCCGTTCGTGTGGTCGAGCACGGTGACCGGGTACTGGCCGTAGGCCAGCACGTTGAAGAACGGCGACGGGGTCAGGTCCTCCGGGTCTTCCTTCGTCAGGTCGTGCACCTTCGGCGGGTTGTCCTTGGTCTCCCACATCGTGTTGATGCCGGCGTCCTTGGCGATCTTCAGGACCTTGTCCGCGCCGATCTTCTCGGTGATGTGGTAGAAGGGCACGTTGTACGAATCGATCGTCGACTGTTCGAGCGTGCACCACTTCGCGCACCGGGGCTGGCGGCCCGCGTTCTCGATCTCGATCTCGGTGTCCGGCACCTTGTAGTCGGTCGAGTCCCAGTGCGAGTCGATCGAGATGCCCTCGTTGATCGCCGCCGCCAGCGTGTAGATCTTGAAACTCGAACCCGGCGGATGCCCACCGCTCAGGTATCCGGAGCTGTCGGTGTTGAGCCCGGCGTAGTCGTAGCCGGCGCCACTGTCACCGCCGTAGTACGCCAGCACCCGGCCGGTCTTCGGGTCGATCGCGGCCATCGCGGCCATCAGGTTCGACGGCTGCCCCTTGATCTCCGAGCCGGTCTTGCGCTGTGCGGCGTCCTCCGCCGCCTTCTGCATCTTCCAGTCGATGGTCGTCCTGATCTTGAAACCACCGTCGCGGAGCGCCTCGGAGCAGTTCGGTTTCCCGTTCGGCTCGGTCGGGCCCATGGTGCAGATGCCCTTCTGCGCCATCTCGGCCTTGACGTAGTTGATCACGTTGCCCCGGGGGGTGGCGACACCGAACGCCTCGTTGGCGTTCTTCCTCGGCTTCACCTTCGGGTACTGGAGCGTGGCTCGCTCCGCGGCCGACAGCCAGCCCTTCTCGACCATGCCTCCGAGGACGTAGTCCCAGCGGCCCTTGGCCTCTGCCTCGTTGTCCGCCGGGTCGTATCCCTTGTGCCCGGTGGACTTGTCCGGCTCCGGCTGCTTGATCAGCGCGGCCAGGACCGCGCCCTCCTCCACCTTCAGGTCCTTGGCCGACTTGCCGAAGTAGGTCTGGGCGGCGATCTCGATGCCGTACGCGCCACGGCCGAAGTAGACGATGTTCAGGTAGTGCTGGAGGATCTGTTCCTTGCTCAGCTGGTCGTTCAGCTTCGAGGCGAGGACCGCCTCCTTGACCTTGCGCTGGTAGCTGTCGTCCTTCAGTTCCTCGTACGCGTTACGGGCGTACTGCTGGGTGATGGTCGAGGCACCCTGCTTGCTGCCACCGGTGAAGTTGTTCCAGGCGGCCCGGGCGATACCGACGTAGTCGACGCCGTCGTGGTCGTAGAACTTCCGGTCCTCGGCCGAGACCACCGCCCGCTGCACCTCGAGCGGGATCTGCTGGATGGTGACGATCTGCCGGTTCTGGTCACCCAGCTTGGCGATGACGTCCTTGTTGTTGTAGGCGTAGACGGTCGTCGCCACCGGCAACGGCAGCTCGTCCGGCATCACCATCTTGGTCGAGTACCAGGTCGCGCCGACCACGCCACCGCCGGTCAGGATGATGAACACCGCGAACGCCGCGATGATCATGTTCATCCGCTTGCGCTTCTTGGCCCGGCGTACCGCCGCCGGGTCCGCGTCGCCGGCACCGCGCCGACCGCGTCGACCGGGACCGGTCGGCCCGTCGGGGCCGTCGGGTCCACCAGGTCCACCCGGTCCGGCCGGGGAGACCGGGACCACGGCCCGGCCGACCGTCGCCCGACCTGCGGCGCCACCGGCGCCCGCGCCACTCACCGAGGCGGCACCGACACTCGCCCGACCGCCGGAGCGACCCGCGCCGTATCCACCGCCCGAGCCGGACGCGTTCGGGACGGCCGCGCCACCGACCCCGGCCCGGCCGCCGACCCTCGCCCGACCGGGCGAGGCGGAGCCGACCGAAGCCGAGCCGACCGAAGCCGAGCCGACCGAAGCCGAGCCGACCGAGGCCGAGCCGGCGGCGGGTGACACCGGAGGCGCGGCCCGACCCACTCCAGGCGCCCGACCGGGCGTCGCGCGGCCGGCCGAGGCACGACCACTCGCGCCGGCCCGGGCCGACGGGCCGTCAGGCTGGCCGCCGTTCGCTGGCCAGCCGCCCCGGTCGCCGTCGCGCGCCGAGCGACGGCTCGCGGCGGCCTGGTCGTCCCAGGACGGGCGCTGGTATGGATCGTCCGCTGCTCCGTGGTCACCGCGCGCATCCGGGAACTGGCCCCGTCCGCGCGCGGAACTAGGATCGCCGTACGAGTTCATTCGTCACACCCTGCCGGTCGCGGTGATGGGCGTACGCGCCACCACCGGGTTGCCGTGAGCTAGAACACGCCACATCCAGACTCGGACACGCCGATCTTCGAGTGGCGCAACATCGGAAATAACCGGACTTTTCCGGTTCGCTACGTGATACTCGCCCCACCCGAGCCGGAGATTCCCGAAACCGGGGAGACGAGCCACCGTCACCGCCCTGCCTCGCGCCTTCGGCGGGTGGACGAGCCACCGGTCGTCGCCGAGGCCGCCACCGCCGCGCCGACCGCGGTCCCACCGGGCGCGTCGCCCGGATCGCCCGCGGGTACGCCGTCCCGGCCGAGCAGGTACTGCTCGACGAGATGGTTCCAGTCGCAGCCGCGGCACACCTCCACCACGTACACCTGGAACTCACGCAGGGTCATCGCCAGCACCGACAACTCCGCGCGGGTGCGGGCCTGACCGGCCGACTGCCTGAGCTCATCACCGTAAATGTAGTGCACGTGGGTGAGATTCTCGCGGCGGCAGACCGGACAGAGCGTTTCGGTCGGTTCGCCGTGGAATCGTGCGGCGTTCTTGAGGTACGGCGACGCGTCGCAGACCTCGTACGTGCCGACCCGGCCCGAGTGCACCTCACGCAGCAGCGCTCGCTTCTGGAGCGAGTAGTCGACGACCTGGCGCTGCGTACGCATGCGGTGAAGGGTAACCGGTCCGGCCGGACGAGGCGACCATCGTCACTGAGAGTAGTTGAAATTGTGCGGTGTGAGGGTTTGCCTCACCGTCGCCGAGGGTTTACGGTGCGATGTATCGGGCCGATACATCGAGTCGGCCACGACGGTCCCGACCAGGTGGTCGGATCCTCATCAGGACGAGAAAGGGGCGCTCATGCTTGAGCTCGCCATTCTCGGCCTGCTGCAGGAGTCCTCGATGCACGGCTACGAGCTCCGCAAGGAACTTACCGCCAAACTCGGGGCAATCCGCGCGGCCATCAGTTACGGCTCGTTGTACCCGACCCTGCGCCGGCTGCAGGCGGCCGGTTGGATCACCGAGGCGGGCCAGGCGCCGGCCACCGCCGAGGAGATCCCGGCACTGACCAGTCGACGCGGCCGCGTCGTCTACAAAATCACCGCAGAGGGCAAGGAACGTTTCGCCGAGCTGATCGCCCAGACCGGCCCGGAGAGTTACGAGGACACCGGGTTCGGCGTCCACTTCGCGTTCTTCGCCCGTACCGACCGCGCGACCCGGCTCAGGATCCTGGAGGGCCGTCGCCGCAAGGTCGAGGAGCGTCGCGAGGGTCTGCGCGACGTGTTGAGCCGGGCAGCCGAACGACTCGACGCGTACACCCTCGAACTGCAACGCCATGGCCTCGACGCCTGCGAGCGTGAGGTGCGCTGGCTGGAGGAGCTCATCGCCAACGAGCGCTCCGGCCGGGCCCCGGCAGGGTCCACCCCGGGCACCGTCCCGGGTTCCCCGGGCACCGTCCCGGGGTCGTCAGAAGAGAACATCCCGCCTCCGCCTGGGCAGTCCAGGAATGAGCCGGAGCGGCCGTGATGAACACAAAGGAGGCAAACGCGATGGGCTCCGTCCGCGTCGCCATCGTCGGTGTGGGTAACTGCGCCTCGTCCCTGGTCCAGGGCGTCGAGTACTACCGCAATGCCGACCCCAACGACCGCGTCCCGGGTCTCATGCACGTGACCTTCGGCGACTACCACGTCTCGGACGTGGAATTCGTCGCGGCGTTCGACGTCGACGCCAAGAAGGTCGGCATGGACCTCGCGGAGGCGATCGTCGCCAGCGAGAACAACACCATCAAGCTCTGCGACGTGCCGCCGACCGGCGTCACCGTGCAGCGCGGTCCGACCTTCGACGGTCTGGGCCAGTACTACCGGGAGATCGTCCAGGAGTCCGACCGTGAGCCGGTCGAGGGGGGGGCCGCCCCCCCCCCCCCCCCGGGCGGCGGGGGGGGGGGGGGCCGGGCCGGGGGGGGCCCCCCCGGGGGCCACGGCCCTGTCGCCCGCCGTGGGGCGGGGCCCCGCCGCCCGGCCCCGCCCCCACGCCCGGGTCGACGTGGTCGTGTCGTACCTGCCGGTCGGCTCCGAGCAGGCGGACAAGTTCTATGCCCAGGCCGCGATCGACGCCGGCTGCGCCTTCGTGAACGCGCTGCCGGTCTTCATCGCCTCCGACCCGGTCTGGGCCAAGAAGTTCACCGACGCCGGGCTGCCGATCGTCGGCGACGACATCAAGAGCCAGGTCGGTGCCACCATCGTGCACCGCGCGCTGGCCAAGCTCTTCGAGGACCGCGGCGTCGAGCTGCTGCGCACCTACCAGCTCAACTTCGGCGGCAACATGGACTTCATGAACATGTTGGAGCGCAACCGGCTGGTCTCGAAGAAGATCTCCAAGACCCAGTCGGTGACCTCCCAGATCCCGCACGAGATGAGCAAGAGCGACGTGCACATCGGCCCGTCGGACCACGTGCCGTGGCTCGACGACCGCAAGTGGGCCTACATCCGGCTGGAGGGTCGCTCGTTCGGCGACACCCCGCTGAACGCCGAGCTCAAGCTCGAGGTCTGGGACTCCCCCAACTCGGCCGGTGTGATCATCGACGCCGTCCGGGCTGCCAAGATCGCCCTGGACCGGAAGATCGGTGGACCGATCCTCTCCGCGTCGAGCTACTTCATGAAGTCGCCGCCGGAGCAGTACGCGGACCACGACGCCCACCAGGCCGTCGAGGACTTCATCGCCGGCAAGGTCGAGCGTTGAGCCGCTGAGATGACGTACGGCACGCGGGGTCGGACCGGGAACGGTCCGACCCCGCTGCTGTTCTCCGGGCTGTTGGCGATCGGCCTGCTCGGCGCGCTCGCCGGCTGTGCGGAGTCCGGCACCCCGACCGCCGGCACCCGGACCGTCCGGGTCACCGCCGGACCGGCCAGCCCGGACGCCACCGTCGCGCCGCCGGTCCGGTCGACACCGCCCTACCGGTGTTCGCCGACTCCGGCACCGGTCGGTTCGCCCGGCACCACCCCGGGCAGCAGCACCGCGGGCATTCCGGTGACCGACGCACCGGTGCCGGACCTCGGCGCCACCGGGACGGTCCGTCCGCCGACCGAACAGGAGCTGGCCGAGCAGTTCGGCCGCAACGAGCAGGCCAACAAGACGTACCGGATCCGCGGTCAGCTCGGCCAGGCGGCGGCCGGTGACGCGACGGTCTGCGCCCGCCAGGTCCAGGACGTCCTGGACGGGCTGCGGAAGCAGGAACGCTACGACGCCGCCGCGCTCACCCGGGCGCTCGGCCGGACCCCGCTGACCGACATCGTGGTACGCCCACCCGGGCGGCTCGACGCGTCCGCCGGTGACGGTCTGCTCTTCGCCGGCTGGACCGGGCACGCGTGTGTGTTCGGCAGCCACGGGGAGTCGGGGTCCACGGTCGAGATCGGCGCCCGGATCGCCGACGGCGGCTGCCTGCCCGCCCCGGACTGAACACACCGCTCCCGTCAACCCCGCTCACCTTTACCCCCGGGGGGTATGCTGTCGTCCGGAGGGGGCGGTCGGCATGCGCGACGGGCGGAACCAGCACGGACACGGTGACCAGCGGCACCACGGTGACCAGCGGCAGCACGGCGGGCACCGGCAGCACGGCGGGCACGACAAGCACGCCGGTCACGACCCGTCCGCGTTCCGCCGGAAGTTCTGGCTGAGTCTGCTGCTGACCCTGCCGATCGTGGCCACCAGTCACATGGTGATGGACTGGTTCGGCTACTCGCTCGACTTCCCCGGCATGTCGCTGGTCGGGCCGGTGCTCGGTTCGGTCGTCTTCCTCTACGGCGGTTGGCCGTTCCTGACCGGCGCCGTCCGGGAGGCCCGGGACCGGGCACCCGGCATGATGCTGCTCATCTCGATGGCGATCGCCGTCGCGTACGTCGCCTCGCTCGCCACCAGCCTCGGCGCGTTCGACCTGGACTTCTGGTGGGAACTGGCCGCCCTGGTCACCATCATGCTGCTCGGGCACTGGCAGGAGATGAAGGCCATCGGTCAGGCCCGGGGCGCACTGGCCGCGCTGGCCGCACTGCTGCCCGACGACGCCGAGCGGGTCGACCACAACGGTGCCGTACACCGGGTGTCGCTGGCCGAGTTACAGGTCGGTGACCTGGTGCTGGTCCGCCCGGGCGCCCGGGTACCGGCCGACGGCCCGATCGTCGACGGCGGCGCCGAACTCGACGAATCCATGATCACCGGCGAGTCGCGGCCGGTGCCGAAACAGACCGGGGACCGGGTGGTCGCCGGCAGTGTGGCCACCGACTCGGCGATCCGGGTCCGGGTCGACGCGCTCGGCGAGCAGACCGCGCTCGCCGGCATCCAGCGGCTGGTGGCCCAGGCCCAGCAGTCCAGCGGACGGGCCCAGGTGCTCGCCGACCGCTTCGCCGCCTGGCTGTTCTACCTCGCCACCGCCACCGCCACGGTCACCTTCGTGGTGTGGACGGCGCTCGGCGACGTCGACCAGGCGGTGGTACGTACCGTCACGGTGCTGGTGATCGCCTGCCCACACGCGCTCGGCCTGGCGATCCCGCTGGTCATCGCGCTCTCCACGGCCGTGGCCGCGAAGGCCGGCATCCTGGTCAAGGACCGGCTGGCGCTGGAACGGATGCGCACCGTGGACGCGGTGCTCTTCGACAAGACCGGCACCCTGACCCGGGGCGCGCACACCGTCACCGCGGTCGCGGCCGGCCCGGATCTCGACGTACCCCACGGCGGCCGGGCGGAGGACGAGGTGCTCCGGTTGGCCGGCGCGGTCGAGGCCGACAGCGAGCACCCGCTGGCCCGGGCCATCGTCGCCGCCGCGGCCGACCGGACGGGTACGGCGTCCGCGACGGACTTCCGCTCACTGCCCGGCCGGGGTGTCCGGGCCACCGTCGAGGGGCGGGAGTACGCGGTCGGCGGCCCGGCCCTGCTGCGCGAACTTCCCGCCCGTACCGGGGAGGAGCTCGACCGGGTCGGTGCCGACTGGTCGGCGCGCGGAGCCGCCGTCCTCTACCTGGTACGCCTCGACGACACCGGCCCCCGGATGCTCGGTGCGCTCGCCCTGGAGGACGAGGTACGCCCGGAGGCGCGCGAGGCGGTCGCCGAACTGCGACGACAGGGCATCCGCTCGATCGCCATGATCACGGGCGACGCCCGACCGGTGGCCGAGTCGGTCGCCGCGAAGCTGGGCTTCCGGCCCGGCGTGGACGAGGTCTTCGCCGAGGTCCTGCCGGCGGAGAAGGACAGCAAGGTGACCGAGCTGCGCGATCGCGGGCTGACCGTGGCGATGGTCGGCGACGGGGTCAACGACGCACCGGCCCTGGCCCGGGCCGACGTCGGGATCGCGATCGGCGCCGGTACCGACGTGGCGATCGAGTCGGCCGGGGTGGTGCTGGCCTCGTCCGACCCGCGCGGGGTGACCGGCGTGATCCGGTTGTCCCGGTCCGCGTACCGGAAGATGGTCCAGAACCTGGCCTGGGCCGCCGGCTACAACGTCGTCGCACTTCCGCTCGCCGCCGGGGTGTTCGCCTGGGCCGGGTTGGCACTGAGCCCCGCCGTCGCCGCGATCCTGATGTCCGGCTCGACCCTCGTGGTGGCGCTCAACGCCCAGCTGCTCCGCCGGGTGCGACTGGCCCCGGACGGGTAGGCGGCCGGGCTCGGGCGAGGCCAGGCCGGCAACCGTCAGGTCCGGTGGGAGTCGGGGCCCGGCAACCGTCAGGTCCGGTGGGAGTCAGGCCCAGGCGCGTTGGAAGGCCACGCCGGCCTCCAGTTCCAGCAGATGACGCTTGCGGGGCAGGCCGCCACCGAAGCCGACCAGCTTTCCGCCGGCGCCGACGATCCGGTGGCAGGGCACGATCACCGGGATCGGGTTGCGGTTGCAGGCCACCCCGACCGCCCGGGCCGCGCCCGGGTCGCCCACCGCCGCCGCGACCTCGCCGTACGTCCGGGTCTCGCCGTACGGAATCGTCGCCATCTCGGCCCAGACGGCCCGTTCGAAGGCGGAGCCCTGCCGGACGTGCAGGGGCACGGTGAACCCGGTCAGCTCACCGGCGAAGTACGCCCGCAGCTCGGCGACCACCGCCGCGAGCGCCGGATCGGCGGGTCCGTCCGTCGTCTCGACCGGTCCGAAGCGCACGCCGCAGACGCCGACGTCGTCAACGCCGACGGACAGTTCCCCGATCGGTGTGTCGAGCACGGTCCACCGCATCCGCCCATTCTCCACCCCGGCCGTCCCGGTCAGCCCGGCCATCGGTTGCAACGCGGGTATGCACCTGCTAACTTTTCTTGGCATGTGCAGGATTTCGTTATGAGCAGGGCCGGCCCAACCGGCGATGACCTGATCCGGGTACTGGCCACGCTGGCCAACCCGCACCGGGTGCGGGTCGTCGCGGCGCTGGTCCGGGGACGGAACTACGTGAGCCAGCTGGCTCGCGACCTGGACATCAGTCGGGCGCTGCTGCAGGTCCATCTCCGCAAGCTGGAGGCCGCCGGCCTGGTGTCGTCACACCTCGAGCTGTCCGAGGACGGGAAGGCAATGAAGTTCTACGAGGTCAACGAGTTCGATTTCCGGCTGACGCCGGAGGCGGTGGAGGCAGCGGCGCGCACGCTGAGCCTGCCGGAGCCGGATGGACGGGACAGCAAGGAGGGGACGGGATTGTGAACGAGTACGACTGGACGGCCATGAACACGGACGACTGGACCGAGATCGTCGGAGTCGTCGGCCTCTTTGTCCTGATCATCGCGGTGATCCTGACGGTCATCATCCAGGTTTCCCGCACCGTGCGGGCCAAGATGGCGGCCGGACGCGAGGGTGAATACAAGGCACTCGCCGAGGCGGCGGTCCGTACCCAGGAGGGCACCGAGCGCCAGTTGGCCGAACTCGGCGGACGCCTCGCCGCGATGGAGTCCCGGATGACCTCACTCGAACGGGTCCTCAAGGACGTCGAGTAACCGCTCCTCACCGTCCGGGCGCGGGACCGCCCGGCCCTGGGCCGCCGAGCGCCAACTCGGCGGCCCAGGAGGAAGAAGCACCACCTCGCCCATTGGCGAGTTCTCCACGCGACACTCCTTCAACGGGAAGGACAGCACTTCATGCTGCCCAGAAGCAAACCGGTCCGGGTCACCGCCCGGACGACCGCCTGGGGCACGACCCTGCTCGCCGCCGTCACCGTCACCGGACTGCTCGGCTTCCCCGGGGCGGGCACGGCAGCGTCCCGCGCGGTCCCGACGTCACCGAGCATCAGCTGGCAGCCGTGCGCCCAGGACGCCACCGCGCAGTGCGGCACCCTGGCGGTACCGGTCGACTGGGACCACCCGGACGGACCGACGTTCGACCTGGCGCTGGCCCGGCGTACCGCGCCCGAACGGGCCGACCGGGTGGGGACCCTGTTCTTCGGCCCCGGCGGTCCCGGGGACTCCGGGGTGAGTCGGGTGGCCGACCCGGACAACTTCCGGCGGTTCAGCCCCGAACTCCAGCGTCGGTTCGACATCGTCAGCTTCGACCCGCGTGGCGTGGGCGCCAGCAGCCCGGTGCGCTGCTCGACCGGGTTGCTCGACCAGCGGCCCGCGCCGGTACTGACCAGTCAGGCCGACTTCGACAACACGGTGGCGTACAACCGGAGGCTGTGGCAGGACTGCCGAGAGCGGACCGGGCCGGTCTTCGACCACGTCGACACGTCGAGCATGGCCCGGGACCTGGACGCCGTACGGGCCGCTCTGGGCGAGGAGCGACTGACGTACCAGGGCAGTTCCTACGGCAGCCTGCTCGGTCAGCGGTACGCGGAGCTCTTTCCGCACCGGGTCCGGGCGATGGCGTTGGAGAGCGTCATGGACCACAGTCTGGGCACCCGGGAGTTCCTGCACACCCAGACCGCAGCCGCGCAGGACTCGTTCGACGCGTTCGTGGCCTGGTGCGACCGGACCGAGGACTGCGCCCTGTACGGGCAGGACATCCAGGCGGTCTGGGCGGACCTGATGGACCGGGCAGGGCGCGGTGAACTGCCCGACCCGCAGAACCCGTCGGCCGCGCTCACCCCGTACGCGCTCAGCGGTGCCCTGGCGGTACGCCCGCTCTACGATCCCGACTACCCCGCGCTGGCGCGGACGATCAACACGCTGAGCACCACTGGCCCGGCCCCGGTCGGCCAGGCCCGGGACGGTGTTCCGACCGGGCGGACGGCACCGACCACCGCCAATCCGATGCCGATCTTCTGCCAGGACTGGAACCTGCCGATCCGGGACTACCGGGAGTACGCCGCCCGGCTCCGGGAGATGGCCCGGATCGGGTCCGATCTGCCGTACCCCCGGGCGCTGGCCGGGGTGGAGTCCTGCCTCGGCACGCCCCCGGCCGACCACCCGCAGCACCGGCCACGGATCCGGACCGGGCAGCCACTCCTGCTGCTCAACGCGGTGCACGATCCGGTCACCGGGTACGACTGGGCCACCAGCGTGGCTCGGCAACTCGGCCGGCACGCTGTACTGCTCAGCTACGAGGGCGCCGGCCACGGCGTCTACAACGCCACGTCGTGCACGAGGGACACCGTGGACCGTTACCTGATCCGGTTGACGGTGCCGGCCCACGGTACGCGCTGCCCGGCCGCCGAACCGGCACCGGCCGCCTCCGCCGGGTAGTCAGCGGGCAAGCGACCGGGCTCGGCGTTCCGGAGACGGAGCGTCCGAGCCCGGCCCGGCGTCGCCCGGTGTGACGCAGCCCGGTGTGACGCCGCTACGACGGGAACGACAGCAGCCGTTCGGTGTGGTGGGTCGCGATGCCGAGCATGAACTCCCGGTTCGGGAAGTCGCCGTCGAGCAGCCGCAGCGGGCCGGCGACCAGCGACACGTGCTGGGCGAGCTGGTAGAGCCGCAGGCGCCGCTCGTCCAGGCCGTCCGGCCGCAGCAGCGGATAGTGCTCGCCGAAGCGGATCCGCAGGAACACGTGCTCCCACTCCACGTCGAAGAACATGGTGCCCTCGATGTCGACCAGCACCGGTTCACCGGCGGCGTCCACCAGGACGTGGTCCGGACCGAGCTCACCGTGGATCAGCCCGTACGACGTACGCGGCTCGATCGCCGAGGCCAGCTCGTGCACGAGGTCGGTCAGCCGGGACCGTTCCCGGGCGATCCGCTCGTCCCGCCCGGCCGCCTCGGCGAGGTCCTTGAGCGCCCAGCTCCGTACCACGTCCAGTGCCGACGGCAACGGGGGTGACTCCGAGCCGGCCACCGCGACCTTGCCGACGTACGCGCCACGGTGCTCGTGCATCACCGCGAGCACCTCGGCCAACCGGGCGACGGTACGGGCCGCCGCCTCCGGGTCGTCCGCCAACCGCTGCTCCAGGTTCGCCCCGGGGATGTCCTCGACCAGGGCGATGTCGGCCGGATACCACTGTCGGCTCCGGTCGAGCAGGTGGACCTCGGGCACCCGTACGCCGATCCGGGCGTAGGCGGCGGTGGCGGCCTCGAACAACACGCTGTCGGGGGCGTCGGCGAGCATCCGCTGGCGCGGCGCACCGTCGGCGTCCCGGGTGGCGGTCGGCCAGAAGTTCTCCTCGGGGCTCCAGACGTAGGCGACCACCGTGGAGTTGTCGTCCAGGGTCAGCCGGTACACGCCCTTCTTGGTGCCGCCGCGCAGCCGGGCCACCGTACTGATGGTGCGGGCGGTACCGAGGGCGGCCCGGACCACGGCGGTCAACTGGTCGGTGTCGGCGAAGGCGCGGGTGCGGGAGGCGTCCATCCGCGCACGGTAGTGGAACCGCCTTGCCCCGATCATCCCGTTTACCGGCAGTCTGGCCGGGAACCGGAAACCCGTTCGGGTTACCCGGCTCACACTCTGACCGATCGGTTAGTTTCTGACCGATCGGTCAGGCACCCTGGGTCGGAGGAGGTGGTGGGATGGCGCGCGGCAGAACCCGCGACGAGATCCTGGCCGTGGCGGCCCGGCAGTTCGCGCACGCCGGCTTCAAGGGCACGTCACTGCACGACATCGCGGTCGAGGTGGGCTGCTCGAAAGCCACCCTGCTCTACCACTTCGACAGCAAGGAGGCGATCCTGGTCGCCCTGGTCGCCCCGGCCGCCCGGGACCTGGCCAGCCTCGACGCCCGGTTCGACGGTCTGGACCCCGCCGCCGCGCGGGAGACCGCCATCGAAGGCTTCGTCGACCTCGTGCTGAGGTACCGGCGCGAGGTCGCGCTGATCTACGACGACATGCCGCACCTGCTCGAACATCCGGCCTTCGCGGACCTGCAGCCGGCCACCACCCGGTTGGTCGCCACGTTCGCCGGCCGCTCGACCGACCCGGCCGCGCAGATCGCCGCCCAGGTGCTGCTCGCCGGGATCACCGCGGTGGTCATCGACTGCCCCGACGACAACGCCGAAGAACTCCGTCGGGCACTGGTCCAGGTCGCCCGACGCGCGCTGGTCACCGGCGCCTGACACCACCACCGCAGCCACCTCCGAAAGCCACCACCGCAGTACCTCCGAAAGCCGCTCCACCCCATCTCCGAAGGCGCTCCACCCCCCGACAAGGAAGCGACATGGCGACACTCCTCTACCGGCTCGGCCGGGCCTCGTTCCGGCGCCGCCGGCTCGTCGTGGTCCTCTGGCTCGTCGCACTGGCCGCGCTCGGCGGCGCGGCGGTGGCGCTCATGGGCCCGACCTCCAACAACTTCTCCATCCCCGGCACCGAGTCGCAGCGGGCGATCGACGCGCTGCAACGGGAGTTCCCGGAGGCGAGCGGCGCGACCGGCACCATCGTGGTGGCCGCGCCCGAGGGTCAGCAGCTCACCACCCCGCAGCACCAGCCGGCCGTCGCCGCTCTGGTCAAGGAGGCCTCGACCCTGCCGGGTGTGGTGGGCGCGCTCGACCCGTTCACCGCCGGCGCCGTCTCCCCTGACCGCCGGTACGCGCTGATCCAGGTCCAGTTCACCGAGCGGGCCGACGGGGTCACCGAGGCGCAGCGTGCGGCGTACGAGAAAAGTGGCGAGAGTGCGACGGCGGCCGGGCTGCGGGTGGAGCACGGCGGCGAGGTGATGTCCGGCCCGCCCGAGGTCGGCGGCACCGAGGCGATCGGTGTGGTGATCGCCCTGGTGGTCCTCGTGGTGACGCTCGGCTCGCTGGTCGCGGCGGGGATGACCATGCTCAACGCGCTGCTCGGCGTCGGCGCCGGGATGGCCGGCCTGTACGCGCTGAGCAGCGTCGTCGACCTGACCAGCACGGCACCGATCCTGGCCCTGATGCTCGGCCTGGCCGTCGGCATCGACTACTCGCTCTTCATCACCTCGCGTTACCGGCAGAACCTGCTGGAGGGGCTGGAGCCGGAGGAGGCGGTCGGACGCGCGATCGGTACCGCCGGCTCGGCGGTGCTCTTCGCCGGGGTGACCGTGGTGATCGCGCTGGCCGGGCTCGCCGTGGTGAACATCCCGTTCCTGACCATCATGGGGCTGGCCGCGGCCGGCACCGTGGCGGTCGCGGTACTGGTCGCGTTGACCCTGCTCCCGGCGTTGCTCGGCTTCGCCGGTCGCCGGGTGCTGCCGCGCCGGCTGCGTACGGCGACGACGGACGGCGGTTACACCGGCCGGTCCGAGGGCTTCGGCTTCCGCTGGGCACGACTGGTCATCCGGCTGCGGGTACCGGTGATCCTGGTTTCGGTGCTCGGGCTCGGCGCGCTCGCCATCCCGGCCGCCGACATGCGGGTCGCGCTGCCGGACCACGGCAGCGCCCCGGTGGGTACGCCGCAGCGGGCGGCCGCCGACCTGATCACCGAGGGCTTCGGGGCGGGCTTCAACAACCGCCTGGTGCTGGTGGTCTCCGGCGACTCGGCGGAACGGACCGGTGCCGCCGCCCAGCAGGTCGCCGCGGCCGTGCAGGGTACGCCGAACCTGCTCGCGGTCGCCCCGCCGAATCCGAGCCGGGACCAGCGCACGGCCCTGCTGGCGGTCATCCCGACCACCGGCCCGACCGATCCGGCGACCGAGACGCTGGTGCACGACCTCCGGGCCAGGGTCGCCGCGATCGACGGCACGGACGGCGTCGAGGTGGCACTCACCGGCCAGACCGCGGTCGGGATCGACGTCTCGGAGAAGCTCGCCGACGCCATGCCGTGGTACCTGCTGCTGGTCGTCGGCCTGTCGGTGCTGCTGCTGATGCTGGTCTTCCGGTCGGTGCTGGTGCCGGTGAAGGCAGCGCTCGGCTTCCTGTTGACCGTCGGCGCCACCTTCGGCCTCACCGTGCTGATCTTCCAGCAGGGTCACCTCGCCGACCTGGTCGGCCTGGACACCCCGGGGCCGCTGGTCAGCTTCCTGCCCATCCTGCTGATCGGCATCCTGTTCGGGCTGGCGATGGACTACGAGGTCTTCCTGGTCTCCCGGATGCGGGAGGACTTCGTGCACGGCGACACCCCGACCCAGGCCACGGTCAACGGGATGGGCCACGGCGGCCGGGTGGTCACCGCCGCCGCGCTGATCATGACCTCGGTCTTCGCCGGCTTCGTCCTGATGGACGACCCCGTGATCAAGTCGATGGGCTTCGCCCTCGCGATCGGGGTGGCGATCGACGCGTTCGTGGTCCGGATGACCATCGTCCCGGCGGTGATGTCGCTGCTCGGTCGGGCCGCCTGGTGGCTGCCGGGCTGGCTGGCGCGGATCCTGCCGAGCGTGGACATCGAGGGTGAGCGGCTGCGCCACCACCTGGGCACGACCGAGGCGGAGCAGCCGGAACTCTCCCGCGTCTGACCGGCGCGTCATCCGGATCACCGGAGGCTGTCGGGTGCCGTCGTAGCGGCGGCGGCCCGGCAGCCGCCGGTCAGCGCAGATCCCAGAAGAACGCCCGTACGTCGTCGACGAACTCGTCGGGCAGTTCCAACGCCGCGAAGTGGCCGCCCCGGTCGAACTCGGTCCACCGCCGGATCCGGTGCGTCAACTCGGCGATCGGTCGTATCGCCCGGGTGATGCCGTGGGCGAAAACGGCCACGCCGACCGGCACCGGGCAGGGCAGCGGTGCGCCCGTACTCTCCGGTGCAGAGCCGCAGGTCACCACCGGCCCGGATATCTGTCCGAGCGAGGCAAACTTCTCCCGGGCCAGAGCGTCTCTGCAGGGGGGAGGTGAGTCGTGGGACGGACGTCCGAGGAGGAATTCACCCAGTTTGTGCATGAACGGGGTGACGTGCTGCTCCGGGTCGCCCAGGCCCTCGCCGGCGACCGGTACGCCGCCGAGGACCTGCTGCAGAACGCGCTGGCCAAGGCGTACGCCCGGTGGCCCCGGATCCGGGGCGACGCCGAGCCGTACGTCCGGCAGATCCTCTACCACGACCAGGTCTCGCTGTGGCGGCGCCGGGGCCGACGGTCCGAGGTGACCGTCGCCGAGGTGCCGGAACGACAGGCGGTCGCCGCCGGACAACTCGACCACGACACGGCGGTACGGATGCTGCTCCGGGACGCGCTGCGCCGACTGCCGCCCCGGCAACGGGCCGTGCTGGTGCTGCGCTACCTGGAGGACCAGACGGTGGAGCAGACCGCGGCCATGCTCGGCTGCCGGCCGGGCACCGTGGCCAGCCAGGCGTCCCGAGCCCTCGCCAAGCTCCGCGACCTCGTCCCCGAGTTCGCCGAGCTGGCACAGCGGACCGAGCGCGGCGACGCCCCGGACCGGGACGCGACGGATCGGAAGGCGACCACCGAACGGCAGACCGCCGGCCCGGCCACCGGGGACGGGTCCTCCCCGGTACGGCGACCGGAGCTGGTGGGCCAGCGGAAAGAGCGGACGGCACCAGTCGAGCGGGCGGAGGTCTACCGATGAGCGGGAACGCGGAACGGGTACTGCGGGAGGCCGTACACGAACTCGCGGGTGACCCGCACCAGTCGCCGGACTTCGTGGCCGGGGTGATCAGCCGGGGTCGGCGGGTCCGTCGCCGGCGGCGGGCCGGTGCCACGGCGGCGATGCTGGTCGCGATCGCCGCCATCGCCGCGCCGTACGTCTGGCTGCGGCCCGAGACGGAACCGCCTCCCACTGCGGTCGCCGCCGCGCCCGAGGAGTCCGAGGCTCCCGAACTGACCACCGACGCCCTGCCGCCGATCCCCGACCCGTCCCCGGTGCCGCCGGTACGGAAGGACTGGCAGAACGGCCCGCTGGTGCTGCCCGGCGGGTGGATCGCACTCGCCGTCTCGGCCCCGATCGTCCCCGGCTCCTGGGTCTACGACCGCACCGCCGGTCGGTACGTCAGCCTCGGCAAGGACTACCAGCAGGTCCTGCCCGCGCCACGCGGCTCGCTGGTGGCGGTGCAGCGGAACGCCGGTTCGAGTGAGATCGGCCTGCTCGACCTCAGCACCCGCGAGGTGCGGTGGACCAGCGCGGTCGGAGCGATCCTGAGCCCGCAGTGGTCGCGGGACGGCAGTCAGTTGTTGGTCACCATCTTCGACAAGCAGCCCGGCGGGGCCCGCTTCGGAATCCTGGACCCCGCGAACGGCTCGTTCCGGCAGTTCCCGGTCTCCAACCGACAGCACTGCACCGACATCTGCCGGTTCAGTTGGCTGCCGAACGGCCGGGAGGTCGCCCTGCCGCAGTTCGGCATCCCGTCGGACCCGGGCCCGGACCCGAAGGCGAAACGCCCCCAGTTCCAGATGGAGATCTTCGCTGCCGACGACGGCGCACCGATCCGGGTCGTACCGGTCCCCGGCAGCGTCTCCGGCACGACCTCCTGGTCCCCGGACGGGCGGTACCTGGCGGTGCAGGCCGCCAACTCGCCGCAGCTCGTGGACGTCGGAACGGGCAGGTCGGTCGGCAGGCTGCCCAGCGCCGACGTCACCTGGGTCCGCGACGACCGGCTGCTCTACCTGGATTTCGACGACGACGCGATCCCGGCCGCGGTGCTGATCGACCTGAAGGGTGTGGAGATCCAGCGCCTGCCCCTTCCCCGGGACTTCGTCAAGGCCAAGGTTCTTGTCGTACCGAACTGACCGACACTGAAGGAAAGTTTCTACCCAAGGTGCATCGACAAAGACTATTGTCGCGATGACCCCCTGGGGAGGACTCATGCGCACCGCGATCCTGGCCGCTCTCGTCACGACGGCGGTGGCCGCCACCACGGCCGTCGGCACCGCCGGTCCCGCCACCGCGGCCGACGACTACTACCTGGCCACCACCGAGCAGGTCAGCAACCGGGTGCTGGTCTGGAACCGGAACGTGGCGTGGACCGACGCCAACCTGCACTGGCAGTTCACCCCGGGCACCACGTCCGGCGCCTGGCAGAACCTCTCCGACGTACGGATCCGCGCCACCGCCGCGTTCGGCACCGTCGCGCTGGTCACCGCATCGGGCGGACGAGCGGCGATCATCGACGTGAAGAGCGGACAGCCCCGGGCCACCACCGCCGACATCCTGTGGCAGGCGACCCCCGGCGGCAACCCGCACGCCATCGAACGGATCCCGGACAACGGTTCGATCGTGGTGGCCAGCTCGGGCGGCACCCTCAAGCTCTACTCACCGACCGCGATCAGCGACCCGGGCACCCTCGCCCTGGTGCAGACCATCTCGTTCCCGGGCGCGCACGGCGTGCTCCACGACCCGACCAACGGGTACGTCTGGGCGATCGGCGAGGGCAGGCTGGTGTCGTACAAGGTCAACGGGACGTACCGGAACACCCGGCTCGCCGCGACCGGCACCGCGATCAGCCTCGGTACGTACACCAACTCGGACGGGGTGGTGACGCCGAACCTCGGGCACGACCTGCAGCCGTCGTACACCGACCCGAACACGCTGCTGATCACCCACACCACCGGCGTCTTCTCGGTCAACACCAGCAGCCGTACCCTGACCAGGATCTCCAGCACCACCCGGGTGAAGGCGTACGTCAACCAGACGCCCGGTGGCGAGCGGGCCTGGGTACGCGGCGACAACACCGGTTCCCGTACCTGGGGCAGCCCGACCGTGCAGTTCTTCGACGCCGCCGGCACCGCCACCGAGGCGAAGACCCGTTCCGGCGCCGAGTTCTACAAGGTCCGGAACTGGACGACCGCCTTCGAGTGAGCGACCGCCACCGGTGACCGACGGTGCGGACCGACGCGCCGCTACCGGTGACCCGTCGCAGACCCCGTCCGGCGCGGTTCACGTCGAAGCGGCCGCCGCGCTGCCGAAGTGGCCTGGCACACAAGCGATGCGCAGGTCCGGCGGCAGGCGTCGGTCAGAACGGCTGGAACGCCTCGAAGGGTGGCTCGACCAGGGCGTCGGGCAGCCGGTACGCCCGACAGCGCGGCACCGACCCGGCGGTCGGGTCGTCGCCGATGTGCCGGAGCGTCCCACCGTCGAACGCGTCGGGCAGCGCGGTCCAGCCCAGGTTCCGTTCGTAGTATCGGGCGGCGGTCCGCACCGACGGCGTCCAGTCGTCGTCGAGCACGACCAGCCCGCCCGGCCGGACGATCTTGCGCAGGAAGTAGAGGTCCACGAAAACCTCGTGGAACCGGTGGCTGCCGTCCACGAACGCCGCGTCGGCGACGAGTCCCTCGGCGAGCAGTTGTGGCAGCACGAGGGACGACTGCACGGTCAGGAGCCGGGCGTTCCGGTCGAGTCCCACCGAACGCATCAGTTCCCAGCCGACGTTGGACCAGGCACTCTCCTGGTACGCGTCGATGATGACGTGCCGCGGCTCCGGTCGGTCGACGGCGACCAGCGCCTCCCCGATCGCCAGGGCGGAGCTGCCGTACGCGAGCCCGACCTCGACAACCGTTGCCACGCCTTCGGCGATCAACAGGTCCCGCAGCAGGTCGCAGTCGACCTCGGGCAACGCCACCGTCTCGAAGTCGCGCTCGTGGGGCCGAGTCCACGACGGCCCGTTCCGCACGAGTCGGCGGCGTACCTCGGCGATCTGACCGCGATGCTCGACGGCGCCCATCGGACCAGTGTGGACCACCGGACGAGCTGACGCCGGTTCCGTCGGTGCACGCGGGCGGGCCGCCCCCGTGGCGGCCCGCCGGCCTGCGGTCAGTCGTCGATCGCCTGGTAGACGGCGGTCCAGAAGTCGCTCCACATCGGCATTCTCTGGTCGCCCGCGTGTGCCCGCTGCATGACCGCGATTGCCGTCAGGTCCTCGGCCGGGTCGTTGTACCAGGCACTGCCGTAGAAGCCGGACCATCCGTAGCTGCCGACCGAGGGGCCGAGGTGGGTACGGCGGGTACGGACCGACATCCCGAAACCCCAGCCCATGGTGTCGAAGTATCCCGGCCAGAACCCGGAGACCGCCTTCTGTTCCGGGGTCAGCTGGTCGCTGGTCATCAGCGTCACCGACGGCCGCGACAGCACCCGCTCGCCGTGGTGGGTACCGCCCGCGAGCAGCGCCGAAGCGAAGGCAAGGTAGTCGTCGGCGGTGGAGACGAGCCCGCCACCGCCGGATTCGAACGCCCGCGGCCGGCTGAACCGCCCGTCGGGGGCGTCTTCGACGACCGACTCACCGGTGGGGGCGTTGTCGCGTTCGTACGCCGTCGCCAACCGCTCGATGCTCTCGCCGCCCACGTTGAACGCGGTGTCCTTCATCCCGAGCGGATCGCAGATCCGCTCGCGCAGCGCCTCCCCGAAGGACATGCCGGTGGCCCGGGCGATGAGCACGCCGGTCACGTTGGAGGCGATGTCGTACATCCAGCGCTCACCGGGTTGGTGGACGAGCGGAAGCGCGCCGAGCTGGCGCATCCACTCGTCCGGCGACGGGTAGCTGAGTGCGTCCAGCGCGTCGGCGATCGGGACCGTTCCCGGCTCGGCCGGGACCACGCCGGTGCCGGCGGTGTTGGCCAGCAGATCCCGCAGCGTGATCGGACGGTTCGCCGCCACGGTGTTGTCCAGTGGCCCGTCGGGGTCGGCGAGCACCGTCATGTCCGCCAGCTCCGGAAGGAGGTCGTCGACCGGGTCGTCGAGGCGGAGTGTGCCGTCTTCCACGAGCGTCATGACGCACGCGGCGACGATCGGCTTCGTCATCGAGCCGGTACGCCAGATGGTGTCGCCCGCCATCGGCGTTTTCGACCCGGTGCCCTCGAACGCGAGGTAGCCCGTCGCTTCGACGTGCACCTCGCCGTGGCGGGCGAGGACGGCCATCGCACCCGGGACGAAGCCGGAATCGACGTTACGCTCGAGCTGCTGTCGTACCCGAGCCAGCCGTTTCGCCGAGAAGCCACCACTGGTCATCTGTCTCGCCCTCTCCTCACCGTTTTTGTTGCCTGTTTCCGGGCTGTGTCGTGCGCTGTGTCAGAAGCGGTAGGTGGTGTGGCCGAACGGGTCGCCCTTGGCGTTGCCGTGCCCCGCACTCGGTGTCACCTCGAAGACGACAGGCTCGGTACCGGGATTCTTCGGCGCCAGGGCACCATCCTTGACGGCGAGTTGCCAACGGCCGTCCCAACGCCGGCGGTAGAGCTCGACGAGCCGTCGAAGGAGTGCCTCGTCGGTCACCGCGACGGCGGTTCCCTCGATGGCCACGTCGAGGCCGCGTTCCCAGGCCGTGTCGCCGGCCAGGACCATCACCTGCGGGTTGGCCTGGATGTTGGCGTACTTCACCTCGGTGTCGCCGGTGTGGAAGTAGACCTTTCCGTCCAGTACCACCGGGACCATCGGTGTCGCGTGCGGACGACCATCGCGCCGCACGGTCACGATCCAGGCGACCTCCGCCCCGGCCAGCCTCGCCTCGGCCTCGGTCCACGTCACCGCCTCGGCCTTCTCGTCACTGTAGCGACGGTCGAGGCTCGTGCTTGTCGGCTCCATCACGCTCCCGAGGCTGATTGCAGAACGCAAGTGGTCGGCGTGACGTTAGCACCGCCGATTGCAAAGTACAATCAGAACCGATGGCTGACGTTCAAGAGCCGACGCACCGGTCGGGATGTCCGATCAACCTCGCGGTCGAGGTGATGGGCGACCGGTGGTCGCTGGTCGTGCTGCGCGACATGATGTTCGGCAACCGGCACTACTTCCGCGAGCTGCTGACCGGGTCCCAGGAGGGAATCGCCTCCAACATCCTGGCCGACCGGCTCCGCCGGCTGGTCGCTCACGGCCTTCTCTGGCGCGTCGACGACCAGACGCACCGTCAGAAGATCCGCTACAGCCTCACCGAGGCGGGCGTGCAACTCGTACCGGTCATGGCGGCGCTCGGCTCCTGGGGCCGCCGACACATGCCCGCCAGCCACGAACTCTCCGTCCGCGCCGAACTCCTCGAGCAGGGCGGCCCCGAGCTGTGGGACCGGTTCATGGACGAACTGCGCGAGCAGCACCTCGGCATCCCCCGGCCGCCGGGCACCCCGTCTGTCTTCGCCGAACTGCAGGCGGCGTACGAGGCCGCGATCGCGGAAACGGGCTGAACCCGCTCGCGCGGATCTACCGCGGGCATCACTCCGCGGGTGATCGCCGTGCCCACTCCGGCAGCCAGACGTCGGCGTCGGGCTTCCGCACCCGCCGACGGTCGAGGTGCTCGAGCAGCTCGGCGAGGGCGGGATGCGGGTTGTCGTCGCGCCAGATCAGCGAGATCGGGTAGACCGGTGCCGGCTCACGTACCGGTATGCGCCGCAGGTCGTAGCTGTCCGGCCAGAGATACCGCGTACGTTCCCCGGCCAGCGTCGCCAGTTCCGCGGAGTCGGCGATCTCGGCCAGCAGGACCTCGTTCCCGAAGGCCGGCCCGACCCGGTCGATGGTGAGGTCGAACGCGGCGGCGAGTTCGTCGTAGTAGGCGGCCCACTCGGTGCCGTCGGCCATGCCGGGCATCCAGATCCGGTGTTCGACGAGCTGTGCGGGCGTGACCGCACGGGCGTTGGCGAGCGGATGCCGTGGCCCGACGAGGATCTCGTGGTGCTCGTCGATCACCCGGGCGGTCCTGATCGCGTGCGGCAGCAGGTGCGTGGGCACGGTGACGGCGTGGAAGGTGGCGTCGACCGTCCCCGCCTCGACGGCTGCGGTCGCACCGTGGACGTCGGCGTCGAGGGTGACGACATCCAGCTCGATCCGCGGATGCGTACGGTGGAAGTCCTGGAGCAGCACCGCCGGCGCGGTGCGTCGGCTGTGGACGTCGATCCGGAGGGCCCGCCGACCGGGGCGTACCGAGGCGTCGGCGCGCGCTTCGACCCGGAGCAGTTCCCGGGCGTGCGGCAGGAACGCCTGGCCGTCGACGGTCAGCTGGGCGCCGCGAGCCGTACGGGTGAACAGCCGTACCTCCAGGTCCTTCTCCAGCGCGGCGATGCGCTTGGAGACGGCCTGCTGGGTGATCGACAGCGCGTCGGCGGCCTCCTGGAACTGACCGGCATCCGCGGCGGCGACGAAGGTACGCACGGCGTCGAGATCCACGGAGCGGAGCCTACCTTCACAACTTCCGGTTGTGACTCGCCGACCATCCCGTTGTTTGATCTGCCTGCCCGCCCTTTGCTCTGATCGCCACGGTCAACGGCCGGTTGTGATCAGAGCAGGGGGTGGGCGTGGCCGCGACACGGTCCCCGGGTCGGCAGTTCGGATGGCTGTGGACGTCCTACGCAGTCAGCGCCTACGGCTCCGGGCTGGGGTTCGGCGCCCTGCCGCTGATCGCCGTACTGGTGTTGGACGCCAGCGCCGGCCAGGTGTCCGTACTCGCCGCGGTGGGGCCGGCGGTGGGCGCGCTGATCGCCCTGCCGCTCGGGCCGTGGGTGGAATTCCACCGCAGGCGGCCGGTGATGATCGCGATGCACCTGGCCCGGTTCGCGGTCATGATGACGATCCCCGTCGGGTACGCCCTCGGCCGGCTCAGTTTCGCCCAGCTGCTGGTCGTCTCGGCCGTGGCCGCCGCCGCCCGGATCGCCTTCAACGCGGCCGGCGGTGCCTACCTCAGAACCCTCGTCCGTGCCGACGACCTGCTCGTGGCCAACGCCCGGTTCGAGTCGACGACGTGGAGCTCCATCGCGGTCGGCCCGCCGTTGGGCGGCGCGGCGGTCGGCCTGTTCGGCCCGGTCACCACCGTGATCGCCGACGCGGTCAGCTACCTGCTGTCCGCGCTCTGCCTCACCGCGATCCGCGCCCGGGAAGACCACCCGCGGCGAGCCGGTCGACACCGCCTCCGGGCCGGCGAGGTACTCGACGGCTGGCGGCATCTCCTGACCCATCCCGGGCTGCGCGCGCTCTACCTCAACCAACTGGTCGTCGGTGGCCTGATCATGGCCACGGAGCCGCTGTTGGCCGTACTCATGCTCGGCGAGCTGGCCGTGCCACCCTGGCAGTACGGCCTCGTCTTCGCCGTTCCCTGCCTCGGCGGACTCGTCGGCGCACGCCTCGCCCGCCGTGTCGTGGCGCGGCACGGGCAACACCGGATCCTCCGTACGGTAGGAACGCTGCGCGCGGTCTGGCTGATCGGTCTCGCCTTCGTCCAACCCGGTGTCGCCGGTCTCGTGACGGTGATCGCGGTCGAACTCGCGATCATCGTCAGCATGAGCCTGTACAACCCGGTACTCGCCACCTACCGGCTCACGCACACACCCGCGCACCGCACCGCCCGGACCCTGTCGGCGTGGTCGATCAGCAGCAGCGCGACCATCGCCGTCCTCAGCGCGCTCGGTGGCCTGCTCGCCGACGCCACCAGCCCACGCACCGCCATCACCGTCGCGGGACTGCTCATCCTCGCCAGCCCGCTGCTGCTGCCCCGTCGCGAGAGCTCCGCCCCGCCACCCGACGACGAGCGGCACCCGTACCGGGGACCCGGGCGACCGGGCCACGAACGGCGACGGCTCGCGCCGAGACCACGGCTCAGGAGTCGAACGTGATGGTCAGCCCGACGACCTGGTCATCCCGCCAGCACACCCGCATCGTTCCCGTACCGCCCGCCGACCAGGCGAACCGGACCAGGTCGGTGTCCCCTTCGGACCGTACCGAGTCGACCCGCATCGTGTCCGTCGGCGGCTGCCGGGCGTACGCCTCGGCGATCGCGGCCCGACCGTGGAATGGTCCGACCGGCACCCCGCCGAAGCTCATCACCGCGTCCTCGGTGAAGGTGGCCAGGAACGGAGACCAGTCACCGGACCGGAAGCTGGCGTTGAACAGCTCGGTGTGTCGACGTACCCGATCATTCACACCCGACACCCCTCAGTCACATCCGGTACGGCATGGACCGCGATCATCGAGCTTGGCCCCGCACCGATCCTGCCACTGTCCGACCGCCCGGAGCAGTTGCCACTGTCAGCTACCTTTCAGGTCGTGGCAGCGGGGACTCTGATCTTCCTCATCATCGGCGGGGCGGGCGTCGCGGTGCTCGCGCTGGCCCTGCTCGGCACCGAGCTCGCCCACATCGGCAACCCGGACATCGACGGTCCGGTCAGCCTGGAGGCGATCGCCGGCTTCGCCGGCGTCCTCGGCTTCGGTGGCGCCATCGCCAACGAACTCATCGGCGGCGGTGGCGTCGGCCCGATCGTGGCGGCCGGAGCGCTGGGCACCCTGGCGGCGGTCCCGGCCGGTTGGCTCGCCTCCCGGATCTCCCGGGCGGCCCGTAACATGCGCACCGACGCCACCCCGACCCGCAACGACCTGGTCGGCGCACTCGGTGTGGTGGTCAGCCCGATCCCCACCGCCGGCTACGGCGAGGTACGGGTACGGATCGCCGGCCAACCGGTGAAACTCAACGCCAAAGCCGAGCGCCCGATCGCGACCGGTGCCCAGATCTTCGTCATCGAGGCGCTGAGCGAGACGAGCGTCCTCGTCGAGACGTACTAGACCCGAACCGTCAACCCACCACTCTGCTTCCTCCACCCCCACCTGCGCTCGACCGTGCCCTCGTGTCGTGTCCAACCCTCACTCTGGAACGGACGGTGTCATGCTGATCCTCGTCGCCATCGGCGGAGCGGTACTGCTCGCCTTCATCCTCGTCCTCTTCGTGCTCTCCCGGATCAAGGTCGCCGGGCCGAACGAGGCCTTCATCGTCACCGGCCGCAAAGGGCGTACGACCCAGAGCGCCGACGGCAGCCGGTCCACCGACATGTCCGGCCAGAAGGTCGTCCTCGGTGCCTCGGTCTTCGTCCTGCCGGTGGTGCAGAAACTCCAGTCCCTCGACCTGTCCAGCCGGCGCATCGACGTCAGCATCAAGGGTGCGGTCAGCAAGCAGGGCATCCGGGCCGAGCTGCACGGTGTCGCGATCGTCAAGGTCGGCGGCACCGAGGACGCGATCCGCGCCGCCGCGCAGCGGTTCCTGCACCAGCAGGACGAGATCGACAGCTTCACCCGTGAGGTGCTCGCCGGTGCGCTGCGGTCGATCGTCGGCCGGCTCACCATCGAGGAGGTCATCCGGGACCGGGCGGCGTTCGCCAGCGCGGTCGCCGAGGAGGCCGAGCACTCGATGACCAACCAGGGCCTGGTGCTCGACACCTTCCAGCTGCAGGACATCCTGGCCGAGGGGTCGTACCTGCAGGACCTCGGGCGTCCGGAAGCCGCCCGGGTGCTCAAGGACGCCGCGATCGCCGAGGCCCGGGCCCGGCAGCAGGCCGAGCAGGAGCGGCTACTCGCCGAGGAGGCGATCGCCGAGGCGAACCGGAACCTGGCGCTGAAGCAGGCCGGGATCCAGGCCGAGATCGACGCGGCGAAGGCGAAGTCCGCCGCCGCCGGTCCGCTGGCCCAGGCCGAGCGGGACCAGGCGATCCTGTCCGAGCAGCAGAAGGTCGCCGAGCGCAACGCCGAACTCAAGCAGCGCCAGCTCGACACCGAGGTCCGCAAGCCGGCCGACGCGGCCCGGTACAAGGTGGAACAGGAGGCCGAGGCGGCCCGCAACGCGGCGGTGCTCCAGGCCGACGCCGGACGGCAGGCGACCATCGCCGCCGCCCAGGCCGCTGCCGAACAGGCCCGACTCACCGGTGAGGGCGAGCGGGCCCGCCGGGCGGCACTGGCCGAGGCGAACGCCATCGAAGGTGCCAAGGAAGGTGAGGCGGAGCAGCGGCGTCGTACCGCGATCGCCGAGGCGATCGAGCGGGAGGGCCAGGCGGAGGCCGCGGCGATCCTGGCCCGCGGCCAGGCCGAGGCCGAGGCGATGTCGCGGAAGGCCGAGGCCTTCGCCGCGTACGGCGAGGCGGCCGTGCTCGACCTGCTGGTGAAGATGCTGCCGCAGGTGGTCGAGGCGGCCAGTGCCCCGATCGGTGCGATCGACAAGCTGACCGTGATCTCCACCGACGGTGCCGGCTCGCTGACCAAGTCCGTCGCCGCCAACGTCGCCCAGGGGTTGCAGCTCGGCACCGACCTGACCGGCGTCGACCTGGCCGGACTGCTCGCCCGGCTCGGTGCCGCCCGCAGCGGCGGCGACCAGGTCGTGGACGGCACCCTGGCGAACGGCGGCAAGACCTCGACCGCCGTCGACAAGGGCTGACCACCGGAGACACCAGCCGCGGGGGGGGCCCCGCGGGCGGGGGGGGGGGGGGGGGGCGGGGGGGGGGGGGGCGCCCCCGCCCCCCCCCCCCCCCCCCCCCCCCGCCGCCCCCGGCGGGGGGGGGCCGGCCGCCCCCCCCCGCGGCGCTGTCGGTGGCCGAACCGGCGCCGACCGAACCGAACGGCGGGTGGCTACTGCTGGTCGAGCCGGAACGGGGTGCCGGGACAGCGGAGGCAGGCGAAGATCCGCAACGATCCCGAGCGGCCCACGGTGATCCCGGTCGGCTCCTGGACGTCCAGATCCGGCGACCCACCGTCCGCCGGTCGTTCCTCCACCGGCAGCCACCGCCACCGAGTTCCGCCGTCGTACTCCGACGAGGCGATGACCAGCAGCAACGAGGTCGGGCCGGCGCAGTCCGGGCACGGCGTCGGCAACAGGTCGGTGAGGTTCCAGGCCGGATACCCGCCGACCTTCCAGCCGGGTGCCATCAACGTGGCGACGTAGTTCCGGTCCACGTCCTCCGTGACGTCCACCCGCCAGTCGTCCACCCGCTCCCGAAGGTCGGCCGGCAACTCCTCCGGGTACGGGTACTCGACCACCTGTTCCGGGTGCAGCCGACACGGCTGGGGCAGGTAGTGCTCCTCGCCGACCTCGGGCTCGGCCCCGGGGTCGGCCGCCGAGGTCCGCTCCACCGGGTCGGTCAGATCGGCCTCACGCCACCAGCGCAGCTGGACCGTCGGGCCCCAGAGTCCGTCCTGGGCGTGCTCGAACGGGCACCAGAACACCTGGAGCAGGTCGGCGCCACCAGGCCGGGGCAGGTCCGGGATGTCCCCGGCGCGCAACTGTGCCACCGGCACCATCGGATTCGGTCGGGGATGCGGTACCGGCTCGTACCGGTAACCGACCACCGGCCCGCCGTTGACCGAACCCCACCCGGTGAAGCCGAGGGCGACCAGTCGACGCGAGGACTCGGCGCTCCCCAGCCGTTCGACCAGCTCTGCCGGGATCGGCGCCTCGGTCTGGACCTGGTGCGGAACGTCGCAGGTCGGCCACGGCTCGGCGGCCGGCCAGCGGAGCGGCCCGCCGACGTGGCTGTCGGCCGAGGTGACGTACTCGTCCGGACGCGGATGCAACCGGGTGGTGGTACGGCCGAGCGCCGCCAGCCCGGGAAAGCGGTCCAGCAGTCCGGCCGGCGGCGGTGGGGTGGTCAGTCGGGTCATCGTGCGTGCTCAATCCGCTCGGGCGTACAGGATGGTGGCGACCAGGGACCGCTGGGTCAGCGAATCCCCGACGCAGGTGTAGCTGGACGGCGCGGTCGAGGCGGTGAACGGCTGCCAGTCGCCGGCGGGACGGTCGCCGACCGACAGCCGGAACTCGGCGTCGGAACGCAGGTCGAGCGGCTCCAGTCGGTCGCCGGTCGCCTCGTACCGGTAACTGACCCGGCCACGCAACTCCAGTACGACGTCCTGCCCCGCGTAGTCGGCCCGGTGGCTGGTACCGGTGCCGTAGTCGGCGATCGCCGCGCCCTCCGCGCTCAGCGACAGCCGTGCCCCGGCGCCGCCGGTGAAGCTGAGCCGACCCACGTCCGGCACGTCCACCTGCTCCCGGTGCTCGGTGACCCGCCAGGTGCCGACCAGGCAGTCCGCCCCCTCGGCGGCAGCTCCGGTGGGCGGGCCGGCGGAGGTGGTGTCACCGACCGCCGGTCCGGTCGTCGGTCCCGCCGCGGACCCGGTCCGGCCGTCGCGGGACTCCGCACCGCCGTCACCGAGGACGAGGACCACCACGATCGCGATGACCAGGGCGACGAGCGTCGACGTCAACGCCACGATCGGCACCAGGTAGGAACGGCCGCCCGGCCGCCCAGAGACCGTCACGCCCGCCTCCTCGACGCCCGCCGACGACAGCTCCGATGTCGACTGTGACGCTAGCGGAGCGGACCGACGCGCGATGAGCCGTGCCGCTCCGTCGACCGGAGACGGCGGTCAGCCGCCGACGACGCCCTGGTCGCGGGCCCAGCGCCAGAGTTCCGCCTCGGCCTCGTCCCGGTCCAGCGGGCCGCGTTCCAGGCGGACCTCCTTGAGGTGCCGCCAGGCCTGGCCGACGATCGGCCCCGGCGGTACGCCGAGCAGCTCCATGATCGCGTTGCCGTCGAGGTCGGGACGGACCCGGGCCAGATCCTCCTCGTCCTGCAACCGGGCGATCCGCTCCTCCAGCGCGTCGTAGTCGGCGGAGAGCTGTGCGGCCTTGCGCCGGTTCCGGGTGGTGCAGTCGGAACGGGTCAGCTTGTGCAGCCGGGTCAGCAGGTCACCGGCGTCGGTGACGTACCGCCGCACGGCGGAGTCGGTCCACTCGCCCCGGCCGTACCCGTAGAACCGCAGGTGCAGCCCGACCAGCCCGACCACCTGGCCGATCACGTCCTTGGGATAGCGCAGCGCCTTCAACCGCTGCTTGGTGAGCCGCGCCCCGACCACCTCGTGGTGGTGGAAGCTGACCCGGCCGTCCGACCCGACGGCCTTGGTCGCCGGCTTGCCGACGTCGTGCATCAGCGCGGCCATCCGGAGTACGAAGTCGCAGCCGCCCTCGCCCTCCAACCGGATCGCGTTGCTCACCACGATCAGGGTGTGCTCGTAGACGTCCTTGTGCTGGGCGTGCTCGTCGATCTCCAGCTTCAGCCCGGACAGCTCCGGCAGGAACCGGTCGGCCAGCCCGGTGTCGACCAGCAACCGCAGCCCGGTCACCGGGTCGGCGCCGCAGAGCAGCTTGGTGAACTCGTCCCGGATCCGCTCGGCGGTGATCCGGTCCAGGTCGGTGGCCATCGCCCGCATCGCGTCCCGGACCGCCGGATGTACCGCGAACCGCAGTTGCGCCGCGAACCGGGCGGCCCGGAGCATCCGCAACGGGTCGTCGCCGAAGGACTCCTCCGGGGTCCCCGGGGTACGGATGATCCGGTCGGCGAGGTCGTCGAGCCCGCCGTACGGGTCGGTGAACTCGTGCCCGGGCAGGCTGACCGCCATCGCGTTCACGGTGAAGTCGCGGCGCCGCAGGTCGTCGACGAGGTTGGTGCCGTACTCGACCACGGGGTTCCGACTCACCTGGTCGTACGACTCGGCGCGGAAGGTGGTGATCTCCAGGCGCAGCCCGTCGCGCTGGGCGCCGATCGTGCCGAACTCGCGCCCGGTCTCCCAGGTCGCCTCGGCCCAGCCCTTGAGCAGCCGCAGCGTCTGGTCCGGGTGCGCGTCGGTGGCGAAGTCGAGGTCGTCGCCGAGCCGGCCGAGCAGTGCGTCCCGGACCGAGCCGCCGACCAGGTGCAGTTCGTGTCCGGCGCGGGCGAACCGCCGGCCGAGCTCGTCGGCGACGGGGGAGACCCGGAGCAGTTCCGCGACCGCGTTGCGCTGGGCGGCGGACAGTCGGCCCGCCGTCGCCGGGTCGGTACCGTCAGGGGCGGGACCGCCGGAACCGGTCGAGTGTGCGGTGGACGCGGGACCGGCCGACCGGCTGGTGGACGGCGCGGAACGGGCTGCCTGCGGAACGGATGCTTCGGACATGGAATCGCCAGCCTAGCGGGCCGACCAGCACCCGGTGGCGCCGGGCACACCGGTCGGCAGTGACGCGCCCCGACGCCGGTCCGCCCGGTTGACTAAGGTCTCCAGCAGTGCCGGCGGGCGCCCTGCCCGCCGTACCCCTCTCGGGAGGTTGACATGGCAAGCGGGCTGTACCGCAGCGCGAACGCCATGCCCGACGGGGTACCGCCGCCGCAGGACGGTGCCACACTGATCGGCACCAGTCCGATCATCGACAGCACCAGCCCACCGCCGGAGACCGCCGAGGGCAGCGCGGCCGGCAACAGCGCGATCATGGCGATCGGCAGCCTGGTCAGCCGGGGGACCGGCTTCCTCCGCACCCTGATGGTCACCGCCGCGATCGGCACGTTCGCGGTCAACGACGCGTACGCCACCGCGCTGATCATTCCGCAGATGGTCTACGAGTTCCTGCTCGGCGGCGTGCTGACCAGCGTCGTGGTGCCGGTACTGGTGCGCCGTCGCAAGGTCGATCCGGACGGCGGCCAGGCGTACGCCCAGCGTCTGCTCACCCTGGCGGCGCTCGCCCTCGGTGTGGCGACGGTGCTGGCGATCGCCGCTGCCCCGCTGCTGACCGCGATCTACGCCGGCAACCGGGGCGACGAATACCACAACCTGGTGACCGACCTCGCCCAGCTGATGCTGCCGATCATCTTCTTCTCCGGGCTGAGCGCGCTGATCGCCGCGGTGCTGAACACCCGGGGGCACTTCGCCGCCCCGATGTGGGCGCCGATCCTCAACAACCTGGTCATCATCGCGGCCTGCGCGCTCTACATCGTGGTCTACGGCGCGAAGCTCGTCGAACCGGGCGACCTGAGCCGCGGGCAGATCCTGTTGCTCGGCGGCGGCACGCTGCTCGGCATCGTGGTCCAGGTGACCGGCCTGGTGCCGGCGTTGCGCAAGGTCGGCTTCCGCTGGCGGTGGCGGTTCGACTTCCGGGCCCTCGGCCTACGGGAACTGGGCCGGCTCGGCGGCTGGATGCTCTGCTACGTGGTGGTCAACTCGATCGGCCTGATCGTGTTGTTCAACCTGCTCAACCAGGTGGACAAGAAGTCCGCCGGCCCGGCCATCTACAACAACGTCTTCCTGCTGCTGATGATGGCGCACGGGATCATCGCCGTCTCGATCATCACGGCGCTGATGCCCCGGATGAGTTCGGCCGCCGCCGACGGGCGGTTCGGCGAGATGGCGGCCGACCTGTCCCGGACCGTCCGTACCGTCACCGCCGTCCTCGCCCCGATCGCGGTCTGCTACGCCGTCCTCGCCGACCCGATCTCGGTGGTCCTCTTCGACTACGGCGCCGCCCAGGGTGACGCCGGGGCCATCGCGCCGGTGCTGCTGGTCGCCGCGCTGGCGCTGATTCCCTTCTCGATCAGCCAGATCTTCACCTTCGCCTTCTGGGCGCTGCCCGACACCCGGATGCCCGCTCTGATCAACATCCCGGTGGTGCTGCTCCGGATCCTGGTGCAGGTGCTGGTCTTCGCCGCCTTCTCGCTCTCGTTCCTGGCCTCCGGAATGATGATCGGCAACGCCGTCTCGTACATCGCCGCGGCGGTGATCTCCGCGCGGCTGCTGCGTCCCCGGATCGGCCGGATCGGGATCGGCGCGATGGTCAACACCTTCGGCCGGGTGCTGGTCGCCGCCCTCGGCGCGACCCTGGTCGGCGTGCTGGTCATGGTGCTGCTGCCCGGTGACGCGCTGGGCAACCAGTTGCTCGGGTTCGTCGAGGTGGTGATCGGCGGCGCGGCCATCGGCGGTACGTACCTCGGTCTCGCGATGCTGCTGCGGATCCGGGAGATCACCGAGGTCGTCGGCATGCTGCGCCGCCGCCTCGGTCGCTGACCGACACGCCACGACCCGCACGACAACTCTCCCCCGCCACCACGGTGCTTCCCCCTCGGCAGGGGACGCCGTCTCGTCCGCTCCGGCGCGCGCCACCCCGCCGGTGCTCCTCGCCCGGCGCCCGCTGCCGGCGCCGGGCCCGGAAACACCTGGGGATATCGCTGTGGATAACCCGGCGATCTGTTGAAGAAGCCCAGGTGACAGCTGTGGATAACAGGACGTCAGGATCAACTGACTGGCCGTCAGGATCGGGTGCCGCCGGTCGGCACACCGGACCGGTCGGTGTCGCCGACGGCCGCTGTCCTCAGTTGACTCGCCGACGGCATAATCGCCGTCCCGCGGGGAAGGCGTCGAGGGCCCACCCCGGGCCCGGTCGAAGCTCCGCCGGTCCGGAAAGACAGGTTCGGCTGCCATGCCCGGGCTGAGACAGCAACCCGACGTAAGACAGTTGAAATCAACCTATAGATTGCTAACCGCACGTGTCGGGAAGGCGGATGACACCGGGCGTTCAGGTGCGCTTCACGACATCTCCGGCAGCTGGTGGCCTACGGCCGCAAGATGACGTGTCGGGGATCAGTCAGACCCGGGTAAGGTCGCTCTCGACGGATGCGGCGAACGCCTAGGCTAGAAAGGGCCGATGGCCGTCCGAATTCCTTCGAAGGCGGAACGGAAGCCAAATGCCCAGCAGCACGGGTCCAGCGATCGACACGATCACCGAGGGAGGACGGGTGACCCAGGTCGGCGAAGGTCAGGAGGCGGACGAGGGCACTCCTCCCGTGATGACCTTCGGTGCGCCCGCCGTCGGTGAGATTCTGGCCGAGCGGTACCAGCTTGCGGAGCACATCAACGACGACAGCGCCGGTCGACAGGTCTGGCGCGGCGTCGACGTCATACTGCGCCGGCCGGTCGCGGTGGTGCTGCGCCACCCCGGCGGCGATTCCGCGAAAGAGATGCTCCAGGCCGCCGTCGTGGCGAGCCGGGTGATCCACCCCAACCTCGTCGGCGTCTACGACGCGATCGACGAGGAGGACCGGGCGTACGTCGTCCGCGAGTGGGTCGACGGCCACTCGCTGCGCGAGGTGGTCGCCGAGGGTCCCCTCGACCCTGCCCGCGCCACCGCTGTCGCACACGCCGTCGCCGGAGCGATCGCCGCGATCCACGCCACCGGGATGGTGCACGGCAACGTGCACCCCGGCACCGTGATGATCGCGAACGACGGGCGGGTGGTGCTCGCCGACGCGCGCACCGACGGCGCGGACAGCCCGGAGACCGACGTACGCGCGGTCGGCGGTGTCCTCTACTACGCGTTGACCGGGCACTGGCCGCACGCCGAGACGCCGCTCACCGGCGGCAACGTCCGACGGGCCCGGGCCTCCGTCCAGGACGCGGTCCGGGACGCCAGCGGCGCCATCGCCGCGCCCCGACAGGTACGGGCCGGTGTGCCCGCGTACCTCGACGACCTGACCATGGACCTGCTCGACGCCCAGTTGGCGGCCCCCTCCTCCGACGTGCTCTCCGCCGAGCTCGGCCGGTTGGCCGCGGCCGCCGAGGAACAGGACTTCGACAGCGGCCCGCTGCGCTTCACCAGTGGCGAGGCCGCTCCGGACCTGCCGGCCACCGGCGGTCGGAAAACCCTGATCGGGATCGGCGCACTGCTGGTGGTGGCCCTGGTCGGCCTCCTGATCGGCATCAACGTGCTCTCCGACGGCGAGCCCGCCGGCACCGACGCGGCTCCGACGCCGGGGCCGACCGTCACCGCCCAGGCCGGCGCCGCCGGTGAGCCCGAGCCGCCGGCCAGCAAGCCGGTCAAGCTCGACCTCAGGCCCAACCAGGTACGCGTGATCGACCCGGGCGGTACCCGGAGCGAGCTGGACGGCGTGGAAAAGGTGGTGGACGGTGATTCCAACGAGGGTTGGGAGACCGAGAGCTACCACAACCAGCCGAACTTCGGTAACACGAAGCCCGGGATGGGGATCCTGATCAACCTCGGTGAGCCGAGGGAGGTCACCAGCGTTCAGGTCGAGTTCTCCGCGCCCGGCGTCTCCGCCGAACTGCGCTGGGGCACCGCGGACTTCCCGTCCACCGACGCCGGTGACAAGGCGCTGCTGCGGGCGTACAAGGAGCGGATCGGCAACCCGTACGAGAAGGCCGACGGCTCGACCGTCAACTTCAGCAACTTCACTCCTGGCCAGAAGTACCAGTACCTCATGCTCTGGATCACCGAGCTGCCGCAGAGCGAGCCCTTCCGTTACAAGATCGGCGTCCAGGAGATAACGGTCCAGGCCCGGTGAGTCTCCGGTCAGCCCAGAAAAGGCGACACTCGGTTATCGTGCGGCCATGACCGGCGCACGGGGCTCGGACGCCGCCGGCCAGACCAGCCCGGCGGCGACACCCCCGAGGCCGCAGACGGGTCCGGTCCGGTCGGTCGGCGACGTGGCGGCACCACCGGGAGACGGCACTGCCACGGCACGGGAGACCGCCCGTCCCCAGGACGGAGCGGCGGACGAGGTTTCCCGCCCCACGGGCGGCACGGACGAGGTCTCCCGCGCGGCAGGCGAGGCGGACGCCACCGCCCCGGCCGGGACCGAGGTGCTCACCGAAGCGGCGGAACGCAACGACGTCGACCTGCTGCGGGCGCACGCCGACGGCGACCGGACCGCGTTCGCCACCCTCTTCCACCGGCACCGGGACCGGCTCTGGGCGGTCGCGTTGCGGACCGTCGGCGACCGGGAGGAGGCGGCGGACGCCTTGCAGGACGCCCTGCTCTCCGCGCACCGGGCGGCGTCGAGGTTCCGGGGCGACGCCGCCGTCACCACCTGGCTGCACCGGATCGTGGTGAACGCCTGCCTCGACCGGATCCGTCGCCGGCAGGCCCATCCCACGGTGCCGTTGCCCGACAGCACCCGGTCGGCCGACAGCGCCCGCTGGGTCGGTGGCGTGGAGCCGGCCGCGCCGGCCGTCGACCACGACACCGCGCTCGTCGTCCGGCAGGCGCTCGCCGAACTGCCCGTCGAGCAGCGGGCCGCCCTCGTCCTGGTGGATCTGCAGGGCTACCCGGTCACCGAGGTCGCGGCGATCCTCGGGGTCGCCGAGGGCACCGTGAAGAGCCGATGTGCCCGTGGGCGGGCCCGACTCGCCGTACTCCTCGGCCATCTGCGGGCGCCCGAGGACGGACCGGCGGCCACGACCGGCGGGCGGAACGCCGGCGGGAAGGCCGGTGACGTGCCGCCGGTCACCGGTGGGAACCCCGGCTCCGGCCCCGACGTCCGACCTACGTCGACCCGGTCCGGACGTGGCCCGTCCGCCCGGTCCACACATGATCAGATAGTGGCGGAACAGGATCGAAGCCGGACTCCACCCGGCCAGGAGCAGGAGGAACCGTGACCGGCGGCCAGTTCAGGGAGGTCGATCTCGACCTGCTGGCCGACTATGTCGGCGGCGCGCTCGACGGCACCCCCGACGAGGCCGAGGTCAGCCGGTTGGTTACACAGTCCCCGGACTGGGCGGCGGCGTACGCGGCGCTGACCGGCGGTCTCGACGGCGTCCGGCACGACCTGGCGGCGCTGGCCACGGCTGCGGAGCCGATGCCGGCGGCCGTGGTCGACCGCCTCGACCTGGTGCTCGGCCGGGCGGCCCTGGCCGGTCCCGCCGCCCAGGTGAGCCGCGCCGAGCCGGCCGCCGACGCCGGGCCGGCGGACCGGACCGGAACCGACGACCGGACCGTTTCGGCGGCCGGGGCCACCTCGACCGACAACACGACGGAGGATCCGGAGCCGGACGGCGGACGGGTTCCGCGCAGGACCGGGCGCCAACTCCCCGCCGTACCCGTGCAGGCCCGCACCGCCCCGTCGTCGGCCACCAGAGGGCCGGGCCGCCGCCGACGGTGGGTCCGCCGGGCCGCCGGGCCGGTCGTGCTCGCCGTCGTGGTGGTCGGGTTCGCCGGCTTCGCGATCAGCCGCCTGGGCGTGACGTCGGGTAGCAGCGACCAGGCCGCCGGTACGGCGTACACCGCCACCGGCGACGTAGCCGAGAACGCCCCGATGCTCGGTTCCGGGCCGCCCCGGACGGTGCCGGAGCCCTCCACCGAGCGGGTCCTGTCCAGTGGCAGCAACTACACGTCGAGCACGCTCGCCGGCACCGCCGACGGTCTCGCACGGGAGCCGCTCACTCGGGACCCCGTGACCTCGGAGAGCAGCGCGGCAGTGGGCGAGCAGGACAGCCCGGCCGGCAGCCCCGACGACGCCGCCACCGGCGTACCGGACTCCCGCACCAGCGGTACGCCGAAACGGGTTCCCGGACTGGAGCGGCTGGCCGACCCGGCCGTCCTCGCCCGGTGCCTCGACGCGGTCGCCGCGGCCCACGCCCGGGGACCGGTCACCGTCGAACTGGTGGACTACGCCCGGTTCGAGGGCAGCGCCGCTCTTGTTGTCGTCTTCACCGACCGGTCCGGGGTGCGGTGGGCCTGGGCGACCGGACCGGAGTGCGGAACGTCTCCGACGGAGGCCGACGTCACTTATCAGACCCGGGTAGGGTGAAACAACGCCTCAGCGGCCGTTTCGGCGAGGCAGTGACATGACCCACCGGATGACCGGCTCGGGAATCCCCGGTTCGTACGATGACGTTCTGGCTTGCAAGCGCCGACGCCGTACGCGGCCGGCGCTCGGACCGCCATCGACGCGACGCGTCGGGGCGCAGAGACACACATCGGGAGACGGCAGTGGATGAGGTCCGCAACCTGATCATCGTCGGCTCAGGGCCGGCCGGGTACACAGCCGCGGTCTACGCCGCCCGGGCCAATCTCAAACCACTGGTCATCGAGGGTGTGCAGTCCGGCGGTGCCCTGATGACCACCACCGAGGTGGAGAACTTCCCCGGTTTCGCCGACGGGATCATGGGTCCGGAGCTGATGGACTCGATGCGCAAGCAGGCCGAACGGTTCGGCGCCGAGTTCGTCACCGACGACGCGACCCGGGTCGAACTGGTCGACACCGGCGTTCCCGGCTCCGACGCGGCGCACACCGTGTACGTCGGCGAGACGGCCTACCGCGCCAAGGCGGTCATCCTGAGCACCGGTTCGGCCTGGCGCCCGCTGGGCGTACCGGGTGAGCAGGAGTACCTCGGCCACGGCGTCTCCTCGTGTGCCACCTGTGACGGCTTCTTCTTCCGGCAGCAGGAGATCGTCGTGGTCGGCGGCGGCGACTCGGCGATGGAGGAGGCGACCTTCCTCACCAGGTTCGCGAGCAAGGTGACGATCATCCACCGCCGCGACGAGTTCCGGGCCAGCAAGATCATGGCTGACCGCGCCCTGGCGAACGACAAGATCCGGGTCGAGTGGAACAGCGTGGTCGAGGAGGTGCTCGGCGACGACGGCAAGGTCACCGGCGTCCGGCTGCTCAACACACACACCGGCGAGACCAAGACGCTCGAGGTCGGCGGCGTGTTCGTGGCGATCGGGCACGACCCGCGCAGCGAACTCTTCCGCGGCCAGGTCGAGATGGACGAGAACGGCTACGTCAAGGTGGACGCGCCGGGCACCCGGACCAGCGTCCCCGGCGTCTTCGCCGCCGGTGACCTGGTCGACCACACCTACCGGCAGGCGATCACCGCGGCGGGTACCGGCTGCGCCGCGGCGCTGGACGCCGAACGGTTCCTGGCGACTTTGGAAGAAGACTGAAAAGAACCCCCGAGGAGGGTCCAGTGGGAGCAACAAGCGTCGTCACCGACGCCAACTTCGTCAGTGACGTGCTGCAGTCCGACAGGCCGGTGCTGGTGGACTTCTGGGCCGAGTGGTGCGCCCCGTGCCGCAAGGTCGACATGCTGCTGGAGGAGATCGCCAGCGAGATGGGCGACGCGGTCCGCATCGTCAAGCTCAACATCGACGAGAACCCGGAGACGACCCGGGCGTACCGGGTGATGTCGGCACCGACCCTCACCGTGTTCAAGGGTGGTGAGCCGGTCCAGTCGATCGTCGGTGCCCGACCCAAGAGCGATCTGGTCAAGCTCATCGAGACGGCGCTCTGAGGCCACCGCCGTCAGTTTCGTCCCGCGCCCGCATCCGCGACGACGGATGCGGGCGCGGTCGTCTCCGCCCAGGTCAGACGGGTCACGCGTGGTGCTGCGCGGGGCGGTCGCCGGTCGTCGGAGCCGGGTACCGGTGCCCCTCGGCACCCGGTCCGGCGACGACGGGCCCGGCCAGGTCGTTTGGCCCGTGCCGGCTCCGGGCAACAGCGGACGGCGGCGGCAGGGTCACGGTACGCTCCGGAAGCGTTCCTCCCCCGTGAGGTGTACCGGCGGCTGACGACCGGCCGGGGTCCGGGGCATCAGGAACGCCGTGCACCGACCGGAGCGGCCCTCGCTCCGGTTCCGCCCGACGGGGCGGGCAGACAGCTCGCAGGCATGCAGAGGAGGTCGTCCGTGCGTCCGATCCGACGTGGTGATCGCGGACCCGCGGTGACGGAGATCCGCTCCGTCCTGGTCAGCCTGAACCTGCTGCCCGCCGGCGGGCCTCCGGGCGCCGACGACTTCGATGCCGGGACGGAACACGCGGTCCGTACCTTCCAGCAGGACCGGGGGCTGAGTTGCGACGGGCAGGTGGGCCCGGAGACCTGGCGGGCCCTGGACGCGGCCCGCTGGCGGCTCGGTGCCCGCACGCTCTACCAGGCGCTCCCTGACCCGCTCGTCGGCGAGGACGTACGGACCCTCCAGGAACGCCTGTTGGAGATGGGCTACGACGTCGGTCGTGCCGACGGGGTGTACGGCGCCCGGACCGCCCGTGCGGTGGCCCAGTTCCAGCGTGAGGTCGGGCTCGGCCCGGACGGCGCCTGTGGACCACAGACCATGAACGCGCTCCGTCGACTGGGCCGGAAGGTGGTCGGCGGCCGCCCGCAGTGGCTCCGTGAGTCCGACGCGTTCCGACAGTCCGGTCCGAACCTGGTCGGCAAGGTCATCGTGATCGACCCGGGACACGATCCCTTCGATCCCGGCTTCGTGGTAACCGACGGCCGGCTGAGCTGGACCGAGGGTGACCTCGCGTACGACCTCGCCGCCCGGTTGGAGGGCCGGCTCGCCGCTGTCGGCGTACGGGTCCACCTCACCCGGGGTCCCGCGCCCGCCGCCCCGCTGTCCGACCTCAACCGTGCCGAGCTGGCCAACGAGCTCGGCGGCGACCTGCTGATCTCGTTGCACGTCGACGGCCACGTGAACCCGGAGGCGGACGGGGTCGCGACGTACCACTACGGCACCTCCAACGGGGTGACCTCCACGGTCGGCGAGCGCCTGGCCGGCCTGGTCCAGCGGGAGATCGTGGCCAGGACCGGGCTGCGTGACTGTCACACCCACGCGAAGTCGTGGGAGCTGCTGCGGATGACCCGGATGCCGGCGGTCCGGGTCGACGTCGGTTACCTCACCTCGCCCGCCGACCGCGCCCGGCTGACCGATCCACGGTTCCGGGACCGGGTGGTGGACGCCATCGTCGCCGCCGTCCAGCGGATGTACTACCCGGTCGAGCAGGACGTCCCGACCGGCTCGATCGACGTGAGCGAGCTGCGGGCGATGGTCGCCGCCGGCTCGGCCGCCCGGGACTGAACCGACCGCCGGCCACCGGTCACGCACCGGGTCAGGCCGTCCGGCGCCTCGTTGGCCGTAGCGCGGACGCCCCGGAGAGGCCCCCAGACGCCCGCGCAGGGGACCAGGGTGGTCCCGGGGAGGGTTCCGGATCCCGGACGACCCAGGCGAGGGCTCAGCCGGCGGTGGCGCCAGCAGGGCGGCGGCAGGCGGGGACTCAGCCGGCGGTGGACCGGGTGGCCGGTCGGACCGGCCGGAGCAGGCCCTCGGGGTTCATCGAGCCGAGCAGCTTCTCCAGGGCGTACTCGACATCCGACTTCCAGGACAGCGCGGTCCGGAGTTCCAGTCGCAGCCGGGGATAGCGCGGATGGGGACGTACCGTCTTGAAGCCCACCGAGAGGAAGTAGTCGGCCGGTGCGACGCAGTGGCCGGCGCCCTCACCCGCGTCGCCGAACTTCGCGTCCCCGAACGCCTCGATCGCCTTGATGCCGCGTTTGGTCAGGTCCCGGGCGACCCCCTGGACCAGCATGCGGCCCAGTCCACCCCCGGCGAAGGCGGTGACGATGTGTGCCGTGGTCAGCAGCGCGGCGTCGGCGGAGACCGGCGAGGTCGGGAACGCCATCGAGCGGGGAACATAGGCCGGCGGCGCATACATCACGAATCCGGCGGGCATACCGTCGACGTAGACCAGCTTGCCGCAGGAGCCCCACTCGAGCAGCGTCTGGGAGACCCATGCCTCCTTCTCCAGGCCAGGATCACCCGCCTCGCAGGCACGCTCGGCCGCCACCGGATCCAGCTCCCAGTAGACGCACTGGCGACAGGGCCGGGGCAGGTCCTCGAGAGTGTCGAGGGTCAGACTGACCAGACGTCGCGACATCGGCGTAATCCCCAAAAATCATCTCGGAGCGTCCGAAGACCGTGAATATCGCCATCCCCGGGTCACTATCCCCAACGAGCGATGGTACGCCGGAAGTCCGCCGCTCGGGAGAGGAGAGCCCGTACCGGGCATCCAGCGGGACCGGGTGACCTCCGCCGGGGTGATCCCCAGGTCACCCAGCGCGACTCAGCCGGTCCGGTATGTGGACCGTCCGCCGAGGTGAGGACCGGACGTGGTGAGCGGGATTACGATCGACCGACGAGCGCCGATCGGCGAAACTACCGGTCGACCGCCCGGAGGGGCCGAGAGTCGTCGATGCGGACGCGCCCCACCGGGCCCCTGACGACGGCGAACCGCCCAGCGGTGACGGCGACCAGCGCGGGAGACGACATGACCCAGCGTGGCACGGGCCTCCTGCCGGCCCGGGTGTCGACGGCCCGGCAGGTGGTCACCGGCGTCGGCCGACCCGCCCGCGCGGGTCATGGCGGTGACGAGCGCAGCGAGGAGACGACATGACCGGCACGACGCATGACGACTACACGGACCGGTACGCCCGGCGGGTCCGCGGCATGACGGCATCGGAGATCCGAGCCCTCTTCGCCGTCGCCAGCCGTCCGGAGGTCGTCTCGCTCGCCGGTGGCGCCCCCTACATCGCCGCGTTGCCGCTGGACGCGGTCGGCGAAATGCTCAACCAGCTCGCGGCCGAGCAGGGCACGACAACGCTGCAGTACGGCATCGGCCAGGGCACCCTCGAACTGCGCGAGCGGATCTGCGAGGTGATGGCCCTCTCCGGCATCGACGTCGGCTGCGGCGCCTCCCCGGAGGACGTGGTGGTGACCGTGGGCGGTCAGCAGGCGCTGGACCTCGTCGCCCGGCTCTTCCTCGACCCGGGCGACGTCGTGCTCGCCGAGGGCCCCACCTACGTCGGCGCGCTCGGCGTCTTCCAGAGCGCCCAGGCCCAGGTGGTGCACGTACCGATGGACGCCGACGGGCTGATCCCGGAGGCGCTGGAACTGGCCATCGCCGAGGTGGCCAGGACCGGTCGTCGGGCGAAGTTCCTCTACACCATTCCGACGTTCCAGAACCCGGCCGGTGTGACGCTGAGCGAGGAGCGCCGGGAACGGGTGCTCGACATCTGCGAGCGCGCCGGCCTGCTGGTGGTCGAGGACGACCCGTACGGCCAGCTCTGGTTCGACGGCGAGGCCCCCGCGCCGCTGCGGTCCCGGCGCCGGGACGGGGTCTTCTACCTCAGCACCTTCTCCAAGACCTTCGCGCCCGGGCTGCGGGTCGGCTGGATCCTGGCCCCGCACGCGGTACGGGACAAGCTGGTGATCGCCACCGAGGCGCAGATCCTCTGCCCGAGCGCCTTCGCCCAGTCCGCCGTCACCACCTACCTCTCCACCATGCCGTGGCGGCAGCAGATCAAGATCTACCGCGAGGTGTACCGGGAACGCCGCGACGCGCTGCTCGACGCGCTCGCCGACTACATGCCGGCCGGCACCACCTGGACCGAACCGGGTGGCGGGCTCTTCGTCTGGGCGACCCTGCCGGACGGGCTCGACGCCAAGGCGATGATGCCGAGGGCCATCGCCGCCCGGGTCGCCTACGTGCCCGGCACCGGCTTCTACGCCGACGGCACCGGCGGCGGCCACATGCGGCTCAACTTCTCGTTCCCGCCCCCGGAGCGCATCCGCGAGGGCGTGCGCCGGCTGGCCACCGTGATGGAGCAGGAGACCGCGATGCGGGAGGTCTTCGGCGCGGTCACCGGCCCGGCCCGACGCCGGGGCCAGGCCGGTGCCGACGTGCCAGGTCCCGACTTGGCATGATCTCCGGCATGGGTACGAACTCCCCAGGCCAACCCCTCCGCGCCGCGTCCCCGGACACCCTGTCCCAGGACACCGGGCGGTGGCCGGCGCCGCTGCCCCGCGAGGCCACCGCGGAGCTGCGGGTGCTGGTCCTGGCCGGCGGCCTGTCGTACGAACGGGACGTCTCGCTGAAGTCCGGGCGTCGGGTGCTCGACGCGCTGCGTTCGGTCGGCGTCGAGGCGGAACTCCGGGACGCCGACGCGACCCTGCTGCCGGCGCTGCGGGACGACCCGCCGGACGCGGTGGTGATCGCGCTGCACGGGGCGACCGGCGAGGACGGCTCGCTGCGCGGCGTACTCGACCTCTGCGACGTGCCGTACGTCGGCTGTGACGCCCGGGCGTCCCGACTCGCCTGGGACAAGCCGTCGGCGAAGGCGGTACTCCGCGAGGACGGCATCCCGACGCCGGACTGGGTGGCGCTGCCGCACGACCGCTTCTCCGAACTCGGCGCGGTCGCCGTACTGGACCGGATCGTCGAACGACTCGGCCTGCCACTCATGATCAAGCCGGCGCAGGGCGGTTCGGGTCTCGGCGCCGCCGTGGTCCGGGAACCTGCCGCGCTGCCGGCCGCGATGGTCGGCTGTTTCGGGTACGACTCGACCGCGCTGGTCGAGCGCTACGTCCCCGGCATGGACGTGGCGGTCTCCGTCGTCGACCTGGGCGACGGGCCGCGTGCCCTGCCCGCGGTCGAGATCGTTCCTCGCAACGGCGTCTACGACTACGCCGCCCGGTACACCGCCGGGCTGACCACCTGGCACGCACCGGCCCGGTTGTCGGCCGACGCCGCGGCCCGGGTGGCCGAGACGGCCCTGGCCGCACACACCGCGCTCGGCCTGCGGGACCTGTCCCGGGTGGATTTGATCGTCGACGAGGACGACCATCCGCACGTACTGGAGGTCAACGTCTCGCCGGGGATGACCGAGACCTCGTTGCTGCCGCTCGCGGTGGCCGCCGCCGGTCTCGACTTCGGCGAGCTGCTGCGCACCATGGTCAGCCGGGCCGCGCTGCGCCGCACCGCCGGACGGGCCTGAGCCGACCGGCGGTCCACCGGCCGACCGTGGCCCGACGCCTCGACCGCTGACCACCGCTCGCCGCCGGTGGCCGGCTCACCGACCACAGGGACGGTACGGGCGCCCGTACCAGGACCGGTCCTGCCAGGAGACCGGAGTACGAGGCCCGTACCGCGTAGATCCTCGGTCTGACCGCGACGGACGTTCAGAACGCCCGGGTCGCCGGGTCGCCACCGGACGACTGGGATCCGGTCTCCGGCTCGTCGGCCCGCTGGGCCGCCGCACTCTCCGTCGCGACTTCCGACTCCGGCGAGGCCTCGGTGACCGGACCACCAACAGCCAACGGGTCCACCGACTGCTCGGACCGCGACTCCGGAGGCAACTGGTTCAAACTCGACGGCGCCTGCCACTGGATCCGTGGCGGCTCCGCCAGCGGACGTCCACCGAACTCGGCGAGCCAGGCCGCGATCATGGCGAGATTCTCCCGCCACTGCGACTCGGGAATCGGCGGCAGGATGTCGTCCCACAGGGACAGGAAGGTCCCGCGCAACTGCAGTCGCCCGTACGGACGGGCGAGGAACCACAGGTGCAGATGCGCGGCGCCGTCCCCCCAACGGTTGACGTGGACCCGGGCGACGCCGTCCAGTGAGCGGATGGCGCGCTCCAGCCGTACCGTCATCACACCGAGTTCAGCGGCGAGCAGGTTCGGCAGGTCCCCCAGATCCAGGTGGGACCGGGATTCGAGGATCAGCACCATCGGCAGGCCGGTCGGCCGGTCCATGGCACGTACCCGCCAACGCTCGCTGACCCAGATGTAGGCGTCGTCCGGAGCGTTGCAGGAGTGGCATTCGCTGGATCCTTCGCCCTTGCGCGGCGGCTCGACCGCCACCGGGTCTTCGAGTTGCTTGACCTGGAACTCGCCTTCGAAGGGGAAGGAAGGCCACCTCGTGAAATCTGGAACGGGGGCAGGGGTGTGGGGCACGACGCTGACCCTAACCGAGTTCGAGAGCGCTGTCCCTACCTGATTCGGCTGCCGACGTCGGGATTCCACCGGGGCCGCCGGCTCTCCCACCGGGCAGCCGACGACCGGGCTGCGGAACGCCCGCGACACCCCCACCGACCATCCAACGTGTCCGCCGTCACCCCACCGATGCCGCCAACCGCAGCACCTTCGCGTCCCGGTACGAAGCGCCCCAGCGGTGATTTTCACTCCGTCATCCACAGGCTGACACCCCGGTCTACGCGCCGTTTCACGTGAAACCAGGGGTGCCTGTGGAAAACGCCTGTGGATTACTTTCGGCCCCTCACCGCGATCTTCCACAGCCCCTCTCCGACCGTCCCCACCCTCTCCGCCGCTCCACCAACCTCCCTCCGACCTTTCCCTGCCCACCGCTCCCTCCCCACCTCTCCGCCGTCCCGACCTTTCCCTCCCCGCTGCGCTCTTCCCGCCCCTCCCGCCCCACTGCGTGCGGACGACTGGGTCTGGACCGGTGCGAGGAAGCGAAGCAGCGGGGACGGCGGGGAGTCGTGGAGCGGGAGTGGAGCGATCGGGGCGGAGCCACGCAGCACTGGGGACGAGGACGCCATGCGCTGTGACAGCCGGCTCAGCCGCGCCTGGCGCAATCGACGAGGCACCGGGGGTCCGGTCGTTGACACGGACCGGAGGGCCGACAACCCCGCCCCAGGGAAGTCCGAGCGGCTGGATGGCGCGTGGTTTCACGTGAAACGGGTCGAGGGCGGTCTCACGTGAACGGCGCCGTCAGTGCGCGGTTTCACGTGAAACGGCGCCATCCGTGCACAGTCCACCTCGCCGATCCCTCCGGCTCCGCCCGGGCCGACCGTCGTACGCATCGCGCGGAAGCCGGTCGCCGATGCCGGCGTGGAACCGCACGGACGTCAGGAAGCGCAGCCCTGCGATCCGCCCCCGCGAGCCCAGGAACCGCAGCCATCCCAAGCAAACCCGGATCGAGAAAGGGCGGGTCAGCACCTGGCACAGCTCCACGCACCACAAGGCGCACAGCGCCCAGGTCCAATGAGTTGCCGATTGACCAAGCGGGGCAGGCCCACGGAGCCCCGCACCGGCTTGACGGGCGGCGGGGGCTTCGGCCGGCAACCGCACCATGCCCCCTCTTACGCCAGAGGCCGCGTTCCCCGACAGGGAGACGCGGCCACCTACAGGCGAGGCTCGGAGCCCGATTCAGTTCTCGGAATCTGTCTCCGATTCCGAGCCCGTCATACCGATGATGCCGACGATCCGCTCCAGGTCGTCGACCGTGGCGAACTCGATCGTGATCTTGCCCTTGTTGCGGTTGATGTCGACCTTCACCCGGGTGTCGAACCGGTCGGAAAGCCGGTCCGCGAGATCGGTCAGTCCGGGGGCGTGGACCTTGGGCCGTCGCTTGGCCGGCGTCGACCGGGTCGGGGAGATCTCGGCGAGCTTGACCACCTCTTCGGTGGCCCGTACCGAGAGCCCCTCGCGGACGATGCGCAGGGCCAACTCCTCCTGCGCGGTCGGATCCTCCAGGGCGAGCAGTGCCCGCGCGTGGCCGGCGGAGAGCACTCCGGCGGCCACCCGCTTCTGCACCTCCGGCGGGAGGTTCAGCAGACGGATGGTGTTCGAGATCTGCGGACGGCTCCGGCCGATGCGCCGGGCCAGCTCCTCGTGCGTCGCCCCGAACTCCTCCAGGAGCTGCTGGTACGCCGCCGCCTCTTCAAGCGGATTGAGGTTGGCCCGGTGGATGTTCTCCAGCAGCGCGTCCCGGAGCATCGCGTCGTCCCGGGTGTCGCGGATGATCGCCGGGATCGCCGTCCGGCCCACGGCCTGCGCCGCCCGCCACCGCCGCTCACCCATCACAAGTTCGTAGCGGTCGTCGGGCAGCTGGCGTACCACGATCGGCTGGAGGAACCCGACCTCCTCGATCGAGTGCTTGAGCTCCTCGAGCGCGTCCTCGTCGAAGATCTGACGAGGCTGCTTGGGGTTGGGGACGATCGAGTCCAGGGAAATCTCGGCGAACCGAGCGCCGGGGACCGGTGCCAGCACCGGTTCGTCCGGCATCGGCGGAGCGACCGTCGCCGCCGGGGGCGGGGGCGGGGGCGGGGGCGTCACCGGAGTCGGGTCCGCCAGGACGGTCTCCCCGGTCACCGACTCGGCGGCGTCCGGCAGGCTGACCGGAGGTTCGGCGGTGGCGACCCCGGCGGCCGGGGCCGGCCCGGTCGGGATCAGCGCGCCCAACCCGCGACCCAGTCCACCTCGCGGACGGTTCTTCATGCCACGCCTCCCAGCGATCCCCTCGACGACCTACACATTGCGGCCGACAGCCTGCTTGACGCCGCGCATCGCGATCTCCTGAGCCGCCTCGAAGTAGCTCGTGGCGCCCCGCGAACCGGGATCGTAGGTCATGACGGACTGACCATAACTGGGCGCCTCCGAGACCCGCACGTTCCGCGGAATCACCGACTGCAGCACCTTGTCACCGAAGTGGTTCCGGACGTCCTGTTCCACCGCGTCGGCCAACCGCGTCCGCCGGTCGTACATCGTGAGCAGGATGGTCGACACCTCCAGCGTGGGGTTGAGGTGCTGGCGTACCAGGTTGATGTTGTTGATCAGCTGGTTGAGCCCCTCCAGCGCGTAGTACTCGCACTGGATCGGGATCAGCACCTCCTGCGCGGCCACCAGCGCGTTGACCGTGAGCAGGCCGAGCGAAGGCGGGCAGTCGATGAAGACGTAGTCGAAGGTCTCGGGGTGCGCCGCGATGGCCCGGGCGAGTCGCGATTCACGCGCGACGACCGAGACCAGCTCGATCTCCGCTCCCGCCAGGTCGATGGTGGCCGGTACGCACCACAGGTCGGGGATCCCCTCCACCCCCTGAGCCACCTCGGCGAGCGGGACGTTGTCGATCAGGCAGTCGTAGACGTCGGGTACGCCGGCATGGTGCGGCACGTTGAGACCGGTCGAGGCGTTGCCCTGGGGGTCAAGGTCCACCACGAGAACACGGTTGCCGTGCAGGGCCAGGGCGACCGCCAGGTTGACGGTGGTGGTGGTCTTGCCGACCCCGCCCTTCTGGTTCGCGACACACATGATCCGGGGCCGGTCCGGACGTGGCATGGTGACCTCGCCGCTCGGGTTAAGGATGTGCACAGCGCGCATTGCCTCCATTGCCAACGGGGGATCGTCCTGTTCGCGCGACGACGTTTCACGTGAAACGTACGCGTCAGACGCCGGCTCCTCGGTGAGGGTCGGGGGTGGAGCAACGGGCGTGTCGGCCACCGGGGCGTAGCCGGACACACCATGGCCGTCGAGACCGTCGGCCGGCAGCGACGGACTCGCCGACAACACCGCCGGCTGCCCGTGCTCAGTCCTCGGCTCCGGCTGTGCCGGCGGTCTCGTCCGCGCCGGCCCCGGGGTCACCGGAGCACGACCGTGCTCCCCGCCAGCCTGGGGTTGTCCGGTGCCGAACTGGGCGACGGGACCCGGTTGACCCGGCACCGAGGGGTCGACTCGGGGCACCGGCTCCGCATCGCCGGCCCGTCGACGGCGTCCCGGTTCGGGCACGCCCACCGGAGCGGACGCCGTCGACGGGTACGGTTGCCCTGTTCGGCTCTCCGGGTATCCCGGATGAGTCGGTACGGCCGGATCCGGACCGCCGGAGGCGACACGAGCCGTACCTCGGGTGGGTGGCGGGAAGTCGTACTCGGCTGACTGCCCGGCCTGGCCGGGCCGAGCCTGCGGCCTGGCTCGGCCACCGGCGGACCAACCCTCGTAGTCGGTTTCACGTGAAACATCGGCGCCGCCGGAGTAGTAGTCCCCGGAGTCCGTCATCTCTGGATCGTCATACCTACCGTTGTCATGCACCGTGTCATCCCTGCCAACTCGGATGGTGTCGGCCCCGCCAGTGCTCGTGCCCGTGCCTTCGGCGCCGGGCCCTGGACCAGCGTGACCCGGCAAGAAGCAGCGAAGGCCCGGGCGCGGCCCGCTGCCCGGTCTTACACACTATCGACGCGCGGTCAGCCTACGGCCGCTGGGCAACCGAAGCCACGGCTGTTCGGGGGTTGGAAACCTCACGCTGACACGTTTCCCGCCGAGGACCGCCCCGATCGGCGCTCCGCCAACCGGCGGACCGGGTCGCCCACGGGTCGGGGGGGGCCCCCCCCCCCCCGGGGCCACCCACCACCCCCCCCGCCGGGGGGGGCCCCCCCCCCCCCCCGGGGCGCGGGGGGGGCCCCCCCCCCCCCCACCCCACCACCCGGCAGCCCCAGCCCCAACCCCGACAGCCCCACCATCCGGCCCAACCCCCGCAGCCCACACGACCCATCAGCTGAACAAACGGCACACGCCGCCGCCCAACCCCGGCGACCCCAACAAACAGCGGCCCCGCACGCGCAAACCCCGGAAAGCTCAGTCCACCGACCCACGCCGACGTCCGGCCGCCTTCGCCGTACCCTTCGACGCCGGACCGACCAGACGCTCCCGGACCACCTCGACAACCGTGGTCGGCGGGTCGACCACACCAACCCCGCAGCGTCGTACCTCGGGTGCCCCGCCGCCGAGTCGCCGCACCGCCGCCGCGTGCTCGGCCGCCTCGTCCGACGCGGTGGCACCCTTCAGGGCCAGCAGACGACCACCCGGCACGGTGAGCGGCAGGCACCAGGCGGCAAGGCGGTCGAGCGGCGCCACCGCCCGAGCCGTCACGATCTCCGCCGGGACGGGAAGTTCCGCCAGATCCGCCACGTCGGCCAACTCGTACACGTCCTGCTCGGCGGTCTCCGGCTCCGGGCCCGGCCGGCCGACCGGTCCGGTCGGTCGGCCGCCCCTGGTCCGCCGTCCAGCGGCACGGCCACCCCGGCGCCGGTACGCCCCGACCTCCTCGGCCCGCGCCCGCAGCACCGTCACCGAGCCGCCGAGGTCGAGCAGACCCACCACCTCGGCCAGGAACACGGCACGACGGGCCAGCGGCTCGACCAGGGTGATGGTCAGGTCGGGTCGGGCGATCGCCAGTACGATGCCGGGCAGTCCGGCGCCGGAGCCGACGTCCACCACGGACCGCTCGGCCGGGATCAGTTCCGCCACGGCGGCACAGTTGAGCAGGTGACGGTCCCAGATTCGGGGTGTCTCCCGGGGGCCGATCAGGCCCCGCACCACACCGGGCCCGGCCAGCAACTCCGCGTACGCCTCGGCGAGCGGCAGCCGGTCGCCGAAGAGCGTACGGGCCGGGTCGGCCAGCTCCGCCGGGAGCGGAACCGCGGGCGGGTCCTGCGGCACGGGCGAGAACGGCGACACGTTGGCTCCCTCGGACGAGGACGGTGGAACAGAAGACGGCCCGGGCGGCTGCTCGCCACCCGGGCCGGACGTACGGTAGGTCATCGCGGTACTCAGTCTGCCGGGCGTACGACAATCCGCCGGTTCGGCTCGACGCCCTCGGACTCGCTCTCCACCCCGGCGATGGCGTTGACCACGTCGTGCACGCACTTGCGCTCGAAGGCGGACATCGGCTCCAGCCGTACCGCCTCGCCGTGCTGCTTCACCTTCTCCACCGCGTTCTTCGCCACCGCGGAGAGTTCCTTGCGGCGGGTCGCCCGGTAGCCGCCGACGTCGAGCAGGAGTCGGCTGGGGGAGCCGGTCTGCCGGAACACGGCGAGCCGGGTCAGCTCCTGGAGCGCCTCCAGGGTGGCGCCGCGCTGGCCGACCAGTGCCTGCAGCCGGCCGCCGACCACCTCGACCACCGGCCGGCCTCCGGAGACCAGCTCGTCGATGTCGCCGTCGTAGTCGAGGATGTCGAGCAGCCCTTCGACGTAGTCCGCGGCGATCTCGCTCTGCCGGAACAGGTCGGCGTCACTCGTCGCCGCGGCCGGCTTGCCGCCGTTGGCGCCCGCGACGGGCTTGCCCTCCTCGGCTTCGTCGTCCTCGGTGTCCTCGTCGTCCGGACCGTTCCGGTCGTCGATCGCCGCGTCGGCGTCGGCGCTGTCCCCGGCTACCGCTACGGCCTCGCTGGTCTCGGCATCCTCGGTCGATCCCGCCGCCACGACCGGGTCGGTGTCCTCGAGAGGCTGCTCGGCCCGGGGAATACTGGTGTCGGTCACGGTCTCATCTCCGTACTCTCTCGGCCGGACCGTAGACGGTCCCGCTGGTTTCCCGTGGTCGGCGGGAGATCGCCGAGTGCCACAGGCACGTCTGTCGGGCGGCACTGCCCAGCGCGGGGCGCGGCGGAATCCGGCCGGCGCCAGCGCACGGCGGCGGCACGGCCGGAGTCCTGCGAGCGACCGGCCGCGCTGGTGGGCGCGGCCGGTCGTCGCCGCGTCAACCCTGACGCTTCGCCGGTCGCCCCTTCTTGGGCTTGACCGGCTTGGCGCCCGGCTTCGGGGCGAGCGCCCTGGAGTCGACCGCCGGCTTCTGCGGCTGGGCGGCCGTGGTCTTGGCCCGACCGAACCGGCCGGCCGGCTTGGCCTCCTGCTTCGGCTGCCGTCCCGGGCGGCCCGGCTGGGCCGCGTTGCGGGAGTCGGTGGTACGGCGCGAGCTGCTCTCACCCGGGCGGGGCAGCCGGCTGGGGGTGGGCGGCGGCGGATACTTGCGCAGCACCCACTGCTGCTGGCCGAGGGTGAAGAGGTTGTTGGTGACCCAGTAGATGACCACACCGATCGGGAAGATCGCGCCGGAGACCAGCAGCGAGGCCGGGATGCCGTAGAGCATCAGTCGCTGGATCATCCGCTGCTGCGGGTCCTCGGCCCAACCGGTCTTGAGGATCATCTGCCGGCTGGTCAGGTAGGTCGTGGCGATCATGATGGCGACCAGGACGCCGGCGAGGATCTTGACCGAGGCGCCGCTGGCGTTCAACCGGGCGAGCTCCGCCGCGCTCGAACCGAACTTGCCGGCGATCGGTACGTCGAAGAGCCGGGCGTGGGTGGCGCTCTCGAACTGGTCGACCGTCCAGCCGTACCGGGTCTTGCCCTCGTTGATCGGGTCGAGCCGGCGCAGCACGTGGAAGAGGCCGATGAAGACCGGAGCCTGCAGGAAGATCGGAAGGCAGCCCATCAGCGGGTTGGCCTTCTCCTTCCGGTAGAGCTCCATCATCTCCTTCTGGAGCGTCTCCCGGTCACCCTTGTGCTTCTCCTGCAGGGCCCGCAGCTGCGGCTGGAGCGCCTGCATGGCCCGCTGCGACTTGATCTGCTTGACGAAGATCGGGAACAGGATCACCCGGAGCGTGACCACCAGGAAGATGATCGCCAGAATCCAGGACCAGTTCGTGCCCAGGACGGTCCCCGCCGAGACCCCTATGGCGTCCCAGGCGGAGTGCCACAGCAGCAGGATCCACGAGATCGCCCAGTAGATCCAGTCGAGACTCAATTCGGGGCTCCAGTCACATCGGCATGGCGGCGTGCACCCGGCTCCGGTACCGGGTCATATCCACCGGGGTGGAAGGGGTGGCAGCGCAGCAACCGCCGGACCGCCAGGCCGATCCCCCGGGCCGCGCCGTGCCGGGTGACCGCCTCCAGGGCGTACGCACTGCACGACGGGTGGAACCGACAGCGGGCCGGCAGTGCCGGGCTTATCCAACGACGGTACGCGACGATGGGTCCGGCCAGCACTCGGGCACCGAGTGTCATCCCGGGCGAACCGTGGGCTTCGTCGCTCATCGGGACCGCCGCGACGGCTTACGGGGGCTTCGGGCGGCCGCGACCGCGGCGTCGAGGTCAACACCGAGCCGGGCGTACGGGGCGTCGGCGGCACCGGGCAGGGCCCGTACCACGAGGGTGGTACCGGGCGGCAGTCCCCACCCGTCCAGCCGTTCCCGGACGAGGTGGCGGAGTCGGCGCCGGACCTTGTTCCTGATCACCGCGCCGCCCACCGCCTTGGACACGACAAAGCCGGCGCGGACCGGTGGGGGCTCATGCCCCGCACCGGCACCCGACGCCGGCTCTGGTGTCGTCGTGGTTTCTGCGGACAGGTCCGGGGCGGACGGGCCGGTCGGATCGAGATGGACGACGAGTACGCCACGACTGGCGCGTCGCCCACCCCGGATCGCCACGGCGAAGTCGGTGCTGCGCCGCAGTCGCTGTGCGGCTGCCAGCACGACTGCCTACATCCCCGGACCGGCCTTGCCAGCCGTCAGGCCGACAGGCGGGTACGACCCTTGCCACGGCGGGCCGAGATGATGCCGCGGCCAGCCCGGGTGCGCATGCGCAGCCGGAAGCCGTGGGTCTTCGCGCGCCGGCGGGTGTTCGGCTGGTAGGTGCGCTTGCTCACGTCAGGCTCTCCGTCGTCGTACGCCCCGGTCGTGCGACATCGGGGTCATCTGGTGGTCTGGCGTCGGCCGCTCGAACGGCCGGGCGTCGACGCCTCACGGCATCCGGCACCGCCCGACACGGGTACGGCCAGCGATCACTCATCACCCTAGCAGAGGGTGACAGAGCAACCGTCGGAGCCTACGCAGGCGGGCATCCGGCGTCAAACAGTACCCGACCGGACCGGGTCCGGGAGCCGGACCGGCCGGCTCGCCGCCCGGAGGACGGTCCCGCTGGTCAGAGCTGCCGTCCGGGGCCGACGGGGCTCGGCTCGTCGGTGCCTCGTCGTGGCCGGTCGGGCGGGGGTTTTCGCTGATGTTGAGAAGGCGCCGACCTCGCCGCCGGTTGAAGGGTTGTGGACAACGCTGTTAGCGTGCCCGATTGCACGTCAGCGTCAGGGGGTGGCGGTGTCGCTGTCGGGCAAAACCGGACAAGCTCGTCGATCGTTCGACAGGTGAACCCGCGTCAACGCCGTATCAGGCCGGGGGGCGACGGCACGGACGCCCGGTCGGGCGACACAATCAGTCGGTACACAGGTTGTGGATAACTTGTGGATGGCGGCGGCGACTGCCGGCGCCGTCGTGCCTGTTCGCGCACGGTAGCAGGCCCGGAACGGTCGGCCGGGACGGCAAGGCGACCGGAAACGCAGAGGCGATGGGGGTGGCGCGACGGTGGCCGACACGATCGACCTTGCCGCAGTGTGGATGGCGACGACCGAGGAACTGGCTGACGAGATCATCTCAGCACAGCAGCGTGCCTACCTCCGGTTGACCCGACTGCGCGCGATCCTGGAGGACACCGCGCTGCTGGCGGTTCCGGACGCCTTCACCCGGGACGTGATCGAGTCGCGGTTGCGGCCGGCGATCACCGACGCGCTCTCCCGCCGGTTGGGCCGGGCGATCCAGGTGGCGGTCACGGTACGTCCGCCGGACGAGGCGACCGGGCGGGCGTCGGTCCCCGGCGGCTACCCCCCGCCGGGCGGCCCCGAACCCGCCGGCCCGCAGGCCCCGCCGGGTTATCCCGGCGCGCCCGGTGCCGGTTATCCCGGCGACCCGGAGCCGGGTGGGGGATACCCCGGTCCGGGCAACTACCCCGGCGGCGGCCGTTACCCCGAGCCCGACCAGGGCGGCTACCCCGACCCGAACGACGGCTACCCCGCCGCCCCGGCCGGCGGTCCGGACGGAAGCTACGGCCCCGACCCGCGTCACTACCCCGGGCGGCCCGAATCCGAGGCGCCGGAGGCCCGGCCCGGCGGCCCCGGTCCGGGGGGACCGCCCGACCGGCCCGCCGGTTCGGCGCAGCAGCCGTTCGGTGCCGGATCCGGGCAGCAGCCGTTCGGTGGCGGTTCGGCCCAGCAGCCGTTCACGGGTTTTCCACAGCAACCCGGCCGGGCCGCCGAGCCGCCCCGGAACAAGCTGATCCCGGCCAGCCGGGACGGCGGCCAGGAGACGCTCTTCTCCGCGCCCTACCCCGAGCCGTACCGGCCGACCGCTCCGCACCAGGACCGTCGGGGCGGTGTCGACGAGCGGGGTGTCGACCACCGGGAGAGCGGCGCGGCCGGCGGGTTCGGCACCGACCAGCGGACGCCGGACCGGCACCACCACGACGGCCGGGAGGGTGCCGGACGCCCGGGGCTGGGTCGGGACGGCGGCACCGACAGCGGCCCCGGTCGCGGCCACGGGCCGATCGACCACCGGACGGGCGGCCGGGACGACCGCCGGCCCGGCGGGGTCGGCGGTGCCGGGGACGTCGGCGGCAACCGGCTCAACCCGAAGTACATGTTCGAGACGTTTGTCATCGGCTCGTCCAACCGGTTCGCGCACGCCGCCTCGGTGGCGGTCGCCGAGTCACCCGCGAAGGCGTACAACCCGCTGTTCATCTACGGCAGCTCGGGGCTGGGCAAGACGCACCTGCTGCACGCGATCGGCCACTACGCCACGACGCTGGGCAACGCCCGGTCGGTGCGGTACGTCTCGACCGAGGAGTTCACCAACGACTTCATCAACTCGCTGCGGGACGACAAGACGAGCGCCTTCCAGCGTCGGTACCGCGACGTGGACATCCTGCTGATCGACGACATCCAGTTCCTGCAGAACCGGGAGCGGACCCAGGAGGAGTTCTTCCACACCTTCAACACCCTGCACAACGCGAACAAGCAGATCGTGATCACGTCGGACCGGCGGCCGAAGGACCTGGAGACGCTGGAGGACCGGTTGCGGACCCGCTTCGAGTGGGGGCTGCTGGCCGACATCCAGCCACCGGACCTGGAGACCCGGATCGCGATCCTGCAGAAGAAGGCGGCCCAGGAGCGGCTCTTCGCCCCGCCGGACGTGCTGGAGTTCATCGCCTCCCGGATCGCCAACTCGATCCGGGAACTGGAGGGGGCGCTGATCCGGGTCACCGCGTTCGCGTCGTTGACCCGTTCGCCGGTCGAGCTGTCGCTGGCCGAGGAGGTGCTGCGCGACTTCATCCCGGACGGCGCGGGACCGGAGATCACCGCGGACCAGATCATGATCTCGACGGCGGACTACTTCGGGGTCAGCCTGGAGGACCTGCGGGGACAGTCGAGGTCCCGGGTGCTGGTGAACGCCCGGCAGGTGGCGATGTACCTGTGCCGCGAGCTGACCGACCTGTCCCTGCCCCGGATCGGGCAGGCGTTCGGTGGCCGTGACCACACCACCGTGATGCACGCCGACCGCAAGATCCGGCAGCAGATGGCGGAACGGCGCTCGCTCTACAACCAGATCGCCGAGCTGACGAACCGGATCAAACAGAACACCTGAGCCACCCGTACCGCCGGTCGCGAGGCCGGGCCCGGGCCACCTCGGCCACGGACCCGGCCTTTTCCGTCTTCTCCTGCGCCGTCCTGTCGGGTTCCGTCCCCAGGCTGTCCACAGCCGGTTGTCCACTGCGGTGGACAACGCCGTCCGGCGTCGGTGCGCAACCCACAAGCTGTGGACAACTCCTGGGGAAACGTGTGTGGACAGTTACCCACCGTGACAACGTTCTCCACCGATTCCAGCCGCCTGTGTACGACGTGTTGAAGGTTCTGGGGACAGCGGTCGTCGATCTTCCCTCGGCTGTCCCCACAAGTGGGGAAAAGCCGGTGGGTAACCCGGTGGACAACCGGTGGACAAGCGTGGAAAACCTCGACCGCCGGACGGGCTGTGGACCGCCAACCCCGGTTAGCCGGCGGTTGTACACAGCCACCACACCGGTGGATAAGTCGCTGACCTGCGCAAACCTTGGATCTCCACAGTTTGCACAGCACCGATGAAGACGATTGGGTTATCTCTACTAAAGAACAAAAACCAATCACCAGCGTTGGGCATGTTGTGGATCCTTTTGATCCGCCGTACCGGCGGCCACCGATCTGCCGAAGCACCGGGGCCGGACGCACAGCCGATGCGGTCGGGCCCTAAGGTGCGATGGAGACCCCACGGTTGGCGGGGCCGGAAGGCGGCCGCCGGCATGAGACAGTTGTCGCTGATGTCGACCCGGAGGCATGCATGAAGTTCCGCGTGGAGCGCGACGCACTCGCCGACGCCGTGGCATGGACGGCGAAGAGCCTGCCCAACCGCCCGTCCGTACCGGTCCTCGCCGGAGTACTGCTCCGGGCCGGGGACGGTGGCCTGCAGGTGTCGGGCTTTGACTACGAGGTCTCCAGCCAGGTGACCGTGGACCTGCAGAGCGAGGCCGACGGTGCCGCGCTGGTCTCCGGCCGGCTGCTGGCCGAGATCACCAAGGCGCTGCCGGCGAAGCCGGTCGAGATCGCCGCCGCCGGCGCACACCTGGAGCTGGTCTGCGGCAGCGCCCGGTTCACCCTGCCGACGATGCCGGTCGAGGACTATCCGACCCTGCCGGAGATGCCGGGCAGTGCCGGGACGATCGACGCGGCCACCTTCGCCGCCGCGGTCGGCCAGGTCGCGATCGCCGCCGGCCGGGACGAGACCCTGCCGATGATGACCGGCGTACGGCTCGAACTGAACGGCAGCACGCTGTCGATGCTCGCCACCGACCGCTACCGGCTGGCGCTGCGGGAGATCGACTGGCGTCCGGACGACCCGGAGGTCAGCGTCAACGCGCTGGTCCCGGCCCGCACTCTGCACGACACCGCCAAGGCGCTCGGGCCGATCGGCGGCGACGTCACGCTGGCCCTGTCCCAGGGCGCCGCCGGGGAGGGCCTGATCGGCTTCGCCGGGGGCACCCGGCGGACCACCAGCCGGCTGCTGGACGGCGCCAACTACCCGCCGGTGCGGTCGCTCTTCCCGGCCAGCCACAACGCCGAGGCCCGGGTCTCGGTCGCCGCCCTCACCGAGGTGGTCAAGCGGGTCTCGCTGGTCGGCGGACGGACGACGCCGGTGCTGCTCAACTTCAGCGCCGACGGGCTGGTCGTCGAGGCCGGCAGTACCGAGGAGGCGCGGGCCAGCGAGGCGATGGACGCCACTTTCACGGGTGAACCCCTGACCATCGGTTTCAACCCGCAGTACCTTGTCGACGGGTTGCAGAACATCGGGTCGGCGCTGGCGGTCTTCTCCTTCGTCGACGCGTTCAAGCCTGCGGTGATCGCGCCCTCCGCCGAGGACGGCGAGATCATCCCCGGCTACCGCTACCTGATCATGCCGATCCGGGTCACCCGCTGATCGCACCGGTTCCACCGAAGGGAAAGTCAATGCAGATCGGCCTGGTAGGCCTCGGCCGGATGGGCGGCAACATGCGCGAGCGGCTCCGTGCCGCCGGGCATGAGGTGATCGGCTACGACCAGAACCCGCAGATCAGTGACGTGGCCAGTCTCGCCGAGCTGGCGGAGAAACTGGCCGCCCCCCGGGCCGTCTGGGTGATGGTGCCGGTGCAGTTCACCGAGCCCACCGTCGACGGCCTGATCGAGGTGCTCTCCGCCGGCGACATCGTCATCGACGGCGGCAACTCGCGCTTCAGCGACGACCTGCCCCGGGCCGAGAAGCTCGACCGGCACGGCATCGGCTACATCGACGTCGGCGTCTCCGGCGGCGTCTGGGGCCGGGAGAACGGCTACGGCCTGATGGTCGGCGGCGACGAGGCGCACGTCGGGCGTCTCATGCCGATCTTCGACGCGCTCAAGCCGGCCGGTGAATTCGGCTTCGTGCACGCCGGCCCGGTCGGTGCCGGCCACTACGCCAAGATGGTGCACAACGGCATCGAGTACGGCCTGATGCACGCCTACGCCGAGGGCTTCGAGCTGCTCAGCGCCTCCGAGCTGGTGACCAACGTGCCCGGCGTGTTCAAGTCCTGGCGCGAGGGCACCGTCGTCCGGTCCTGGCTGCTCGACCTGCTCGACCGGGCGCTCGACGAGGATCCGGAGCTGACCCAGCTCAGCGGGTACACCGAGGACACCGGTGAGGGCCGGTGGACGGTCGACGAGGCGGTTCGGCTCGCCGTACCGCTGAACGTCATCACCGCCTCGCTGTTCGCCCGGTTCGCCTCGCGGCAGGACGACTCGCCGGCGATGAAGGCCGTCTCCGCGCTGCGCCAGCAGTTCGGTGGGCACGCCGTCCGCAAGAACTAGCCGTGTACGTCCGCCGGCTGGAACTGGTCGACTTCCGTTCGTACGAGCGGGTGGGGGTCGACCTGGAGCCGGGCGGGAACGTGCTCGTCGGCCCGAACGGGGTCGGCAAGACCAATCTGGTCGAGGCGATCGGTTACGTCGCCACCCTGGCCAGTCACCGGGTCGCCACCGACGCCCCGCTGGTCCGGGCCGGGGCGGCGACCGCCGTGATCCGGTGCGCGATCGTGCACGACGGCCGGGAGCTGCTGGTCGAGCTGGAGATCGCGCCGGGGCGGGCCAACCGGGCCCGGTTGAACCGGTCGCCGGCCCGCCGGGCCCGGGACGTGCTCGGCGCCCTGCGCCTGGTGCTCTTCGCCCCGGAGGACCTGGAGCTGGTCCGGGGCGACCCGGCCGAACGCCGTCGCTACCTGGACGACCTGCTGGTCACCCGGATGCCCCGGTACGCGGCGGTCCGGGCGGACTACGAGCGGGTGGTGAAGCAGCGCAACGCACTGCTGCGGACCGCGTACCTGGCCCGGAAGAGCGGGCGGGGGCGGACCCGTCCAGCCGCGGGCGAGTCGGCCGAGGCCGGGTCGGATCTGCACACCCTGGCGGTCTGGGACACCCATCTGGCCCGGCACGGTGCCGAACTGCTCGCCGGACGGCTGGAGCTGGTCGCGGCGCTCGGCCCGCACGTGGCCAAGGCGTACGACGCGGTGGCGGCGGGGCGCGGGGCCGCCTCGATCGCCTACCGGTCGTCGTTGAACCTGGTCGACCCGGTGCCGGACCGTTCGACGCTGGAGGCGGCGCTGACCGCCGCGCTCGCCGAATCCCGGTCGGCGGAGATCGAGCGCGGCATGACCCTCGTAGGTCCACACCGTGACGAGTTGGCGTTGAGCCTCGGCCCACTGCCGGCCCGTGGCTACGCCAGTCACGGCGAATCCTGGTCGTACGCGCTGGCCCTCCGGCTCGCCGCGTACGACCTGCTCCGCGCGGACGGTGTGGAACCGGTACTCGTACTCGACGACGTCTTCGCCGAGCTGGACAGCGGACGCCGGAGCCGGTTGGCCGAGTTGGTCGGTACGGCGAGCCAGGTGCTGGTCACCTGCGCGGTCGCCGAGGACGTGCCGCCGGCCCTGCGAGGTGCGCGTTACCTGGTGAGCGACGGGGCGGTGGACCGTGCCGGCGAGTGACCCCGAGTCCTCGGCGGCGGGGCGGTCCCGTCGCGGCTCCGCTGCGGCCGGGAACGGCTCCGCTGCGGCCGACGACACCTCGCGGGCGAAGCGGCCCCGCGCCGGGTCGGCGTCGTCGCGGAAGACCCGCCCCGAGCCCGTGTCGACGCCCGAGACGACCGCCGCCGGGGAGGGGCCGGTCTCACCGGAGACGGTTGCCGGCTCGGCTGACGGGGACCTGACCGGTCCGGCGCTGGCCCGGGCCGTACTGGATGCCGCCCTGGCACGCCGGCGGGCGAACGGGCCACGGCGCCGTACTCCGGGCGGGACCGGGGCCGGCGACCCGGCGGGTGCCGACGGCGACGGCGCACCGACCGGCGGAGGCAACCCGGCCGGCGGCCGGGGAGGGACCCGGCGGCGGCCCCGGGGCTACTCCGGCCCGGGACCCGACCCCCGGGACCCACAGCTGTTCGGTACGGTGCTCGCCCGGCTGATGAAGGCCCGGGGCTGGCAGCAGCCGGCCGCCGAGGCGACCGTCTTCGGCGCCTGGGAACGGGTGGTCGGCCCGGACGTGGCGCAGCACAGCCGCCCGGTGAAGCTGGAGGACGGCGAACTCACGGTTGAGGCGGAGTCGACGGCGTGGGCGACTCAACTGCGACTGCTCGCCGGCTCACTGCTGCAACGGATCGCTGCCGAGGTCGGCCATAACGTGGTTCGGCGGTTGCATGTGCACGGGCCGACGGCGCCCTCGTGGTCCCGTGGTCCCCGCCGGGTACGAGGCCGTGGGCCCCGGGATACGTACGGCTGAGTCGGGCCAGTCGCAGCGTCGGCATCCGACGGGTGCCGGTTCCGGCGGCGGTACGCCGTCGGCCGACGGCGCGGCCGAGTACGGCCGCCATCCGGGAGGTCGGACGCGGCGCGGTTGCGGCCGGAGCCGCTGCCGCCAGCGGTGCCGGCCGTCCCGGGGTGGTGGCCGCCAGGGCGGGTACGGCGGATGCCGGCGTGACCGGGATCGGGACTGCCCCGCCGGTCGCGGGCAGGGCTCGGGCCGCCACACCCGTTCCGGGCACGAACCGACCCGCCAGGGCGGGCACGGTCGCGCGGCGGTGCTCGCCGGTCCGGCGGGCCAGCCGCAGGCCGGCCCCGATCGAGGCGACGATGCCGACCGCGCCGGCGAGGACCAGGGTCTGTCGCGGGCCGACGTGCTCGGAGAGCCAGCCGAGCGTCGGCGCGCCGACGGCGGCGGCGACCGATCCGGTCACCCCGATGGCGGCCAGCACCCGGCCCCGCATGGCGCCGTCGGTGTCGAGCTGGGTGCGGGTGCCGACGGTGGTATCGATGATCACGGCGGCGGCGGCGATCGGCAGGATCGCGACGGCGAAGCTCCAGACTCCGGGGGCGAGCCCGGCGACCGCCTGCAGCGCGCTGGCCGCCACGCCGGCACCGACCAGGATCCGGTAGCTGAGTTCCCGCTGCCGGGCGGCGGCGAGCGAGCCGAGCACCGTACCGACCGCGAAGACGGTGGAGAGCAGGCCGTAGGCGCCCGCCCCGCCGCCGAGCGGGCCGTTGCTCATCGCGGCCATGGTCACCTGGTAGTTCCGGCCGAGGCTGCCGAGGACGAAGGCGAGGGCGAGGGCGGTCAGGATGACCGGCTGCCGGCGCAGGTAGCGCAGTCCGGCCCGGATGCCGTGGTCGTGCCCGGCCCGGGAGCCGGTGCCGGCCTCCGGCTGGTGCAGTTCCCGCTGGCGTACGGCGAGCAGCGCGGCGACCACGGCGGCGAAGCTGACCGAGTTCATCACGAACAGCAGGGCGGGCCCGGTGACGGCGACCAGCACCGCCCCGACGCTCATGCCGAGGATCCGGCCGGCGGAGTTGGTCAGCGAGCCGAGGGCGAGCGCGTTGCCGAGGGTCTCCCGGTCGACCATGGTGGAGCCGTACCGGCCCATCACCGGGCCCTCGATCGCGGAGAGCGCGCCGCTGACCAGCGAGATGGCGTAGATCATCGACATCTGCGGTGCGTCCGACCAGGCCAGCGAGGCCAGGGCGGCGGCCAGGCCGGCGTGTCCGATCTGGGTGGCGATCAACAGCGGCCGGGCGGGCAGCCGGTCGGCCAGTGCGCCGCCCCAGCCGCTGAGCAGCAGCGTGGGCAGGGCCTGGAGCAGTACGGCGAGCCCCATCGAGGTGGCCGAGCCGGTCTGCTGCAACACGTACCAGTTGACCCCGAGCACCTGCATCCAGGTGCCGATGACGGAGACGAACCCGGCACCGGCCCAGATCCGGTAGTTACGGTGGCGCAGTGCGCCGAACGTGGTACGCAAGCCGCGGAGCTCCTCTGCTAGGTCGGCGGCGAACGCTCCTACGTCCCGACGCCATGACTGTCCGTCACTCCCGTGCCGGAAACGTGGCGCTTTCGGGATGACGCGCAAGTCTGGCTGCTGCTCGGGGAGGGTGTGCAGGGGCCGGTGAAGTCGGTCACCGGTTATCGGCACACAATCGGCAATTCGGGCTAATGGCAACATGGCCGATCGGTGGACCGACCCCGGGTCGCCGGGTGGACCCGGGGCCCGTCGAGCGGGCTCCCGGCCCCGGCGGAGGAGCCGGGACCGGCGGCGCGGCCACGCGCGGGGTCAGGAGTCGGCGTAGACGGCGTAGCCGCGCTCGGCGCAGCGCCGGTAGAAGCCGGCCAGCACCGCCAGCTCGGAACGGGCGAAACTCCACTGCGGCGGCGCACCCGCCTCGTCGCGCAGCGCGTCCAGTCGACTGTCCAGCCAGCGCAGCTGCTGCTCGGCCAGTCGGCCGTCGGCGAGGGCGGACCGGAGCACGGCGCTGACCGTGTCGAAGGTCACCATCTCGCCGTGCGTCCGGTGCCCGTCGACGAAGCGCTCCAGGCCGCCCGCGATCCAGGCGCAGCCGTCCGGGTCGATCACCGGGTCCTCGTCCTCGGCCGCGGCCTCGGTGGCGTACAGCACACCGTCCAGGCCCAGCAGCAGGTCGACCAGCTCGGTGTACGCCGTCGCCCGGACCGAACCGTTCTTGGCGATGTAGCCGGCGAGGGCCGCGGTCGGCGCGGCGACCTCCGGTGCGTCGGCCAGTTCGCCGAAGTCGACGAACTCGGCCGGGGCGACCGGGTCGTAGAAGCGGCCGGTCCGCGGCCAGCGCACCGCGACGTTGTCCAGCCCCATCGGGCGTCACCTCTCTGTGCACCTGACGAATCTGTGCACCTGACGAACCGGTCGGAGGGACCGTCCGGTGCGCTTTCCGGGCATCCTGGCCACGGAGCTTACTCACGGCGTCGCCAAGTTACGGCACGCCGAGTGCTTCGCGCGACCCCCGCAGGTCGGAAGGGAGCCGGCCGTTCCGGAGAGCGCCGGTGTCGGGTACGGGCCGTCGACGGGTGTCGGGCGGCCCGGCACCCCGGTGCCCGAAACCGACCCCGATACGACCGCGTGCGTGTGGGGGGAGTCGTGGGAGGAGGGGTGCGGCCGCCTACGGGGGTCTCAGGGCGCTGTGCGGGGGTGCCGCATAGCCAAGATGTCATCCGGGCACAGTAGGATTGACGATGAGACGACGACACGGTGTGGAACGACGATCCGGAACGGGCGGTCCGGGCCGGCACCGCACCGGGTCCGAGGCCGTTCGCGATCCGTGGGTAGCCGCGGCGATCGGCGCGTTCGACCGTACCCCGGATCTTCTCGTGGTGCCGGCCCGCGCGCCCGCCGACGTGGCCACCCACCAAACCCGCGCTTTCCCCGCCGCAGGGCGGGGAGGGACGCGAGAAAGTGGCCAAGGTGGCAGCGGAGAAGAAGCAGGAGTACGGCGCCGAGTCGATCACCGTGCTGGAAGGCCTGGAGGCCGTCCGGAAACGGCCTGGCATGTACATCGGATCAACCGGTGAGCGCGGTCTGCACCACCTGGTCCAGGAAGTTGTCGACAACGCGGTGGACGAGGCGATGGCCGGCTACTGCGACACGATCGAGGTGGTCCTGCTCGCCGACGGCGGCGTCCGGGTCACCGACAACGGTCGTGGCTTTCCCGTCGACCTGCACCCCAAGCTGAAGAAGCCGGGTGTCGAGGTGGCGTTGACCGTACTGCACGCGGGCGGCAAGTTCGACGGCAAGGCGTACGCGGTCTCCGGCGGTCTGCACGGCGTGGGGGTCTCGGTGGTCAACGCGCTCTCCACCCGGATGTTCGTGGAGATCCACAAGGACGGCTTCGTCTGGCGCCAGTCGTACACCAACTCCAAGCCGTCCCCGCTCGACAAGGGCGAGACCACCAACCGGACCGGCTCGGCGGTCTCCTTCTGGCCGGACCCGGACGTCTTCGAGACCGTCGACTTCTCCTTCGAGACCATCTACCGGCGACTGCAGGAGATGGCCTTCCTGAACCGGGGTCTCACCATCCAGCTCCGGGACGAGCGGGTCCAGGAGGAGGACGGCAAGCCGCGCGAGGTGACCTTCTGCTACAAGGGCGGCATCTCCGACTTCGTCCGGCACCTGAACAACTCGAAGAACCCGATCCACAAGACGGTTGTCGAGTTCGGGGCCGAGGAGGAGGGCATGGCGGTCGAGATCGCCATGCAGTGGAACGAGTCGTACGGCGAGTCGGTCTACACCTTCGCCAACACGATCAACACGCACGAGGGCGGTACCCACGAGGAGGGCTTCCGGGCCGCGCTGACCAGCGTGGTCAACCGGTACGGCACGGAGAAGAAGCTGCTCAAGGGCGACGAGAAGCTCTCCGGCGAAGACATCCGGGAAGGGCTCGCGGCGATCATCTCGGTCAAGCTGACCAACCCGCAGTTCGAGGGTCAGACCAAGACCAAGCTCGGCAACACCCCGGTGAAGAGCTTCGTGCAGCGGGCCTGCAACGAGTGGCTGGTCGACTGGTTCGACCGCAACCCGGCCGAGGTCAAGCTGATCATCACCAAGGCGACCCAGGCCGCCCGGGCCCGGATCGCGGCCCAGCAGGCCCGGAAGCTGGCCCGGCGCAAGTCGCTGCTGGAGTCCGGCTCGATGCCGGGCAAGCTGGCCGACTGCCAGTCGACCGACCCGCGCGAGTCCGAGGTCTTCATCGTCGAGGGTGACTCGGCGGGCGGCTCGGCCAAGCAGGGGCGGGACCCGCGTACCCAGGCGATCCTGCCGATCCGGGGCAAGATCCTCAACGTGGAGAAGGCCCGGATCGACCGGGTGCTGAAGAACAACGAGGTCCAGGCGCTGATCACCGCCCTGGGCACCGGGATCCACGACGACTTCGACATCGAGAAGCTGCGCTATCACAAGATCGTGCTGATGGCCGACGCCGACGTCGACGGTCAGCACATCCAGACGCTGCTGCTCACGCTGCTGTTCCGGTTCATGCGTCCGTTGGTCGAACTGGGCCACGTCTACCTGGCCGCCCCGCCGCTTTACAAGATCAAGTGGAACAAGAAGGGCGACGACGCGCAGTACGCCTACTCGGACCGGGAGCGGGACGGGCTGATCGCGCTGCGCCAGCAGAAGAAGGCGAACGCCCGGCCCGACGACATCCAGCGGTTCAAGGGTCTCGGCGAGATGAACTACGGCGAGCTGTGGGACACCACGATGAACCCGGCGACGCGTACGCTCCGCCAGGTCACGCTCGACGACGCGGCGACCGCGGACGAGCTGTTCAGCGTCCTGATGGGCGAGGACGTGGAGGCCCGGCGCTCGTTCATCCAGCGCAACGCCAAGGACGTCCGGTTCCTCGACATCTGACTCCGCGCGGGCGGTGCCGGACAGCGGATGTCCGGCACCACCGGGCGGCCGGCGACGGGTTGGCCGGAGCGGGCCGTCGGACCTGACCAGAGGGCCGACGGCACCGGCGTTCCACACAGTTATCCACAGCTTCCACGGTTTCCACAGCCGTTATCCACAGCGGAATGCGGCTTTGAGTCTGATAAGGGTTGACAGTGACGGATACTCCCGAGTCCTTCGAGAACGAGTCGGCCGAGCCGACCCCGCCGGGTGGCGGTGGGGTAGCCCAGCACGACCGGATCGAGCCGGTGGGGCTCGAGGTGGAGATGCAGCGGTCGTACCTCGACTACGCGATGAGCGTGATCGTCGGACGGGCGCTGCCGGACGTACGGGACGGTCTCAAGCCCGTACACCGCAAGATCCTCTACGCCATGTTCGACTCCGGCTACCGGCCGGACCGGGGGTACGTGAAGTGCTCCCGGGTGGTCGGCGACGTGATGGGTCAGTTCCACCCGCACGGTGACTCGGCGATCTACGACGCGCTGGTCCGGATGGCCCAGACCTGGTCGCTGCGTTACCCGCTGGTCGACGGCAACGGCAACTTCGGCTCGCCCGGCAACGACCCGGCCGCCGCCATGCGGTACACCGAGTGCAAGCTCGACCCGCTGGCCATGGAGATGCTCCGGGACATCGACGAGGACACCGTCGACTTCCAGGACAACTACGACGGCCGGGCCAAGGAGCCGACGATCCTGCCGTCGCGGATCCCCAACCTGCTGGTGAACGGCTCCGAGGGCATCGCGGTCGGGATGGCGACCAAGATCCCGCCGCACAACCTGCGGGAGATCGCGGCGGCGGTGCAGTGGTGCCTGGAGCACCCGGAGGCGGACGAGGCCACCACGCTCGACGCGCTGATCGAGATCGTCAAGGGGCCGGACTTCCCGACCTACGGCCTGATCGTCGGAACCGCCGCGATCCAGGACGCGTACCGGACCGGGCGCGGCTCGATCCGGATGCGCGCGGTGGTGGACGTCGAGGAGGACAACCGGGGTCGGACCAGCCTGGTCGTCACCGAGTTGCCGTACCAGGTCAACCCGGACAACCTGGCCGAGCGGATCGCCGAGCTGATCAAGGAGGGCAAGCTCGCCGGGATCGCCGACATCCGGGACGAGTCCTCGGGGCGTACCGGCATGCGGATCGTGCTGGTGCTCAAGCGCGACGCGGTCGCGAAGGTGGTGCTGAACAACCTCTACAAGCACACCCAGCTCCAGGAGACGTTCGGCGCCAACATGCTGGCGCTGGTCGACGGGGTGCCGCGGACGCTGAACCTCGCCCAGTTCATCCGGTACTACGTCGAGCACCAGATCGACGTGATCCGCCGGCGGACCGCGTACCGGCTGCGCAAGGCCGAGGAGCGGGCGCACATCCTGCGGGGTCTGGTCAAGGCGCTGGACGCCCTCGACGAGGTGATCGCCCTGATCCGTCGCTCGCCCACGGTGGAGGAGGCCCGGCAGGGCCTGATCCAGCTGCTGGACATCGACGAGGTGCAGGCCACCGCGATTCTGGACATGCAGCTGCGGCGGCTCGCCGCGCTGGAGCGCCAGAAGATTATTGACGAGTTGGCCAAGATCGAGGTGGAGATCGCCGACCTCAAGGACATCCTGGCCAAGCCGGAGCGGCAGCGGAAGATCGTCTCCGACGAGCTCGGCGAGATCGTGGCCAAGTGGGGCGACGAGCGGCGCACCAAGATCGTGCCGTTCGAGGGTGAGGTCTCGATGGAGGACCTCATCGCCCGCGAGGACGTGGTGGTCACCATCACCCGGACCGGGTACGCGAAGCGGACCAAGGTCGACCTCTACCGCTCGCAGCGCCGGGGCGGCAAGGGGGTCAGCGGGGCGTCACTGCGCCAGGACGATATCGTCAGCCACTTCTTCGTCTGCTCGACCCACAGTTGGATGCTCTTCTTCACCAACAAGGGTCGGGTCTACCGGGCCAAGGCGTACGAGTTGCCGGAGGCCAGTAGGGTGGCGAAGGGCCAACACGTGGCCAATCTGCTCGCGTTCCAGCCTGACGAGCAGATTGCCCAGGTCATCGAGATCCCGGATTACCAGGTCGCGCCGTACCTGGTACTGGCCACCAAGAACGGGCTGGTGAAGAAGACCAGGTTGGAGGAGTTCGATTCCAACCGTTCCGGCGGCATCATCGCGATCAACCTGCGCGACGAGGACGAGCTGGTCGGTGCGGCGCTGGCGGGATCCGGGGACGACCTCCTGCTGGTGTCGAAGAAGGCACAGGCGATTCGGTTCAACGCCACGGACGAGGCGCTCCGACCGATGGGCCGGGCGACGTCGGGGGTGATCGGGATGCGGTTCACCGACGACGACGTGCTGTTGGCGATGGAGGTGGTCCGCGAGGGCATGGACCTGGATGTCCTCGTGGCGACGAACGGGGGTTACGCGAAACGCACCCCGATCGAGGAATACCCCGTGCAGGGTAGGGGAGGTAAAGGGGTGCTGACCGCAAAGATCACCGAGCGTCGCGGCGGGTTGGTCGGTGCGGTCGTCATCAGCCCGGACGACGAGCTGTTCGCGATCACCAGCAACGGCGGAGTGATCCGGACGCCCGTGAAGCCTGTACGCCGAACGCGTGATCGGAACACAATGGGGGTCAAACTGATGGACCTACCAGACGGCGTGACTATTGTGGCGATTGCTCGCAATGCCGACGAGCCTGACGAACAGGACTAGTTCATGACGGAGACACAGGCGAAGTCGGGGGCGGCGGGGGCCTCGACCAACCCGGTCGACGAGGAGGCCGCCTCCGGCGGCGGCGCGCCAGCGACCGGTCGCGCCGTTGTCGGCCGGGCGGTCGTCTCCCCCGACGCGCCGTCCCCCAAGTTCACCCGGGCGCCGGGCATGCCGCCGCCGCCCGACCAGCTTCCGGGGGATGCCAGCTCCCCGCCGGCACAGACCGGCGGGGAGAACGAGGCTCCGTCGACGCCGAGTACGGCGAGTACCAGCGCCGCCGCCTCCCCGGCCGGGAAGACCGCCACCACGAAGACCCCGACGGCGAAGTCTCCGGCCGGCGGGGACAAGGCCGACAGGTCGAGCCGGGCGGACGAGGCGACGACCCGGTTGGAGCAGCCGGGCTCGGAGATCCGCACCGAACGGATTCCGCTGCGGGCGGACCGGTCGACCGGCTCGACCGGTCCGAGCGCGGAGACCACCCAGCCGATCACCGGCTCGCAGCCCACCTTCCGGGCCGGTCGTACGGGCGGCACCTCGCAGGCGGGTTCGACGCGCTTCGGGCTCGGTAGCCCGACGGCGCGTCCCGGCGCCGGTGCCGGTGCCGGTGGCGCGGTTCCCGGTACGGCCCCGGGGGCCGGCGCGGGAGCCGGCGGTGCCGGTGCGGTCGGCGCCGCCCGGGTGACCGAGGCCGTCCGGGCCGCCCGCAGCACGGTCAGTTCCGCCGCCGCCCGTGGTCCCCGCCGGGCCAGACTGAACCTGAAGCGGATCGACCCCTGGTCGGTGATGAAGTTCTCGTTCGCGGTCTCGCTGGTGCTGTTCATCGTGGTGATCGTGGCGACCTCGGTCCTCTATCTCGCGCTCGACGCGATGGGGGTCTTCGACAGCGTGAACGGCACCCTCACCGACATGCTGGCCGCGAGTGGCGGCTCGAACGAGAGCGCCTTCCGGATCACCGCCAGGGGCGTCATCCTCACCTCGGGCCTGATCGGCCTGGTGAACGTGGTGCTCTTCACCGCGCTGGCCACCCTCGGGGCGTTCATCTACAACGTCTGCGCCGACCTGGTCGGCGGCATCGAGCTCACGCTGGCCGAGCGCGACTGACCGTCGGGCCGGTGGATTGTCCGGGAACGCCGGGGCGCCGTTATGCGGTGGCCCCGGCGTTTGTCGTTCGGGTAGCGTCAGGGCCGGTCGGACCGGGGTGGTTCCTCTCTCCGGGCGCCGACCCCCCGAGTTGGGGATCGTGCCGGCGGTACGGTAACCTTGCTCGGCGCACAGGGGGCTATAGCTCAGTCGGTTAGAGCGCAGAGCTGATAACTCTGAGGTCGATGGTTCGATTCCATCTAGCCCCACTTCACACCGTCCGACATGTGTCGAGCGTGAGGATCAAGTCCATGTGGAAGAAGCTTCTGCTCGTGGTCGGCGTGGTCGGCGTTGCGGCACTCGTGATCAAGAAGGTCAAGGAGTCGAACGACGAGCGTGCGCTCTGGCACGAGGCGACCACCGCTCCTGACCTGCGGTAGTCTCCGCTGGACCGCCATCCCCGTCGGTGGCCGTCGGCCATCTGAGGGGCCGTAGCTCAACTGGCAGAGCACTGCCTTTGCAAGGCAGGGGTTAGGGGTTCGAGTCCCCTCGGCTCCACCACATACCGCCTTGAGTAGGCGAACCGCTTGATACAAGATCATCGAGTACGACGTGAGTACAACCTAGCCTTGATCTTGGTTTGTCGCGTCGCGGCGCTGTGGTCTGACCGGATGTACGACCGCTTCCGCAGCATACGGCGGTGAACCACTCCGCGACCGAAGAGATACCACTCTCCCCACACGTAGCGTCCGCTCATAGCCCGCGATGAGCGTGAAGCCGTACCGTTGCCGTCTGTGCGCAGGAGCTTGGCAGCCCGCATATCGTGACAACAGCGCTCGCCGCCGCTGCAGGGAAGGGTTGTCCCATGAAGTATCTGATGCTGGTTTTTGGCAACGAGGACGTCTGGAACACGCTCGCGCCGGCCGACCTCGCCGCGCTCATCAGCGAGGTCGACGCGTTCAACGATGCGCTGGTTGAGTCCGGGGAGTTGGTCAGCGCGGAAGGGTTGGTACCGCAGGCCCGCTCGGTCCGGATGGCGCATGGCGGTCCGGTCGTCACGGACGGGCCGTACCTGGAGGCGAAGGAGTACGTGGGCTCCTTCTTCGTGGTGGATGTCGACGTCGACCAGCGGGCGCTGGACATCGCCCAGTCCTATCCAGGGCTGCGTTACGGTGGCAGCGTCGAGGTGTGGCCGTTCATGCGGGGCGGCTGGATCCAGCGTTGACGGTCGACGCGTCGGTCGAGGGACTGCTGCGGACGCTCGCTGCCCCGGTGCTCGGTGCCCTCGTACGCCGCTACGGCGACTTCTATCGGTGTGAGGACGCGGTACAGGAGGCGTTGATCTCCGCCGTCAGCACGTGGCAGCGCACCGGCGTCCCAGCGCAGCCGCTGGGGTGGCTGAAGACGGTCGCCGCGCGTCGCTACCTGGATCAACTGCGCGCTGACACTGCCCGGGAACGTCGGGAGCGTGCCGTTCTGGAGGCCACCCCGCGCGATGCGCTGGTCGCCCCGCCGCCGGACCTGGAGCCGGTGCGCGACGACCTGCTTGAGCTGTTGTTCCTTTGCTGCCATCCGGCCCTGACCCCGTCCGCACAGGTGGCACTGACGCTGCGGGCGGTCGGCGGACTGAGCACGGCCGAGATAGCCGCGGCCTTCCTCGTGCCGGAGAAGACGATGGGCCAGCGGATTTCACGGGCAAAACAGCGACTGCGGGAGGTCGATGCCCGATTCGAGCTTACGCCGCAGCCCGAGCGCGGGCCCCGGCTGCAGGCCGTGTTGCACGTGTTGTACCTGCTGTTCAATGAGGGCTATAGCGTCAGTTCTGGGCCGGTGCTGCAGCGGACCGACCTTACCCGGCAGGCGTTGTGGCTGGCGCGTCGACTACACGACCGGCTGCCCGAATCAGGCGAAACCGTAGGGCTGCTGGCGCTGATGGTGTTGACGGAGGCGCGCAGCGCGGCGCGCACCGGACCCGATGGCATCCTCGTGCCGCTCAACGAGCAAGACCGGTCGCGGTGGGATCGGACCGCGATCGCGGAAGGCATCGCTCTGGTCACCCACAGTCTCGTCATGCGGCCTCTCGGTCCGTATCAGATACAGGCGGCCATTGCGGCCGTGCACGCCGAGGCATCGTCGACTGAGGCCACGGACTGGCCCCAGATTCTCGCGCTGTACCAGGTCCTCGATCGGCTGGCGCCCAATCCCGTCGCCACGCTCAACCGGGCGGTCGCTTTGGCGATGGTGCGGAGCCCGGCGGCTGGGCTGGCGCTGCTCGGCGAGTTGGAGTCCGGGCCACTCGCAGGGAATCACCGGCTGCTGGCGGTCCGGGCACACCTGCTTGATCAGGCCGGGGAACGGGCCGACGCGGCTGCGGCGTACCGGGAGGCCGCACGCCTGGCTGGGAGCCGGGCCGAGCAGCGGTTTCTCGTGCAGCAGGCCGTCCGCTGCACCGACTGAGCCCGTTCGTCGCAGCACACGTGTAGAAATCAACCTCGCGGCTCCGATCTCTAGGTGAGCAGCCCGAACCAAGGGCGCGAGCGAGCGGAGCGAGGACGATGACCAAGGTAACAGCGCAAATGTCGCTTTCACTCGACGGGTACTACGCCGGTCCTCAGGACAGCGGCGACGGCGGCTGGATGGAATCGGCGGAGGCCGCTGGATTCTTCCGGATCACCCGTTGGGTGACCGACGCGATGGCTTGGCGGGAGCGGTTGGGCTTCGCCGGCGGAGAGCAGGACACGAACTCGGAGATCCTGGCCGAGACGTTCGAGGCAGCCGGCGCATACGTCATGGGCAGGCGGATGGCCGACGGCGGCGAGGTGCCGTGGGGCGAGGAACCCCCGTTCCGCGCGCCGGTCTTCGTCGTGACGCACCGTCCCCGCGAGACCCTGGTACGCAAGGGTGGAACGAGCTTCACGTACGTCACCGATGGTGTCGCCAGCGCGGTCGAGCAGGCACGTGCGGCGGCGAACGGCAAGAACATCGCCGTCGCTGGCGGTGGCAACCTGCTGCGACAGGTACTCGAAGCCGGCCTGCTGGACGAGCTGGAGATCCACATCGTCCCGGTGGTGCTCGGCGCAGGGATGCGCCTGCTCGACGGCGGCCTCGACCTCGGCGACTTCGAGGCGATCGAGCTTGCACCCACCAGGGTCGTGCACACGCCGCGGGTCACGCACATCCGGTACACCGTCAACGGGCGTGCCCCACTCGTGCTCGACGACCGCGGGAGCGGCGGCGGTCTGACCGAAGCCGCAACCTCTCCCGCCGCCTGAACCAGCGCCACGACCGCACCCGGGTACCGCACCCGGTGCCCGGGTGCCCCTAACTCCAATGCCTCAGCAACGGATTCCGCTCACCAGACGGGCCGAATTGAAGAGCAATTGCACGCCAAGCGGCCCTGGCTGTCCCGCCCGAGCCTGCTCGTGCTGCGAGCTTCGGGAGGCCGGCCCGGGACGTACCGGGACCAGGCTGAAATGAATCAGCAGGTCAGCAGCCAGCCAGAAACGACGGCTCGGCGGACCGTCGCGGGCGTGGAAGTGTGGCTATGACGGGTGGTCTTGCCAATTCACCGGCCGGCGGCGCTGCGGCGATCGCGCCACACGGCGTGACCCGCCGACCGGTGCGGCGGTACCAGTCGGCCGCGCAGCTCGGCGGCGGCGATCCTGGCCAGGTGACGACCGCCGAGCAGGCGCAGCAGGTTACCGGGCGACCGGAACCGGTCCATCGGCAGTGTGCCGGCGAGCACCGCGAGGAACTGGTCGATGCCGGCCTGCCGACCCTGGAGCGCGGAGAAGAGCAGCCGCTCGGCCGTACCCACCGGCCGGAAGGCGGCGAGTTCGACGGTGAGGTCGTACATCGGGCGGGCGGCGGCGTCCCGTCGGGTCCGGTAGCCGGCCAGGCTGGCGTCGAGGCTGCCACTGCTGTCCAGCCCGCTGGTGATCGCCTCGGCGAGGAACTCGGCGTCCCGGAAGGCGTTGCCGATCCCCTGCCCGGTGATCGGATCCATCACCAGTCCGGCGTCACCGACCAGCGCCCAACCCGGCCCGTACGGCACCCGGATCACGTTCGGCACGTCCGGCGTGCTGCGGAAGCGCTCGACCCGGGTACCGGCGCGTATCCGGGCGCCGAGATCACCGCAGTCGTCGAGGGTGCGCAGGTAGTGCCCCTCCACGTCGGACCGGAACGCGGCAAAGTTGGCGGCCGGTCCGGCGACGTACACCACCGTGAGGCCGTCGTTGGTGGGGAACGCCGCGACGGTGCGACCGGGCCGCTGATACAGCTCACCGCCGGACAACGGCACCCCGGACCAGTACGTGTAGCAGGCGAACGTCGACGCCGGGTGCGACCGGTCGACCGCCGCCCCGACCGCCGCGGCGACCATCGAGTGTTTGCCGTCGGCACCGACCACGAGCCGGGCCGACTCGTGTACGGTCCCGCCGCCCCGCTGCCGGCCCCGGATGCCCACCACCCGGTCCCGCTCCCACACCGGCTCGTCGACGTCGAAGCCCTCGCGGACCTCCGCCCCCGCCGCGCGCGCCGCGTCCAACAGAATCGTGTCGAGCAGCGTCCGGCGTGGACTGTAGAGCGCGTCAGCCCCATCGAGGGTCGGATAGCGCCCGGTCAGCACCACGTGCCCGGGATCGAATCGGACGTCCCGGGCCGGTGGGGTGTCGGCCGCCACCAGCCGGTCGAGCAGGCCCCAACGGCGTAACCGGGCGACGCCGGGCACCTGGAGCTGGTGCGACGACAGCGTGTCGCTCGGGAACCGGGCACGGTCCACCGCCAGCACCCGTACGCCGTGTCTGGCCAGCAGCATTGCGGTCGCGGCGCCGGCCACCCGGCACCCGACGACGATCACGTCGTACTTTCCGGTCGACATCAGCGCCTCCCCCCGTCGGCATCGACCACAGTAGAGTGTCGCTTCGAGCCGGGGCATCGGCCGCTCGGCTCCACCCGACGCTCGGTGCCGCCAGGAAGCTCAGTCGCAGTGTTCGAACGGGCTGTTGTAACCGACCCCGGCGGCCGAGCCACCCCATCTGACGCAGACGCCCGCCGCCTTGGCCCGGACCGGCCCGGCGTAGTAGTCGAACGAGCCGCTGTCGGTGCTCCTGGCCTGGCCCTGCACCTCCAGGTACGTGGAGACCGGCGTCCTGCTGCCGACCGAGGTGGTCTTCAGGGTCACCGCGCAGTTGTAGCCGTTGCCGGCGTTGTACAGCAGGTACACCCGCCCCTGTACGCCCCCGTCCGATCCGGTCAGCGTCGCCGAGTCGATGACCTGGTAACCACTCCCGCAGGCCTCGGCCGCGGTGTACGGGTTCTTCGTGGACGGGCTCGTCCGGCTCGGAGTGGGTTTCGGGCCGCCGGTCGGGGCGGATCCGCCCGGGCGGGAGGGCGTCGGGGTGGCGGTCGCGCCACCGGTCGTTCCGGCCGACCGGTTCGGCTGGCTGGTGGCCCGGGCCGCCGGTTCGAGGCCCCCGCCGGACGGGGTGGCGCTGGTCGAGGCCCGGCCGCCGACCCTGGTCAGCAGGTCGGACGCTGACGGGTCCTGCGCACCCGGCCGGAGGACGAGTACGGCGCCCAGCCCGGCCAGCGCGACGGCCAGTGTTCCGGCCACCGCCGCGAGGACACGGTTGCGTCGGCGTCGGTTGCCGTCCCCGGCCGGAGGTGCCGCGTTCCACCGCTGGTCCGGGACGGTGGGTGGGGCACCCGACGGCTGCTCCGTGCCGCCGTCGTACCCGGAACCGGACGCGGAGGGTGGGGGTGCCCCGTACGGCAGCGGAGTCTGGTGGTGGCCAGCGCGGTCGGCTGCCGGTGCCGTGCCGGTGCTCCACGGCGTGCCGCTCAGCGGGGTGGCAACCGTGGCCGGGGGTGTGGCCAGCAGGGCACGGGCGGCCTCGGCGAAGGCGGCGGCGCTCGGGTGACGGTGCGCCGGATCCTTGGCCAGGGCGTGGGTGACGAGCGCGGCCACCGGAGCCGGGACGTCCGGCGGCAGTGCGGGCGGCGGGTCCTGGAGATGCTGACTCACCACGTGCAGCGGATTGGTACCGGTGAACGGCGGCCGGCCGGTCAGACAGCAGTACGCGAGCGCGCCGAGCGCGTAGATGTCGGTCGCCGCCGAGACGGGGCGCCCGGAGATCTGCTCGGGGGCCATGTAGTGGGCCGTGCCGAGCACGACGTTGCTGCCGGTGATGCCGGTGATGTTCGCCGACCGGGCCACGCCGAAGTCGACCAGCACGATGCTGCCGTCCGGTTGGACCAGCAGGTTGCTCGGCTTGACGTCCCGGTGGACGATGCTGGCCTGGTGGGCGACGTGCAGGGCCTGCGCCGCCTGTGCCACCACCGAGAGGGTCTCCGCGACGCCGAGCCGGCCGGCGGCCTTGATCCGCTTCGACAGCGGGACACCCTCGAGGTACTCCATCACGAGGTAGTCGACCCGGTGGCCACCGTCGACCGGCGCGTTCTCGCCGTAGTCGTAGACCTGGACGATGCCCGGATGGCGCAGCGCGGCCATCAGCCGGGCCTCGGTCCGGAACCGGGTGATGAACTCCGTGTCGGAGATCAGCGCCGGGAGCAGGACCTTGACCGCGACCCGGCGTCTGAGCAGCGTGTCGGTGGCGGACCAGACCTCGCCCATGCCACCTGTCGCCACCCGGTCGTTCAGCAGGTAACGGTCGTTGAGGACGACTCCCGGAGACAGCACCCGATCAAGGTACCCGTCGCTGCCGACGGGCTGTCCGCGCCGGAGACGGGTACCCGTGGCCCGATGGTCGCCTGTCGGCGGTCGGCAGGCGCCGTTCGGGATAGGTTGCGGACGACGGTGCCGATCGGGGGAGAACATGGCTGAGCCAGGCCGGGCGGGGCGGGACGCCCACCGCTCCGGTGCCCGGACGCCGGCCTGCATCGCCCGCAGTTACGAGGAGGCGCGGGAGGCGCTCGACCTCGGTGGCAAGTTGGACCTGCCGGACAACGTCGCGTACGCGGAGGACCTGCTGGTCTACCGGATGCTGTTGCGGGACCAGGCGGCGATCGCGGACCTGATCGACGGGGTGCTCACCCCGTTGACGTCGGCGCGCGGTGGTGCTGACCCGCTGCTCGCCACCGTCGAGGCGTACTTCGCGAGCGGCGGTGTCGCCACCCACGCCGCCCGCCGGCTGCACCTGTCGGTCCGGGCGGTCACCTACCGGCTCGGTCGGGTACGGGCACTGACCGGCTACGACCCGACAAACCCCGCCGACTGGTTCACCCTGCACGCCGCCGTGCTCGGTGCCCGGCTGCTCGGCTGGCCCCACCGGGAACTGCCCCGGATCAGTTGAGTCGTGCTTCTCGGCGCCGGCGAAGTGGTGCCGGTCCAGGGTCGAGGTGTCCCTTTTCCCGCCCGGTTGCCACCGGACTGGTTGCCGGCGGCCGGCAACCAGGCGTGGTTGGTGTTGGCCGACGTCGACCCCTGTCTTTCGCCGGTCGGTGACGGACGCTGGAGGTCCCACGACGCGTCGGGCCACGAGGAGGCGGTGATGACGACCCATACGGTGACCGGTCCGCCGGGCCGGGCCGATCGAGCCGCGTGCCGACGACCGACCGCGTGGTGGTGTGCCTCGCCGGCCCGTCGGCGGCCCGGTGGGCCTGTCCCGCGCCGCAGGTCCGTTCCGGTCGGCGGTTCCGGCCCGCGCCACAGTTCGGCTCCGGTTCGTAGCCCCGCTTCGCTGCGCGGGTTCACCTCGGCGAGCGCGGGCGACTGACCAGTCGGGGGTCGGGCCGGCGGTAGGCCGACCGGCCTCCTGAGTCGCACCGGACCCGACATTTTCGGCAGGCGGGCCGGCTTCCGGAGGAGCGGCCGGGTACCCACCCACCGCCGCGCCACGACCCGATGCACTCTGACGCGCCCGTTCGGCCCTGATGCTTCCGTTCGTGCCTTGGTTTTCCGTTCGTCCCTGACGTTCACCGGGTCGTCACGGACTCGCGGTGCCGGATGTCGTACGTCCTGCGGCACCCCGGGCGGCCGGGCGTTCTGCGGTCCGGCGACGCACGGCCGATGGTTCGCCAACCCGCGGTCGCACCCGTACGGCGGTACCGCCGTACCCGATTCGTCCACATCAGACAAGCAGAGAGGAGCAGACAATGCTCAACAGACAGGACCAGTACGAGGGACTGCGGTCGGCGCTGGAGGAGCAGCTTCAGCGGCAGACCGACGAGTTGACCGAGCTGACCATCCACAGTGGTGAGCCCGAGCGCAACGGCCATGACCCGCACCAGATCGCGGCACGGATCGCCACCACCCGGCAGAGCCTGGCCGACACCGCCCAGGCGTTGCGTCGGATCGCCGACGGCAGTTACGGGCGGTGCGGGCGGTGCCAGGCCGACATCCCGGTCGAGCGACTCGAAATCCGGCCACACGCCCGGTACTGCGTGCCCTGCCAGGCCAAGGGTGCCTGAGCCGGCCCGTCCGGGCCGGCCGGCACCGACGGGGTCGGAAAGGGGCGCTTCCTCGACCCGGAAGCGACCGGAGGTGCCCCTTTCCCACCACCGGGTGTGTCGCGCGTGGGGAGGTTGACGGTCCGCCGGTTCGATCAGTGCCGCTCGTCCAACCGTCGCCGTAGCGACCTTCCGAGACCAAAGGCCCGGTAGGACAGCCAGGCTCCGCCGAAGAACATCACCACGATCGCGACAAGTAACAGCCAGCGCATCTCGACCTCCGATCCGGGCCGCCGTAGCAGCCCCGGGCGTCTGTCCCATGTGCCCGGTCGCCGCCTACGCCAATCCTCTTCGGCCCGGCCCGTCGTGACCGGTCGCTGCCTGCGTCAACCGCTCGCCGGCCCGGCCTGTCGTGACCGGAGGCGCCCCTTCCCGGCCCGGCCCGTCGTGGTCAGAAGCCCTCGGGGCTGCGGGGTACGTAGTGCTCCTCAAGTCGGTGAAGTTCACTCTCGTCGAGGTGGAGTTCCACGGCGGCGACCGCGTCCGCCAGGTGTTCCGGCCGGGTCGCGCCGACGATCGGGGCGGTGACCGGTGACTGGTGGAACAGCCAGGCGAGCGCGACCTGGGCCCGGGACACGCCCCGCTCGGCGGCGATCGTGGCGACCGTCTCGACGATCCGCCGGTCGGACTCCTCGGCCTGCCGGTAGAGCCGACTGCCGAACTCGTCGGTCTCGGTACGCCGGGTGGTGGCGTCCCAGTCCCGGGTGAGCCGGCCCCGCGCCAGCGGGCTCCACGGCAGCACTCCGACGCCCTGGTCGAGGCAGAACGGGAGCATCTCCCGCTCCTCCTCCCGCATGATCAGGTTGTACTGGTTCTGCATCGAGACGAACCGGGTCCAGCCGTTCAGGTCGGCGACGTACTGGGCCTGGACGAACTGCCAGGTCCACATCGAGGAGGCGCCGAGGTAGCGGACCTTGCCGGCCCGGACCACGTCGTGCAGTGCCTCCATCGTCTCCTCGATCGGCACGTTCGGGTCGTACCGGTGGATCTGGTAGAGGTCGATGTAGTCGGTGCCGAGCCGGCGCAGGCTGGCGTCGACCTGGGTGAGGATCGCGGCCCGGGACAGCCCGGCGCCCTTCGGTCCCGGGCCCATCCGCCCGTGCACCTTGGTCGCGATCACCACCTCGTCGCGGGTGGCGAACTCGCCGAGCAGCTTGCCGGTGATCTCCTCACTGGTGCCGTCGGAGTAGACGTTCGCGGTGTCGAAGGTGGTGATCCCGGCCTCGATCGCCTGCCGGACCAGCGGCCGGGCGTCGTCGAGGGCCAGAGACCACGGGTGGGGGCCGCGGCTGGGCTCGCCGAAGCTCATGCAGCCGACGACCACACTCGACACTTCCAGCCCCGAACCGCCCAGGCGTTCGTACCGCATCAGCACTCCTCGTCCCGTTCAACGTCTTTTCCGGAACGTACCGGCCGGCGGGGCGTAGCGACCGGGCCGGCGTGCGTGATTCCGGTAACCGCCGACGTCCGAGCTCGGCCGGCTCCGGGCCGGCCGGTGCGAAGACGACCGTGACCATCGGGTACGACGGCGGCGACGACCGTGGTCACCGGAGGCCGGTACGACCACGGAGCCGGCGCAGCATCCGGGCGTCGGCGAAACCGACCGCGCGGGCGGCCGACTCGACGGTGGTGCCGTGGCCGATCAGGTGTTCGGCGCGTTCGACCCGGAGCAGCTGCTGGTAGCGCAGCGGGGTCAGCCCGACAGCGTCGACGAAGAGCCGGGTGAGGGTCCGCTGGCTGACACCGCCGGAAGCGGCCAGGTCGGGCAGGGACAGCCGGTCGGCGTACCGGGCGTCGATGGTGTCCTGCACCCGGTGCACCACGTCGCTGAGGTGGCCCCGGTGCCGGAGCATCGCGCTGGCCTGCTGCTCGTCGCCGTTGCGTCGGGCGTAGACCACCATCTCCCGGGCCACCCGGGCGGCGAAACCGGGGCCGTGCCGGACCGCCAGCAGATGCAGGCTGAGGTCGATGCCGCTGGCGATGCCGGCCGAGGTGATCACCCGTTGGTCCTCGACATAGAGCACGTCGCGTACGACGGTGGCGCGGGGACACCGACGTGCGAGGTGCTCCTGCAGGTCGTGGTGGGTGGTGCAGCGGCGGCCGGCGAGCAGCCCGGCGTCGGCCAGCGCGAACGCCCCGGAGCAGACGCTGGCCACCGTGCCGCCCCGCTCGTGGTGCCGGGCCAGGCGTTCCAGGGTGGCGGCGCCGAACGAGGGCTGCCACGGCCGACCGGAGGTGGAACAGCCGGGCACCATGATCAGGTCGTCCGAGCCCAGGTCGGGCCAGTCGACCCGGGCCCTCAGCGGTACGCCCTGCGCCGTACCGACGTCCTCCTGCTCGCCCACGTAGTGCAGCGTGTAGTCCCCACCGAAGTCGGCCGCGGTGGAGAACGTCTGCGCCGGCCCGGCCAGGTCGAGCAGGTGCAGCCGGGCGGCGAGCAGGAAGACGACCGTGGTCACCCGCCGACCAGCTCCGCGACGGTACGGATGGTGGCGAACCGGCCGGCGAGCGCGTACTCGGTCCGGCGGATGATCTCGTCGACGCCGAGGGTGCGCGGGTCGGCGAGAATCTCGTCCAACGGACGGCCGGGCGGGGCGTCGCGGTGTTCGATCGGCGTGGTCGCGGTGGCGTCCGTCACGAAGGTCACCTGGTAGCCGAGGTCGGAGGCGAGCCGGGTGGTGGTCTCGACGCACTGCTCGGTCCGGATCCCGCAGACCGTCAGTTCGCGGATCCCCTCACTGGTCAGCAACTGTTGCAGGTTCGTGGTGGTGAACGCGTTGTGCGAGGTCTTTCGCAGCACCGGCTCGCCCGGTGCGACGTCCAGCCCGTCCATCAGCCGGACGAAGCCGAGCGCCGGGTCGAAGACGGTGCCGGTGCCGGGTTCGGTGTGCAGCACCCAGACCACCAGGTCGCCGCTGGCCCGGAACGTTTCGGTCAGCAGACGTACCTGCTTGACGATCTCGGGGTTCGAGGTGGCGGCCCAGTTCGGGCGCTGCCGGAAGGACTCCTGTACGTCGATGACGACGAGGGCTCGCTGCATGTCACCGATCCTGTCCCGTCCTGGTGACGTACCGTCAGGCACCATCGTGCCCGGATCCGGACCGATCCGGTCAGCGATCCCGGTCACCCGGAACCGTCTCGGCCGCCGGCCACCGACCGGTGCCCGGCGACGGGTTGTGCCGGAGGCGGTGCGGGGGTGGTGCGTCGACCGGCCGGACCGGCGTCTCCGGAATCCGGGCCACGGCCCGCTGGCCGGCGCGGACCCGCCACAGGCCGCAGTGACAGTACTGGTAGTGCACGGTGCCCTCGCTCGTCCGGTGTCGGGACCGGGTCCGCCACACGTGCCCGTCGGTGTCGGTCATGTCGACAGCCTGCTGTAATGGCATTATGCATCTCAACCCTTACGGGTCGGACCCGGTACGACTGGCTGTCGACCTGGCCAACAACCGGCCCCGGTCGGTGGCCGAACTGGCACGGCGGTGCGGCGACGCCGGCCTGGTGATGGACATGCCGATCCAGGGGGACGACCTCGTCGTCGTACTGCGGCTCGTCGACCAGTGGTGCGAGATCGTCGACGCGGACTCGGCGGCGGAGCGGGCCCGGCTGCTCAACGACCTGCTGGCGGACGCGTCGACGTACCCCCGGCTGACCAACCACGCGGACGGACCCTGGCACCTGCACTACCGCGACGACGGGGTGTCGTTGTCGGCGGTGCTCCGCGCCCTGATCAGCGTCGGCACGGCACTGCACCTGACCGGCCGGGGAATGGACCGGCTGGGCCGGTGCGCGCTGGACGACTGCCGGGTGATCTACGCAGACCTGTCCCGGACCGGCCGGCAACGGTACTGCTCGTCCCGCTGCGCCAACCGCGACGCGGTACGCCGGCACCGCGCCCGGTCCGGGTCGGCGGCACGTTGAACGGCACCGCGCCCGGTCCGGGTCGGCGGCACGCTGAGGCGGCGACGCCGAGGCCGGTCGAAGGGGCCGGGGCCGGCGCGGGACGACGGGCCGGAGACGGTGCGGCCCGGGCCTCCCGGCGGTGCGGGAGACCCGGGCACTCGGGTCAGGGCCGGACGTCCGGCCGTTGACTCAGACGACCGGCACTCAGCGGGTCACGGTGAGCGCGATCCGGCTGAGGGTGTCCTCGATGCCGGTGAAACCCTCACCCGGGTTGAACACGTCCTCGCCGAAGTCGACGTCGATGTCGTCGGCGGTGCCGCCGACGCCGTCCGGGCCGACGCCGAACATGACCGGGAAGTTGCCGCCCTGGTCCATCACGTTGGGCTGGTCGTTGAACTGGTCCACGTGCCAGTCACCGAGGAAGTGACCCGCCTCGTGGGCGGTGACGTTGCCGACCGCCTGCCCGATGAAGCCCACCCGGTCACTCGCTTCGGTCACGTACGTGTTCAGCGACGTCTCCTCGCCGGCCGGGTCGCTCAGCACGTCGAGCAGCACCAGCGCGGAGTCCTCCGTGCCGAAGTTGCCCGGGTCGATGTACTGGGCGATACCGATGGTGGGGATCCCCGACTCCTCGATCGTGCCGCCGACGATGATCCGGCTGACGTTCGGCTCGCCGAACGGGTCGGCGTGATCCCGACTGTTCAGGATCCGCAGGTCGAACTTCGGGTTGAGGCCGCTGGCGACCATGTCGTGGTGCAGGTTCTCCCGCACCGTCTCGATGATCGAGTCGATCAGCGCGTTCTCGTCGGCGTTGGTCAGACCCCACCGGCCGAGGAAGGCCCGCAGCGGGCTCAGCGTACGGACCCCGGCACCGCCGAAGATCGCGGTGTTCAGCCGCTGACCGTCGAAGTCGAGGAAGAGCGTCTGTCGCGGCCGCTGCCCCTCCAGGCCCGGCCGGTACGCCTCGACCGTGATGTCGTACGTGCCACTGCCGGCGCTCACCCCGACGTAGTGCCAGCCCGCCACGTCCGCCACGTGCTCGGTGACCGCGTTGCCGCCACCGGGCAGCGGACTGGTCGGCGGGTAGATGCCGCTCAGGTCCTGCGCCGAACCGTGCACCTCACGCTGCGCCGGGTCGTAGACCGTGATCTGCGCGGCCTCGCCCGCGACCGAGGCACCGAGGACGTCACCGACACGCAGCCGTACGGCGAAGAAGTCCACGTCCTGCTCGGCGTTGTCCATGGTCAGCGTGTACGGGCCCTCGCTGCCGGCACCGTCCCCACTGGCCGAATCGAACGGGTCGGCCGGCAGCGCCGGGAACCCGGAGACCATCAGGTAGTAGGTGCCGTCCTCGGTGAAGGTGTACCTCAGCTGGCTGTCGAGCCCGTCGCTGTCGTCGTTGAACGCCAGCGCCTCGCCGTCGGCGGAGGCGAGGATCAGCATCGAGTCCAGGTCACCGGTCGGGGTGTTGATGTCGAAGGTGGCGGTCTCACCGGCGGTGCCGGTCAGCTCGTACCAGTCGAAGTCCCCGGTGCCGGTGCCGGCGCTGCCGTGCGGACCGTCGCCGATCTGTGCCGAGACGGTGACCGCGTCGGCGGTGTCGCCGAAGCCGGTCTCGCCGGCCAGCGGGATCGCCCCGTCGTCCTCCGGCGTCGGTGCGATCTCCTCCGCCTCGAGCTGCTCAGGGGAGAGCGTGCCGAGGATCCGGAGGCGCTGGTTGTCCTTCCTGCCGGTGCCGAAGCCGGTGATCGGCTGGGCGGTGGCCGGGCTGTCGTTACCACCCCGGATCCCGGCCGGCTCGTCCTCGTCGGCGAGCAGCGGCCCCGCCTGCGCAGCCCGTTGCTGCGCCCGCTGCTGCGCCAGTCGCGTGGCGCGCTGTTCGCTCTTCGCCTGCAGGTGTTCCCGCCACGCGGCGTGGTCGGCGGCACCGGGATCGGGCAGCAGGGCGAGGAACGGGTTGGGCCCGGCCGGTCGCCGGGCGGTGTCGGACGACTTCGTCGTGGAGATCCCACCGGCCCGGGCGACCGCAGCCGCCGCCCAGTCGGGCGTACCGGCGTCGTTGGACGCTGGTCGGGCCTGTGCGTTGGTGGGTGTCAGCACCGAGGCCACCAGGATTCCGGTGGCCAGGGCTGCGACAGGTCGACGCATGTGTCTCCCTCCGTTGTGCCAGGTCGGTGACCCCCGCCACCGACAAGCATCGATGACCTTACTGATCCGGGAGGGCGATTAATAGAAACAGTCAGATTCGCGAGTGTCTTTGTGGAGTCTGTCACCTCGTGCAACTTTCTCCACTGCTGTGGCGTAGCCGTACCGGTCGACCTTCTCCGGCTGGCGGGTGTGTCGGGACTTTGGCACTCGGGTTCCAACCCCTGGACCGTCCGCGGCATGTACCTGGCAACGGAGAAGGCGCGGGAGGAAACGTGGACGACGACGTCGGCTTCCGGGAGTTCGTCGAGGCGAGACTGGCTCGACTGTCCCAGGTGGCCTACCTGCTGACCGGCCGGCACTACGACGCGGAGGACCTGCTCCAGGCAGCGCTGGTGAAGGTCGCCGGGCGATGGCGCCCGATCTCGGCGACGGGCGACCCGGGGGCGTACGTCCGCAAGGTGATGTACAACGAGCGGATCCTGTCCTGGCGGCTCAGTCCTCAGACTGGTCCGCCGGGTCCGCCGGCCGTTTCCGCCCCGCCGGTTTCCCGGTTCCGCGCCGTTCTTCGGCCGGATGTTCCGTCGCTGGTTTGTCCGGGGCCGCCGGCTGACCCGCCGGGGGTTCCGTCGCTGGTTTCTCCGCGTCCTCCGGCTGACCCGCCGGGTGCTCTGTCGCTGGTTTCGCCGGGTTCTCGGTGGCCGGACGGCCGTCCGGCGACGGCGTGATCAGCCGGCCGACGGCGGCGTTGGCGAGGGTGGCACTGACCGCGCTGCCGGCGGCGATGCCCCAGCCGACCGGCCCGAGCGGGGTGCAGCCGAAGAACTGGCTCAGCCCCGGGGTCTGGACCACGGTCGCGAGCGCGGCCAGCGATCCGGCGGTCGAGGCCAGCACGGCGGGGCTCATCCCCCCGTCGACCAGGGTCTGGCCGAGCTGGGTGCCGACCAGGGCGGCCAGTGCGATGGTGCCGGCCCGACGCCGGCTGCCGGTGTAGCGGGCCAACGACCAGCCGGTGGTGGCGCCGAGCGCGGTGGTACCGGCCCGCAGGGCGATCTCCCGACTGAGGGTGGCCCCGAGGGAGGTCTCCGGGCCCTCGGTCAGCAGCCCGTCCATCCGGTGCTGCTCGGGCGGTCGGACCGCGATCGCCATCGCCGGCGCCAGGTCGGTGAGCAGGTTGACCAGCAGCATCTGCCGACCGTTCAGCGCCGAGCGGCCGGTCAGCGCGGCGGTGAGCACGCTGAAGGCGATCTCGCCGAGGTTGCCGCCGACCAGGATGCTCAGCGCGTGCCGGACCGACGACCACATCGCCCGCCCCTCGACCAGGGTCGCGATGATGGTCTCCAGCCGGTCGTCGGTGACGACCAGGTCGGCGGCGGCGCGGGCCGCCGGGGTGCCCCGCTGACCGAGCGCGATCCCGACGTCGGCGAGCCGGATCGCCGGTGCGTCGTTGGCGCCGTCACCGGTCATCGCCACGGTACGGCCGCACTTCTGCAGCGCCCGGATGATCCGGACCTTGTGTGTCGGCGTACACCGGGCGACCACGTCCGTTCTGGCCAGCCGTTCGGCGAGGGCGTCGTCGTCGAGTCGGTCCAGTTCGGTCGCGGTGACGACCCGCTGTTCGCCGCCGTCCGGGCTGATGGTCGCGGCGATCGCCTCGGCGGTCGCCGGATGGTCGCCGGTGATCATGATGGTGTGCACCCCGGCCTGCCGGATCCGGCGCACCGCCGGCGCCGCGCTCTTCCGTATCCCGTCGGCCAGGGTGAGGAAGCCGACGAAGGTCAGGTCCGCCACGTCCTCCTCGGCGAGGGTCTCGCCGGGCAGCTGCCGCTCGGCGACCGCCAGCACCCGCTGGCCGGCTCCGGCATGCCGGTCCAGGGTCTCCCGCAGCTCCCGGCAACCCGCCTCGTCCAGCGGCTGGTCGCCGTGCGGGCCGTGACGCCGGGTACAGCGCGGCAGGATCGTCTCCGGGGCACCCTTCACGCTGAGCAGGTACACACCCCGGTGCTGGCCCACCGTGGCGTGGTAGCCCCGGGACGGCTCGAACGGCAACGCGTGCGTCTGGTGCCAGGGGTGGGTCCGGGTTCCGCTGCCGACCCCGGCCTTCCGGGCACCGGTCAGCACCGCCCGGTCGGTCTGCTGGTTGACCTCCTCCGGCCGGTCGGCCGCCGGGGTGGCGCGTACCGCCGCCGCGAGGACCGGGCGCAGTCGCCGGTCGAGCTGGTCGAGTTCGGCGTACCGTTCGCCGTCGCCGACCCCGGCGAGCAGCAGCTGCCCCTCGGTGAGGGTGCCGGTCTTGTCGAAACAGAGCACGTCGACCCGGCCGAGCGCCTCGATGGTGCGCGGATTGCGGACCAGGGCACCGTGTTCGGCGAGCCGTCGGGCCGCCGCCAGCTGGGCGGCGTTGACCAGGAACGGCAACCCCTCCGGTACGGAGGCGACGGCGAGGTTCGCGGCGGTGCTGGCCGACTCGACCAGCGGTACGCCGCGCAGCAGTCCCGCCCCGGCGACCGCGACCGCCGAGCTGGCGGCGAGCGGTATGGACATCTTGGTGAGCCGGCCGAGCCGGGCCTCCACCCCGCTGGTCGGGGCCTCCTCACCGGCCAGTGCCATGCCCCGGCCGACCTCGGTCTCCGCCCCGGTCGCCACCACCACGGCCAGTCCGCGCCCGGCCGCCACCGTGGTCCCCTCGTAGATCATCGAACGCCGCTCGGCGACGTCGGCGGCCACCACCGGATGGCTGGTCTTCGACACCGGGAGCGACTCGCCGGTCAGGGAGGACTCGTCGGTCTCCAGACCGTCCGCCTTGATTACCCGGCAGTCGGCCGCGATCGCGTCACCCGGTTCGACCGCGACGATGTCGCCGGGGACCAGTTCGTCGGCGGCCACCACCCGTTCGACGCCGTCCCGGTGGACCCGGGCGGTCACCGCCGACCGGGAGAGGAGTTCGGCCAGCGAGCGTTCGGTGGAGACCCGGTGCCCGGCACCGATCAGCGCGGTCAGCCCGATCACGCCGCCGACCAGCGCGGCGTCCGCTATCGAGCCGACCGCGGCGGAGAGGGCGGCCCCGCCGGCCAGCACCGGGGTGAGCGGGTTCGCCAGTTCGTCGACGAACGCCCGGGGCAGGTCCAGGGTGTCGGGCACGCCGGCGGCCGTGGCGCGGCCGCGGCCGCGGACCTGCTCGGTGGTCAGGCCCGCCCGGTCGGCGTCGAGCCGGGTCAGGACGGTCTCGACCGGCATCAGGTGCCACGGGGTCGGCGGCGCGGCGTTGCTGGTGCGTCGGTCCGGCAGCCGGCCGGCGCGCCAGACCCCGTGTCCGAGGGCCAGGCCGGCGGCGGCGTTGACCGCCATCATCGCCCGGCCGGGCAGCTGTGCCGGGGCGGCGGTGAACGCGGCGATGGCGCCGAGTCCGGAGCCACCGGCGGCGAGCGCGATGCTCTGCCGGGCCACCGTACGGGCCAGGCCGGCGGCCTCGACCACCAGCGCGGCGACCGTCAGGTCGGTGCCGATCAGCAGGTGTGCCCCCCACGGGGGCGTCTCGTCGGGGTGCCACACCCCGAGGCCGCAGTCGGCGGCGGCCAGCGCCCGGGGGTCGGCGGAGACCAGTGCCACCATCGTCCGACCGGTTTGCAGCGACCGGATCGAGGCGGCGAGTTCCGGCCCGCCGGGCAGCAGGCCGTCGGCGAAGCCGTACCGGTCCCGGTCGGCCTCGGTGCCGGCGACCAGCAGCCGCAGGCCGGCCCGGCGCGCGGCGGCCGGCAGCGCGTCGATGCCCGGTGCCGGTTCGGGGGTCACCCGGACCACGGCGGTGAGCGTGCCGTCGCGGGTCAGCCCGAGCAGTGTCGCGTCGCTGTCCGTACGCAGCCTTCCGACCTCGGGGTTGTCGGCGGCGGGCGGCGGCAGGCTGTCGAGTGGGCTGAGTTTCCAGCCCTCCGCCGTTCGTACCCCGGCCGGGGCGTCCGGGTCGAACAGGGCGAAGGCCCGGACCGCCACCTCCTCCGGATCGTGGCCGGTGAGCGGGACCAGGTCGGTGAGCGTTCCCCGCTCGGAGCGGAGCGCGGCGGCGTCCAGGACGAGGGTGTCCAGGCGTTCGAGTTCCCGCAGCACACTGCGGTCCATCGCGATCACGCCACGTCGGGCGAGCAGCCAGCCGAGTCGTGCCGCGTACGCCTCCCGGCCGGTCACGGCGGCGCTGGGGATGCTGGACAGCGCGAGCGCGGCGGCCCGTTTACGGCCGGCCAGTCCCAGTACGGCGGCACCGGCGACGGTGCCCGACTCCAGTACCCGGGCCAGATAATGTTCGATCGGGCCGTCCGGCTTCGGTACCGGTCGTTCGTCGGACGGTGGCGGTGCGGTGGCCCGTTCGGGGCTTCCGGAGAGCAGTGGCTCGGCCTTCTCCCAGGCGGCGAGTTGGGCCCGTGCCTCGCCCCACTGGACGATCCGCTGCGCGCCGTCGAGGACGATGCCGGCCCAGCCGCCGGTCAGTCCCTGGGCGAGCACGGTGGCGAGCGGCAGCCACGACTCGGCCCGGTGGTCGCCGCGCAGTCCCCGGGACGCGAGTGAACGCAGTCTCGGATGCAGGTCGATCGCCCGGACCAGGCCGGCGAGTTCCGCCGGCGCCCGGGTGAACGGCATGATCCGGACCGCCGCCGACAGGCCGAGGCCGGCCGCGTCCGCGGCGATCCTGGTCACCGCGCGCCGGCTGCGCGGCCCCTCCTCGGGCGGGTGCGGTTCCGGGCAGTCGGGGTCGAGCGCCGACCCGTCGCTGCGTTCGACGGCCGCGATGGTCGTGACCAGGTCCCGTAGCCGGGGTTCCGGCGGACCGACCGCCACCACCACCCGGCCGGACGGTGCGTTGACCCGGGCCCAGCGCACCCCCGGCAGGTCCTGCAGCGCCGCCTCGAGTCGGGCGACCAGCCGCTCGGCGCCCGGTTGGGCGACGCCGTGCACCTCGATGTGGTGGCGCCCGGGCCGGGACCACACGCCACGGCGGGTCAGCCCGGCGGCCCGCGCCGCCCGGGACACCACGCCTTCGGCGGTACGGGAGACGTTGGCGACCAGGCTCGGCACCGCGCTGGGGGGCAGCGCCGCGGCGAGGTGTACGCCGGGCAGCCGCAACCCGGACGGTTTCATCGAGCGGCGCCGCTGGCTTGCGTGCTCCTCCGCCACGCGTCTCGGCCACGGTCACCGGCCGTACTCGGGTAGCCCATGTTCACCCTCCCGGAGCTCTGGTCGGCGCTGCCTACCCGGCCGACGACCGGTTATGCCTCCGATCGGTTCCGTCCGGCCCGCATGTCCGCCTCCCCGGCCGCCGGCCCATCCTGTTGTCCGCCTCGTTGTCCGGACACCGGCCCACCTGCCCGGCCCGGCCTACCGTCCGCCTTGCTGCGGCCTGGTCGGGGTCAGGCTTCCGCCGGCTCGCCGTCGATGGTCGGCAGTCCGGCGAGCAGCCGACGTGGCCCGGGGCCGGAGGCCGCCAGCATGTCGTCGGGGTTGGAGAGCATGCAGTGGCCCAGCGAGAGGCAGCCGCAGCCGATGCAGTCGGAGAGGTTGTCCCGGAGTCGTTGCAGGGCGGTGATCCGGTCGTCGAGTTGGCTGCGCCAGTTCGATGACAGTCGGGCCCAGTCCTCCCGGTTCGGGGTGCGCTGATCGGGCAGGCTGGCCAGGGCGGAGCGGATCTCGGCCAGCGGCACCCCGACCCGCTGGGCGAACCGGATGAACGCCACCCGGCGCAGGATGTCCCGGCTGTAGCGGCGCTGGTTCCCGCTGGTGCGTGTGCTGGTGATCAGGCCCTTGGCCTCGTAGAAGTGCAGCGCCGACACGGCCACCCCGCTGCGTTGGGCGACCTGGCCGACGGTGAGGGTGTACGGAAGTTCGGGCATCGACCCAGCCTACCCAGCTACCTGAACCAATGTTGAGGTCGTTGTCCGCGCCCGGGTGTGCCGGGCGGCGGCCGGCGGCCACGGAATCCGCCCGGCAGCGGCGGGAACCGGGTGGACCGGGGCCGCCTCGCACCGCAAGCTGGTCGACGTGGCTGATCTTCCTGAGTTGTACGTCGCGGTCGACGTCGAGGCGGACGGACCGATCCCCGGGCCGTACAGCATGCTGTCGCTCGGCATGGCGGTGGCCGGCCGTCCCGAGTTGACCTTCTACACCGAGCTGCGGCCGATCTCCGACGAGTTCGTGCCGGCCGCGCTCGCCGTCTCCGGGCTGGACCGGGACCGGCTGCTCCGGGAGGCACCGCCCGCCGAGGCGGCGATGTCCGCGGCGGCGAACTGGGTGAACCGGCTGCGCGAGGTCGGCCGGCCGGTTTTCCTGGCCGCCCCGGCGGTCTGGGACGGCATGTTCGTGCACTGGTACTTCGTCCGGTTCGTCGGCCACAGCCCGTTCGGGGCGACCGGCTCGGGGGTGGACCTGCGTTCGTACTGGATGGGGTTGACCGGTGTCGAGTGGTCGAAGACGCACAAGGGAAAGATCAAGAACGCGTTGGGCCTGACCGGGTTGCCGCACACCCACCACGCCGGCGAGGACGCGTCGGAACTCGCCCAGGTCTTCGCCGCCGTGCTGCGGGAACGGGAGGGCGGCACGTCCCGGCCGCCGGGACAGACCGGACGGACCGTGTGAACCCGCCGGATCCGGGTACGACGCTGCCGGTCGCCGGGGCCGGTTCCGGCCAGAAGGGCCGGCGTACGACGTGGCTGACAGCGGAACGTCTCCAGCGGGCCGCGCCGACGGGTCGGTCCCGGACGACACGTTGCCGGACCGCCTGGTGGTACGCCTGCTCGCGGTGCTGGCCACCGCGGCGGGTTGCCTGGACGTCATCTGTGTGACCCGGCTCGGCGGTCCGTTCGCCAGCGTGATCACCGGCAACCTGGTGCAGGTCGGTCAGGCGCTGGTCACGGTGGACCGCTCGCTGCTGGTACACACGACAACCGCGATCGGCGGCTACACGCTGGGCGTGGCGGTGGGCACCGTACCGCTGCGGGGCGTACGGAGCGGGTGGCGTCGTCGGAGCACCCGGCTGGCGGCCGTGGAGGCGGTGCTGCTCAGCGCGGTGGCGGTCGGTTGGCTCGCCGCCGGAGCCCGGCCCGGCCACGTCGGCGCCCTGCTGCTGCTCGGTGCCGCCTCGACGGCGACCGGTATCCAGAGTGTGCTGACGATCAGTTCCGGAATCCGGGGAGCCTCGACGACGTACCTGACCGGAACGCTGACCGGGGTGGTCCGGACCGTTGTCGGCGATCCGCACCGGTTCGCCGCCGGGGCGGGCGGCGTCGCCCGGCTGGGGGCGTTGCTCGGCGGTGCCGTCCTGGACGCGCTCCTGCTGCGGGTCGCGCCGTTGGGCGCGCCCGCCCTGGCGGCGGCTCTGGTGGTCGCGGTGGTCCTGGTCGCCGGCCTGCGGTCCCGGCACCGACCGGCCGGGACGGACGCGGTTAGGACGTGCCGCGCGGGACGGTCGGCGAAGCCGGCCGACGGCGGGTGACGTGGCGTGCGGCGCCGCGGCCGTCCGCACGGGCGGGGTACCCGACCGGGCGACGGAACCAGATATGAGACTTTTTCCGGATTGGTCGCGGCCTACCCTGCTGACATGGTCTTTCTGGCGATAGCGGCGGTCCTGTACGTCTGTGGTTTTGTCTTCCTGTACGGCGTGATCCGGGTCGCCGTCCGGCACGCCCTGGAGGACGTCGAGCTGCGGCGGGTCCGTGCCGAGCAGGCTCCGGAGCGGGATCGGCTGATGGCCCGGACCCTGGTGCCGGACAACGCCTTCCTCGCCGGCAGCTGAACCCACCCGGCCGACCCGCCCCACCGGATGCGGCTGGTCGAGGCGCCCGGCTGGGTTCGACGGGCGGGCCGGTGCGAGGATGGCGGACGTGCTGGGAACGCTGAAGACGGAACCGGCCGCGGGGCGCGCCGACCTGCTCGCCGCGCCGGTGACCGCCGCCCTCGACCGCTGGCCCGCCGACGCGTCGGTACCGGTCGACCAGGTGCTGGTCGCTCCGATCGACGCGACCCTCGCCGACACCGCCGCCTTCTGCGCGGCGTACGACGTCGGGCTCGACGTCTCGGCCAACTGCGTGGTCGTGGCCGGCAAGCGGGAGGGAACCGTCCGGTACGCCGCCTGCGTGGTGCTCGCCACCACCCGGGCCGACGTGAACGGCGTGGTACGCCGGCATCTCGACGTCCGCAAGGCGAGTTTCGCGCCGATGGCCGAGGCGGTGGACCTGACCGGCATGGAGTACGGCGGCATCACCCCGGTCGGGCTGCCGGAGACCTGGCCGATCCTGGTCGACTCGCGGGTGGTCACCATGCCGTACGTGGTGATCGGTTCCGGGGTCCGCCACAGCAAGATCGTGCTGCCCGGCTCCGCCCTGTCCCTGCTACCCGGCGCCGAGGTCGTCGAGGGGCTGGCCCGATCCGTCGACTGACCCGTCGGCGGAGCGTTCCGGCCAGCACACCGGGCATCCGCAGCGCAGCACGCTGACCTGACCGGTGCCGGAGACCATCTGCAACTGCCCGGGGCAGCCGTGCGGCGTCTCGGTCGTCGGCGGACGCAGTGCGAGCGTGCACGGCAGGCACAGCGTGGTGTCGCTCATCCGCCACTCTCCGTTCCGCCCCGTCGCGCAGGGGCCGGGCGACCGCTCCCGCCGATGTCGGCCGTGGCACGGATGTCGATGTCTATCACATCCGTCCCAGCCGCGTGACCCGGCGGTAGCCGGCCCGGCCGGGTTGGGCCGGTCGGCCCGTCCGGCCGGCGCCGGACTCCCGGCCGCCGGCCGCCCGGCCGGTCCTGACCTGGTCGGCGACGCTGGACCAGCGGACGGACCGGTCGTCACCGGGTCAGCGAGGCTGGACCAGCGGTCGGACCGGACCGGCTGTCACCGGGTCGGCGAGGCTGGACCAGCGGTCGGACCGGACCGGCTGTCACCGGATCGGAGACGCTGGACCAGCGGACGGATCGGACCGGGCGTGACCAGGTCGGCGAGGCTGGACCAGCAGGCGGCTGGACCGTTCGTGACCCGTGGTGAACGTCGGACCGCCGAGCAGGCGAATCTGACCTGGTGGGTGGACCGGACCGGGGAGCCCGGTGCACGGGACCGGTCCGCTCGGGCCGAGTGTCCGGACTGGAGGGTGGAGGGGGTGCGACGGCCGCCGGCACGGCCGCCGCACCCGGTGGGACGCGACCCGACCCGGGGGAAGGGCGTCGGGGGGTGCGCCCCGAGGGGCGGCGGACACGATGACACCCCGACGTCGAAGGCCCGAGGACGTCGTGGCACATCGTGCCCGCCAGCTGGGGTGCTGACCGCCCGGCGCGGATTTCCGGTGACTGTCCACTTACGTTCCGCCACCGGAACGCGGTAGAACATTGACCGGCACCACATCGAGCGGAAGCGATCCACATCCCCACATTCCCGTAACCAAGGCACTACCGATAGTAGGCGCGGTTTTCAGGTGTTTTCCGGAGCGCACGGGCGGTAGACGATGGATCACGTCGGGGCAAGGCTGAGGATGGCCCGTACGGACGCCGAGGTCACCCTCACCCAGATGGCGGCCAGGACCAACTACAGCAAGAGTCACCTCTGCAATGTCGAGCTGGGTAAACGGCCGGCCACCCCGGATCTTGTGCTGGCCTACGAGCGGGTGTTGGGAGACAGCGTGCAGCGCAGGAACGCCCTCGTGCTCGCCGCGGCCGTCGTGGTCCCCTCCGCCGTCGCCGAGCTGGTCCAGCACGGCTTCGCCGCCGCGATGGGTCCACGGCGCGGCGTCGACGACTGGGTTGCCCGGGCCGAGGCGTACGGCCAGGACTACATGTCGCTCGGTGCGGCCGAACTGCAGGGCCGGCTCGCCACCGACCTGGTCGTACTGCAACAGGAGCTGGACGACCCGCACCTGTGGGCGGTGGCCGCCCGACTGATGACCGTGCACGGCAAGACCCTGCCCAACACCGACGGCAACCGGGGCGCCATCCGGTCGTACGAGATGGCGGCACTCGCCGCCGACCGCTCCGGTGACCTGGCCACCCGGGTCTGGGTACGCGGCCGGGCCGCCCTCGCGCTGGCGTACGAGGGGACGCACCTGCCGGTCGCGGCCCGGCTCGCCGGGCAGGCGGTCGTGCTCTCCGACCGGCCGACGCTGGGGCGACTCAACGCGCTGACCGCGCAGGCCCACGTCGCCGCGTGCCGGGGCGACTCCGCCACCGCAAGGTCCACCATGGACGACGCCCGTCGGGTCTTCGACGCGGTCGGCAGCGACGAGCAGATCTCCGACTTCGCCGTGCCGGAATGGCGGTTCCACACCTTCGAGTCGATGCTGCTGTCCCGGCTCGGCCACGGCGGGGCGCTGGCCGCGCAGGAGGCCGCCGACCGGACCAGGCCGGACAGTCTGCCCCGCTTCGCCACCCACATCGAGCTGCACCGGGGCCTGATGATGGCCGCCGCCGGGGACGCGGCCGGCGGGCTCGGCTACGCCCGGCGGGCGATGGAACGCCTGCCGGCGCACCGGCACAGCCTGTCACTGCGGTTGATGCTCGCCGAGGTGGAACGAACGGCCGGGGCGGCGACCTGAGTGACAGGTCACCGCCCCGGTGCCCACCGGGCCCTGGTCGCGGCGGCTCGGTGATGGTGGTGCGGGTTCGCCGGCGCCGGTTATCGCGACGGTCGTAGTGCCGTCGGCGGAGTGAAGCTGGTGAACGCCGGCGGCATCGGCGCGTCCTGGAAGGTGCGTCCGAGGTCCAGGACGAGCTGGTATCCGGCGCCCAGCGCGTTGGCCTGGTCGTTCAGCCGCCGCGCCGAGGTGTCCGGCCAGCGGCCGGTGTCGAGACGGGCGAACAGCGTACGGAGCAGGACGATCTCCTCGGCGGCGCTGAACGAGCAGTGCCCGCCCCGCGCGACGTGGAGTTGGCGCAGCCGGCCGGGGTCACCGGCCCGGCGTACCTGGTCGGCGTACCAGCGCTCCTGGTCCGGTGGGGCGCCGCCGTCGCCGGTGGTGTGCATCGAGACCACCGGGACCGGGGTGCGTCCGGTCGGGACGCCGTACCGGTACATGTACCCGACCGCGGCCGGGTCGGCGGCGATCCGGGGTGCGGCCGCCAGGCGGGACAGGTCGGCGCGCAGGTCCAGGCCGGCCACCTGGTACGCCCGTTCGACCTGCTCGGTCTGCGCGGACCGGCTGAGCTGGCGACGGTAGTCGACGCCGACGTTCGAGGACGGGTTGCCGCCCGCCCGACGCTCCAGGTTCGTCCGCGCCGGCGGACCGGACCCCAGGGTGTACGCGTACTTGAGCCACTCCGCCTGGTTCTGGACCCGGACCAGCGGGTCGGTCGGCCGGGGCTCGTGTGCCGAGTACCAGCCGGTCACGTTGTTCAGGGCGGCGGCCAGGGCGATTCGGGCCCGTCCCTCGGGGGTGCCGAGCGCCTCGTCGACCGCCGCGCCGAGGGCGGCGCCGCTGGCGGCCGGATCGGTGGGGCGGACCAGGTCGATGCCCGCGTCCGGGGCGAGCAGCGTCCGGATCGCGAAGAGTACGTCCAGACCGGCGTTGAGGCCGCCGTGCGGGTCGTACTCGCCGCAGAGCGTCGCCACTCCGGCGAAGCGGTGCGGGTTGCGCTCGGCGAGCAGGGTGGCGATGGACGCGCCCATCGACTGGCCGGTCGCGATCGTACGGCGGGGCCGGCCGACGTTCGACTCGAACCAGTCGAGCAGGGCGATCTGGTCGCGCAGACCACGTTCGACCGCGTAGCCGAGACCATCCTCGGCGAACTGCGAGGCGGCCAACGCGTACCCGTGGTCGAGCAGCCAGACCTCGGTCTCGGACCGGTCCGGCGGTCGGTTGGTCAGCGCGGTGCCGAACGGCGGGAAGCCCTCCGGCAGGTAGCCGTGGCTGTACAGCACGAGGGTGCCGTTCCAGTGTGCGGGCAGTTCGACCCGGTAGTCGGCGCCGTTGATGGCGCCGGTGACGGTCCGTCGACCCGGTTCCGGGGTTGTCGAGGCGGCGGCGGTGCCGGGCGGGGGTGCGGCGGTGGTCAGCGTGGCGCCCAGCGCGGCGGTCAGGGTCAGGCGACGGGCCAGGACGGTTGCTCGGGGCATCTGCGGTGATCCTCTCCGAACTCGTCGGGTTGTCAGGCGTACAGCGAGCTGCCGGTCTCCAGCAGGCTCTTCAGGTCGCTGAGCACCTCGGCCCAGCCACCACCGGCGCCTTCGAGCTCGCCGTTGACCTGTGCCAGGGTCTGCGGTGCCCCGGTCAGCTCGTGGATCACGGTCAGCGAGCAGACCTCGCCGCGCTGCTGGCTGATCTCGTACGTCAGCCGGCTGGCCGGCTCGTCGTACCAGGTGGCCCGCCAGGTCTGCACCAGTCGGTGCGGCGGGTCGAGCTCGATCACCTCGCCCTCGATCGGCACCTCCACCATTCCGGCCTGCCGCAGCTCCTCCGGGGCGACGGCCCGGTATCTGCCGCCCGGCCGCAGGTCGTAGTCGGCGAGGACCTGGTAGCCGTACTTCCGGGTCCACTCGGGTTTGGTGATCGCGTCCCAGATCGCCTCCGGGGTGGACCTGATGTAGACCCGGTAGACCTTGGTGGTCGCGGTTGTCGTCGCCGTGCCGGTCATCGCTTCTCCTCCGGTTGGTCGTCTTCGAGGGTGTTCCTCAGTTCGAGCAGTGCGGCGGCCGGACCCTCGGTGTACTTGTCGATCCACCTGTCGTGGATCGAGCGGATCGGCACCGGGTTGAGGAAATGCAGCTTCTCCCGCCCCTGCCGCCGGGTGACGACAAGATTCGCCTCCTCGAGGACCCGCAGGTGCTTCATCACCCCGAAGCGGGTCATCTCCAGTTCGGACTCCAGCTCGGTCAGGGTCTGGCCGTCACGGACGAACAGACGGTCGAGCAGTGCCCGGCGGGTCGGATCAGCGAGCGCCTTGAACACCCGGTCGTCGTCGTTCACGCCAACAGAATAGGTGACCAAAAGGTCACATGTCAACGACGGCGATGACCAGGCGACGGCCCGGTGGCCGTCGTGGCTGGGAAGAGGGGGTGTGACCTGGCCTGTTGTCGGTCAGGGTGAAGCGCCGGTCGACCCGGGCCGGTGGGACCGGAGCCCCTGGCGGGCCGATGACCGGTAGACAACGGTGATCATCGATACCGTTGCACGTGAAACGTTGAGGAGGTTGCGGTGTCGCCCCGGAGCGGACCGACAACTCGGTGCGACGGTCAGCCGGAGGTCGCGCCTCCGGCCGACCGGGTCGAACTCAGCTCTCGGCCTCGCGGCGGCGTACCTCCCGCAGGGCGGCGAGCAGCGTCTCCGGCTCCTGGGCACCGGCGACGGCGTACTTGCCGGCCAGGACAAACATCGGCACGCTGGTCACGCCGAGCTCGTGTGCCTCCCGCAGGGCCGCCCGCAGCTCGGTCACGCCCTCCGAGGAGTCGAGGAACCGGCGCACGTCGGACTCGTCCAGCCCGACCGTCGCCGCGACGCCGGCCAGTGCGGGCCGCGATCCGACGTCGACCCCGTCGACGAAGTGCGCCCGATAGAGCGCCGTCACCAGCTCGGCCGAGCCGCCGCGTTGTTCGGCGTAGCCGCCGTGTTGTTCGGCATACCAGACCAGCCGGTGCGCGTCGAAGGTGTTGGCCGCGACCGCGCGGTCGAAGCGCAGTTCCAGTCCGGCGCCGGCGGCCACCGAGGCGGTGTGCTCGGTGATCTGGCGGGCCCGCTCCGGCCCGCCGAACTTCTCGGCCAGCATCTCCAGCGTCGGTCGGGGCTCGGGCACCGGGGACGGATCGAGCTGGAACGGCCGGTACCGGACCGTCACCTCTCCGTCGAACGACTTCAGGGCCTCGGTCAGCCGTTGGGTGCCGATGTAGCACCAGGGACAGACCACGTCCGCGTAGATCTCGATCTCCACGGAACGGCACAACCCGCCGGTCAGGCGATCTGTTCCCGTACCTGGCGCTTCAGCCGGGCCAGGATGGCGTTGCCGCCGCGTACCCGCAGCGGGCTGATCGCCTGGGCCAGCCCCATCCGCTGGTAGAGATCGTCCGGCACGGCCAGCACCTGGTCAGCGCTCGCCCCGGCCAGCCCCTCGGCCAGGATGCCGGCGAAGGCCCGGGTCGTCGGTGCCTCCGGCGGGCAGTCGAACCAGGTGGTGACGGTACGGTCGGCGGCCACCTCGGCGCGGAGAAAGAACGAGGTCTGACACTCCGGCACCTGCTCCATGCCGGTCCGGTCGGCCAACTGCGCCGGCAGCGGCGGCACCGCGTCCGAGAACTCCAGCAGCATCTCCAGCACCACGTCCCGGGGAGCGGCGGCGAACTCCGCGACGATCTCGGCCAGCTTCGGAGGCATCGACTCGGGCGTGGACTGCGACGACATGCCCTCAGGCTACCGAGGTGACCAGGGCGTCCGCCGGCCGCGCCCAAGCGCCCCACACTCGGGGTCGGCCCCGGTGGCCCGGGTCACGTCCGCGCCGGCGGCCCGGGTCATGCCGGCCTCCGTCGGGTCGCGCCCGACCACGGCGTTGCTCCGCCCTGGCCCGGAGTCACGCCCGCCCAGGGTGGGGCCGCTCTTCGGCCCGGAGTCGCGCCTGGCCGAGCGGGCAGCCTTCCGGTCCGGAGTCGCGCCTGCCCGGTCAGGTCGTCGGGCTGGCCTCGCTGATGTCGCTGAGCGCCGAGTGGGGGTCGAGGCGCATCGCCAGGTCGCCGAGCGAGACGATGCCGACCAGTTCGCGGTCGCTGTCGCAGACCAGGATCCGGCGTACCGAACGCTCCCGCATCAGCGCCGCGGCGTCGGCGGCGGTCGAGTTCTGCTCGATCATCACGATCTCCCGGGTGGTGATCGAGCCCAGCGTGGTCTGCCGGGCGTCCCGCCCCTCGGCCACCGCCCGGACCACGATGTCCCGGTCGGTGACCATGCCGAGCAGGGTGGCGCCGTCGGTGACCACCACGTCGCCGATGTCGGCGTCCCGCATCGCGCTGGCCGCCTCGTCCAACGGGGTCGCCGCGGGTAGATAGATCACCTCTCTGGTCATCACGTCGCGGACCTTGACCTCAGTCACCGTTGCCTCCGAAACCCCCGGGTTCTTGCCGATACCACCCCGTACCCGTTCGTTGACAGCCTGACACCAGTCAGCTTTCCGACCGGCCACTCTGCGTCGCGCAGCGGGTATGGTGCGGTTACCCCGACAAGCCGGAGAGACCACCCCCGTGACTCTCAAGAGGTGCGAGTGAAGGCCACCGAGCTGTCCATTCCCGGTGCGTGGGAGTTCCTGCCGCAGGTGTTCCCCGACGAGCGGGGCAGCCTCCAGATCGGCTACGACGCGGCGGTCTTCGCCGACGCGCTCGGCTTCGAACTGACCGTCGCGCAGGTCAACCAGAGCGTCTCCCGTCGAGGCGTCGTCCGGGGCGTGCACTGGGCCGACGTACCGGTCGGGCAGGCCAAGTACGTCTCCTGCCCGCGCGGCGCGGTGCTCGACGTGGTGGTCGACCTGCGGGTCGGGTCGCCGACCTTCGGCCGGCACGAGGTGACCCGCCTGGACACCGTCGACCACCGTGCCGTCTACCTGTCGGAGGGGCTGGGCCACGCGTTCGTCGCGCTGGAGGAGAACAGCGTCGTCAACTACCTCTGTTCGGCCCGGTACGCCCCGACCCGGGAGCGGGTCGTCAGCATCCACGACCCGGAACTGGCACTGACCTGGCCGAACGACGTCACGCCGATCCTCTCCACCCGGGACGCGACCGCCCCGACCCTGGCGGAGCTGCGCGAAGCCGGGCTGCTGCCGGATTACGCCGCGTGCCAGCGCTTCTACCAGACCCTGCGGGGCGCCTGACCGGGTTCGGCCCGGCCCCGGTGGGTTGCCCGAACGCCGCCTATTTCTCGCCGAGGCAGAGCAGGACGTCGACGACATCCGGTAGGAGGTTGGCGCTCAGTTCGGACTCCCAGTCCCAGGAGTAGGTGCCGACCGCGCCGGGGACGTCGTCACAAGCCGTCTCCGTCTCGGCCTTCAGTACGTTGTCAAACCGCTTGAGCACGGTGTACTCGGCGTCCGCGCCGGAGCAGTCGACCCGGTACGTCTCGTCACCGGTCTGGCCGAGGCAGTCGCCCTCCTTCGCCACGTTCACCGCCCTGGCCGGGTCGACGTCCTTCGGTCCGATGCAGACGTTCCCGGTCTCGTTGGTGATCGACCGGGTGGCGCCGGCGACGTGGATGCAGGAGCCGTCGGAACTGCTCGCCGCCACCTGGAGCGCCTTGTGGGTGGCCGCCGCGTCGTCGCAGCCGACGATCCGGTACGGCGAGTTCCGGTCGCCCGGGGACTCCCGTACGCAGTCACCGGCCGTGACGTTGTTGATGTGGTCCTCGTCGGCCAACGAGCGGAGCACCGACTTGCCGCCGTTGATCAGAGCCATCGTGACCAGGGCGCCGAGCACGCCGACGGCGATCCGGACCGGCAACGGCCACCGCTTCTTCGGCCTCTCCGCCGGGCCGCCGGCGGAGGCGAGATCGTCCGGTCCGTAGGACAGCGGGTCAGCCGGCTTGGCTGGTGAAGGATCGGCCTGCCCGGTGGACGAGGGGTGGTCCGGACCCGCGGGCGGGACCTCAGCCGGCGTAGCGGCCGGTGCGACAACGGCGGCCGTGTCCGTGGCGTCGCGCTCGGTGGTGGTCGGCTCGGCACCGGCCGGATCGGCGTCGGCTGACCCGGCAGCGGGCGGCTCGGCGGGAGCTGGCGTGACCGCTTCGGCGGCGGAGGGCTTGGTCGCCGAAGCCGGGACGTCGCCCGTCGGCGGCGCATCCGACGGGCCGTCGATCTGGTCCGTGGACATGGCTCACCTCATTGGTGATCAACTGGAAGGACCGCTGACTATAACCCAGCGGCGGCCACAGAACGGGGCCGCTCGCATTGACGGATATAAGCCTGAAATCGGACGTATGCCCTGGTGATCGCGGACGAGTTAGTCGTGATTGGGGTGGGTCGAGCAGGTATGGGCCGTCGGACCGGCACCGCCGTGTGCAGGACGCACAGCGAGGCGCGGTAGCCGTCCGGTCCGACGGCAGGCGAGCCGGACGGCCAACCAGGGCCTGTGTCGCAGTCGGTTGGTCACGGCCATGCGTTGAGCACGGCGATCTGTACGGGGCCAGGTGGCGACTTCGACACCCGCCCTAGGACCGGGCCGGCCCGCCGAGTCGGTCCCGCAGCTCCGGCACGGTCAGCTCGACGCGCTCGCCGGTGGCCCGGTCGCGCAACTCGACGTACCCGTCGGTCCAGCGGCGGCCGACCACGACGGTGCGGGGGATGCCGAGCAGCTCGGCGTCGGCGAACTTGACCCCGGCCGAGACCTGGGCGCGGTCGTCGACCAGCACCCGCAGCCCCCGGGCGGCGAGCTGCCCGCCGAGTTCCACCGCCGCCTCCGCCTGCGGGCCCTTGCCGGCGGCGACCAGGTGTACGTCGCACGGCGCGACCGCCGCCGGCCAGACCAGGCCCCGTTCGTCGTGGTGCTGTTCGGCGATCGCCGCCACCGCCCGGGAGACACCGATGCCGTAGGAGCCCATGGTCAGCCGGACCGGCTTGCCGTCCGGTCCGAGTACGTCGACCCGGAACGCGTCGGTGTAGCGGCGGCCGAGCTGGAAGACGTGCCCGATCTCGATGCCCCGTCGTATGGTCAGCGCCCCCGGCCGGCAGGCCGGGCAGGGGTCCCCGGCCCGGACCTCGGCGGCCTCGATCGTGCCGTCCGGGGTGAAGTCGCGTCCGCAGACCACGTTGACGGCGTGCCGGCCCGGCTCGTTCGCGCCGGTCAACCAGGCGGTGCCGGGAACGACCCGGGGGTCGACCAGATAGCGGATGCCGAGCTTGTTGAGCAGCTGCGGCCCGAGGTAGCCACGGACCAGCTCGGGGGCGGCCGGAATCGCCGCGTCGGCACTGCCGGCGGTCGTGGTGCTGCCGGCGGTCACACCGGTGTCGACGGCGGTGTCGGCGCCCGTGGCGTTCCAGTCGTACAAGGTGGCGGTGGCCGGGCTCAGTACCGCGTCGAGTCGCTTCAGGTCCACCTCCCGGTCCCCGGGCACGCCGATCACCAGCAGTTCCGGCTGCGGGACACCGGGACGGCGTACCGAGACGACCACGTTCTTCAGGGTGTCGGCGGCGGTCCAGTCGCTCCGACCACCGAGCCGGCGGGCGTTCGCCAACCCGACCAGGGACTCGATCGTCGGGGTGTCCGGCGTGTCATGGGTCTCTGCCGGCGGGTGGGCGTGCAGGTCACCCGCGGGCGGCGGCGGGGTGGTGACCGCCTCGGTGTTGGCGGCGTATCCGCAGGCGGTGCAGCCGACGAAGGTGTCCTCGCCGACCGGGCTCCCGGCGAGGAACTCCTCGGAGGCGGAACCGCCCATCGCACCGGAGGTCGCCGAGACGATCGTGTAGTCCAGGCCGAGCCGGTCGAAGATCCGCTGGTACGCGGTGCGGTGCCGCTCGTACGCCGCCCGCAGCCCGGCGTGGTCCAGGTCGAACGAGTAGGAGTCCTTCATCAGGAACTCGCGCCCACGCAGCAGCCCGGCCCGGGGGCGTGCCTCGTCCCGGAACTTCGTCTGGATCTGGAACAGCGACACCGGGAAGTCGCGGTACGAGGAGAGGGTGTCCCGGACCAGCAGGGTGAACATCTCCTCGTGGGTGGGGCCGAGCAGGTAGTCCACGCCCCGCCGGTCCTGCAGGGTGAAGATGTCGTCGCCGTACTCGGTCCACCGGCCGGTCGTCTCGTACGGCTCGCGGGGCAGCATGGCGGGGAAGAGCACCTCCTGGCCACCGATGGCCAGCATCTCCTCCCGGACGATCTGGGTGACCCGGTCCAGCACCAGCCGACCCAACGGCAGCCAGGTGTATCCGCCCGGTGCGGCGCGGCGGACGTACCCGGCCCGGACCAGGAGCCGATGACTCGGCACCTCGGCGTCGGCCGGATCCTCGCGCAGCGTACGCAGGAACAGGGTGGACATCCGTAGCAGCATTCGGGCAGCGTAGTACCGCTCCGGTCGACCGGGCACCCGGGTTTGTCCGCCGGTGTCGGATCTGGGTGGCGGGCGATCGGACTGTCTTGCCGGTCACCTTCGGCCGGCGGGTGTACCCGTGGGTAGGTACGGCTGTCAGACTGGCCGACGGTCTGTGGGGAGTAGGGCGAGGGGGGCGCGGGATGCGCTGGCGCAGCTTCGTGGCGGTGGGCGACAGTTTCACCGAGGGACTCGACGACCGGTATCCGGTCGGCGGCGGCTACCGGGGTTGGGCGGATCTGGTCGCCGCCACGCTGGCCGCCGGTGCCGGTCCGGAATTCAGGTACGCCAACCTGGCGATCCGGGGCCGGCTGTTCGGCAACGTCGTCGACGAGCAGGTGCCGCCCGCCCTGGCGATGCGCCCCGACCTGATCAGTTTCGCCGCCGGTGGCAACGACGTACTGCGCCGCAACTTCGAGCCCGGCGTCCTGATCGAACGCTTCGACCAGGTGGTCGGCGAGCTGCGGGCCAGCGGTGCCGACGTACTGCTGTTCCGGTTCGCCGACCTGAGTGGCCGACTGCCCGGGCAGCGCATCGTCGGCCCCCGGGCGGCGGTGCTGAACCGGGCGGTCGGCGAGACCGCGCAGCGGCACGGCGCGATGCTGGTGGACCTCTTCGCCGACGACGTCTTCCGGCACCCGGCACTGTGGAGCGAGGACCGGCTGCACCTGTCCGAGGCCGGGCACCGCCGGGTGGCGGCCCGGGTGCTCGCCGCCCTCGGCCTGCCCCCGGACGAGCGGTGGCTGGTGGTCCCGCCCCAGTCGGCGCCGGCCCCGTGGCTGGCCGCGCGCGGCGCGGACCTGCGCTGGGCCGGCCAGCACCTGGCACCGTGGATCAAGCGACGGCTCACCGGCAGGTCGTCCGGTGACACGATCACCGCCAAGCGGCCCGAACTGGCCCCCTTCACCGAGCTGTAAGGAAGGGCCCCCTGTTATCGCTTTCGGTTGTATAAGGGCCCCCTCCTCACCCCGTGAGGTCGAAGCCGAGGGCCTGGGCGAGCACGACCGCCTGCTCGGCGGTGATGATCGCACCGGTCCGTTCGACGGCGGTCGGGTCGAGTGCGCTGAGGTCGCTGCCGCGCAGGTCGCAGCGGGTCAGCTGGGTACCCCGGAAGACCGCGCCGGAGAGGTCGGCGTCGGCCAGTACGGCGTCGGTGAGGTTCGCTCCGGTCAGGTCCGCCTCGCGCATCCGTACCCCACGGATGGTGATGCCGCGCAGGTCGGCGCGGGGCAGCCCGACAAAGGACCAGTCGCCGCCGAGCACCGTCAGCGGGCGCAGGTCGGACTGGTCGAAGACGCTGCCGACCAGCTTGCAGCCGGTGAACTCGGCCTCGAAGAAGTTGCAGCGTCTGAACGTGCAGCGCAGGAAGGCCGAGTCGACGTGCCGGGAGGCGTTGAACCGGACGTTGCCGAAGGTGCAGTTCGTGAAGCTGACCTGTCGGCTGACCGCCTCGGTCAGGTCGACGTCGAAGAACTCGCAGTCGACGTACTCCCGGTCGGCCAGGTCCTCGCCGTACCAGTCCTCGCGTCGGAAGGTTTCCGCGCGGATCGGCTCCGTCATGTGGCGACGCTAACCGACCGAGCCGACCTTCTCGGGACGCGGCCCGGCGTACCGTGGGGATCATGCCGATGCCGAGTGATCCCGCGCCGAGTCTCCAGGGCTACGCCGACCCGCAACGCCTGGTCACCACCGAGTGGCTGGCCGAGCACCTGGGCACCGACGGCCTGGTGGTGATCGAGTGTGACGAGGACGTGCTGCTCTACGAGACCGGGCACATCCCGGGCGCGATCAAGGTCGACTGGCACCTGGAGCTGAACGACCAGGTGACCCGGGACTACCTTGACGCTGAGGCGTTCGCCCGGCTCTGCGCGGCGAAGGGGATCGGCCGGGACGACACGATCGTCTTCTACGGCGACAACTTCAACTGGTGGGCGGCGTACGCGCTCTGGGTCTTCACGCTCTTCGGCCACGCCGACGTACGCCTGCTCGACGGCGGCCGGCAGAAGTGGGTGGCCGAGGGGCGGGAGCTGACCCGGGAGAAGACCGAGCGGGCCCCGGCCGAGTACCCGGTGCCGGTCCGCGACGACACGCCGATCCGGGCGTACCGCGACCAGGTGCTGGCGCACATCTCGGCGGCCCGGCCGCTGGTCGACGTCCGGTCCCCGGCCGAGTACACCGGCGAGTTGACCCACATGGAGGCGTACCCGCAGGAGGGTGCGCTGCGCGGCGGGCACATCCCGGGTGCGGTGAACAAGCCGTGGAAGTCGGCGGCGAACGAGGACGGCACGTTCAAGAGTCCGGAGGAGCTGAAGGCGATCTACGCCGACCAGCTGGGACTCTCGCCGGACGACGACGTGATCGCGTACTGCCGGATCGGCGAGCGGTCGAGTCACACCTGGTTCGTGTTGCGCCACCTGCTCGGCTACCCCCGGGTGCGCAACTACGACGGCTCGTGGACCGAGTGGGGCAACCTGGTCCGGGCGCCCGTGGTGAAGGGCGACCAGCCGGGCGGCCTGGCTGGCTGATCCCGCCGGAGGCGGGAAGCGTGGACGAGCAGGGGCCCGGCGCGGGAAGCGCCGGGCCCCTGGCGTACGGGGGGTCAGCCGCCACTGCGCGACGGGCGATTGTCAGGGACTGCTGCAGGTCACCGACGGGGTGGCCGCGCTACCGCTGCCGACGAACCCGAACGTGGTGCTCTGCCGGGCCTGCAGACTGCCGTTGTGTCCGGCATTGCGGACCGTCACCGAGCTTCCGCTCTGGGTAAGTTGGCCGTTCCAGAGGCTGCCGATGGTCTGACCACCGGGCCAGGTCCACCGCACGGTCCAGCCGTTCAGCGCGGAGTTGCCGGTGTTGGTGACGGTCACCTCGGCCTGGAATCCGCCACCCCAGCTACCGGTGCTGCGGTAGGTGGCCGAGCAGCCGGCGGTGCCGGCGGGCGGCGTGGTCGGGTTGCCGGTCGGCGGGTTGGTCGGGGGGTTGGTGGGCGGGTTGGTCGGCGGGTTGGTGCCGTCCGGCGCCACGGCCCGACCGGTGCTCGGCGAGATCATGCCGGGGCAGAGGCCCCGGTTGCTGAGGTTGGCCACGATCTGCGGGATCGCGTTGATCGTGGTCTGGTAGCCGTCGTGCATCAGGATGACGCCGCCGTTCTGCAGGCTGTTCGCCGCCTGCACGATCTGGGCGGTGCTGGCACCGTTCCAGTCCTGGGAGTCCACGGACCAGAGCACCTCGGTGAGGCCGTACTGGGCCTGGACCGACCGCAGGGTGGCGTTCGTCTCGCCGTACGGCGGCCGGAACAGTCTCGGCGCGGTGCCGGTGGCCTGCTGGATCGCCTGCTGCGTCTGACTGATCTCGGAGGTCATCTGCTGCTGGCTGAGCTGCGTCATGTGCGGGTGCGACCAGCTGTGGTTGCCGATCCACATGCCGGCCTGCTGCTGGGCCCGGGCCAGCGCGGCGTTCTGTTGCACCCGCTGTCCCATGTTGAAGAAGGTGGCCCGTGCGCCGGCCGACCGCAGCGCGTTGAGCAGGGCGGTGGTGGTGCTCGGATTCGGGCCGTCGTCGTAGGTCAGGGCCACGTAGCCGGTGCACGGGGCCGCGGCGGCGGGCTGCGCCGGGGCCGCGACGGTCAGTGCCACGACACCGCTGGCGATCGCCAGGGCAGAGGTCGCGAGCGTGACGGCCAGGCGTCTCGGGAATCGGGGTGGCTGGGGCATCTGGGCTCCTCGGAGATGGCGGGACGGCCCGCCACCGGTGGGGGTGGTGGTGGGGCGATCACGGCGCGCGGCGGTGCCGGAAGCGGGTGATGCGGACGGTTCGCCTCCTTGACGACACGTGATCGACCTCCGCGATCGCATTGAAATATTTCGTAGTATCACTCGAAACAAATCGGCGAGCAAGGGTAGATGATGTTCGATCTATGAAGTCCCCGCGCGGGCACGCGTTTCCACTGCTCAGGCCGATGGGCGCAGGGGCGCCTCCGAGGCGGCCCGTGCGTATGGTGAGGGTGCGGACGGGCCGACCACGTCGGGTCGGCCCGGGTCTCGCGGCGGCCAGCGGGACGGAGGATTCCGGAAAAGTTCCGTCAGGCCGGCAGGGTACGACCGAAGAAGGCGAGCGCCTCCCGGATCACCTCGGCCCGGGTCTCGGCCCGCACGGCGAAGTCGTAGTGGGCGGTCTCCGGCAGACAACGCGCGGTGGCGCCCGGAATGTGCTCCTGGAAGACCAGCGCGCCCAGCGCGCCTGGCGCCTGCTCGTCAGCCGCGCCCCAGAGGCCGCCCACCGGCACGCTGATCCGGCTCAGACTGGCCGGATCACAGACCATCCCCAGCACCGGCGCCAGCTGGAACGCGCACCGGACCCGGCGGTCGGCGACGTCCACGTCGCAGGCCGACATCGAGAGCGCGTACGCCAGGGCCGGATCCCGCTGCCGGATCTCCTGGATCAGGTTGGGATATTCCGGCAGGTTCGTCTGGTCGGGCTCGTCCAGGAGCAGCCGGTAGCGGCGTGGCGAGATCCGGGCACCCACCAGGGCGGCCACCGTGTAGCCACCGAGCGAGAAGCCGGCCGCACCGACCCGGGTCAGGTCGATCCCGGGATCGTCGGCGAGTGCGTCGAGCACGATCGTGAAGTCGCGGGGCCGCTCCCAGACGAACGTGAACCCCAGCGCCACGTACGGCTCCGACGCGGTGTTGCCGTGGTGGTCGACCCCGGCGACGGCGTACCCCGCCCCGGTCAACTCCTCGGCGAGCCAGCCGAATTCCTCCGCCGATCCGCCGGTGCCGTGCGAGAACAGCACCAGCGGGGCAGCGTCGGTGCGGTCCGGTCGCCACAGCGTGGTCCGGATCGGGCGTGGCGCACCCGGATCGGTCCAGTGCGCCCGGTCCACATCGACGAGCGAGAGTATCTCCGGCATGTCCGGCAGGCTAGCCACCACCCGCCACCCGCCGGGCTCAGCTGGTCGGCCCCGGACTCCGGCCGCCGGACACCGGGCTCAGTCGTCGGTCACCAGCCGTCGCACTGCCGTCAACCCGGGTACGTCGATCCGCTGCCGTACCGCACCGCTGGACGGGTCGACCACGAGCAGTGCGTCGGGCTGACCGACGTACGCCCGGGTGCCGTCGGCGGAGCCGGCGAGTCCGCGTACCTCGGCGGGAGTGGACCACCGACCGGCCGTGCCCTCGTCGACCACCCTGACCACCTCCCGGCCCGCCCCGACCAGCAGCGTCTTCGCCCCGGCGAAGGCGGCGAAGGCGGCGGCACCGGTCGCCGACCCGGCCGGTGGCTCGAACCGGACGGTTCTGCTGACGAGAAGCTGCTCCGGGTCGATCGCGGCCAGCGTGCCGCTGCCGGTGTCCACGACGTAGAGGACGCTGCTGTCCGGGCTCAGCACGATGGCGTGCCCGGCGGCGGCCCGTTCGCCGAACGGCGCCGGCAGGTCGACGCAGAACGCCCACCGTTCCGCGAGGGTCAGCGTGTGGACAAAGGCGTGTACGTGCGGGGCGTCCGGGCGGGCCCCGCCGATCCGGTCCCGGGTGTGCACGTGTTCCGGCTGGTGGGTGTAGAGGGTGAAGAGCCGTTGCCGCTGCTGGTCGTGCACGGCCTGCCGCCCCTCGCCGCGCATCTCCTCCTCGGCGCCCGGCGGTATCGCGGACTTGGTCCGGGTCACCAACGCCTGGAGTTCTCCCGAGGCGAGGTCGACGACCCGGACCCGGTAGCGGTCCGGCGCGGTGGGCGGCAGGTAGTCGAGGACGAAGAGCACCTCACCGGAGAGGTCGAACGCCTCCGGTTCCAGGTTGCCGGGCAGTTCCAGCCGGCGGCGCTGGCCGGCGCCGTCGGCGACCACGATGGTGGTCCGCTCCCGTGGCCCCGGCCGGTACGGGTCGTGTCCCGGGCCGGCGTCGGTGGCGAGCGCCACCAGTTCGCCGTTCGCGGAGGTGGCCCGGACGGCGAGTTCACCGGTCACGTTGCCGCCGCTGACCACCGCCCCGTCCGGCAGTCGATGGCTGGTCAGCCGGGTGACCGCCCCCGCCGCCGTACGGTCGGCGCGGACCAGTCGTCGGGTGTCGCCGCTGAGCACCGCCGGGGCGGGCTCGACCAGGATCCGCCCGTCCACCGCGTTGATCACCGCCAGCGCCCCGCCGGTCGTCTCCACCACGAGTACGTCGTCCGCCGCCCCGCCAGCCCGGCCCTTGTCGCCCTGCGCCGCGGGCTGGCGCCGACAGCCGGCGACGGTCAGTACGGCGCCGGCGCCCGCCATCCCGCCGACCAGTCGCAGCATCTCGCGTCGTGTTGTCATGCCGGGTAGAGGCACGACGTACCGGTCGGGTTCCAGGTCGGCGTTTCAGGGGCGGGGCGGCTCATCGGAACGGGTGCCGGCCTCGGGGCCGACGACGGTTGCCGCCGCCGTCGGCCCCGAGGCGGGCGCGGGTGATGAGCAGGCGTTGGCGCCGGCGATCCGGGTGACTGGCCGATGTTGTTCATTCGGCGGTGCCCGGGGAGCGGTGACTCTGGAACCGGTGGTTCTGCGACCGTTGAATCCGGGACTCGTCAAGCTGCGACTGCTGGATCCGGGGCTCGTCAAGCTGGGACTTGTCGATTTGGGACTGCTGATTCCGGGACCGGTGCTCCTGGGCCGGGGTGAGTCGTCCGGCATGGCCGATCTGGTGCATTCCAGAGTGTGAATTCCACCATGGAAGTTCATTTCTCGGCCAGGGTGTGGGAAACGCCCGTAGGGCATTCGGCATTCTGGCCCGGCCGACCACCGGACCGTCGGGAGGGGGCGGCGGAAACGGCCTCGGGGTCGACCCGACGGTGTCCGGGCAGCGCCACCGCAACCCACATCGGCAGTAGCGCCACCAGCGCCGCCAGTCCCGGCGATGCCGTGGGCCGAAGGGCACCCCTTCCCGGGTACGTCGTGCCATGTCACCGCCCTCCTTCCGTCCGGTTTCTGCTCGGTGTTGGTCGCGGGGCCGCCCGGGAGAAAGGGGGGAAGGGGTTTTCCGGAGCGGCCCCGCGCGGTTCCGCCCGTCCTATTGACACCCCGAGCGGTTCCGCTGACTTCCACTCTGGACAAGCGACTGTCTGTTGCGATAGATGTGGGACGCGTTGGTCGCGAGACTGTCGGATCCCGATGGATCATGTGGCGTGTTGTGGCGCGCTGTGGAGTCGACCTTTCAGCCTGAGGAGGACCGGATGGTGACCGGGGCTCAACAATCCATGATCGCGTTTATCGTCGACGAGATCCGGCGGGCGAGGCTGATGGCGGAGCTGACCCAGGAGGTGTTCGGGCGGGGCGTCGGCTTCTGTGCGTCGCAGGTGAGCGCGGTCGAGAACGGCACCCGGGCGCTGACCCTCGACTACGTCCGGGGAGCCGACGCGACGCTGAAGACCGGCGGCCTCTTCGAGCGCATGGTGGTCAGGCTCAAGCTCGACGGCGAACCGTCCTGGTTACGTCAGTGGATCGAGATCGAGGAGAAGGCCGCGGCGCTGCGCTGGTTCGAGAACACTGTCGTCCCCGGCCTGTTGCAGACCGAGGCGTACGCCCGGGCGATCTTCGCCGGGATGGGCGTGCTCAGCAGGAGCGAGGTGGACGAGCGGGTCGCCGCCCGGATGGATCGGCAGGCCGTGCTCTCCAGGGAGAAGCCGCCGCAGATCTCCATCGTGCTGGACGAGGGGCTGCTGCGCCGCCCGGTGGGTGGGCCGAAGGTGATGCGCGACCAGTTGCATCATCTGGTGGCCGTGGTCAGCGAGTTGCCGCAGATCCGGATCCAGGTCGTGCCGACCGAGGCCGGCGCCTACGCCGGACTCACCGGCCTATTTGAGATCGCCACGCTGTCCGATGGCGAGACCGTGGCCTTCCTGGACAACTACTTGCAGGGCATGGTGGTGCACGAGCCCTCGGAAGTACTGTGGATCGGCAGCGTGTGGGAGTCGATCCGCGGCGAGGCGTTGCCGCACCACCAGTCGATCAAGCTGATATCGGAGGTGGCGGAGAGATGGAACTGACCGGAGCGACCTGGCGCAAGAGCAGCCGCAGCAACGGAGCGAGCGGCAACTGTGTCGAGGTGGCCGACAACCTGCCGACGGTGGTCGGGGTACGGGACAGCAAGGACCCGACCGGTCCGGCGCTCACCTTCGACCCTCGGGCCTGGCGCGCCTTCGTCCACTCGATTGCGACCAACTGACCTTTCCGGGCGGGGTTTGCTCAGCCCTGGCTGAGCGCATACGTCACGGCCTGCCGCAGGCTCGTCGGCGGACGGCCGAGTAGCTGGCGCAGGTCGTCGGTCTGCCGTTCCAGCATCCCGGACCGGGCCAGGCCCATCAGAAAGCCCATCGCTCCCGGGATCGCCCCGGGCTCCTCCCGGTGTTCGACCCGGGTTCCAGTGATCTCGCCGAGCACCTCGGCGAGCTGCGGATACGTCCACAGCGGCCCGGTCAGGTCGTAGCCGCGCCCCAGGTGCGTGTCGTCGGTCAGTACGGCTGCGGCGGCCTCGGCGAGATCCGCCCGGAGTGCGGTGTTGAGACCACGGCCGCCGGTGCCGCTGACCAGCGTTCCGGATTCGACCGCTTTCCGGAGGCCGGGGTTGACGAACGCCTCGGTGTAGAACGGGTGCCGCAGCATGACGTACCCGAGCCCGCTGTCGAGGATCGCCCGCTCGGTGGCGTGGTGGGCGGCGTTCAGGCCGTCGCCGCTGCGGTCAGCCCCGAGAAAACTCGTGTACGCGATGACGCGTACGCCAGCGGCGCCGGCCGCCTCGACGGTGGTGAGATGCTGCCGGATCCGGCGGTCCGGTGCCAGTTCGGGCGAGGAGATCAGTAGCAGCCGTTCCGCGCCCCGGAACGCGGACTCCAGACTCGCCGGGTTGTCGTAGTCGCCGTGCCGTACGTCGATACCGAGCGCGGTCAGGTCGGTGTGCCGAGCCGGGTCGCGTACGGCGGCGGCCACCTGTCCGGCCGGTACCCGGGTCAGGAGTTGGCTGATGACCAGCCGGCCGAGTGCGCCGGAGGCCGCGGAGACAACGATCATGCATGTCCTCGTTGAGCTGCGGGGTTCGTTGGTTTGACCATGATCAGGAAACACCCCGGCCCCGGGCGACGCCACCGATATTCGGTGGACCTCCAGCGCTGCCGATGGTTCGCTATCGTTCCCTATCCGAGTTAGGTTAGGGCGTGATGGGGAACGAAATGTACTCGGTCGAGCAGGTGGCCGAGCGGCTCGGCCTGCACGTCCGCACCGTGCGCGGCTACATCCGCACCGGGCGGCTCCGGGCGGTCCGAATCGGCAAGCAGTACCGGATCAGCCGCGCCGACCTCGACGCGCTGACCGGCGTGCCGGGGCCGACAACACCCGGTGCCGGCGGCGCGGGACGCCCACCGGTCGAGGTGTCGAGCATCGTGCAGATCGACGGCGTCGACCGGGCCGCCGCCGACCGGCTGGGCACGCTCGTGCTGGCCGCGGCGAACACCGCTCCCGACCCTGCCGACCCGCTACGCGTACAGACCGTGCACGACGAGGAACGGAACCGTATGAAGATCGTGATACTGGGCGGGGCCGCCGCCACCGCCGACGTGCTGCGACTGGTCGAGGCGGTGCTCGACGGCGACAACGGGCTGCTCGCCGGGGAGGTCGGCGATGCCTGACGTGATCCAGGAACGGGCCGGGGTCCAGGTGCTGGTCTGCGACCCCGAGGGCCCGCCGATCGCCACCGAGCAGGACGCGCTGGACCTGATCGGCGCGGCGTTCCTCGGCGCCGAGGTGGTCGCCGTACCCGCCGAGCGGCTCGACGAGCAGTTCTTCTCGCTCGGCACCCGGTTCGCCGGCGAGGTCATGCAGAAGTTCGTCAACTACCGGCTGCGGCTGGTGGTGGTCGGCGACATCTCCCGACACCTCGCCGACAGTTCCGCGCTGCGGGCCCTGGTGCAGGAGTCGAACTCCGGCGGCCACGTCTGGTTCGTACCCGATCTCGACGCGCTCGACGAACGGCTCCGTGCTGCCGTCGCCACGCGCCCGGGGCGCCGGCCGGCATGACAATGCACGCCGACGAGATCGACGTCTCTCCGGAGCTGGTCGCCCGGCTGGTCGCCGGGCAGTTTCCGCAGTGGGCGGGGCTGCCGCTGCGGCCGGTGCCCACCGCCGGCACCGTCAACGCGCTGTACCGGCTCGGCGAGCGGATGGTGGTACGACTTCCCCGGGTCGCCTGGGGTGCCGACACCGAACTCGCCGAACGTCGGTGGCTGCGCCAACTGGCCCCGTACCTGCCGGTCGCGATCCCCACCCCGATCGAGACCGGTGAGCCCACCGACGAGTACCCGTGGCCCTGGCTGGTCCTCGACTGGCTGGACGGCACGAACCCGATCCCCGGCCAGCTCACCGCCCCGGTCGAGCTGGCCGCCGGACTGGCGGAGCTGGTCCGTGCGTTCTGGCGCATCGACCTCCCGGACGCGCCGAGGGCGTACCGGGGTGGGCCGCTGGACACCCAGGACCCGCACGTCCGCCAGGCCATCGCGGAGCTGACCGGGACGATCGACACCGACGCGGCCGGCGCGGCGTGGGCGGCGGCCCTGGCCGCACCCGCCTGGACCGGCCCACCCACCTGGGTCCACGCTGACCTGATGCCCGGCAACCTGCTGACCACGGTGGACGGGCGGCTCAGCGGCGTCATCGACTTCGCCACGGTCGGGGTGGGCGACCCCGCCTGCGACCTGATCGTCGCCTGGAACCTGCTCCCGGCCGGCGTACGCGCCGACTTCCGGGCGGCGGTCGGCGCCGACGACGCCACCTGGGCACGGGCCCGGGGTCGGGCGCTCGCGATCTCCCTGATCGCGCTGCCGTATTACCGGCACACCAACCCGAGGTTCGCCGCCGAGGTGCGGTACACCATCAACGAGATTGTCGCCGACCACCGGCAGGATGTCGGCTGACCGGACCGTAGGCTCCTGAGCTCAGGGGACATGGCCCGGGATGGTCGGTCCCACGAGTCTATCGGGGCCGGTAGTTCGGGAATCGGAACAGGCGGAAGACGGGATCGGCGGCGTGGCGGGTTGGTCTGCGATGGCGGGTACGCACGAGTTCGTGGTGCCCGACGAGACACACGCCCGGGAGTTGACGCAGGCCCTGGCGGCGTACGGGTTCCCTGTGGTCAAGGCCCGGCCGTCAGATGGCGACGGATGGCGCGTGACCGTGCTGGACGAGGGACCGTATCCCGTCGACGCCCTGGGTCACCGCCAGATCGAGGCGGTCGCCCGTGCCGCCGCCAGAATCGCCCGGCAGCACAGCGGCTACGCCCGCGGAGGCACCCGGTGCGACGTCAGCCAGCTGACCGTGCTCCGCGGTCCCGACGCCCCGTACGTCTCCACCAACCCTGGCGCGCGTCCGCCGATCCCGACCATCACCGTCGTTGCCCCGCCAGCCCCGGCGCCGTTGGCGCTGACCCCGGACGAAGCCCAAGCCCGACCCGTCGACCTTCCGGGGCTGGACGATATCCCGTGGGCCGAGTTGGAGCACGCCCACGGCTCGGCCGAGGACGTCCCCGAACTGCTGCATACGCTGGCGACATCCCCGGCGGACGACTGGGACGAGATCCTCGACGAGCTGTTCGGTGACGACCTGCTGCACCAGGGCACCTGCTACTCGGCCACCGCGCCGGCGCTGCCCTTCCTCACCCACATGATCGTGTCCGGGACGCTTCCCGCCCGGCAGCGGCTCGACCTGTGTGTGTGGCTGCTCCTCGCGTCCGGTCGGTGGGCGGGCAGCCTGCTCGCCGACGCCGATGCCGCGCTGGTCCAAGGCCGTCGGCCCGAACCGGCGGGCTGGACGGAGGAGGTGCACCGCACCGTCGGCGAGCAACTCCCGGCGCTGCTGACCCGCTGGGAGGCCGAGCCATCCGCGGTGCGGTACGTGCTGGCGTGCCTCGCCGGGTTGCATCCACACCACGGACGGCGGTTCGGGGCCCAGGTCGACGCCATGGTGCGGGAGTTCCGTGGCACCGGACCGGGCGCGTACCTGCTGCTGGCCGACGCACTCGTCGACGGCCGGGACGATCAGGCGTTCGCGCTCGCGACCGACATCACCGCCTGGGAGGACGGCCTCGACCCGGGATGGCTCGATGCCGCCGGTGTCACCGTCGCCGTGAAAGCGGGCCACGTGCTCGCCGAAGGCGCGCTGCGAGCCCTCAACGTCGAGTAGGCGGTCCTGGGCAGCACCCGGTTCCGTACGCCCGTTGTCCGTCGGATGCCCAGCTCTCGTGCGGGCCGGATCCTGCCAGGAATGGGCCTTCCGCCATGGCCGGACCCACCAGGGCGATCAGTCCGGACTGCCCGCCGCGGCCTGGTCGAGTTCGCCGAGCTTCGTCAGGAAGCGAAGGAAGTGCGGGTCGAAGCGGGCCGGGTCGGCGGCGAACAGCTCGGCCGGTGACCACCAGCGGACCTGGCGGAACTCGCCGGCGTCCGGCGTGACCGGCTGCTCGCGACCGCACTCGACCAGGAACCAGAGGCTGACGTCGGTGTGTCCGGCGTCGATGCCGACGGTCCGGGTCACGGTCAGGAACACCGGCCGGTCCCGGAACCGCACCCGGTGACCGGCGGCGTCGTCGTCGGAGACGAGGCCCAGTTCCTCCGCCGCCTCCCGGCGGGCGGTGTACGCCGGATGCTCGTCCGGGTCGACGTGCCCACCCGGCGGCAGCCAGAGCCGCGCGTTGACGTGGTCGACCAGCAGCACGCTGCCGTCGGCCGGATCCACCGGTACGACGTACGAGACCAGGTGCCGGTCCGGTGTCGCCGGCTTGACCCGGCGGAACACGTCGTCGGTGCTCCGCAGCCAGCGCAGCGTCTCTGACCGGTGTTCCTCCTCCAACCGGTCGCCGGGCACCAACCCGGAGACGAGATCGTGCACCACCGCCACCGACTCACGCATCCGACGATCATGCACCAGATCGTGGCGCTGGGTCATCCGTTGTCGAACGGCTGCGCCAACAGATCGTCGACCAGCCGACGCCTCCGGCGGCAGCGTCAGGTGGTGCGGTTCCAGCGGGCACCGGCTTCGGCCCGGGTGGGGGCGCTGCCGGTCATCGCGCCGTACGAGGTCGCCGCCGTCCGTAGGCCGGCGAGGTGCACGTCGAGGTAGCGCCGGCGCAGCTCACGGAGGCGTGTGGCATCGCCGAGCCGGATCGCGGCGAGTTGCTCGTAGATCATCGGGAGGTCGGTGATCTCGACGTCGTTGCGGACGACACCGGCCTGTTGGGCGCGGTGCAGGATCTCCGCCGCGAGCGCACCCGCCCGTACCGCGAGGTCGCGGTGCTCCGGCGTGGGGGTGAACCGACCGGCGAGATGCACGGTGAGGGAGTGGACGTCGGCGTCGACGATGCCCCGCAGGAACTCGACGAACGCCTCCCACGGGTCGGGCACCTCGCGCGCCGACTCGGCGATCGTGACGAACTGGCGTAGCCCGTCGAGACAGAGGGTTGCCAGCAGGGCTTCCTTGCTGGGGTAGCGCCGGTACAGGGCACTGATCCCGACGCCCGCTGCCCGGGCGACCGCGCCGATCGGAGCGTCCGGCTCCGCGAGGAAGACCGTCCGTGCGGCGTCGAGGATCGCGCCGTCGTTGCGGGCGGCCTGGGCACGTCGGCCGTTGAGAACCTCCCGTACGTCCTGCTCTGTCATGTGGCGCTCTCCGTTTGTCCGGATGGTTGCGGCGACATCCCCAGGCTAGCAGTTGTGCGGAACGGAACGTTCCGTTACTGTCTTCGGTGCCGGAACGATCTGTTCCGTTCCGGAACCACCCGCGATCGTGCCCCGCACCGCCCTATCGAGGAGGAACCATGACCGCGACCACGACCTGGACGATCCTGGATCGTGCCTACGCGGCCCTGCGCGACACCACCGCCGCGCTGACCGCCGCCGACCTCGACCGGGCGACTCCCTGCGTCGAGTGGAACGTCGCCCAGGTCCTCCAGCACTCGGCCGGAGACCAGCTCGCCTTCGCCTCGGCGATCACCGGGCAGGGCGGGCCGACGGAAGACCCGTTCGCCCCGTCGGGCATCCTGGCCGGCACCCCGGTCGACCTGGTGGAGTCGGCCCTCACCGCGTCGGCCGCCGCCTTCGCCACGGTCGACCCGTCCGGTACGACGCCGACCCCGTTGCCGCACGGCGCCCTGCCCGCCGCCACTGCGGCCGGGGCCGCCGCCCTCGACGCCGGGGTCCACGCCTGGGACGTCGCGGTCGCGACCGGTCAGCGATCGCCGCTCGACGACGACCTCGCCGCGCAGCTCCTGCCCGTGGCCCGGGCGATCGTCGAACCGCTGCGCCAGTACGGCGCCTACGTACCCGCGCTGACTCCCGGCGAGCACGACGGCGCGGCGGCGCATCTGCTCCGTTACCTCGGCCGTGACCCGCACTGGACGCCGGAGAGCTGACGTCGCCCCCGGTCACCCTCGACTGCTGGCGCACTGTCAGGAAGAGCCCCTTCCTGACACTCGCCACGAGGCGAGGGTCGCCAGGGCGAAAACTGCGGTGGCGGCGTACAGCACCGGCGGCAGGCCGACGGCGGAGCCGAGCAGACCGGCACCGGCCGCGCCGACCGGGGCGGCCAGCAATCCGACCGTACGCTGGGCGCTGCCCACCCGACCGAGCAGTTCGGCCGGCACGTGGCGCTGCCCGTACGCCACCCAGAGGGCGTTCCAGCACGCGGTTCCGGCGGAGAAGAGTGCCAGGGCGACCGCCCCCGGCACCGGATGCCGGGCCAGCGCCAGTACGCCGATCGCGACCGTCTCGGCGACGAGTACCCCGCGCAGCGCGGGCAGGGTGCCGTAGCGGGTGCCGAGCCGACCGGCGAGCAGTCCCCCGCCCAGCGATCCGACCACCGCCGCCGACATGAACAGCCCGTACCCGGCCTCGGGTACGTGCAGCACCTCCAGCGCGTACAGCACGACAACCGCGATCAGGCCGCTCGTCGCCAGGTTGGTCACCATGGTCAGGCCGGTGATCCGGCGGAGTGCGTCGTCCCGCCAGATCCAGCGCAGACCCTCGCCGAGTTCCGCCCGGAACCGCCCTGACCGGTCGGCCAGCCGGGCTCCCGGTGTCGAGCCGGTCGCCGGCGCCGGTTGTCGGCCCGGCAGCGGGGCGGCACCCGGCGGGCCGGCCGCCGGTGCCGGCGGCCGGGAGGCCGTCGACCCTGACAGGGCTGCCGCCGGGTGTCGGGCGGGCGAGGGGACCAGCGTCGGGCGCAGGGCGAGGGCGAGCAGGGCGGCGACCGCGAACGTCACGGCGTCGATCGCGAACGGCAGCGCCGCCGAGATCGCGAAGAGCACCCCGGCCAGCGGGGCGCCGACAAAACCGCCGGCCACCGCCGTACCGGCCTGCAGCCGGCCGTTCGCGGCGGCGAGCCGTTCCGCCGGTACGACAGCGGGCAGCATGGCGAACGCGGCCGCGTCGAAGAGTGTGCCGAGGGTGGCGAGCAGGAACGCACAGCCGGCGAGCAGCACGGCGCCGACCGGCCCCGGGCGGATCGTCCCGGCGGCCACCAGCAGCGCGAACGCCCCCACCAGCGCCGCCCGTACGCCGTCCACGGTCGCCATCGTCCGGCGCCGGTCCCACCGGTCGGCGTACACGCCGCCGAGCAGCCCGAAGAGCAGTGGCGGGAGTTGGCCCGCGATGACCACCGCCGCGATCGTCCGCGGGTCCCGGCTCACCGTCGCGGCGAGCAGCGCCAGTGCCGGATTACGTAGTGCGTCGCCGAGTCGGGACAGCACCGTGGCTGGCCACAGTGGCCAGAATCGTCGATCCGTCACGCGCCGTACCGTCCCTGGCCGGAGAGCGGTACACCCGGGAGTGGGTGTACCTGGGGTGAGCGGAAGCACCCGGGTGGGAGCACCGGCTGCCGAGGGTGGTCCCTCAGCCTGGTCGAGGGTCAAGCCGGGCGTCGCCGGCCCGGGAGACGGGCGCGGCGTCCCGCCTGATCCGTTCCGCGCTCTCTGGGGTGATCGACCCCGGACGCCCGGGATGATCGGGTTCGGTTGTTCCGCAGGTGGCCAATGGGTGGCCGGCAGATGAACGGCAGGTTGACGGCGATGTGCCGAGTTTCCCGGGACGTCGCGGCGGGCGCCGCGATGTGGCACCATGACCGCCAAGGAGGGGAGTATTCCCCGACGGCGATGTCGTCAGCACGGAAGCCGGTCGGCGTGAGTCGGGCGGTGACCCGGCACCGCCGGCCACTGGCGTGATCACGCTCAGTGGTGGAAAAGACCTCCGACAGACACCACCCCTGTTCGTCACCTCGTGGCGACGACGCGTGCCTGCCGGAGGAAACAACGTGGAAACGATGGACGTCAGTGGCCTGGTCTGGGGAATCAGCCTGGTCGTACTGGTCGCGGTGCTGCTCGCCGACCTGTTGATCATCGGGCGCCGACCGCACGAGCCGAGCATCAAGGAATCCGCGCTCTGGGTCGCCCTCTACGTCGGCCTGGCGGTGCTGTTCGGAATCGGCGTATGGGTGTTCGGCGGCGCCAAGTTCGGGGCCGAGTTCTACGCGGGCTGGCTGACCGAGTACAGCCTCTCGATCGACAACCTCTTCGTCTTCGTGATCATCATGAGCCGGTTCGCCGTACCCCGGTACCTCCAGCAGGAGGTACTGCTGATCGGCATCATCCTGGCCCTGGTGATGCGGGGCGGGTTCATCGCGGCCGGCACCGCGCTGATCACCCAGTTCGCCTGGGTCTTCTACATCTTCGGCGCGTTCCTGATCTACACCGCGATCGGCTTCCTCCGGCAGGGTCACGTCGACGGCGGCGACTTCAAGGAGAACCCGGCCATCCGTTGGGCCCGGCGGGCAGTGCCGTTCTCCAACAACTTCCACGGCGTCAAGCTGACGACCCGGGACGAGACCGGCAACCGGCTCTTCACCCCGATGCTGATCGTGCTGATCGCGATCGCCACCACCGACCTGATCTTCGCCCTGGACTCGATCCCGGCGATCTTCGGCGTCACCGAGGACCCGTACCTGGTCTTCACCGCCAACGTCTTCGCGCTGATGGGGCTGCGCCAGCTCTACTTCCTGCTCGGCGGGCTGCTCGACCGGCTGGTCTACCTCAACATCGGCCTCGCCGCGGTACTCGGTTTCATCGGCGTCAAGCTGGTCCTGGAGGCCCTCGCCGACAACAACCTGCCGTTCGTCAACGGCGGCGAGCACGTCGAGTGGGCGCCGCACATCCCGATCCAGGTCTCGCTGACCGTGATCATCGGAACGTTGCTCATCGCCACCGTGGCCAGCCTGGTGAAGTCCGCCAAGGACGGTCGCAAGGGTCACCTGGGGGCGCCCCCGGCCCCGGCCGGCGACGTACCCGTCGAGCCGGTCGGCGACGTGCCCGCCGAGTCGGTCGCGGACGGCACCCGCTCGGAGCGCCGCTGACGGCCGGAGCCGCCGATCAGCCTGGAGGCGCGGCCGACGCGGGCCGCGCCTCGCGGATCATCAGGGGAGGCGGAGCGTCGGCCCGGACCGGTACGGTGAGCGCCGTCGTCGGACGGGAGCACGTGGAAATCCCGTTCCCGAGCGGGAGAAGGGCATCGTGGACCGGACCTTCCAGGTCGACCTGCGCGGCGTGGTCGATCTGCTCAGTCACCACCTCTACGGCAGCCCCCGGGTCTATGTCCGGGAGCTGCTGCAGAACGCGGCGGACGCGATCACCGCGCGTCGGGCCACCGACCCGGCGGCACCGGCCGCGGTCCGGATCGAACCGCCGGAGCTGACCGGCGACGGCACGCTCCGGGTGCACGACACCGGGATCGGGCTGACCGAGGCGCAGGTGCACGAACTGCTGGCCACCATCGGCCGCAGCTCGAAGCGCGACGAGCTGGGCTTCGCCCGGCACGAGTTCCTCGGCCAGTTCGGCATCGGGCTGCTCTCCTGCTTCCTCGTCGCCGACGAGATCCAGGTCCGGACCCGGCACGCCGACCACCCGACGGTGCTCTGGACCGGCTACGCCGACGGCCGCTACCGGGTCGAGCTGGCCGACGCCGGGGCGCAGCGGCCGGAGCCCGGCACCACCGTCACGCTGACCCCGAGGCGTGGCGCCGACCAGTGGCTGACCGGTCCGACGGTGACCGAACTGGCCGGACTCTTCGGTTCGCTGCTGCCGATCCGGGTCCACGTCGGCGAGGTGGAGACGACCACCGGCCCGCCGCCGTGGTCGGCCGCCGTCGGCAGTTCGACCGCCGAGCGCCGGGAGCGGCTGATCGCGTACGCCCGCGAGGTGCTCGGCTTCACCCCGTTCGACGTGGTGCCGCTGTCGGTGCCGGAGGCGGGGCTGACCGGGGTGGCGTTCGTGCTGCCCGCACCGGTCAACCCGGCGGCCCGGGCCGGGCACCGGGTCTACCTCAAGCGGATGCTGCTCACCGAGGGCGCCGAGGGTCTGCTGCCGGACTGGGCGTTCTTCGCCCGCTGCGTGGTCGACGCCAGCGAGTTGCGCCCGACCGCCAGCCGGGAGGCGCTCTACGAGGACAGCCTCCTGGAGAGCACCCGGGAGGCGCTCGGCGACCAGCTCCGTGGCTGGCTCGTCCGACTGGCCGACAGCAACCCGCTGCGGCTCGCCGAGTTCCTCCGGGTGCACCACCTCGGCGTCAAGGCACTGGCGCTGCACGACGACGAGATGCTCCGGCTGGTCGAGCGCTGGTGGCCGATGGAGACCAACCTCGGGCAGACCACCCTCGCCGAGTTCCGCGACCGGCACGGCCTGATCCGGTACGCGGCCAGCATCGACGAGTTCCGGCAGCTCGCCGCGGTGGCGGCGGCCCAGGACCTGGCGGTGGTGAACGCCGGCTACACGTACGACAGCGAGATCATCGAGCGGTTGCCGGCGGTGGACCGGTCGGTGCTGATCGAGCGGTTGGAGCCGAGTGACCTGACCACCCGGTTCGACGCCCTCGACCCGGGTACCGCGTTGGCGTTGCGGCCGTTCGTCGCCACCGCGCAGCGGGCCCTGGACCGGCTCGGCTGCGAGGTGGCGGTCCGGTCGTACGCCCCGGCCTCGCTGCCCGCCCTCTACCTGGTGAGCCGGTCGGCGATCTTCCACGAGCAGCTGCAGTCGACCCGGGAACGGGCCGACGAGACCTGGGCCGGGGTGCTGGACGCGATCGCCGCCTCGGGCCCGCCGGAGCGCCCGCAGCTGGTGCTCAACCACCGCAACCCGCTGGTCCGCCGGATCACCGCGCTGACCGACCCGGAACTGGTCGGTCTCGCCGTCGAGGCCCTGTACGGCCAGGCACTGCTGCTCGGCTACCACCCGATCCGGCCGGCCGACGCCGCCCTGCTCAACAGCTCGTTCCTCGGCCTGCTCGGGCGGGCCGTGCCCGGACAGGAGTAGACGACCGTGGTTTCCAGCAACGACGATCTCCGGCGGGCCCTCGACCGGGTCAGCGAGATGCCGTACGGCAGCGGCCAGATCGCCGCCGTGGAGCAGCTGATCCGGCAGGCGGACGCGGCCGGCGACGACGAGGTGTCGTTCGCCGCCCGGATGCTCGCCACCACCGCCTACGTCTACGGCGGTGAGCCGGCCCGCTCGTTCGTCACGTTCTCCTGGTGCCTGGCCGACTTCGACAACAACCCTCGGCCCTGGCACAACCGCTACCGGCACAACCTGCTCTGGTACTTCAAGTACATGGTGAACGGCCTGCTGGCCTTCCCCGAGGTGCCGCTGGACCGGACCCGGGCGGTGCTCGACGACATGGAGCGGCGCTACCGCGAGGGCGGGCACAGCCTGCAGGCGGTCTACAAGATGCGGCACCGGGTCGCCCGGCACCTGGGGGCGGACGAGGAGGCCGAGGAGTGGTACAGGCGCTGGACCACCACACCCCGCGACGTGCTCTCCGACTGCGCCGGCTGTGACCCGTCGACCCAGATCGGCTACCTCGCCGACACCGGACGGGACGAGGAGGCGGTGGCGCTCGCCGAGCCGGTGCTCGCCGGCCGGCTCAGCTGCAGCGAGCAGCCGCAGGGCGTACTCACCGCGCTGCTGATGCCGTACCTGCGGACCGGGCGGCGGGAGGAGGCGCGGCAGGCGCACCTGCGGGCGTACCGCCGGCACCGGGGCAACCTCGCCGACCTGTGGGACGTCGGCGACCACCTGACGTTCTGCGCGGTCACCGGCAACCAGGTACGCGGGCTGGAACTGCTCGAACGGCACCTCGACTGGCTGGACCGGGCCCCGTCGCCGGCAGCCGCGATGATGTTCGCGGCCAGCGGCGCGCTGCTGCTGGGTCGGCTCGACGCGGACGGGCTGACCGTACGCCGCCGGGGGCACGGGGAGCGGCCGGCCGCCGAGGTGCCGGTCGGCGTGCTCGCCGAGGAACTCGCGGCCACCGCCCGACAGGTGGCCGCCCGGTTCGACGAGCGGAACGGCACGTCGAGCCAGTCGGAGGTGGTGACCCGGCGGCTGGCGCTGACCCCGGTCGGCGAGTACCTGCCGCTCTCCGCCACCGCCCGGCGTACGGCCCCCGCCGGTGCTGCCCCGACCGACACCCCGGACCAGGCCACCGACCCCACCCCGCTGCCGGTACGCCCCCGGGTGCCGCTCGACCTGCCGGCCGCCGCGACCCCGACGGAGCTGCTCGACCTGGCCGACGAGGCGTGGCGGACCGACCGGGACGACGACCTGGTGACGGTGCTGGCCGCGTTCGACGAGCGCTTCGGCGACCAGGAGCAGGAACCGCTGGTCGTGGCGCGGCGGATCGAGTTCGCGGCGCTCGAACTGCACCGAGCCGACGACGTGGCGGGTGCGGTGGCGGCGAACCGCGAGGTCGTCCGGCGCTACCAGGAGATACCCGACCCGCTGCGGGAGCAGGTGGTCACCAGCCGGCTCGCCGTGCTGCTGGCGCTGACCGGCGAACCGGAGGAGGCGTTGGCGCTCGCCGGACCCGCGACGGCGTACCTGGTGGAGCACGGCGACAGCACGCAGCGGGCCGCCGCCCACGACCGGCACTCGGTGGTGCTGGCCGAGACCGGGCACGGCGAGGAGGCGATGGCGGCGGCGGACCGGGCGGCGGCCGAGGTGGCCGCCGGCGGCGACCCGTACCTGACGGCGCGACTCGCGCTGCGCCGGGTACGCCTGCTGGAACTGCTCGACCGGCCGGCCGACGCCGGCGAGGCCGCCCTGCGGGCCCGGGAACTCTACCGGGAGCTGGGTCTGGCCGAGCCGTACGCGATCGCCTGCCTCGGGTACGCGAACTCGCTCGACGACCCGGCCGACGCGGTCGGGGCGTACGACGAGGTGCTCCGGGTGGCGACCGCCGACGTACGACTGCCGGCCCGGATCGGTAGGGCCCGCGCGCTGGTCGGCACCGGCCGGGCCGCCGACGCGGTCGAGGACCTGGTGGAGGCGGTCGCGATCTGCGTCGAGCGGGACATCGCCGACGGGGCGGCGATGCTGAGGTGGGAGCTGGCCGACGCGTACCGCCGGGCGGGTCGGGCGGTCGAGGCGGCGGAGGCGGCGGAGGAGGCGATCGGCGCGCTGGACCGGCTCGAACAGCAGGCCGACGCGGACCGCTGCCGGCACATGCTGGCCGGCATCTACCTGTCGCTCGGCGAGCAGGAGACGGCACTCGTGCTGCTGGACGAGCTGGCCGGCAACCTCGACGGCCCGGACAACCTGCCACACCGGGCGCAGGTCCTGGAGGAGGCCGGCCAGGTTCTCTACAACCAGGACCGGGACAACGTCGCGGCGCAGCGGTTCGCGGCGGCGGCGAGCGCGTACCAGGCGGCCGGCCTGCGACTGGACGAGCTGCGCGCCCGGCGTCGGGAGATCGCCGCGCTGCACTGGGCGGGTGACCCGGAGGCCGCGCTGGCGGCGATGGCGCGGGCCGACGCGCTCGCCGCGAGCCTGCCGTCCGACAGCGTCGGCGAGTCCGACGCCGCCACGCCGGACGGCGCGGAGCCGGCCTCCGGGCCGGTCGGATCCGAGCCGGCGGTGGACGGTGACGGGGCGACCGGGCCGGCACTGCGCTGGGAGCGGGCCATGGTGGCCGAGACCGGCGCCCGGGCGCTGCTCGCCGCCGGCCGGGAGGTCGACGCCCTGGACCGGTTGGCCGGGGTCGCCGAGCGACTGCGGTCGATCGAGGCGTTCGGTGAGGCGTTGCAGGTCGACCTGCTCACCGGTGAGCTGCTGATGCGGACGGGCCGGGCGGGTGAGGCGGAGCCGCTGCTGCGCCGCACTCTCGGCGGCCTGCCCGAGCAGTCTCCGCTGTCGCAGCAGGCCGCCTGGTGGTTGGCCGAGACGCTGACCGCGTTGGGCCGCGAGGAGGAGGCCGAGGCGGTGCGCGCCACGCACGCCCTCGACGGCGAGGAGTGACCGTCGTCCCCGTCCCGGGGATCGCCCAGGAGGCCGGTGATTGACAGCTGGCTAGGCTGGGTCGCGTGACGGTGGAGGAGCAGGTGATCGAGGCGGAGCCCGGCGCGCCGGCCAGCGGCGTACGTCGGCGGCGGTCCCGGCGTGAGGAGATCTTGGAGATCGCGGTCGGCCTCTTCGCTGCCCGGGGTTATCACGGGGTCTCGATGGACGACATCGGTTCGGCGGCCGGGGTGACCGGACCGGCGCTGTACCACCACTTCGCCGGCAAGGAGGCGATGCTGGTCGCCGCGCTGATGCCGGTGAGTGACGGGCTGTTGGCCGGCGGTCGGCAGCGCGTCGCGGAGCATCCGGAGAACGCCCGTGCGGCCCTGGAGTCGCTGATCGACTTCCATGTCGACTTCGCTCTCGCCCACCCGGCGGTGATCGCCCTGCACCTGCACGAGCTGGACCGGCTCCCGGAGGAGCCACGTCGGCAGATCCGCCGGCTGCAGCGGCTCTACGTCGAGGAGTGGGTGGGTGTGTTGACCGCACTGCACCCCAGGTTCTCGGCGGGTGAGGCCCGGGTGCTGGCGCATGCCGCGTTCGGTCTGATGAACTCCACCCCGTTCCTCGGCGGCGAGGTCGACCGGCAACGTCGGGCCGTACTGCTGCGGGCCGCGACCCTGGCCGCCCTGCTGGCCGACCCGGACAACTGAGCCGACGCCTCGGCCGGGTCACCACCCCCCATCCCAGGAAAGGGAAGCAACAGACATGATCGAGTCGCTGCTCGTGGCGAACCGTGGAGAGATCGCCCGCCGGATCATCCGTACCGCTCGCCGGCTCGGCGTACGGACGGTCGCGGTCTACTCGGAGGCGGACGCCGACCTGCCGTTCGTCCGGGAGGCCGACGAGGCGGTCTGCGTCGGGCCGGCGAATCCGGCACAGAGCTACCGCAACGCCGAGGCGATCCTCGCCGCCGCGAAGTCGACGGGTGCGCAGGCCATCCACCCCGGTTACGGCTTCCTCTCGGAGAACGCCGACTTCGCCCGTACCGTCGAGGCGAACGGCCTGGTCTGGGTCGGGCCGGACGCGGACGCGATCACCGCGATGGGCGACAAGATCAACGCCCGGAACCTGATGGCGGCGGCCGGGGTGCCGGTCGCACCCGGCACCACCGACCCGGCGGCCGACGTCGACGCGGCGCTCGCCGCCGCCGCCACGATCGGCTTCCCGGTGATGGTCAAGGCCGCCGCCGGCGGCGGCGGCATGGGCATGGCGGTCGCCACCGACGAGGCCACCCTGCGCACCGAGTACGACAAGGTCCGGGCCTTCGCCGAGCGGATGTTCGGCGACGGCTCGGTGCTGATCGAGCGGTACTTCCCCCGGGTACGGCACGTCGAGGTGCAGATCCTCGGCCTGGCCGACGGCCGGGTGGTGGCGCTCGGCGAGCGGGAGTGCTCGGTGCAGCGGCGCAACCAGAAGCTGGTCGAGGAGTCGCCCTCCCCGGCGGTCAGCCCCGAGCTGCGGGAACGGCTGCTCGCCGCCGCCGTCCGGGCCGGCGAGGCGGTCAACTACCGCAACGCGGGCACCGTGGAGTGCCTGCTCGACCCCACCACCGGCGAGTTCTTCTTCCTGGAGATGAACACCCGGCTCCAGGTCGAGCACCCGGTCACCGAGCTGGTCCACGGCGTCGACCTGGTCGAGGAGCAGCTCCGGGTCGCCGCCGGCCTGGCACCGACCTTCGACCCGGACGCGCTGAGCACGCGGGGACACGCCATCGAGCTGCGGATCAACGCCGAGGACCCGAAGCGTTTCCTGCCCGGCCCGGGCGCGGTCACCGCCTGGACCGAGCCGACCGGCGACGGGGTACGCGTCGACTCCGGGTACGCCCTCGGCACCACCGTCACCCCGTTCTACGACTCGCTGATGGCGAAGCTGATCGTGTTCGGTGCCGACCGGGCCGAGGCGATCGAGCGGGCCCGTGCCGCGGTCGCCGGGTTCGAGATCACCGGCCCGAAGTGCAACCTGCCGTTCTTCGCCGAACTCTTCGACAACCCCGAGTTCCTCGGCGGTGACTACGACACCGGCATCGTCGGCCGGATGCGGGCGAAGAAGTGACCTGCCGGAGTGGGGTGACGCGATGACCACCGACCTGCCGGGCGCGGTCTCGATCCGGGAGGTCGGGCCCCGCGACGGGCTGCAGAACGAGGATCCGGTCCCGACCGACGCCAAGGTACGACTGCTCGACGCGCTCTCCGCCACCGGCGTCGGGCGGATCGAGGCGGTCTCGTTCGTGCACCCGAGGGCGATCCCGCAGATGGCCGACGCCGACGAGGTGTGGTCGAGGGCGGCGAAGGCGTCCGGGGTCCGCTACTCGGCGCTGGTGCCGAACTCGAAGGGCGCCCAGCGGGCCCTGGCTGCCGGGTTCACCGAGATCGAGGTGGTGGTCTCGGCCAGCGACACGCACAACCGGCGCAACGTGAACCGGTCCACCGCCGAGTCGCTGGACGACATCGCCGGGCTGATCCAACTGCTGCACGAGGCCGGGGCGAGTGCCGAGGTAATCGTGGCGACCAGCTTCGGCTGCCCGTACGAGGGGGACGTCGACCCGGTCCGGGTGGCTGGCATCGTCGACCGGGTGGTGGCGGACGGGGCGGACCGGGTCGCGTTCGGCGACACCACCGGGATGGCCACCCCGCGCCGGGTCCGGGAACTGGTCACCGCCGTCCGGGACCGGCAGTCGGAGATCCCGGTGCTGCTGCACTTCCACAACACCCGGGGCACCGCGTTGGCGAACCTGCTCGCCGCCCTCGAACTCGGGATCACCGAGTACGACGCGAGCGTCGGCGGCCTCGGCGGTTGCCCGTACGCGCCGGGGGCGAGCGGCAACGTGGCCACCGAGGAGGTGGTGCACATGCTGCACGACATGGGTGTCGACACCGGCATCGACCTCGACGCGCTGCTGGAGGCGGCGGCACTGGCCGAGGAGATCGTCGGCCGGCGGCTGCCGTCCGGGGTGCTGCGTGCCGGACCGCGTACCCGGTTGGCTGCCCGGTAGTAGCCCGCCCGGTCTGCCCGCTCGCGGTGGTCGGTCGTGGCGCCCGGGCGTCCCGGTCCCCGGCCGTCCCGGTTTTTGGGCGTCCCGGTTCCCGGGCTCCGGCCCCGGGCTCCGGTCGAACAGTCGTGGACGACGAGCGTTAACAGGGGGCCCGTCCTATACAGAAAGCGATAGGAAGGGCCCCCTCCTTACAGCTCAGCCGATCGGGGCGAGGGCGGTGGTCGCCGGCCAGCTGTCCTGGAAGATCACGCTGTCGGCGGCGCTGCCGCGTTCGGTGTCGCTGCGGGTGTCGGCGAAGAGGTTGGTCACCCGGGTCGCCTCGGCGCTGCTCGGGTACGGGTTGGTGCAGCTGGTGCCGGCGCTGCCGCCGGACATCAGCAGCGAGCAGTTCCCGTTGTAGTTGTCCGGCAGGCCGAGGATGTGGCCGATTTCGTGGCTCATGATCCGCAGCGGGCTGTACTGCTGGGCCTGCTGGGTGTCGATGTAGACCCGGCCGTTGCCGAGGCTGGTCCGGACGGCGTACGAGCCACCGCCGGTGATCGAGTAGATCCGCAGGTTCGACCCGCAGTTGGCGGAGAGGGTCAGGTTCGACGTGGCGTTGTTCCAGATCGTCGCGGCCTGGTTGGCGACGCCGGCGAAGCTGCCCGCCTGGCTGGTGTTGTAGCAGATGGTCATCGCGGCGGAGGCGGGAGCGGGGTTGGCGACGGTGACGCCGAGGGTGGCACCCGCCGTCGCGACGAACGCGACCACGAGCCGGCTGATTCGTGAGGTCATGGCTCACTCTCCAAGTCCGGGAGGGTTCAGGGGGTGCCAGGAGCCTAGATATATAGATAGATGGATTTCAACATCCTCTTCTGGTACGTGGGCATTCGGTATGGAAGCCGACCGGGTGGCCCGAAGTGGTGTCAATGCAGTAACCTAACGATCGTTCAGGTCGGTCGGACGAGGAGGTCGGCGTGGCGCTCGACGGTGAGATGTCCGGGCAGCACGGCGCGACGGAGCTGGAGCAGCTCGGCAAGCGGGTCCGGGCCGGCGGCGCGGAGAAGTACCACGCCGCGAACGCGGCGAAGGGCAAACTCTTCGCCCGGGAGCGGATCGACCAGCTCGTCGACCCCGGCTCGTTCGTGGAGGACGGGCTCTACGCCAACGCGCTCGCCGACGGACTGCCCGCCGACGGCGTGGTGACCGGCCAGGCCACCGTCGACGGCCGACCGGTCTGCCTGATGGCCAACGACTCGACGGTCAAGGCCGGCAGCTGGGGCGCCCGGACCGTCGAGAAGATCATCCGGATCATCGAGCGGGCGTACGCGGCCGGACTGCCGATGGTCTACCTGGTCGACTCGGCCGGGGCCCGGATCACCGACCAGGTAGACCTGTTCCCCGGCCGGCGCGGCGCCGGGAAGATCTTCTGGAACCAGGTACGCGCCTCCGGCTCGATCCCGCAGGTCTGCGCCCTGTTCGGACCGAGCGCCGCCGGTGGGGCGTACATCCCGGCGTTCTGCGACGTGGTGGCGATGGTGGACGGCAACGCCAGCATGTACCTCGGCTCCGACCGGATGGTCGAGATGGTCACCGGGGAGAAGACCACCCTGGAGGCGATGGGCGGGGCCCGGGTGCACAACACCGAGTCCGGGGTCGGGCACTTCCTCTGCAGGACCGAGGCGGACGCCCTCGACGTGGTCCGCCGCTACCTGTCGTACCTGCCGGCGAACTGGACGCAGCAGCCGCCGGCGGTCGCCCCGGTCGACGCGCCCGGCAACGTCGACCTGGCCGCGCTGGTGCCGGCGAGTGAGCGCCAGGCGTTCGACATGCGCCGGTACGTCAGGGGCCTGCTCGACGCCGACTCCTTTTTGGAGATCCAGGCGCTCTGGGCCAAGGAGCTGACCATCGGTTTCGGGCGGCTGAACGGCGAGGTCGTCGGCGTGGTGGCGAACAACTCGATGTTCAAGGGCGGGGTGCTCTTCGTCGACTCGGCCGACAAGGCGACCCGGTTCGTGCAGCTCTGCGACGCGTTCAACGTGCCGCTGCTCTTCCTGGCCGACGTACCGGGGTTCATGGTCGGTACGGCGGTGGAGAAGCAGGGCATCATCCGGCACGGCGCGAAGATGATCACGGCGATCAGCGAGGCGACGGTACCGAAGATCTGCGTGGTGGTCCGCAAGGCGTACGGCGCGGGCCTGTACGCGATGGCCGGCCCCGGCTTCGAACCGGATGCGACGATCGCGCTGCCCACCGCGAAGATCGCGGTGATGGGCGCCGAGGCGGCGGTGAACGCGGTCTACGCCAACAAGATCAACGCCATCGCGGACCCGGACGAGCGGGCGGCGTTCGTCGCGCAGCGCCGGGCCGAGTACGAGCAGGACATCAACCTGGTGCGGCTGGCCAGCGAACTTGTCGTCGACACGATCGTTGAACCGGCCGACCTGCGGACGGAACTGGTCCGGCGGTTCGCCGCCGCCAGGGGCAAGGACCGGCACTTCTCCCGACGCCGGCACGGCGTCACCCCGGTCTGACGACAGCACCGACCCGTCCCGGAGCCACAAGCGACCGGCGGGCCGACCAATTGGAGGCATCACCCATGGACTTCCGACTCTCCGAGGAGTACGAGGCACTACGGGACACCGTGCGGTCCTTCGCCCGCGAGGTGGTCGCCCCGGTGATCGCCGACCACTACGAGAAGCACACCTTCCCGTACGAGGTCGTCGCGCAGATGGGCAAGCTCGGCCTCTTCGGGCTGCCGTTCCCCGAGGAGTACGGCGGCATGGGCGGCGACTACTTCGCGCTCTGCCTCGTCCTGGAGGAACTGGCCCGGGTCGACTCCAGCGTGGCGATCACCCTGGAGGCGGCGGTCTCCCTCGGCGCGATGCCGATCCACCGGTTCGGCACCGACGAGCAGAAGGCCCGGTGGCTGCCGAAGCTGCTCCGGGGCGAGGCGCTGGCCGGGTTCGGGCTGACCGAGCCGGGCACCGGGTCGGACGCCGGCGGCACCACCACCCGGGCGGTACTGGACGGCGACGAGTGGGTGATCAACGGTTCGAAGGCGTTCATCACCAACTCCGGCACCGACATCACCGCGCTGGTCACGGTCACCGCGGTGACCGGGACGAACCCGGACGGGTCAAAGGAACTGTCGACCATCATCGTGCCCTCGGGCACCCCGGGCTTCACCGTCGCACCCGGCTACTCCAAGGTCGGCTGGTGCGCCTCCGACACCCACGAGCTGCACTTCGACGACTGCCGGGTGCCGGCGGAGAATCTGCTCGGCCAGCGCGGCCGGGGCTTCGCCCAGTTCCTGCGCATCCTCGACGAGGGGCGGATCGCCATCGCCGCGCTCGCGGTCGGGCTCGCCCAGGGTTGCGTCGACGAGTCCGTCCGGTACGCGAAGGACCGGCACGCCTTCGGCCAGCCGATCGGCAACTTCCAGGCGATCCAGTTCAAGATCGCCGAGATGGAGCGGCGGGCGTACACCTCGCGGCTGGCGTACTACGACGCGGCGGCCCGGATGCTGGCCGGGGAGGACTTCAAGCGGCAGGCGGCGATCGCCAAACTGCACGCCAGCGAGTGCGCGGTCGACAACGCCCGGGACGCCACCCAGATCCACGGCGGGTACGGCTTCATGAACGAGTTCCCGGTGGCCCGGTTCTGGCGGGACTCGAAGATCCTGGAGATCGGCGAGGGCACCTCCGAGGTCCAGCGGATGATCATTGCCAGGGATCTGGGGCTGTAGGCCCTACCCTTGCGGGATGTCTCTGCCGGAGTCTTCCGCCGACACCACGGACTGGCGCTTCATGTGCAGCAGGTTCCAGTCCAGGCAACTGACCGTTCCGCCGGTGCCGCAGCCGCTGCGGCACCGGCTCGCGAAGCTGGGTGGGTGGCACTGGGGGACCCGCGCGGACGACCCGATGAGTCTGTACATGTTGGACAGCGGCCTGGTCAAGGAGCTGCTCGCCGGTGACCTGTCCGAGCAGGTGCAGGTGGTGCACTCCGGGCACGGCATCAACTCGTACGCCCTCACGTACTGCCTCGGCTACCGGGGGATCGCGCTGGTCACGCAGCTCGCCTGGGGCGGGGTCTACCAGGACAGGACGGCCGCCGCGGCCAGACTGAACCGGATGTTCGACCGCTGCGCGGCCCTGGTCGAGCGGGTCGAGGCCCTGGGCCGGGAGCACCACACCGGTCCTCGGCTGGTCTGCCTGAGCAGCGACATCCGTGGCCGTGCCCTGTGTGGCTGGATCGCCGTGCCGCAGCCCGGCGACGCGACACCGCTGGAGTTCCTGCGCAGCTACCCGGTCGAGGTCGACACCGCGTTGGAGGTGGCCGGGCAGGTCATCGCCGACCGTCCGGTGCCCTGAGCCGCCGTCTGGCCGGGACGACCAGCACCAGCACCAGGCCGAGGACGGCGGCGACCACACCGCCGACCAGGAACAGCCACCGGCTCACCGGCCGGTCCCCGGCCGTGTCCGGTACCGGTCGGACGGCGGCCGCCGGCGACGGCACCCGGGCGGCCGCGTCGAGCTGGCCCCGGGTGACGAGCTGGCCGACGCCGGCGTCGGCGGGCAGCCCGAAGCCCCAGTCGAGCAGCGCGGCGCCCTGCTGCCAGCCGGCCAACGGTCGCGACTCCGCGCCGAGCAGGGTGACCAGCAGGGTACGACCGCCGCGCTGCGCCGCCCCGACGAAGGTGTGCCGGGCCAGGTCGGTGTAGCCGGTCTTGCCGCCCAACGCGCCCGGGTACCGGTGCAGCAGCTGGTTGTCGTTCCAGATCGGGAAGCCCTTCGTACCGGGCTGGGCCGGGACGTGGCCGAGCCTGGTGCCGGCGTACCGCCGGAAGTCCTCCCGGGCGAAGCAGGCCCGGGCGATCAGCGCCAGGTCGTACGCGCTGGTGTACTGCCCGGGACCGTCCAGACCGGACGGTGTGGCGGCGTGGGTCTGCAGTGCGCCGAGCGCCCGCGCCTCGCGGTTCATCGCGGCCAGTCCGCCCGCCCGCCCCACCGCATCGCCACCGACCCGGGCCAGTACGTTCGCCGCGTCGTTGCCGGAGTTGAGCAGCAGACCCAGCCAGAGGGTCTCGACCGGGTACCGGCCGCCCCGGACCAGCCCGACGGCCGAGCTGCCCGGCTCGAAGTCCAGGTCCTCCTCGGTCACCTCGACGACCCGGGTGGGGTCGAGCGACGGCAGCACCGCCGCCGCGAGCAGCAGCTTCTGCACACTCGCCGGGACCGCGTACTCGTGCGGGCCGCAGCCGCCGAGCACGGCCCCGGTGGTCAGGTCGGCGACCAGCCACGAGGTGGCGGTGAGCGCGGGCGGTTCGGGGGCGCCGACCGGGACCACCAGCCCGGCGGTGGCCAGCGCCGCTCCGCCGACCTCCCGCTGAGCCGGTTCCGGGGTCGGCGCGACGGGCCGGGTCGGCCGGGACACCGGGGGCTTCGGCGTCGGGCACGCCCGGGGCGCCAGCCGCCCGACCACGCCACCCACCGCACCGCCGTCCGTCGGCCCGGCGTTCGGCGTACTGGCCGGCTGGGCTCTGGTGTCGGTCGCCGGGCCGGTGTGGGCGGGTACTCCGGACAGCAGCAGCATCACGCTGGCAACCCTCAGTATCAGTTTTCCGCGCCCCATACTCCGGAGAGTAACCGGGGTACCTCGTTCGGGTTCGGGATTGCCAACATCAGCCGACGGTCAGGCGGGGACGCCGAGCCGCCGCAGCAGGCTGGGCGCGCTGTCGAGCGCCTCCCGGCGTACCACGTACCGGGTGACACCCCAGCGGCGTTCGTGTCCGGCGATCGCCGAGACGATCTCCTCCTCGGTGCCGATCAGCACGAACGGGACGGCCAGCAGTTCGGTGACGGTCAGACCCAGTTGCCGGGCGGTCTCCTCGGCGGCCGCCTCCGCGTCGTCGGTGACGACAAACTGCTGCACCAGCGCTTCGAGTAGCGGCGGCTCGTCCCGACCGGCCGCACCCGCGGCGACCTGCGCCAACTGCGCATCGAGCTGATCGGCGCGCCACCGGGCCCGGTGACTGTGCCCGTCGGCGAGGGTACGACCGAAGCCGGTCAGCCCGACGATGTCGGCGTGCGCACCCGCCCAGTGCAGCAGCCGCGAGTTGGCGGTACCGACGGTCAACGGGATCCGCCGCTGCACCGGCCTGGGCGCGGTCAGCTGTGCCGCGTGCGCGACCAGTTCCGGGGTGTCGACGGTGATCTCCTCGCCGTCGAGCAGGTCGCGGACCGCCTGGGCGACGGCCAGGCAGCGGCGTACCCGGCCGGCGACGTCGGGACGTTCCCGACCGACGGCCCGCCACTCGGCCGGGGTGTGCCCGGCACCGATGCCGAGTCGAGCCCGCCCGTTGGAGATCAGGTCGAGGGTGGCGACGTCGGCGGCGAGCAACATCGGCTCCCGGACACCGGCGTTGGAGACGTACGAGCCGAGCCCGATCGTCGAGGTGACCGCCGACGCGGCGGCCAGCGCCACGAACGGTGAGGCGGCGCTGCCGGGGTGGTCGGCGACCAGCAGTGCGTCGAATCCGGCGGCCTCGCACTGGCGGGCCAACCTCGGCCAGTCGTCGCCCGGTCGGGGGCCGGTCTGGAGGGAGAAGGTCGTCACCGGTCCAGCATGCGGTGCGGCACCGTACGCCCGCGACCTCGTAGGTACCGGTTCCGCTGACGGCGATTCCGCCGACGGCTGAACCTGTGGGAGTACTGTGCGGCCGGCCTCTTCGCGGGCGTCGGGATCGGCTGGCTCGGCGGCGGCCGGGGCGTCGTCCGTTCGCGGTGCCCCGGCCGGCGGAGCTGCCTCGGGTGGCGGGTCCCGGGCGGTACGGCTAGCGGGTGGCGTGCTGCCCGTGGTCGCTGACCTGGGCGTCGAACCAGTGGTGCAGGGCGTCGCGAAGCGCGGCGTCGCTGGTGGTGTAGGTGACGCGTCCCCCGCCGGGGTCGACCTGGTAGTCGATGGTGATGCGTCCGTCGTGGGCCCGGAGCGCTTCGAGGCCGGGCATGTCGCCGCCGTGGATCCGGGCCGGATCGGTGAAGTCACCGCGACGGAACCGTTCCACCTCCGCGGTCAGGTGTTGCCGGATGAGGGTGATCTGGGTGATGTCCCGCAGGTCGTCGGCGACGACGGTCTGCACGCCGCCGGTGTCGGTCTTGCTGAACTGATGGGTGGTGCGGTCCAGGTCGAACGGCATGACGGACGCGCCGCGTTCGGCGACCTCGGACTGCCGGCTGGCGGGCGTCGGCGTCGTTGACGAGTCGTCGGCGCAGCCGCTGCCCAGTGCGACGGCAGCGGTCACGGCCACCAGGAGCAGGGCTCGACGAGCGTTGTGGTTCTGCATAGTTCGACGGTACAACCAGATGGTTCGACTATGCAACCATTGTGGATGTCGGAGAAGATCCCGGCCGGACTGCCTCCTCCGGGACCGCCGTACCGGACACCTCCTGACGACCCTTGGCACGTTCACCCATCGGGCGAGTGTCGCCGACCCCGGCAACTGACCTGTTGATCCCGCGAACTGCCGGAAAGGAGGCTGACGTACGACTCCTCAGGGTGCTTGCATGTGCGCCGAGGGCGACGATCGATCGTCGTCCCCGGGAGGACCGGAGAACCTGGGCGACCAGGAGACCGGAGAGACCGGGAGGTCACGAAGCATGTTCGGTGCGCTCGGGCGGTCGATGTGGCGGTGGCGCTGGCCGGTGATCGTCGGCTGGCTCGGACTGATGGTCGTCGGGGCGCTGTTCGGCGGCCAGGTCTTCGACCGGCTGGTCAGCACCGACAACCTGCGCCCGGACGCCGAGTCGGAACAGGCGCAGCGGCGGGTCGACGTACTGCTGCCGGAGGGGCCGGTGGTGGTCGCCGTGGTCCGGGACCGGGACCCGTACGACCCGGGGCTGGTCGCCAGCGTCGGCCGGGTCCGGACCGAGCTGGTCGCCGTACCCGGAGTGGTCGAGGTCGAGGACCTCTACAACGCGGCCGGCGGGCGGATCGGCGCCGACAACCGCAGCACCCTGGTCCGGGTCGAACTCGCCGACGGACTACCCGACGCCGAACGGGAACGGGCCGAGGACCGGGTCGCCGGGCTGCTGCGTGGCATAGACGCGCCCGAGGTGCTGGTCGGGGGTGAGGAACTGGCCGAGCGAGCGTTCGCCGAGCAGGCGATCGAGGACGCGGTGGTCGGTGAGTCGATCGCGCTCGGCGTACTGCTGGTCGCGCTCGTGGTGATCCTCGGCGGCCTGCTCACCGGGTTGATCCCGCTGATCGCCGCGCTCGCCGCGGTTGCCGCCACCCTGCTCGGCCTGTACGGGCTCAGCGCCCTGACCGGGGTCAGCGAGTTCACCGTGAACGTGGTCAGCCTGCTCGGCATCGGGCTGACCGTGGACTACTCGCTGCTGGTGCTCGCCCGGTTTCGGGAGGAACGGGCGGCGGCGGAGGAGGATCCGGATCCGGCCGCCGCACTCGCCCGGACGATGCGTACCGCCGGTCGGGCCGTACTCGTCTCCGGCCTCGCGGTCGCGGCGGCGATGACCGGCCTGTACGTCTTCGCCGAGCCGCTGCTCGCCGCGATGGCCCTGGGCGGCGCGCTCGCCGTGGTGCTGGCCACCGCCTCCGGGCTGACCCTGGTGCCGGCCCTGCTCGCGGTCGCCCACCGGCACATCCCGCGGCCCGGCGCCGCCACCTGGGTGAACCGCGTCCGGTCCGCGTTCGTCGGCCTGTTCCGCCGGATCCGGCCCGCCGAAGGCCCGAACCGACCGGCTCGGCCCGCCCCCGGTACGACCGGTCCGGTCCGTGGCACGGGCGGTCCGGACCCGGCCCGTCCAGCCGGCGCCGGCGGTCGCCCGGCAGCCGGCCCGCTCGGCGGCGGTCGCCCGGGCGAGGGCCTGCTCGGCCGGCTCGCCCGGTACGCCCAGGGCCGGCCGGGCCCGGTCGCGTTCACCGTCTCCGCCGTCCTGCTGCTGCTCGCCCTGCCCTTTGTCGCCGGGGCCAACCTGGCCAACTCCGACGCCCGGGCGCTGCCGGCCTCGATGGAGGCCCGCCAGGTGCACGACGTCCTGCTCCGCGACTTCGAGGCGGGCCGGGCCGGGCCGGTGACCGTGGTCGTCGAGGCGGATCCGGCCAGCGGCGAGGTACGCGACCTGATGAACCAGCTCAACACGCTGCCCCAGGTGATCCGGATGCAGCCCCGGCCGGACGTGCCCGGCAACGCGGTGGTGATCGACCTGACCCCGCGCGGCGCCACCGGCGGACCGGAGTCCCGGGAGCTGGTCCGCGCGGTCCGGAACCTGGACCAGCCGCTGCCGCTGCTGGTCGGCGGCGCCGCCGCCGAACTGGTCGACTACCGGGAGTCGGTGGCGTCCCGGCTGCCGCTCGCCGTGCTGGTGCTGCTGCTGGTCACCGGGGTACTGCTGTTCGCGCTGACCGGCTCGCTGGTGATCCCGGTCAAGGCGCTGGTGATGAACGCGCTCACCCTGCTCGCCACCCTCGGTGTGCTGGTGGTGGTCTTCCAGTGGGGCGTCGGCGCCGGGCTGCTCGGCGTCGAGTCGTGGGGGGCGATCGACCTGACCACCCCGGTGCTGCTCTTCGTTTTCGTCTTCGGACTGTCGATGGACTACGAGGTGTTCCTGCTGGCCCGGATCAGGGAGGAGTGGCGACGCCGGGTCGGACCCGGTGCCCGGCCCCCGTCCGGGCGGGACGCCCCGGCCGCCCGACTCCGGGCGGGCGAGCAGGCGGTGCTGGCCGGGATCACCCGTACCGGTCCGGTGGTCACCGCGGCGGCGGTCTGCATCACCATCGTCTTCCTGGGTTTCCTGCTCGGCGAGCTGACCGCGGTGAAGGAGATCGGCTTCGGCATGGCGGTGGCGGTGCTGCTCGACGTCACCGTGGTCCGGGGACTGCTGCTCCCGGCGGTCATGAGCCTGCTCGGCGAGTGGAACTGGTGGGCACCCGGGCCGCTGCGCCGGTGGCACGACCGGTTCTCGGGCGGTTCGGGCCGGTCGGCAACCACGCCGGTGCCGGCCCGCGCGGCGCCGGTACCGGCCGAACACTGAGTCGTCCGAACCGCCCTCTCCCCGCCCGCGTTCGGAAAGCGGTGGTGGAGGCGGCCGCGGTGAAGTGTCGGATATTGGTGACCATCTCCGTCGGTAGCGCGACGGATAGCTGATGTTCCCCCGGACGGGTGCGTAGTCTTCCTGCCCATGACTCCGGATCATGGCTCCGACCGAGTCTCGGGCGGCTTCGCCGAGCTGCTGCGCCGGTACCGGCTCGCGGCGGGCCTGACCCAGACCGAGCTGGCCGAGCGGGCCGCCGTCGGGGTCCGGACCGTACGCGACCTCGAGCGTGGCCGGTCGTCCCGTCCACAACGTACGACGGTGGAACTGCTCGCCGCCGCACTCGGTCTCGCCGGCCCGGCCCGTACGGATTTCCTGGCGGCGGCCCGGGGTCAGGCCGGCGGCCCGGCGGTGACCCGGAGCCAGACGGGCCCGGTGGTGGCCCCGGGCACGACGGCACCCGCCTCCGATTCCGCCGACCCGGACCAGGTGCCGGTCGGTGGCGACCGGCCGGCGGAGAGTCGCCGCCGGGGTGCCGGTCTCGGTCTGCCCGAGCCGGACGAGCTGACCGGGCGGGACCACGACGTCGCCGAACTGACCGCCATGCTGACCCCCGGCCCCCGGCTGGTACGGGGCGTGATCAGCCTGGTCGGTCTGGCCGGGGTCGGCAAGACCGCGCTCGCCCTGACGGTCGCCCAGCGGATGCGCGACCAGCATCCCGGCGGCACCAACGGGATCGTGGTGACCGAGGGCTCGACCGAGAGTGACGTCCTCTCCGTGGTCGCCGCCGTCTTCGGTGTCGGCCGGGCGAGCGACCTCGCCGAGCGACTTCCGGAGGCGCCGTCGCTGCTGCTGGTCGACGCGGTCGAGCGGGCGCCGGGGGCGGCGGCCGAGGCGCTGGACCGGCTCGCGGGCATCGCGCCGACCCTGCGGATCCTGGCCACCGGACGACACCCGGTGGGACTGCCCGGCGAGCGGGTGTGGCCGGTGACGCCGCTGGAGGTCCCGGCCGTGGAGGTGCCGGCCGAACTCGACGTGGTCGCCGACTATCCGGCGGTGGCGCTGTTCCTGGCGAGGCTGCGGCAGGTCCGCCACGAGCCGCCGCGGCCCGACGAGGTGGCCGCGCTGGTCGAACTGGTACGTCGGCTCGGCGGCCTGCCGCTGGCGATCGAACTCGCCGCGGCCCATGGTCGCCTGCTGAACCTCAACGAGATCCTGGACCGGTACGGCAACCGGGTGCTCGACCTCGCCACCCCGCCGGTCACCCGGGCCGCGCTGGGAGTGACCCTGCGCGACGCGGTGGCGGCCAGTTATCGGCTGCTCGGGCCGACCGAACAGGCCGCGCTACGGCGTCTGTCGGTGCTCCGGAACCGATGGTCGGTGGAGTTGGCCGAGGGGATGCTGACCGGCTGGCCGGCCGCCCGGGACGGCGGGGACCCGGCGGCGGACCGTACCGGGGTGGACCTGGTCGACGGCGACCCGGTTCCGCTGCTCGACCGGCTGATGGCGCTGGGTCTGATCTCCTCCCGGGGCGCCGGTCCGCTCCGGTTCCGCCTGCTCGACGTGGTACGCGACTTCGCCATGGAGCACGCGGTGGCCATGGGTGAGCTGGCCGCGATCCGCCGTCGGCACGCCGTGGTCCTCGCCGGCCTCGCCGTCCGGGTCGCGGCGGACCTCACCGGTGGGAAGTTCCTGGAGGCGGTCGGCGTCTTCGACGAGATCACCGCCGATCTGTGGGCGGCGCTGGCCCACTCCGCCAACGACGACCCGCACACCGCGCTCCGACTCGCCGCGCAGCTCAGCCGGTGGTGGCGCTACCGGGGGCGGGACGTCGCGGGGCGGCAGTGGTTGCGGCGGCTGCTGGACGATCCGCGTACCGCCGACGCGGACCCGACGACCCGGGCCTGGGCGGCGGTGAGCATCGCCCAGCTCGCCCAGGAGCACGGGGCGGGTCCGGAGGAGCTGCCCGCCGCCGAGAGCGCGTTGGCGGAGTTCGAGCGCCTCGGTGACGTCGTCGGTGAACTCGCCGCGCGGAGTGTGCTCTGCGGGCTCTGGACGGCGCTCGGCGGCCACGACGAGGCACGCCGGCACGGCGAGGCGGCGTTGGCGTTGGCGACCCGGAGCGGCCGGGTGCGGGACATGGCGGTCGCCCAGAACAACCTGACCTGGCACGAGATCCGGCTCGGTGACCTGCCGGCCGCCCGGCGCCGGTTGGCCGCCGTCGACCGGCTGGCCGGCCAGTGTGGTGAGGAGCGGCTGCGGGTCCTGGCCCGGGCGAACCTCGCCGAGGTGGCCCGTCTGGAGGGCCGGTACGCGGACGCGGTCCGGCAGGGCCGAAGGGCGGTACGGGCGCTCGCCGAACTCGGTGACCCGGGGCACCGCCGCCGGGTGCTCGGTACGGTGGGCCTGGCGCTCGCCCAGGACGGTCGGATCGACGAGGCGGGGGCGGTGCTCGCCGAACTCCGGGCGCAGAAGACCTCGGACGCACCCCCGGGTACGCCGGAGGCGGCCGGTCGGCCGGCGGAGGAGTCGACCGCACCGGACGAGGGGATCTGTGCCCTGATCGAGGCGATCCTGGCGACGCAACGCGGGGATCGGGAGTGGGCGGCGGAGTGGTTCGCGGCGGCGGCCCAGTCCTCGGCCGGGGCGCGTGACCTGCGGGATGTCGCCGAGGCACTGGTCGGGGTGGTGGTGACGACGGACGATCCGGCGGCCCGGGCCAGCGCGCGCAAGCTCCTTGACCGGGTGTGCCTGGACGGTGGGATCACCCTGCTGCCGCGGGAACGGGCGATGCTCGACTCGGTCGACTGACCGCCGCCTCGGGGGCGTGGTGCGGGCGGGACAGCCCCCCGACGGAGCCCCTCGCTAGCTCCCGCCCGCACCACATCCCCCAGAGCCCCCCGGCTCGCTGAACAGTATCCAGTAGCCGAGTCCGCTATATCCCTTAGGTCGGCCGTGTCCGGAACTGCGGCTGAGTTCTGCCGGTCTTTCTGCCGGTTTTGGCCGCCCCTACCGGTATCCGTCCGACCAGCGGCGGGAGCGCTCCCGGCACCGGTTCAGCAGTCGGCGCTGGGCCGGGTGCTGCCGGCGGTGGCGCCCGGGTGCACCGCGTCGCGGACGGTCCGGAGCCCGTCAAGCAGGTACCGCAACGCGGTGGGGTCGAGTTGCCCGACGAGCCAGTCCTGGATCAGCTGGATGTGCCCGGGCAGGGTCTCCCTGAGCCGGGCCAGACCGGCCTCGGTCACCACCGCGTACGCGCTGCGCCGGTCGGAGGGGCAGGCGCGGCGGGCGAGTAGACCGTCCCGTTCCATCCGGTCGACCACCCTGGTCACGCCGCTGGTCGAGAGCGAGGTCTGGGTGGAGAGGTCGGTCATCCTGAGTTGGTGCTCGGGCGATCGGGACAGCCGCATCAGCACCTCGAACTCCACGGTCGAGAGACCGTGCTCATCGAACTGGGCGGCGAACTTGGCGGCGAGCCCGGCGTGCGCCTCCATGAACAGGCCTATGGCGGTGAGGCGGGGGTCGTGGAGGTTGTCGGTCACGGTGACATACTAGCAGTACTTGACACGGGGAATATTGTTGCGTCTATAGTTGCTACGTCAGACATCTATCCCGCACCCCTATTTTCCTGGGAAGGCACCACCATGACCAGCAGCACGGAGTCCACCACCCGCAACTGGGAGAACCTGACCATCCCCACTGCCGGCACGTACTCGCTCGACCAGGCGCACAAGCGCGTCGGCTTCGTGGCTCGGCACATGATGGTGAGCAAGGTGCGCGGCGAGTTCCGCACCGCGGAGGCGACCATCACGGTGGCGGAGAACCCGCTGGAGTCCTCGGTGACCGCGACCATCCAGGCCGCCAGCATCGACACCAACCAGACCGACCGCGACAACCACCTGCGCAGTGCCGAATTCCTGGAGTCGGACACGTACCCGACCCTCGAGTTCCGTAGCACCGGGGTGAAGTCGCACCACGGCAACGAGTTCGTGCTCACCGGCGACCTCACCATCAAGGGCGTGACCCGCCAGGTCGAGCTGGAGGTCGAGTTCGAGGGTGTCGGACGCAGCCCGTTCGGCCAGGACATCTTCGGCTTCCACGCGAGCACCGAGATCGACCGCGAGGAGTTCGGCCTGACCTGGAACGTCGCGCTGGAGACCGGCGGTGTGCTGGTCGGCAGGAAGGTCAAGATCGAGATCGAGGGTGAGGCCGTCCGCCAGGCCTGACCCGTACGCCGGCCGGTTGGTTCGGGCCGGACCGACAGCCGAACCGAGACGCCCCGGTGACCTGTTTACTGGTGACCGGGGCGCCTCGCTGGGTAATGCGCCCGGTGGAAGGGGTGTCACGATCGTGTGCGATTGTTGGACCCAGCGCCGCTGACCGCTCACTCAGCGCCAGTGGCCGCAGTGGTCGCGCACGCTCAGCGCTCCTACGGTGATAGATCGGACACGCCCCCGGCGTCAGCGACCGGACGGCGTCGACAGCGCCTAGCGGCGGGGAGGGCTCATGGGCCAGGACGTGTCGCAGGTCCTCTTTTCCCGGGAGGACCGGATCCGTTACCGGCAGAAGGTCCGCCGGTGCCTCGACGTCTTCGCTCTCATGCTCGACGACCTCGGCTTCGACGCCGACCGGCCGACCACCGGCCTGGAGATCGAACTGAACCTGGTCGACGCCGACGCCGAGCCGGCGATGCGCAACGCCGAGGTGTTGGAGAACCTGGCCGACCCCACCTTCCAGACCGAACTCGGCCAGTTCAACCTCGAACTCAACGCCGCCCCCCGGCTGATCGAGGGGGCCGGCTTCGCCGACTACGAACAGGATCTCCGGGAGAGCCTGGGTCGGGCCGAGGAACTCGCGGTCAAGTCCGACGCGACGATCATCCTGATCGGCATCCTGCCCACCCTCACCCCCCGGCACCTGGTGCTCGACAACCTCTCCACGAACGAGCGCTACCGGGTGCTCAACGACTCGATCGTGGCGGCCCGGGGCGAGGACATCGAGCTCGACATCCGCGGCGTGGAGCGGCTGCAGACCCACACCGACTCGATCGCCTCCGAGGCCGCCTGCACCAGCGTGCAGTTCCACCTGCAGGTCTCGCCGGACAACTTCGCCAACTACTGGAACGCCTCACAGGCCATCGCCGGGGTCCAGGTCGCGCTCGGCGCCAACTCGCCGTTCCTGCACGGTCGGCAACTCTGGGCCGAGACCCGGGTCGCCCTCTTCGAGCAGGCCACCGACACCCGGCCGGACGAGCTCAAGGCCCAGGGCGTACGACCCCGCGTCTGGTTCGGCGAGCGCTGGATCAGTTCGATCTTCGACCTCTTCGAGGAGAACGTCCGCTACTTCCCGCCGCTGCTGCCGATCTGTGACGACGAGGACCCGGTCGAGGTGCTGCACGCCGGCGGGGTGCCCAAACTGGCCGAGCTGCGGCTGCACAACGGCACCGTCTACCGCTGGAACCGCCCGGTCTACGACATCATGAACGGCCGGCCCCACCTGCGGGTGGAGAACCGGGTGCTGCCCGCCGGGCCGACCGTGGTCGACATGCTCGCCAACGCCGCGTTCTACTTCGGTCTGGTCTGCGACCTGGCCGAGGGCGACCGGCCGATCTGGAGCCAGCTCACGTTCAGCGCCGCCGAGGAGAACTTCCACGCGGCGGCCCGCCGGGGCATCGACGCCGTCATCACCTGGCCCCGGCTCGGCGAGGTACGGGTGACCGACCTGGTGCGGGACGTACTGCTGCCGCGGGCGGCCGCCGGACTGGACCGGTTCGGCGTCGGCGCCGCGCACCGGGACCGGCTGCTCGGCATCATCGAGGAACGCTGCCGTACCGGACGTAACGGCTCGGTGTGGCAGGTCGAGGCGGTACGGGCGGCCGAACTCGGCCGGGGGATGGACCGCTCCCAGGCCCTGCACCACATGCTGCGGCGCTACGGCGAACTGCAGCGGACGAACGAACCGGTGCACACCTGGCCGGTGGAGGGCTGACGACGTCAGCGGGAGCGACGGCCGAACCGGCCCAGCCGGCCCTTCGGCTTCGGGTCGCCGGCTGACTCACCGGCGGCCGTCGGGGCGTCCTGACCGGGCGCCTCGTCCCCACCGACCCTGGTCGCGCCGTTTCCTCCGGCCGGCCCGCCTCCTGTCGCCGACCCACCGGCTCCGGCCGGGCTGTCTCCCCCGGCGGGCCCACCCGCTCCGGTCGGCTCGGCGGTTCCGTCCCGGGTCGGACCAGCCGTCCGGTCGCCCGGCGGCACGGCCGAGGCGTCGTCGGCCGGGATGACCGGGACGTGCCGGGACGGCGTGGCCGCCGACCCGTCGGTCGGCCTGCCGCCGATGCCGTCCCGCCGTTCCGCTGTCGGTTGGCTCGGCACCCGTACGCCCGGTGCCGGTGGTTCGGATTCCTCCGGTGTCCCGGTCACCGGCCCGGGGAGTGCGGCCGGCGTTCGCGGTCGGCCGGTGTGTGTCCCGGCGAGCGCCTCGGCGCGCTGGGCGAGCGCGGCGACCAGTGCGGAACCGGCCACCCCGGCGGCCACCGCGTACGGGGCGATCAGATGGGCCGACACCTGTTCGGCGCGGATCTCCGCCAGCCGGGGAGCCACCACGAAGTAGCCGGCGGCCACCAGTGCCGGACCCGCCATCCCCGAGATGGTCGCCCCCACCCGGGTGGCTGGCCGTCGGGCCGCCGACCGGGCGGCGAGCGCCCCGATCAACAGCGCCGAGCCGAGCGCCAGGGTGGCGGCGGGCCAGTGGAGATGGTCACGGAACCAGAAGCGTTCGCCGTCCGTGGTCAGCTGCCAGACGCCGAGCTGCGCGGCGAGCGGTCCGCCGTCGGACAGTACGTCGTCCACCACCGCGACCACGGCGAGCACCCAGAGCCAGACGGTCGTGCCGAGTATGTTGCCGGCCACCGCCGGCGAGGAGATCGCCCAGAACGCCACCAGCAGCCCGATCAGAACACCGACCACCGCGTACCCGGCGGCCACGGTCTGCGGGGAGAGGTCGTCGGCCCGGGTCGCGGTCCGGGCGGGTACGGAGACCAGCACCACGGTGACCAGTCCGCCGATCGCGGCGGCGACCGCCAGCGCGGCCCGCCACAGGCCGGTGGCCGGGGCCGCGGAGGCCGGGGTCGGGTCGACGGCACCGTAGGGCGCGTCGGCGGGTCGACCGAGCCGTACCGCGCAGATCGCGCCGACGACGGTGGAGGTGGCGGCGATCCAGACGGCCCAGGTGAGGCTCGCCAGCCAGGTGGCCTCGCCGACCGCGTCGGTCGACGGCAGCCAGGCGACGATGCCGAGTCCGTACCCGAGGCCCAGTTGGGCGGCACCGGCTCCAGCCGCGACGCCGACCGCTGTCGCGAGTGATCCTCCCCAGCCCCGTACGGCCATGCGGGGCAGCGTAGCGTTCACCCGCCGCCGGAGCGAGTGTGAGGCGGACGGTCGGTCGATTCGCGAACCGTCCGGAGCGGGCCGCCGGCCCCGGCTTGCGGCACACTTCCACGGTTGGCTGTGGATGGTCGGCGTGTTCCCGACGCTGGATGGTGGGCAGAGAACAGATGACGGATCAGGACGTGACGGGACGACCGGGGACGGACTCCGGAGCGGGACATTCCAGCCGGGCGGGGCTGGTCGCCGGCGGGGCCGTCGGCCTGGTGCTCTGCGCGGTGGTCGGCGCCCTCGGTGGTTACCTGCTGGCCGACGGCGACGCGGTCGGACCCGGTCAGGGCGCCGGACCGGTCGCGACGAGCGGGGCGGCGACCCCGACGAAGACCTCCCGGGCCGCCACCCCCGCCCGGACACCGACCAGCCGCCCGCCGACGACGCCTCCGCCGATCGGTGGCATGCAGCTACCCGACCTGCGCGGGCAGGACTTCCGGGAGGCCCGGCTGGACCTGCGCAGCCGTGGCCTCGGGGTGGAGGTCGTGTTCGGCGGTGCGGGCACCGACTCGAGCATCCACCGCACCGTGCCGCAGGGCGGCAGCACCGTGAAACGGGGCATCACCGTCAAGCTCTACGTGGTGGGTGGGCCGCCGCCGGTGGTCGTACCCGAGGTTGTCGGACAGTCCTGCCGGCAGGCCGCCCGACAGTTGGTGGACGAGGGCCTGTATCCCCGGTACCCGAGCGGGGAGAGCGGCCAGGTGCGGGAGCAGGACCCGCCGGCGGGCAGCACGCTGAGCTGGAACGACCAGGTACGGCTGCACTGCGGCACCGCCGGTACCCCGACCGGCGTCCCCACCTCCTGACGCCACTCGGCAAAACCCGCCGGAAAGGGCCCGCGACGTCCTCGCGTCCGCCGTGCAGGTGGTCCGGCCGTGGATCCGTCGCGTCGGTGGTCCGCCGACAGTGGAGTCCCGGTCCTCGTGGCGGAGGAGTGCGAGGGGAACACGCCGGGCCCTCCGCGCGGCGGGCGGGATGTGCGCGCTCCGGATAGGTTGGAGGGGCGGTTGGCCCGCTCGCACCGGCGCCGAGAGGACGTGCCATGGCCGACGACCCGCATAAGTTCCGGGGGCCTCCGGAGCCGGACGACGACGGGCCGGACGCGGCGGGTGGCGCTACCAAGGAGACCCAGCCGGTCCCGCCCGGTGCGGCGGAAACTCAGGTGGTCCCGCCCGGCCCGGCGCAGACCCAGCCGGTCCCGCCCGGTGCGGCGGAAACTCAGGTGGTCCCGCCCGGCCCGGCGGAGACCCAGGTGATTCGGCCGGGCTCGGCACAGACCCGGGCGACGACCCGACCCGGTCCGGCGGAGGAGACCCGGGCCGCCCCGACCCGGGAGCCGGCCTGGGCCGGCCGGGCCGAGGTGCCGGTCCGGAGGGCGTACGACCCCGGCGCGCCGACACCGACAGACTGGTCCTACTCGGAAGAGCAGGACGGCCGCCGCTGGTGGTTGCCCATCCTGGTGGGCGTGATCGGGCTGGTCCTGCTGGCGGTCCTGCTCGTGGCCGGCTGGGTGATCGTCGACTCGGTACGGCGTGGCACGCCCGGCCCACCGACGGCCACCCCGTCCGCCGCCACCTCGGGGGCGACCTCCGCACCGACTTCCGCGCCCCCGACGACCGCCGCCCCGACCACACCGAGCGCCACCCCGGCCACCGCCGTTTCCGTTCCGCCGCTGGTGGGGTTGCCGGAGTCGGCGGCGATCGCGCTGCTGGAACAGTTGGGCCTGACGCCCGAACTCCGGTTCGAACCCTCCGACGAGCCGGCGGGGACCGTGCTGGCGACGGAACCGGAAGAGGGTGCCGAGGTGACGCCGGGCGACGTGGTGGTGCTCGTGATCGCCGAGCCGGAACCGCCGACCCCGCCCGCGACCACGGGTGCCGTGCCCACCGCGCCGACCGGCCCCACCCCGAACGGCTGAGCCCGGCCCGCCGGAGTTGGCCTCGTCGGGGCGGGCGGAGCAGCTCCGGGACCTCGGCCCGACGGCCGTGGCCGGGGTTGCCCCGGTGCGGCGGACGGCCCGCCGGACGGATCGGCGAGGGTTGGTTACCAGAGCCGTCGTCGGCTGCCGACGAGCACCAGGCCGATGGCGGAGACGGTCAGTCCGAGCAGGCCCGACCAGACCAGCGAACGCCGGTAGCCGGCGGGAAGCGCGTCGGACCCCGGTGGTGGGGCGGCCTGTTCCCCGCCCGGCCGGACCGGGCCGGTGGCCCGCCGGGCCGACCTGTCGGACTTCCGGGCCCCCGCTGGTGCCGCTGACTCCGCAGGCTCCCGGCCGGCCGCCTCGGCATCCGGCGGCGTGTCGGCGGGCGGTGGCCGCTCGGCGGTGGCCGGTGCCTCGGCGTACCAGGTCGACCCGGTGGCCGGTGGGGCGCCGGCGTGCGACCCCGCACCGGCACCCTGCGGCGGGTCGACCGGTTGTCGCGGGTCGACCGGTCGCGGGGGGTCGGTCGCAGAGGAGCGGGCGGTGGTGGACGAGGAGGACGAGCGGAAGACGGCCGACCCGGTCAGGCAACCCGGCACGCCGACGGTGATCAGGAGCAGGAGTACGCCGACCCGTAGCCGCTGGTTCGTCGGGAACGGGGCGGGGCGAGCTGTGGCCATGGGCGGCTCCCAGGATCGGGGGCCCGTGATCACGTACGGGGTGTGGGGCCGTACCGATGGGGTGCGTCCAGTCTAGGTCGGGCGTCGGGGCCGCCGGTGGAGGTTTCCCCGACTCCGACCTCGATCAGCCGACCCGGACCCGCTGGGTCACCGCCGTGGAGTTGGTCCGCATCGGTCGCTGCGCCGGCAGGTGGTTACGGCGTACCGGGTTGGTGTGGAGCGCGCGTAGCCCGTTGAGCTGCACGAATATCGAGCGTCGCTCCACCGCGTCGCCGCTGGGGTTGAGTTCGTAGCCGTCGAGCCAGACCCAGCCGTGGTAGGTCGGCCAGTCGTGTACCCGGATCACCCGGAAGTAGATGGGTTCGGCGAACTGCACGCTCGCCGCGCTCGTCACGTGGAGCACGTCACCGGAGCGGGGAAGAAGCACATCAGCTCCTGTCCGACTGGCCGGTGTGGAGACCGGCGAGAGAGGCGGGCGGGGGTCTGGTGGTGGTCGGTGACGCGGTGGGCCTGTCAGTTCTGGGGTACCGGCCGAGGTGACGTGTGGCTTGAGCCGGTCACGTCACCCCGGCCGACACCTGTCGACTCCGGGACGCGCCAGCCGCCGTAGCGGCCCTGGCATACAGCGGCGGGGGCTCTTACCCCGGAGCGGGGCTTCTCGCCGTACCGCTGGTACGACCGTCGCCGCGGTCAGGCGAGAATGGGGGAGCATTCGGTCGCCTGACCAGACGGGAACGCTGCGTAGCCCGAGCCATACGCACAGGGTGCATCAAGAACATGATCAATGCAAGTTGCAGTTTGCCCTTTGCGGCAGGACGGCGACAGTGATCCGTTCGTCGCTTGCTGCCCCTTGCGTCGAAGCGGCAGACTGGACCCCGGTTTTGGCCCGCTGCCGCCGATCGGGGCGCTGTCCTGCACGAAGTTCCCCGCGAATGGCCCGATCCCCCGTGGCCGTCAACGCGGCGGGCAATCAGATCTCGTAATGATCGCCAGCCCTTTTTGATCAACCGGAGGTGAACCGGTGACCGAGCGCCGGAGCCCGACCATTCGCCGCCGCCGCCTCGGGGCCGAACTCCGTCAACGCCGGGAGAAGGCCGGGGTGACCATCGAGGGTGTCGCCGACATCCTCGAATGCTCCGCCTCGAAGGTCTCCCGGATCGAGACCGGCCACACCACCGCGACGGTTCGCGACGTCCGGGACATGCTCGGCATCTACGGCGTCACCGGCGTCGAGTGCGAGGAGCTGATCCAGATCGCCCGCGAGGCCCGGCAGAAGGGGTGGTGGCATCCCTACAGCCCGGTGCTCGCCGGTGCGTACGTCGGGCTGGAGGCCGCCGCCGGCTCCGTCCGGGCGTACGAGCAGCAGACCGTGCCGGGGCTGCTGCAGACCGAGGAGTACGCGAAGGCGATGATCCGCTCCGCCCGTCCGGACTTCACTCCGGACGAAGTCGAGCAACGTGTCCGTGTCCGGTTGGGTCGTCAGTCGTTACTGAGCCAGGACGATCCGATCGAACTCTGGGTGGTGCTCGATGAGGCGGTGATCAGCCGACCGGTGGGCGGCGACGCGGTCATGCGGGCCCAGTTGGAGCGGCTGGTGGAAGCCGCTGACCTACCGAACGTCACGCTCCAGGTCCTGCCGTTCGACGCCGGCGCGCATGCCGGCATGGACGGCACTTTCGCCATCCTCGGCTTTCCTGAACCGGGCGATCCGGACGTGGTGTACGCCGAAAACGCCACGGGCGGGTTGTTTCTGGAGAAGCGGGATGAACTTCAGACATACATTTTCATCTTCGACCACATTCGAGCAGCGGCAATGCGCCCGGAGGAGTCCGTAGCTCTGATCGCGAAGATGGCAGAGGAGCCATTGTGGAAGTGGAGACAAAGGGGTACCGCGTCGACCTGAGCGGGGCAGCCTGGTTCAAGAGCTCGCGTAGCGGACCCAGCTGTGACAACTGCGTCGAGGTCGCCTTCGCGGGTGGCGCGATCGCGGTTCGTGACTCGAAGAACCCGACCGGGCCCGCCCTGATCTTCACGCCGGACGAGTGGGACGCCTTCCTTGGCGGTGCCAGGGACGGCGAGTTCGACCTGGCCTGACGGCCACGACGACCGGCGGCCAACACCAGCGCGGTCACCGGGCAGCGATCAGTTGCCGGGTGGCCGCGCTACCCGTCTCTCGACCACCGTCATCCCCCCTCACCTGCGACAATCCCTGGTCCCGCCGTCGCCAGGACCGGGTCGGGTCGTTGTACCAGTGGGTGCGGCGGGGGCCGGGCCAACCCGCCGGAGGGTCCGCGACCGCGACCCGCCGAGGGGTTCTCGACCGAGCGAGGCAGGCGAGACAGATGGCGATCGGGTCGGAAAATCTGGGCAACGGGTCGACGAAGCCGGACCGGTTCGTCGGCAAGTACCGTGGTGCGCGTCGGGACGGTGGCGCCACGGTCGAGGAGTCGTCGGTCGGTACCGACCTCGGCCCCGTCGAGGGTACGACCGCCGACCGGCCGCCCGAGCTGCCGCCGGAACTGGCACCGGGCGGTACGCCCGACCGTGGGCCGACCCTGCCGTCGCTGGACATGGGCGGGCTGACCGAGCCGGTCTTCCCGCCGGCGGGCTGGCCCGACCTGCCCCGGTCCGAGCCGCTGGTGGACCACCCGCTGCTCCGTGGCCTGCTGCTGGAACTGCCGCCGAAGGGGACGATCCCCGGCTCGGTCTGGCTCGACCGGTGGTTCGAGGCGGCCCGGGCGATCCTCGAACTGCTATACGTGCAGGATTCGCGTACCCGATGAGTGTGACCGGCGGGTGACGGCGCGCTCCACCAGGCTGCTGTGCCGCAGTGCCTGCCGGACGCCGATCGTGCCGACCGCGAGCACCACGGCGGTGAGCACCACACCGAGCATGCCCGGGCCGGTCAGCGGCACCAGGCCGGTGGCGTCGACCAGGACCGGCAGCATGACCAGCCCGGTGACCTGCACCGGCAGCACCACCATCGGATGGGCGGCCGCGGCCCGCAGCCTGGGCGGGGCCGGAGTCCTCGGCGCGGCGGCGAAGGTGCTCGCACGGATCCGGAGCCGACGGACCCGCCGTACCGTGAGCAGGGCGACGAAGCCGGCGGAACCGAGCGGCAGCGCGAGCCCGGCGGCGGCCCGGTCGGCCAGCGTCGGCCCGGACTCGACCAGGCCGGCCAGCAGCACGCCGCCGAGACCGGCGAGGCCGAGCGCGGCCAGCCCGAAGAGTACGCCGGCCCGTCGGCGCAGTGCCCGGGCGGTCCGCAGCCCCGGCAGCCCGTCGGCGACGAGACCGGCGGTCAGCCAGACGACGGCGATCGCGAGCAGGATGGCGAGATCGGTGTCCATGCCTCTCATGCTTGCCCGTTCCGCCGATCGGCGAATCCGGGACCGTCCCGGCCGCCACCCGGAGAAGACGGCTTCGGATTCCGCGACTTTCCCTCCTCCCCCGTAGGGGTCATCCCTTCGGAGATATAGAAGATTCGACATCTGCCGCTATCTGGCGCGGCCGCTTAACCTCAGCACGATCGGCTCGCTGATTCCCCCACCACGAGCGGGGTGGACGGTCCGTGCCGATCGGAGGGAGGAGGGAGATGAATCTCCCGCGTAGGTCCGTCGTCGTCGGAGCAACAACACTGGCCATGCTCGCCATGGTGGCCACCCCGGCCGTAGCGGCCGAACCGGAGGGCGTCATCCGTAGTGCGGGTGGGGCCACGGCCGTTCCGGACAGTTACATCGTGGTGTTCAAGGACAGTTCGGTCAGCCGGAGCAACGTGGGGACGGCGGCCCGCGGCCTGGCCGGTAGGCACGGTGGGGCGGTGGCGCGCACCTACTCCGCCGCGCTGCGCGGCTTCGAGGTCACCGCCTCGGCGAAGGCGGCGGCCCGGATCGCGGCCGAGGAGAGTGTGGCGTACGTCGAGCAGAACCACACCGTGCACACCATGGCCACCCAGCCGAACCCGCCCTCCTGGGGGCTGGACCGGATCGACCAGCGGAACCTGCCGCTGAACAGCTCGTACACCTATCCGACCACCGCCAGCAACGTGAACACGTACGTCATCGACACCGGGATCAACTTCAACCACAACGACTTCGGCGGTCGGGCGGTCAGCGGGTACGACGCGGTCGACGGCGGTTCGGCCGACGACTGCAACGGCCACGGCACGCACGTCGCCGGCACGGTCGCCGGTACGTCGTACGGGGTGGCGAAGGGTGCCAGGATCTACGGCGTACGGGTGCTGAACTGCTCCGGCAGCGGCACGAACGCCCAGGTCGTGGGTGGCATCGACTGGGTCACCGCGAACGCGGTACGCCCGGCGGTGGCGAACATGAGCCTCGGCGGTGGCGCCAACACCGCGATCGACAACGCGGTGAACAACTCGATCAACGCGGGCATCACCTACGTGGTCGCGGCCGGCAACGGCAACACCCTCGGTGTGCGGCAGAACGCCTGCAACTACTCGCCGGCCCGGGTACCGAACGCGATCACCGTCGGCGCGACCCAGAGCAACGACGCGGCGGCGAGCTTCTCCAACTTCGGTACCTGCGTCGACATCCTGGCGCCGGGGGTCAGCATCACCTCCGCCTGGTACACCGGCAACAGCGCGACCAACACGATCAGCGGTACGTCGATGGCGTCGCCGCACGTGGCCGGCGCCGCCGCACTGGTGCTCTCGGCGAACCCGAGCTGGAGCCCGCAACAGGTCCGGGACCACCTGGTGAACAACGCCACCCCGGACGTGGTGACCAACGTCGGCACCGGTACCCCGAACCGGCTGCTGTACGTGGTCAACGACGGCACCCCGCCGCCGACCAACGACTTCTCGGTCTCGGTCTCCCCGACCTCCGGGTCGGCCGCGCCGGGCGGATCGGTCACGGCGACGGTGTCGACGGCGACCACCGCCGGCTCGGCCCAGTCGGTGAGCCTGTCGGCGAGCGGTCTGCCGTCCGGCGCCACCGCCACGTTCAACCCGGCCACGGTCACCTCGGGCGGGTCGTCGACGCTGACCATCGCCACCTCGGCCGGCACCCCGGCCGGTACGTACCCGGTGACGGTCACCGGGGCCGGCGCGTCGGCGAGCCGGACCGCCACCTTCACCCTGACCGTGACCGGGACCGGCGGCGGCTGCTCGGGCAGCAACGGCACCGACGTGTCGATCCCGGACACCGGCGCCACGGTGGGCAGCAGCATCACCATCGCCGGCTGCAACCGGAACGCCTCGTCGTCGTCGCAGGTCGGGGTGAACATCGTGCACACCTACCGGGGTGACCTGGTCATCGACCTGGTCGCGCCGGACGGCACCGCGTACCGGCTGAAGAACAGCAGCCTCGGCGACGGTGCGGACAACATCAACACCACGTACACCGGCAACCTCTCCTCGGAGGCGGCGAACGGCACCTGGCGGTTGCAGGTCCGGGACGTCTACTCCGGTGACACCGGCTACATCAACTCCTGGAGCCTCACGCTCTGACGAGCGTGTAAGGAAGGGCCCCTTCTTATCGCTTCTTGTATAGGAAGGGGCCCTTCCTAACACCTCAGGCGGGGGTCAGAGCGTGCGGAGGTGGAAGCCGCCGTCCACGTCGATCACCTGGCCGGTGCTGAACGGCAGCAGGTCGGTGGCGACCGCCACCACGGCCCGTCCGACGTCGTCCGGCTGACCCCAGCGCCGGATCGGGGTCAGCCCCTGGTTGAGGATGAGGTCGTCGTACCGGGCCTTGACCGGGCCGGTCATGTCGGTCTCGATGATGCCGGGCCGGACCTCGTACACGTTGATCCCGTGCTCGGCCAGCCGGGCGGCGTAGAGCTGCGCGGTCATCGCCAGCCCGGCCTTCGCCACGCAGTAGTCGCCCCGGTTGACGCTGGCGGTGTAGGCGCTGATCGACGAGATGATGACGATCTTCGGCCGTTCGACCCGGCCGGCCTCCTGCTGCGCGATCATGGTCCGCGCGGCGAGCTGGATCAGGAAGTACGGTCCCTTGAGGTTGATCCCGATTAGCCGGTCGAACGACTCCTCGCCGGCCTCCAGCAGGTCGGCCCGGACGTTCGGGGCCACCCCGGCGTTGCTGACCAGCAGGTCGAGTCGACCGTAGGCGGCGGTCGCCTCGTCGATCAGGTGCCGCCGGTCGGCCTCGACGGAGACGTCGGCCCGGACCAGGTGGGCCCGGCCGCCGAGCGCCTCGACCTCCTTGCCGACCTCGGCCGCCGCCTCCGCGTTGCTGGCGTAGTTGACGACCACGTCGTACCCGGCGCGGGCCAGGGCCAGCACGATCCCGCGACCGATGCCGCGCGACCCGCCGGTGACGACGGCGGCCGGCCGCCCGGCCGGTCCGACGCCGGGGCCGCTCACGCTGGTCCCCGGGCCGGTCATGCCGGGGCTCCGGCGGCGCTGAGGGCGGGGGCCGGCTCGGTCGCGCCGAAGAAGGTCAGGTACGGCTCGTCCCGCGCCACCCGCTGCAGATAGAGCGCCAGCTCCCGGGCGTGGTAGTCGCCCCACATGCTGGACTCGCCGTTCGGTACCCGCTGCCCGGCCGGTACGTGGTCCCAGCCGTTCGGGCGGTGGTAGACCGAGTGCAGGATCAGTCCCTGGTGCCCGGGGTCGGTGCTCAGGTACGGCTCGTCGAAGAGGGTGGCCGCGACGGTCAGTCCGGCCTGCCAGTACCGTGCGCCGTCCTCGGTCCGGCCGGCCCCGGCCAGGTACCGGCCCAACCGGAGCAGCCCCTGCGCCCCGATCGCCGCCGCCGACGAGTCCACCGGCTCGTGACCGTTGTACGGGTCGGCCGGGCGGTCCAGGTAGTCGCCGAGCCGGGCCAGCCCCGGTGCGCCGGTGTCCCAGTACGGCACCCCGTCGACCGGGCTGTGTTCCAGGTAGAAGTCGCAGGTGGCGGTGGCGGCGCGGAGCAGCATCGCCTCGACCTCGGCCCGTCCGCCGTACGGGTCCAACTCGGCGTCCGGCAGGGTGGCGACGAACTCCAGCTGCTCCGGGAAGCCGAGCATGGCCCAGGTGAGGCCCCGGGTCCAGGTGCTGAACGGCGAGTAGCCCTGCTGGGTGCTCGGGCACCGGTAGCTGCCGTCGTTCACGTTGAAGATCGACTCGTGCGCGGTCCGCCCGGGTACGTCGTAGCTGTCCCGCCCGTCGCCGTAGAAGACGTTCCACCGGGCGGTGTTGCGGGCGTGCTCGACGAGTCGGCCGAGCAGCGAGATCCGCTCGTCCCGTTCGCCCATCAGCACGTGGCCGAGCTGGTGGGCCACGGCGAGCGCCCGGCAGGACCGGATGGTGTCGACGAAGAGCGACTGTGGACCGTTGAACGAGTAGATGTAGCCGGTCCCGTCCGAGGTGGTCCGCCAGCGGCTGGCCTGGACCGCCCCGCTCACCTTCAGCGCCAACTCGTAGAAGTCCCGCTCGGCGTGGTCGGTGGGGATCCGCCCTTCCCGCATCAGCCGCCACAGGTTGCCGTACGTGCTGACGTTGTTGAACCCGTGGTCGTGTACCCCGATGTGGCTGACGTGGCTGGCCATCACCGCCACGGTCCGCTCCCGGCCGAGGTCGAGGAAGCGCTGGTCACCGGTCGCGTCGTACTGCAGGAGCGCCGAACCGTACTGGAAGCCCTGGGTCCACTCGGTCCAGCCGCGCGCGGTGTACCGGCCCTCCACGGTGAACACCGGGGACGGTGAGCCGGGCGGGCCGCTCTGCTCGATCGAGTCGATCTTCTGTGCGGAGGCCTCCCACAGTCGGTCGATCCTGGGTAACAGCGCGGCGGGGGTCAGCTCCTGGTCGATCCTCATCATCGCAACAGCATAGGAAAGCGCTTGCCCAAACGATAGAGGCGGGCCGGCCGTCGGAGGAACCGGAGGATCGGGTCGTCCGTCGTCGGCTCAGCCGGCGCCGAGCGGTCGGGACACCGGGAAACAGCGGGACGCCGCGTCCGGAGATGTTCTCCTGCGACGCGGCGTCCGGCGAAAGGTGTGGGCCGGGGCTTCGGGTCAGACCGCGAAGCTGGCCGGGCGCTCGGTCGCCGGCGGCGGCGGGGTCGCCTTCCACCAGCCGAGTTTCTGCGCGGTCAGCCGTCCGACGTACGCCGGGTTCAGCACCATGTAGCGGTGGAAGAGCCGCTTCGGCTCCAGACCGAACCGCCACAGCCACTCCAGGCCGACCCGCTGCATCCACGGTGGCGGCTTGCGGAGCAGGCCGGCGTGGTAGTCGAAGGCGGCACCGACCGCCATCAGCGGCATGTCGAGCAGCGGTCGCATGGCGTACGTGAAGACCTCCTGGCGCGGGCAACCGAGCCCGACCAGGACCAGCCGCGCGCCGGAGGCGCGGATCCGGTCGGCGATCTCCGCGTCCTCACCGGGTCGCACCGGGCGGAACTTCGACGACTCCACCCCGGCGATCTTCAGCGCCGGGAACATCCGCTCCAGCTCCGGCACCAGCCGGGCGAGTGTGGCGTCGGTGGAGCCGTACAGGTAGACCGGCATGCCCTCGTCGGCGAACCGGGCCAGCACACTCAGCGTCAGGTCCGGGCCGTAGACCCGCTCGGCCAGGGCGGCGCGGTGCAGCAGGTTGAGCGCCCAGCGGACCGGCTGCCCGTCCGGGGTCACCACGTCGAAGGAGTTGAGCCGGGCGTTGTGCGCCGGATCCAGCACCCCGGTCATCACCCCGTGCACGGCGAGCGCGGTCAGCGCCAACGACCGGCGTTCCCGGCCGGCGGCCACCACCTGCTCGGTCGCCGCCTCGTAGTCGATCGCGTCGACCAGTACGCCGAGGATGTTGCGCTTGCCCCGCGAGATCACGCCGTCTCCTGAATACGCTCGTGGTTCCCGGTCACGACTGCGGCACCCACTTGTCGACGTTGGCCTCGTAGATCTCCTGCAGGATCATCGGCACGTCGTACACCTGCTTCCAGTCCGGGTAGTCGGCCTGGAAGGCGGCGTTGGAGCCGATCCACCACTGGTGGTCGCCGACCCGGTTCGCCTCGACGTACTCGGTGACCATCTCCTGCCCGGTGATCCGCTCGGCCAGCGTGAACGCCTCCCGCATCGAGGTGTTGGAGTGCCGGCCGCCGCCGAGGTTGTAGACCGCGGCCGAGCGCGGGTTGCGGAAGAACGCCTCGAAGGCGGCGACCACGTCGTGGCTGTGGATGGCGTCCCGGACCTGCTTGCCCTGGTAACCGAAGATCTTGTACGTCCGGCGCTCCATGTTGGCCCGCATCACGTACCCGAGGAAGCCGTGCAGCTCGGTGGCGGAGTGCGCCGGACCGGTCAGCGTGCCGCCCCGGAAGCAGGCGGTCTTCATGCCGAAGTAGCGCCCGTACTCCTGCACCATGATGTCGGCGGCGACCTTGGAGGCGCCGAAGACCGAGTGCAGGGAGGCGTCGATCGACATGTCCTCCTTGATGCCGTCGAAGTACGGGTGGTCGACGGAGAGCTCCCACCGGGTCTCCTGCTCGACCAGCGGCAGGCTGTTCGGCCGGTCGCCGTAGACCTTGTTGGTCGAGCAGTGGATGACCGGGGCGTCGATGCAGTGCTCCCGGACGTTCTGCAGGACGTTGAGCGTGCCGCCCGCGTTCACGTCGAAGTCGGTGAACGGGTCGCGCAGCGCCCAGTCGTGCGACGGCTGCGCGGCGGTGTGCACCACCACGGCGACGTCCCGGCCGTACCGCTTGAAGATCGCCGCCAGCGCGTCCCGGTCCCGGATGTCGGCGTCGTGATGGGTGTACGCGTCACCGAGGTCACTGGTGAGCCGTAGCACGTTCCAGGCGGTCGACGCCTCGGCGCCGAAGAACTGCCGGCGCATGTCGTTGTCGATACCGACCACGTCCAGACCGAGCCCGGCGAAGTGCCGGACCGCCTCGGATCCGATCAGGCCTCCGGATCCGGTCACCAACGCGACACTCACACGTCACTCCTGCTCTGAGGGTCGGAAACCACCGGAGCATAGCGCGGTGCCGGCTTTGCCCCGATATGAAGAAGGGGCCCCGTGTTACCACGGAGCCCCTCCAGCGGTGGGGAAGGGGGGAGTTGAACCCCCACGCCCTTTCGGGCACACGGACCTGAACCGTGCGCGTCTGCCATTCCGCCACTTCCCCTTGCGAGGCGTGAGCCCTGCCGACCCTAGCCCTGCCGAGCGGCTCTGATCAAACCGGCCCAACCTCGAGCGCGCCACAGGACTATAACGATCTGTCCGGAGCCCACTCTTCGGCATGTGCCGGGACATACTACGCTGTCCCTACTGCCGCCACGGGCGTTACCGCTCGCGGCGGATGGAAGAGTAGCACGACCAGACCCGGCCCCTGAGGAGAGGCCGGCTGCAGGCGGCCGAGCGGCGTACGAGCTGTACGTGCGGCGGCCGGATACCATCATGTCCTCGGAACCCGAGGAGGAGCCGGTGAGCGTGCTGCAACGCTTTGAGAAGCGTCTGGAGGGCCTGGTCGAGGGGGCCTTCGCAAAGGTGTTCAAAGGGGTCGTGCACCCCGTCGAGATCCTCAACGCGATGCAGCGGGAGGCCGAGGCGCACAAGGCGATCCTCGCTGGCGGGCGCACTCTCGTCCCGAACCGCTACGTGATCGATCTCTCACCGTACGACCACAGCCGATTGGCGCCGTACGCCGCCGCACTCGCCCAGGAGCTGGCGCAGTCGCAGGCGGAGTTCATCGGCGAGCAGGCGTGGACGGTCTACGGCGACGTCATCGTCGAGATCGAGCGCGGCGACGGCCTCGACACCGGCATGTTCCGGGTCACCGCCGAGGTCTACACCGGCGGCGACGTGGCGCCGGTGCACCAGTCCCCGTACGACGCGCCCGGTCAGCCCGCCTACCCGCCCTACGACCAGGGTGGTGGCTACGGCCCGCCGCCCGGGCACGGTCAGGGTGGGCGCAACATCCGGCTGGTCTCCGGCGACGGTCGGACGTACCCGCTGCAGATGGGCTCGACGGTGATCGGCCGGGGCGACCAGGCCAACCTCCGGCTGCCCGACGTCGGGATCTCCCGTCGGCACGCGCGGCTCGACTTCGACGGCGCCCAGGTGGTCCTGACCGATCTCGGTTCGACCAACGGGACGATGGTGAACGGGCAGCGGGTCTCCGCCGTCGCGCTCAACCCCGGGGACATGATCCAGCTCGGTACGACCACCCTGACGTTCCGCGTGGACGGTTGAAACCTTGCCCCCATTCGTTCTGACCGTCGCCAGAATCGGATTCATCGTCCTGCTGTGGATCTTCGTATTCACCGTGGTCGGCGTGATCCGTCGAGACCTGTTCGCCGGAGCGCGGTCCAGCCGCCTCGTCGCCGCGCCGCGTGGGGTGGGGGCCTCGCTCGGGCAGAGCAAACCGGCGAAGGTCAAGCGGGGGCGGGCGGCGCATCAGTTGGTCGTCACCGCGGGGCAGTTGGCCGGCACCCGGATAACCCTCGGTGAAGCTCAGATCACCATCGGTCGAGCGGAGGACTCGACCCTGGTGATCACCGACGACTACGCCTCCGCCCGGCACGCCCGACTCGTGCCCCGGGCCGGGCAGTGGTACGTAGAAGATCTCGGTTCGACTAACGGGACCTACCTCGATCGCGCTAAGGTCACCGGACCTACCCCCGTCCCCCTCGGCGTGCCGATCCGGATCGGCCGCACTTCACTCGAATTACGGCCATGACTCTGACCCTGCGTTATGCGGCGCACAGCGACCGTGGGCTGATCCGAGACGGCAATCAGGATTCCGTCTATGCCGGGCCACGGCTTCTCGCCGTCGCCGATGGCATGGGCGGGATGGCCGCCGGTGACGTCGCCAGCAACATCGTCATCGGTGCCATGGCTCCGCTCGACGAGGACGTCCCTGGTGACGCCCTCGTCGACGCGCTGCGTTCGGCCGTGGACACCGCCAACCAACAGTTGCGCGACACCGTGGACGCCAATCCGCACCTGGAGGGCATGGGCACCACGCTGACCGCCCTGCTCTTCTCGGGCACCAAGATCGGCATGGTGCACATCGGCGACTCGCGCGCCTACCTGCTCCGGGACGGCGAGTTCAACCAGATCACCAAGGACGACACGTACGTCCAGATGCTGGTCGACGAGGGCCGGATCAGCCTGGAGGAGGCGAGCAGCCACCCGCAGCGTTCGCTGCTCACCCGGGCACTGGACGGTCGGGACATCGACCCCGAGTACTCCGTCCGCCAGGTCCTCACCGGTGACCGCTACCTGATCTGCAGCGACGGTCTCTCCGGAGTGGTCAGCGCCGAGACGATCGGCGACACCCTGCGGGAGTACCCCGACCCCCAGCAGTGCGTCGAGCGGCTGGTCCAGCTCGCGCTCCGCGGCGGCGGTCCGGACAACATCACCGTGATCATCGCCGACGCCAGCGACCAGGACATCCTGGAAGCGGCACCGATCGTCGGCGGCGCCGCGTCCCGGGACCGGGGCATGGCCACCTCGGCCGACAGCTCCACCCCGGCCGCCCGCGCCTCGGCGCTCTCCCCGCCCCGTCCGCCCAGCCCGGAACAGACCGAGGCCGACAACGCCGCCGACAACGACGAGGAGCACGACCGGCCCCGCCGACGGCCGCTGAGGACCGCGCTGCTGGTGGTCGCGCTGCTCGCGATCGTGGGCGGCGGCCTGTGGGGCGGCTGGACCTACACCCAGCGGCAGTACTACGTCGGAGCCACCGACGACGGTCAGCTCGCGGTCTTCCAGGGCGTGCAGGGGCGGATCGCCGGCCTCGAACTCAACACCGTGCACCGGCTCAGCGCCACCGAACTCGACGACCTGACCGCCGCCGCGCAGGAGCAGGTCAGGCAGGGCATCGTGGCGAAGGACGCGCCGGACGCCGAACGTCGGCTCGCCGAGCTGACCAACGACGACGGAAGCAACCCCAACCTGAAGCCGATCTGCCCGCCGACCCCCGCGCCGGGCGCCTCCGCCACGCCGGGCGCCTCCGCCACGCCGGGCGCCTCCGCCACGCCGAGCGCCTCCGCCTCGTCGTCGCCACGGCCCGGCAGCCCGACCCCCACCCCCGGCAAATCCGTGCGGGCCTCCGCCACCCCGGCGGACTCACCCGACGCGCCACCGTCCGATCCGCTTCCGCCGGTCACCGATCCGGCGGAGTGCCGGTCGATCGAGTGAGCGTCAGCTCCGACGATCCGAGGGAATCATCGTGACCGCCCCGCCTGGATCGGTAGCCACGCCCGCACCCACGGGCGAGATGCCGCGCGTCCGGTTCACGTCGTCCAGGCGCAACGCCGAACTGGCGCTGCTGTTCTTCGCGATGGCGTTGGTGCTGGCGTACGCGGCGACGGTCGAGGCGACCCTGCTCCAGACGGTGACACTCGACTTCTGGGTGCCCACCGCCGCACTCACGGCGGTGTTCCTCGCCCTGCACGTGGTGGTCCGGTGGCGGGCACCGTACGCCGATCCGGTGCTGGTGCCGGCGGTCGCCCTGCTCAACGGGCTCGGCGGGGCCTTCCTGCGGCGGCTCGACCTGGTCGACCCCGAGCTCCCGCCGCAGGACCGGGCCGATTTCCCGATCTTCGCCGGTGTCGGCGGCCGGCAGCTCGCCTGGACCCTGGCCGCGGTGGTGCTCGCCGCCGTACTGCTGGTGCTGATGCGCGACCATCGGGCGATCTCCCGGTACGCGTACACGCTGGGACTCGCCGGTATCGTCCTGGTGATGCTGCCGGCGGTGCTGCCGCGCAGGTTCTCCGAGATCAACGGCGCCAAGCTGTGGGTCATCGTCCCCGGGCTCGGCCAGATCCAGCCCGGTGAGTTCGCCAAGCTGGCGCTGCTGGTCTTCTTCGCGTACTACCTGGTCCGCAAGCGCGAGGTGCTGTCGCTGGCCAGCCGGCGCTTCCTCGGCATCGACTTCCCGCGCGGCCGTGACCTCGGCCCGGTGCTGGTGGTCTGGGCGGTCAGCCTGCTGGTCCTGATCTTCGAGAAGGACCTCGGTACCTCGCTGCTCTACTTCGGCATGTTCGTGGTCACCCTGTACATCGCCACCGAGCGGGTCAGCTGGCTGATCATCGGTCTGCTCCTCTTCTTCGGCGGCGCGTTCCTCGCCTACTTCCTCGGCAGCACCGTCGGCGGGCCGTTCGCGAACTTCTACCTCCGGGCCGAGATCTGGCTCGATCCGTTCGCCGACCCGCACGACTCCGGCTACCAACTGGTGCAGGGGCTGCTCGGGCTCGGTACCGGCGGCCTGTTCGGCGCCGGGCCGGGCGGTGGACAGCCGGACCTGGTGCCCGAGGTGCACAACGACTTCATCTTCGCCGGCATGGGCGAGGAGATCGGCCTCTTCGGTCTCTCCGCGTTGCTGGTGATCTACCTGCTGGTCGTCCAGCGGGGTCTGCGGGCCGCGCTGGCGGTCCGGGACTCGTTCGGCAAGCTGCTCGCCGGCGGGCTCTCCTTCACCCTGGGCCTGCAGGTCTTCGTCATCGTCGGCGGGATCAGCAAGCTCATTCCGCTCACCGGTCAGACCACCCCGTTCCTCTCCGCCGGTGGATCGTCGCTGATGGCGAACTGGCTGCTCATCGCGACGCTGCTGCGGATCTCCGACGCGGCCCGCCGACCGGTGGAGTCCGGCGGCGCGCCACGGCAGAGCGGGGCACCCGCCGGACCGCCGGTCCAGTTGCACGGCGCCCCAACGGAGGTGATCCGACCGTGAACGCGCCCCTGCGCCGGGTAGGCGTCGTGGTGATGGTCCTGTTCGGCCTGCTCTTCGTCAACCTGAACTACGTGCAGGCCCTCAAGGCCGACGAATACCGCAACAGTGACTACAACGGCCGCGTCCAGGTCGCCGAGTACCAGCGCAAGCGCGGCATCATCGAGGCGGCCGGCACCCCGCTGGCGACCAGCAGGGAGACCGACGGGACGCTGAAGTTCCTCCGGACGTACCCGAAGGGCGAGACCTACGCCCACGTGCTCGGCTACAAGCCCGTCAACCTCGGCGACACCGGAATTGAGGACAGCGAGAACGAGTTCCTCTCCGGCACCAGCGACCAGCTCTTCGCCGACCGGCTGCGAGACCTGTTCACCGGCAAGCAGACCGCCGGTGGCGACGTACTGCTCACCCTCTCGCCCCGGGCCCAGGAGGCCGCCTTCAAGCAGATGGCGGACAACCGGGTCGGTGCGACCAAGGGGGCGGCGGTGGCGATCGACCCGCGCACCGGGGCGCTCCAGGCGCTGGTCTCGATGCCGAGCTTCGACCCCAACCAACTGGTCGACCACAACGTCCAGAAGGCCCAGGCGGCGTACGACAAGCTGCTGGCGGACGAGGACGGCCCGCTGAAGAACCGGGCGCTCTCCGAGGTCTTCCCGCCCGGCTCGACCATGAAGGTCATCATGGCGGCGGCGGCCCTGGAGAACGGCTACACCCCGGACACGGACATCCCGGCCGGCTCCAGCTACCAGCCGCCGACCGGCGGTGTGCCGATCAAGAACGCGGTGCCGAGCATCTGCCCGGAGGCCGAGGTGACGCTGAACCAGGCGCTCACCGAATCCTGCAACACCGGGTTCGCCAAGCTCGGCGTCAAGCTCGGCTCGCAGGTGATCAAGGACGAGGCCCGGAAGTTCGGTTTCGAGGACGAGGAACTCGCGGTCGGCCGGCTGAACGAGGGCGGTCAGTCCGTCGCGCCCAGCCGTACCGGGGACATGCAGGCCCCCGGCGGCCAGGACGACCCGCCCTCGGTCGCCCAGTCCTCGATCGGGCAGAACAACGTCCGGATGACCCCGCTCGAAGGGGCGATGATCGCGGCCGCGGTGGCCAACAACGGCCAGCAGATGCGGCCGTACCTGGTGGACCAGCTGCTCGGTCCGGACCGCACCACGAAGTACTACAAGGCGGCGCCGAAGCAGTTGCGCCAGCCGGTCGGCGCCGACGTGGCCCGCACGCTGCAGAACATGATGGTCAGCGTGGTCCAGAACGGCACCGGCACGAACGCCCGGATCAGCGGCTACCGGGTCGGCGGCAAGACCGGCACCGCCGAGAACGGCGGCAACACCCCCGACCACGGCTGGTTCATCGGCTTCGCGTTGAACGACAAGGGCGAGCCGATCTCCGCCGTCTGTGTCTTCCTGGAGGCCGCCGGCCCCGGTGGCAGTGGCGAGGCGGCGCGGATCAGCGGCGAGATCATGCGCGCTGTCATCGCCGACCGGGGAGGCCGGTGACATGCTCAAGCCCGGGGTGCTGCTCGGCAACCGCTACCGCCTCGACGAGCGGATCGCCGGTGGCGGCATGGGCGACGTGTGGCGGGGCACCGACGAGGTGCTCGGCCGTACCGTGGCGGTCAAGATCCTGCTGCCGGCGCTGCTCGACGAACCAGGCTTCGCCGAACGGTTCCGGGGCGAGGCGCGCACCATGGCGACCATCAACCACCCCGGGGTGGTCGACGTCTACGACTACGGCAGCGACCAGCAGGTCGCCTTCCTGGTGATGGAGTACGTCGAGGGCGACGCGCTGTCCCGGACGTTGAGCCGGGTCGGCCGGCTCACCCCGGCCCGGACGATGGCACTCGTCGCGCAGGCCGCCGACGCGCTGCAGGCCGCCCACGACAAGGGGATCGTGCACCGGGACGTGAAGCCCGGCAACCTGCTGGTCCGGCCGAACGGCACGCTGGTGCTCACCGACTTCGGCATCGCCCGCTCGGACATGGTCGGCCAGCTCACCGCCGCCGGCTCGGTACTCGGCACCGCGTCGTACATCTCGCCGGAGCAGGCGGCCGGCGCGGTCGCCACCCCCGCCTCCGACGTGTACGCGCTCGGCGTGGTGGCGTACCAGTGCCTCGCCGGCCGGCGCCCGTTCGAGGGCAACACCCCCATCGAGATCGCCATGAAGCACGTCCGGGACCACCCTCGGCCGCTACCCGGTGACATCCCGCCGGCGGTCCGGGCGATCGTCGAGCGGTCGATGGCGAAGGACCCGACGACCCGTTGGCAGAGCGCCGCCGAGCTGGCCGCGGTCTCCCGGCAGGCGGCCGCCACCATCGGTACGTCCAGCCAGCCCGCCCGGCCGGCCGTCGCCGTCCCGGTGCCCCCGCACCAGCCGGGTCCGCCGGTGCCGCCGCGGGGTCCGGTCTCGACCCCGCCCGCGCCCCGGGTCGCCTCCGGTCACAGTGCCCGGGTGACACCGACCTTCCCGCCGGCCGTCGCGCCGCACTCACCGGTCGTCCCGCCGCACTCACCGGCCGCTCCGCCGCACCCGGCGGTGCCGGCTCCCCGCCCGCCGGCCGGTGCGGTGCCCGGTCAGGCCGGCTACAACCGGGGCGCCGCGGCCGTGCCGCAGCCGCCCCGACCTCGGGCGGAAGCCTCCTACTCCTACCCGGTGAGGCCGGTCGGCCCGACGTCGACCACACCCTCCGGAAACCGCTCGTTGCTGATTGTGCTCTTCGTCGTACTGGGCCTGTTGGTGTTGATCTGTTCGGGCGTGATTGCCTATCAGTGGAGACAGGGACAGTTGACTGGCGGGATGGCGGGGACGGGCGTGGCGACGGCGGAATCCTGGTCGGTAAGCGGACGCGACGATTCGGGAAACGCGCCGTACCGTCAGGTGGAGCGGGTCGGAAATCCCTGGCCGGGTGACGAGACGAGCGAAGGACGAGACACGAGATGACGGCGCAGGCCCGCCTGCTGGGTGGCAGGTACCAGGTCGGCGAGCTGCTCGGGTACGGCGGCATGGCCGAGGTGCACCGTGGTCGTGACCTTCGGCTCGGCCGCGATGTCGCGATCAAGATGCTTCGTACCGATCTCGCCCGCGACGACACATTCCAGATGCGGTTCCGCCGGGAGGCGCAGAACGCCGCGTCGCTGAACCACCCGGCGATCGTCGCGGTCTACGACACCGGTGAGGAGATCGGCCCGACCGGCGAGACCCTGCCGTTCATCGTCATGGAGTTCGTCAACGGTCGGACGCTCAAGGAGGTGCTCGCCGCCGAGGGACGGCTGATGCCCCGCCGGGCGCTGGAGATCACCGCCGACGTCTGCGCCGCCCTGGAGTTCAGCCACCGGCACAACATCATCCACCGGGACATCAAGCCCGGAAACGTCATGATGACCCAGACCGGCCAGGTCAAGGTCATGGACTTCGGTATCGCCCGGGCGCTGGCCAGCGGGGCGACCACCATGACGCAGACCAGCGCGGTGATCGGGACCGCCCAGTACCTCTCCCCGGAGCAGGCCCGGGGCGAGGCGGTCGACGCCCGTTCCGACGTCTACGCCGCCGGTTGTGTGCTGTTCGAGCTGCTCTGTGGCCATCCGCCGTTTGTCGGGGACAGCCCGGTCAGCGTCGCCTACCAGCACGTCCGGGAGGACCCGCCGGCACCGAGCGACATCAACCCGGACGTGACCCCGCCGATCGACGCGATCGTGCTGAAGGCGCTGTCGAAGAACCCGCTCAACCGTTACCAGAGCGCCGCCGAGATGCGGGCGGATCTGCTCCGCGCGGCGGCGGGCCGCCCGGTGATGGCCACCCCGGTGATGCGCGAGGACGAGACGGTCCGGATGGCGCAGCAGCCGACGGGCCGCCCGGTCTCGGGCGGGAGCCGACCGATGCCGCCGGCGGCCCGGGTCGGCGACGCCCGGCGACGCCGGGCCTCCGCCTGGGTGCTGGCGACCCTGAGCGCCCTCGGTGTACTGGCGGTGATCGCCCTGGTCGCCGCCCTGTACCTGCGGGAGACCCCGACGACGGTGCAGGTGCCGGACGTGGTCGGCTCCACCCGTGAGGTCGCCGCACGCCAGTTGGAGCAGCTCGGGTTCAAGGTCCAGGACGGCCAGCCGGACACCGGCGACGACTGCGAGGTGGGCCAGGTCACCAGGCAGAACCCGGATGCGGGCGGCAAGGTCGCCGAGGCGTCGACGGTCGAGATCGTGGTCTGCGCCGGTCCGGGCACGGTGTCGGTTCCGGCCGGGCTGGTCGGCGGACAGTACGAGTCCGTGGAGGCCCGGCTGAAGGAGGCCGGCCTGAAGATCGATCGCAAGGACGTCGACAGTGAGGCGCCCGAGGGACAGGTCGTCAAGATCAGTCCGGAGTCCGGCAAGGAGGTGAAGCCGGGCAGCGAGGTCACCGTCGAGGTGTCCCGGGGCAACATCGTCGAGGTGCCGAACGTGGTCGGGCTCTCCCCGGACGCGGCGCAGAACCGGCTGCGGGAGGCGGGCTTCCCGTCCCGGCTGGTCGACGGCGACGAGGTCGGCCCGGACGACACTCCGGAGGTCCAGCGGCAGAGCCACACCAGGCCGACGAAGCGGGGCACGACCATCACCCTCACCGTCACGGTGCCCGGGCAGGAGGTTCCCGAGAACCCGCCGCCGACGACTCCGACGCCCACCCCCACGGACGGGACAGGCACCGGCGGCGGGATCCTGCCGCCGCCGATCTCCACACCGCGTAACCGCTGACGATACGGCCGGGCCGGGTCTCCGGCCCGGCCGCTGTCGTCTGTCTGGTCCGGCCCGCCGCTGTCCGCTCCCGGCTGCCGTCGCCCGCCGGTGACCTGGCCCGGCCGTCCGGGCTCGGGGTCGTGACCCGGCCCGGCCGTCCGGACAGGCGGCGGACAGGGCGATCGGCTCCTCGCGGGGCAGCCGTCGTTTCGTGCCGCCGTGCGGTCCGTCGGGTGAGTCGGCGGGTCAGGTCGGTCAGCTGGTGGCGAAGGCCGCCCGGCGCCGGGCGTCGACCTCGGCGGCCAGCGCCGGCGCCCGGTCCAGGGCGGCGGGCAGACCACACCCGGCCAGCCAGTTGGCCAGCAGCAGATGGCCGCCCTCGGTCAGCACCGACTCGGGATGGAACTGCACACCCTCGATCGGCAGGGAGCGGTGGCGCATCGCCATCACCACCCCGGACTCGGTCCAGCCGGTGACCTCGATCTCCGACGGCAACGTCTCCGACGGTACGGCGAGCGAGTGGTAGCGGGTCGCGGTGAACGGATCCGGCAGGCCGGCGAGTACGCCGTCGCCCCGGTGCCGGACCTCGGACGTCTTGCCGTGCAGCAGCTCCGGTGCCCGGGTGACGGTACCGCCGAACGCGGCACCGATCGCCTGGTGACCCAGGCAGACGCCGAAGATCGGCAGCTTGCCGGCGTACTCGTGGATCACGTCGAGGCAGATCCCGGCCCGGTCCGGTGCCCCGGGGCCGGGCGAGAGCAGGATCCCGGCCACGTCGAGCCGGCCCACCTCGGCGACGCTGATCTCGTCGTTGCGTCGTACCTCGCAGTCGGCGCCGAGCTGGCCGAGGTACTGCACGAGGTTGAAGACGAACGAGTCGTAGTTGTCGATCACGAGGACGCGCATCGGGCCTACCTGGTGGGACTGGGCGGTGGGGTGTTGTTCTGTTCCGTGTCGTACGGGATCTCGTGCTCGTCGCCGGGGATCTCCTGCTCCCCCTCGACCCCCGGGTCGCCGCCGGCCGGGTCGTCCCCGGGTACGCCGGACTCGACCTGCACGTCGTCGAACGGTAGCAGCGGCTCGGCCCACGGGAAGACGACGTACCAGAGCAGGGCGAGCAGGCTCGCGGTGATCAGGAGTGAGCCGAGGAGCTTCCCCGGCAGGCCGAACGGCAGCCGTCGCCAGATCCAGGCGTACATGACGGATCAGCCGCCCAACTCGGCCGGGCGTGGGCTGCCCGGCGTCTTGGGATCGGTCCGGACGAGCTCGGCGTGGACGATCAGCCGCTGGTAGTTGTCGAACTTGGGATTGCAGGTGGTCAGGGTCAGCATCGCCTTCGTCGGCTTCGCCCCGGGCCGGCCGGGCACCGGCGCGACGACCTCCACCTGGGACGGCTTGACGATCCGGGTCTGGGAGACGTGGTAGACGTACCAGGCGTTCTTGGACTCGACCACGATCGGGTCGCCGTTGCGCAGCTCGTCGAGGCGCCAGAAGGTGGCACGGTTGCGGTGGCCGGCGACGGAGAAGTTGCCGCGCTGTCCGGGCAGGGCGCTCTTCGGGTAGTGGCCGGGCGCGTACCGGATGTCCTTCTGGGTGACGCCCTCGACCACGACCCACTCCTTGTCGAACTTCGGAATGTAGAGCCCGGCGATCGGCTTGCCCTGGACCGGCTTGGTCGGCGAGGGGGTCGCGTTGGGGGTCGGACCGACGGTCGGGTCCGGCTCCGCCCACTGCTGGGCCAGCTCCTGGTTCAGGTCGTCCTGGTGGGCGTTGACGATGGTCGACTTGCCCCAGACCTCGTACGCCGCGAAGAGGAGCACGACCAGGCCGAAGGTGATCAACAGTTCGCCGGTGGCCCGGATGCCGGTGCGGATCCGTGATCCGAGGGTGGGACGGGTCAGTTCGGAGTAGACGCTCCGGTACCCCTCGCCGGTCTGCTCCGGCCGGAGTTGGACGACCCGCTCACCACGGCGCGGCCGCCGGTCGGCCTCCGCTGGCTCGGCCTTGTCGTCCGACTCGTCACTGGCCGCGGGCTTGGGTGGGATGGCGCCGATGAGCGCGGTCGCCTCGATGTCCTCCCGGGGGGCACGCGGCGAGGCGGGCGGACCGGCGCTCCCGCCGGATCGGCCCGACACGGTGGGGATCAACGCGGTGGCCGCCGGGTCGGAGCGCGGGGCCGCCGGGATCTTCGGGATGAAGGTGGTGGGACTGTCGACGGTCGGACCGGTGACCGCGCGCTTGTCGGCGGCGGCCGGCTCCGACCGTGGGTCGTGGAAGGCGCGTCCGTGGTTGTCCGTCGGTTCCGGGCCGGGCGTGGCGGTACTGCTCCTCGGCTCCGGCTGGCGCCACTCCGGACCGGCGGCGGGCGGCCAACGGTCGGCACCGGTCGGTGCCGTGGACTGCCACGGGTCGCGGTCGGGGCCGGCCGCGCGGGCCGCTTCCCAGCGGGCGTGGTCGGGGGCGGGATCCCAACTGTCCTGGCGGGGACCGTCCGGGTAGGCACCGGACGGGTTTCGGTGGCCCGCGCCGCCGGTGGGGCCCGGGTCCCGGTCGGTAGGCCGGCCGCCGGGCGTGGTCCGGTGGTCGTAGCCCACGGTGGCGCTCGGGGGCCGGCTGTCCGGGCCGGTGGCCCGGTGCGGCGCCCAGTTGTCCGGGCCGGCGCTCCGGGGCGGCTGCTGGTGGTCGGTCCGGGCCGCCTGTTGGTGGTCGGCTCGCGCGACCGGGGAGGTCTGCTGGTGGTCGGCCCGGGCCGCCTGCTGATGGTCGGGCCGGGGGGCCGGTGAGGTCTGTTGGCGGTCGGCCCGGGCTGCCGGGGAGGGGGGCGGCCAGGAGGCCCGGTCGGGAGTGTCGCGGGGGCGCGGTCCGGTCGGGAACGCGGTCGGATCCGCGCCGCCCGGCGGACCGTTGCCACCCTGGCGGGTTGCCGGCTCCGCCTCGGTCGGCCACTGCCCCTGGCCGCCGGACGGCAGCCCGATGGTGTCCTCGGAGTCCGACCGAGAGCTGTCCGACGGGCGAGGGATGATCATCGTCTGGTCGTCTTGGTTCGAGGCGCGGTGCCGACCGTTCCGCGCCGGATTCGGGTCGCCAGGCATGGGGCTCACTCCGGAATGACCTTCGCGGACCGCAGCCCGCCAGGACCGTCGTACGCGGGTACGGTCAATTTCGGCTCCACGGTCTCCCGGTAGCCGAGTTGGTAGTGGTCAACGGCGTCCTTGAACGACCGGACCCCCTCGGAGGCGGCGAGGGCCCGTTGCAGGGCGGCCGGGTCGCCGATGGCGGTGATCAGGAAGGGCGGCGAGTACACCCGGCCGTGCAGCAGCAGGGTGTTTCCGACGCAGCGTACCGCGCTGGTGGAGAGGATGCGGACATTCATGATCGCCACAGCCTCGGCGCCACCGGCCCAGAGCGCGTTGACCACGGCCTGTACGTCGCTCTGGTGCACGACGAGATCGTCGTTGCTGGCACCCGCCGGCTTGCTGCCGTCACTGTGCTGGGGCGCGTCGTTGAGTTCCACGCTGACGCCGGGGCCGGCCAGCGCGGTGAATCCCGCCGCCTCCCGGGTCGCCGCGGCGCGGTCCTGCTGGGCTCTGACCCTGCTGTCCGAGCCGCCGAGGGCGGCCGTCTGGCTCTCCACGGCGTCGTGGAGGGCGGCAGCCCGTTCCTGGCCCGCCGCGACCTGCTCCCGGCGTTCCTCGATGAGCTGGGCGAGCTTCGGGCGGCGGTCCTCACGCAGCGAGGTGCCACCGGCGGTGGTCGCGGTGGTGGTGAAGAGCAGTCCGGCGGCGAGGGCGATCAACGGCACCCCGATCGACCAGCCGGTCCGGCGTGGTGTGGACCGCCGGGGAAGCAGCGCGGCGACGGCCCGACGGAGTGCTTTCTGCCAGGAGGTGGCGCCGGATGTGTACTCCACCGACCCTCCCTCCGGGTACAGTCGTTAGGTCGATTATGTCCCGCTCTGCAGGGCTCTGGTCGACTATCGGCACACTCAGTCGCCGTGCCCAACCTGACCGGGGTCCGTGGCCTGAACGGGTTCTCGCGACTACGCTAGCTGTCGAACATTATTGGCCATGGACCGTCGCCCTTGCGTCCGGTTGTAGGCCGGACGAGGATCACCACCCCCTCAGGAGAGCGCCGTGCCCAAGTCCCAGGTCCGTAAGAAGAAGGTGTACACGCCGCCGACCGACGTACGACCGACGTCCACGGCGGCGACGCGTAAGCCTAGCCCGGTCTGGTTGCCGGTCACCGCGGTGTCGTTGATCGTCTTCGGCATCGGCTGGCTGGTCGTTTTCTACCTCTCTGAGATGGAGTACCCGGTCGCCACCTGGCGTTACTGGAACCTTGCGATCGGTTTCGGCGCGATGGTCGGTTCGCTGGGTCTGCTGTCCCGCTGGCGCTGAGCCCACCCGGATGCCGCTTTCCGGGGAGCCGGAGGCGGCCCGACGGGCGGGCCCGACGGCGGTACGACGACGCGCGGCGTTTCCAGGCGGTGGTGCGAGCGGCCACCCCGGGAGACCTGACCGTGGCGGGCGGCGATGCCGCGTCGGTCACCGGCGGCGGTACCGCGGTTCCCGCACGCCGGGATCCGACCTAAGGTGTGCGCAGGCGACGATGGGGTCGGCTGCGACCACGGTCACGTTACCGGCGAGTAACCTTCCCGCGTAGGCTGCACACATCGCTGCCGACGGTCGATGCACCGTCCGTCGAGGGCAGCGGACGAGTCAGGCAGCAGACGGGGAGGGCAACGCATGGGCAGCGTCCAGATCGTCACCACGGTCCTCGCGGCCGCCGTCACCGCGGTCGCGGTGTGGCTGGCGACCCGCGCGGTGCTCCGGATGGTGGCGGTGGTCCGGCTGGGACAGCCCGACGCGGAGCGCTTCACCGACCGTGGCATCCGGGCCCGGAACATGCTGGTCGAGACGCTCGGCCACACCCGGATGCTGCGCTGGAGCGTGGTCGGCGCCGCGCACTGGTTCGTGATGGTCGCCTTCGTGGTGCTCTCCCTGCTGGTCCTGGAGGCGTACTTCGAGGTCGTGACCCCGACCGGCGGACTGCCCGTGATCGGCTCCTGGACGGTCTACGGCCTGGTCACCGAGTTGATCGGCGTACTCGGCCTGGTCGGCATCCTGGTGCTGATCACGATCCGGCTGGCCAACCGGCCGGGTAACCCGGAACGCCGCTCCCGCTTCACCGGCTCGACCATGTGGCAGGGCTACTTCGTCGAGGCGGTGGTCCTCGCCGTACTGGTCTGCGGGTTCCTGATCCGGGGCTTCAAGGTCGCCACCGACCACTTCGAGTTCCCGGTCTGGGCCACCCCGGTCAGCCACGCGGTCGGCAGCCTGCTGCCGGCCTGGGACGCCGGCACCAGCGTCACCGCCCTGGTCAAGATCGCCATCTCGATGACCTGGGTCATCGTCATCGCGCTGAACGTCACGATGGGTGTCGCCTGGCACCGCTTCGCCGCCTTCTTCAACATCTTCTTCAAGCGCGAGCCGGCCCGGGCCGGCTCCGGCCTCGGCGCGCTCCGCCCGATGATGAGCCAGGGCAAGCCACTCGACTTCGAGGAGGCCGACCCGGAGAAAGACCAGTTCGGGGTCGCGCACGTCGAGCAGTTCACCTGGAAGGGCCTGCTCGACTTCACCACCTGCACCGAGTGCGGCCGGTGCCAGTCACAGTGCCCGGCCTGGAACACCGCCAAGCCGCTGTCGCCGAAGCTGCTGGTGCTGTCGCTGCGCGACCACGCGTACGCCAAGGCGCCGTACCTGCTGGCCGGAGGCGGCAAGGACGCGGCGGGTGAGGAGAAGGCGACCGAGGCGCAGCTCGCGCACCTGGACGTCCTCGCGCTCGCCGAGGGGAACCGGCCGCTGATCGGCGGGGCCGAAGACGGCGGTGTGATCGACCCGGACGTGCTCTGGTCCTGCACCACCTGCGGAGCCTGCGTCGAACAGTGCCCGGTCGACATCGAGCACGTCGACCACATCGTCGACATGCGTCGCTACCAGGTGCTGATCGAGTCCAGCTTCCCCGCCGAGGCCGGCGTGATGCTGCGCAACCTGGAGAACAAGGGCAACCCGTGGGGCGCGCCGCCGAACACCCGGGAGGACTGGACCAAGGGGCTCGACTTCGAGGTGCCCCGGGTCGGCGAGGTCGACGACTTCGAGTACCTGTTCTGGGTCGGCTGCGCCGGCGCGTTCGAGGACCGGGCCAAGAAGACCACCCGGGCGGTGGCGACCCTGCTGCACGAGGCCGGGGTCAGCTTCGCCATCCTCGGCGAGGGCGAGACCTGCACCGGTGACCCGGCCCGGCGGATCGGCAACGAGTTCCTCTTCCAGATGCTGGCCCAGCAGAACGTCGAGACCCTCAACGAGGCGTTCGAGGGCAGGGAGCCGGGCAAGCGCAAGATCGTTGCCACCTGCCCGCACTGCTTCAACACCCTCGGCAACGAGTACGGCCAGCTCGGTGGCGACTTCGAGGTCGTACACCACACCCAGCTGCTGGCCCACCTGGTGGCCACCGGCAAGCTGACCCCGGTCCAGCCGGTGGACGGTGCCCTGACCTACCACGACCCGTGTTACCTCGGCCGGCACAACCGGGTCTTCACCCCGCCGCGCGAGGTGCTCGGGGCGGCGGCCGCCGACGGGATCACCGAACTGCCCCGCAACCGGGAACGCTCGTTCTGCTGCGGCGCGGGCGGCGCCCGGATGTGGATGGAGGAGCGGATCGGCAAGCGGATCAACGTCGACCGGGTCGAGGAGGCGCTCGCCACCGGTGCCCAGACCATCGCGGTCGGCTGCCCGTTCTGCTCGACAATGCTGAACGACGGGGTCAACGGCAAGGGCGCGACCGACCAGGTCGAGGTGGTGGACGTGGCGACGGTACTGCTCCGCTCGGTCAAGCCGGCCAACCCGGACAAGTCGGCGGACGCCGTACCGGTCGAGACCGGTAGCTGACGCCGCCCCCGGCTGCGGTCGTCCCCAGCCGCCGAGGTGCGGAAAACCGCACAGGTAGCCTCCAGAGGTGTCGGCACTGTCGGACGAAGCGACCGCTGGCAGCGGTGTGGCGAGCGCCCACCACGGCCCCGGGCGGCTGCTGGGCGGCCTGGCCCGGCGCTGGCTCCGGCTCGGGGGCGGCCTCCTGCTCGGCGCGCTGACCGCGGTGGTGGAGGTGACGTACCTGCTGGGGCTCGGCTCGGTGCTGCTGGCGGCCTGGACCCGACCGCACGGACGGCAGCAGACCGTGCACCGGATCGTCGACTGGATCGAGGTCGGCGCCCGGCACCTCGCCGAGGTCGAGCGTTGGCGCCTCGCGACCTTCCTGGGCTGCGAGAACGCCGCCGACTACAGCGGTCGCCGGGCGGTGCGCTACCTCGCGCTGCGCTGGACGGTGGGTCTGCTCGGCGGCGCCGTACTGCTGCTGTTCGGGTGGGGCGTACTGGCCGGCGGGGTCTGGGTCTGGGAGGCGCTGCACGGCGAGAGCTCCCCACCGCTGCTCCTCGGCCAGTTCGTCCTCGCACTGCTCGGTCTCTTCCTGGTGGTGCAGGGCGGCCTCGGTGCCGTCGCGCTGGACCGTCGGCTGGCCCGGCGGTTCCTCGGCCCGAGTAGCCGGGAGGTGCTGGAACGGCGGATCACCGAGCTGGCCAGCAGCCGGGCCGGGATCGTCGCGGCGGTGGACGCGGAACGGCGGCGGATCGAGCGGGACCTGCACGACGGCGTACAGCAGCGGCTGGTGGCGCTCGGTCTGCTGGTCGGGCGGGCCCGGCGCAGCACTGACCCGGCGAAGGCGGCGGAGTTGCTCCGGCAGGCGCACGAGGAGACCGGACGGGCCCTGGACGAGTTGCGCGAGGTGGCCTGGCGGGTGCATCCCACCGCGCTGGACAACCTGGGGCTCGCCGACGCGCTGGCCCGGGTCGCCGAGGCCGCCGGGCTGCCGGTACGGGTCGACTGCAGGCTCACCGTCCGGCCGCCCCGGACGGTCGAGACGGCCGCGTACTTCGTGGTTTCCGAGGCGGTGACAAACGCCGCCCGGCACTCCCGGGCCGGCCGGGTCGACGTCGTGGTCCACGACGGGGAGGGAAGGTTGACGGTCATGATCACTGACGATGGTGTCGGCGGTGCCGATCCGGACGGTGGCGGACTCTCCGGGCTGGCCCGACGGGTGGCCGCCGTGGACGGCCGGTTCGAGGTGACGAGCCCGGTCGGCGGGCCGACCCGGATCCGGGCGGAGTTGCCGTGCGGGTGATCCTGGCCGAGGACTCGATCCTGCTCCGCGAGGGACTGGTCCGGCTGCTGGCGGAGGAGGGACATCAGGTCACGGCCGCCGTGGGTGACGCGGGCGCGCTACTCGCGGCCGTCGCCGCCGACCCGCCGGAGGTGGTGGTGGCCGACGTACGGATGCCGCCGACGCACACCGACGAAGGACTGCGCGCCGCGCTGGAGATCCGCCGCCGCTGGCCTGCCGTCGGGGTCCTGGTCCTCTCCCAGTACGTCGAGAAGCGTTACGCCGTGGATCTGCTGACCGACGCCGGTGGCGGGGTCGGCTACCTGCTGAAGGACCGGGTGGCCCAGGTCGGCGAGTTCCTGGACGCGCTGCTCCGGGTGGGCTCCGGCGGGGCCGCGTTCGACCCGGAGGTGGTGCGGCAACTGCTGGCCCGGACCAGCCACACCGACCCGCTGAGCCGACTCACCGCCCGCGAGCGCACGGTTCTCGACCACATGGCGCAGGGGCACACGAACGCGACCATCGCCGAGCAGTTGCACGTCTCGCAGAGCGCGGTGGAGAAACACGTGAACGCGATCTTCGACAAACTCGACCTGTCGCACGTGACCGGCTACAGCCGGCGGGTACTCGCCGTCCTGCGTTACCTCGGCGGCTGAGGGCGGTCCGGGGCTGGTGCGGCCGGTCGGGTCAGCCTCGGTGCTGACCCCGGGGTGGGCGGTTGCGCCGGACCAGTCGGGAGATCACGAACCAGGCGATGCCGAGCACGACCGCCACGATCACCACGTTCTGCAGGATGCCGGCGTACCCCTCGACCAGGTGCCAGTTCTCGCCGAGCAGGTAGCCGGCGAGTACGAAGACGGTGTTCCAGATCAGGCTGCCCAGGGCCGTGCAGATCAGGAACGTGCCGAGCGGCATCCGTTCGATCCCGGCCGGAATCGAGATCAGACTGCGGAAGATCGGGATCATCCGGCCGAAGAACACCGTGCTCTTGCCGTGCCGGATGAACCACGCCTCGGTCCGGTCCACGTCGCTGAGCTTGACCAGCGGCAGCCGGGCGATCAGGGCGCGGGTACGGTCGCGGCCGAGCAGCGCGCCGATGTAGTAGAGCGCGACCGCGCCGACCACCGAGCCCAGGGTGGTCCAGAAGATCGCCGAGGCGAGATTCATGTCGCCCTGACTCGCGGCGAAACCGGCGAGTGGCAAGATGATCTCGCTCGGCAGCGGCGGGAAGAGATTCTCCAGCGCGACCGCCAGACCCGCTCCGGGTGCACCGAGCGTATCCATCAGGTCGGTGGCCCAGCCGGCGATTCCGGTCAGCGGTGCGGGCTCGTCGGCGAGCGAATCCAGGGCACTGATCACGATTTCGACGCTAGTCGTCGTCACCTGATCAAAACCTGGGGATCGGCACCCGACGCGGTCTCGGCCACCACGGTCACGCACCGTGGTGAACCGGAGTCGGCGTCGCGCCGTACCTGTTGACGTTGCAGGCGCTGACGGCGGCCGATGGGCCGGCGTCAACCGGGGGGCCACGGACTCGAACGGCCCGAAGTGTGAGGAGGCTGGCGGCGGGTGACGGGAAACGCACCGGAAGCAACGGCGGCGGATTCGACAGGTCGGCACCGCGCTGGACGCGCCCAGGGGGCGGCCGGACAGATCGCCGGTGGTCGGCGCGGCGCGACGGGCCGGGAGCGGGGCGGTGGCCGGATCCGGCTGCTCTCGGTACTCGGGCTCGGCGTCGGAGTGCTGGTCGCCGCCGCGTCGTTCGGGCCGACCGCGGTACGTCCGCTCATCTGGGGTGAGCCTGAACCGCAGGTCGGCGTACCGGTGCACGGCAGCCGGGGCTCGACGCCGTCCTCGGCGCCGCAGCCGCCACCGGCCGTACCGGTGGCCACGCCGAGCGGGGTGGCGCCGAGCGGTACGCCGGACCCGTCGCCGAGTCCGACCCCGACGGCGTCCGCCCCGGGGGACCGGGCGACACCCACACCGTCGACCAGCCCCCGTCGACCGACCGGACCGGCCGGTACGCCGACGCCGGCCCCCGGCGGTACGACGGGTGCGCCGGTTGTGCCGCCACCACCGGCGGCTCCGCCACAGCCGGTGCTGCTCGGTCCCGACGGCCGGGACGCGCTGGCGCGGATGATCGACGGGTACTGCGACCGGCACGTCGGGGGTACGAGTTGGGCGGACCCACGCGGCGACGGCGGTTGGGAGTGCGACCGCATCCTCCTGTCGTCCCGCACCGTCGACCTGGACCTCGCCTGCCGGGACGCGTACGGCGACGGCGCCTTCCCGGACAACCCCGATCCGGGGGACGCCCACGGTTGGCGCTGCTACCGGCGTTGACGGGCGCTCACCGGGGCGCACCGCCCGCCGCCGCGCCGGCACGACGCCGGACGGGGGACGACCCGCCCGCCGGGTGACGCCGGCCGGCAGTGAGCCGACAGGTCGGTGCGTGGGCGGGTCGAGCGTCGGTCTCCGGGCGGGTCGAGCGTCGGTGCGTGGGCGGGCCGGTCGGAGGCCGGGCGGGCCGGTAGTGTGCTCATAACCGCGGGCGGGCCGCAATTCCGGCAGAGGTGAACCGACCATCGACGCCCTACTCCTGACCACGCTGCTGCCGCTGCTCGGCTTCGTCCTGCTGACCGGCGGAAACGCGTTTTTTGTCGCGGCCGAGTTCGCGCTGGTCACCGTCGACCGGGCTGAACTCGACCGGCGGGTGACCGGCGGCGACCGGCGGGCCGGCACGGTCCGCAAGGCGCTGCGGGAACTCTCCTTCCAGCTTTCCGGCGCGCAGCTCGGCATCACCATCACGGCCCTGCTCACCGGCTATCTCGCCGAGCCGGCGCTGGCCGAACTCTTCACCCCGGCGCTGCGGCCGCTCGCCGGGGAGCACACCGACCGGGTGACCCCGCTGCTGGCGCTCGCCCTGGCCACCCTGCTCTCGATGCTCTTCGGCGAACTGGTGCCGAAGAACGCCGCCCTGGCCCGGCCGATGCCGGTGGCGCTGGCCACCGCCGCGCCGATGCGGGCCTTCTCCCGTACCTTCGGCTGGCTGATCCGGGGGTTGAACAACTCGGCCAACTGGCTGGTCCGCCGGCTCGGGGTCGAGCCGCAGGAGGAGCTGGCCAGCGCCCGGTCGCCGGAGGAGCTGGGTCTGCTGGCGGCGATCTCGGCGCAGGCCGGTGCGCTGCCCCGGGAGACCGCGATGCTGTTGCAGCGGACGATCCGGTTCGGTGACAAGCGGGCCGCCGAGGCGATGACGCCCCGGGTCGACGTGGTCGCGCTGCGGGCCACCGCCTCGGTCGCCGAGCTGCTCGCGCTGGCCCGGCGGTCCGGCCGGACCCGGTTCCCGGTCTACGAGGAGACCCTCGACCTGGTGACCGGGGTGGCCGGGGTGGTCGACGCGCTCGGCGTACCGCCGGACCGGCGGGCGACCACGACGGTGGCCGCGGTCGCCCGGGAACCGGTGTACGTGCCGGAGAGCCTCGATCTCGACGGGGTCCTCGCCGCACTCCGGGCGGCCGGTGCCGACCTGGCGATCGTGGTCGACGAGTACGGCGGCACCGACGGGGTGGTGACCGTCGAGGACCTGGTGGAGGAGCTGGTCGGGGAGATCGCCGACGAGTTCGACGCCGTCGACCCGGTCGCCGTACCGAGGCCGTCCCGACCCGGCGACGACGTCGGGGGCGTCGCCGGTGACCGCAGCGGCGGCGCCGTCCGGGGGGCCGGCGGGCCGGATGCGACGGCCGCCGGGGAAATCGAGCTGACCGCGCCGGGCGGAGAGCGGGCGGTACTGGTCGACGGGGTGCTGCGCGCGGACGAGCTGGCCGAGCGGACCGGCTTCCGACTGCCCGAGGGCCCGTACGAGACACTGGCCGGCTTTCTGCTCGCCCGGCTCGGGCACATCCCGGTCGCCGGTGAGACGGTGACGGAGTCCGGCTTCGAGTTCACGGTCGTCGAGGTGGTGCGGCACCGGATCGAGCAGGTCCGGGTGGTCCGCCCGGAGGATCCGGACGAGCGATGATCAACCTGCTTATCACCACGGCGCTGCTGCTCGGCAACGCCTTCTTCGTGGGCAGTGAGTTCGCCCTGATCGCGTCCAGGCGTACCGTGATCGAGCCGCTCGCGACCCAATCCAAGCGGGCCCGCTGGGCGTTGTCGGCGATGAACCAGATCCCACTGATGATCGCCGGCGCCCAGCTCGGTATCACCATCTGTTCGCTCGGGTTGGGTGCGATCGCCGAGCCGGCCCTGGCCCACCTGCTGGAGGAGCCGTTCCACACGCTCGGGATGCCGGACCGGGCGGTGCATCCGGTCGCGTTCGTGCTCGCCCTGGCGCTGGTCGTCTTCCTGCACACGGTGGTCGGCGAGATGGTGCCGAAGAACATCACCCTGGCCGGGCCGGAGCCGTCGGCGCTCTGGCTGGGGCCGGCGATGCTGGCGTTCTGCCTGGCGACCAAGCCGCTGCTGCTGACCATGAAGTGGATCTCGGCACGGATCCTGCGGCTCTGGCGGATCGAGGCGGCCGACGCGGTGAAGACGGTCTTCACCGCCGAGGAACTCGCCGGGCTGGTCTCGCAGGCGCGTACCGAGGGACTGCTCGGCTCGGAGGAGCACGCCCGGATCACCGGGGCACTGGCGCTGCACCGGCGTACCGCCGCCGACGCGTTGCGGCCGTGGGCCGAGGTCACCACGGTCGCCGAGGACGTCTCGCCGGCCTCACTGGAGGTGCTGGCCACCCGGACCGGCCGGTCCCGGTTTCCGGTGGTCGAGCGGGCCGGCCGGCGGGTGCTGGGCTTCGTGCACGTGAAGGACATGCTCGGGTACGCCGGCGCGACGCGCCGGGCCCCGGTGCCGGCCGAACTGATCCGGCCGTTGGCCGTGGTGCCCCCGGACCGGACCCTGGCCGACCTGCTGTTGTCGATGCGCCGGGAGCGGCGGCACATGGTGCTGGTCAGCGACGGTCGCACACCGCTCGGCGTGGTCACCCTCGACGACGTACTGACCGCGGTGGTGGACGCGCCGGCCGAAACGGCCACGAGGGTGTCACCGCCTCCCGACCAGGGGACGCCTCCGGACCGTGACGCACCCTCCGACCAGGAGGCGGCGACCACCTCGTGAGCAGCTCCGGGCACGCCCCGGCAGCGCGTCACGCAGGAAATCCATCTACAGATGTCAACGCGACTGGTCTTCGGGTAACGAATCATCTCGCCGGTCCGGCGGCGCGGTGAATTGTCGATCCACTCCACACGGTGCGCGACCGGCCCGATGCGGTACGAATTAGCGGTAAGGACGGGTTGCGTTTGGATAACAGGCTTCTCTAGTGTTGGGGACCGTCGAGGCGGTGGCAGGCCGCCAGTCCGGCGACCACGTCTCGACACCGCCGAATCGTCGAAAACCAACGACTCATACGAGCCGGGGACCCGGGCACCATGGGGTGAATCCGCGCGTCAGCGGTAGGGCGAATCTCTTCCCGCCCGAACCCGTCAGCTAACCCGGTAGGCGGACTTGAGGAAGAAGGAGTACGGACCCCGGTGGCAGCCCCCGCCCCGCGGTCGTCGTCCCCGCGCCCGGTGTCAACCGGCGCCCGGACGGCGAAGACCCGCTTGCGACGGTCCATCCTCACCACCACGCTCGCCGCGATCGCCAGCGTCGCCGTGCTGTTCGTCGGCATGACGCCCGCCCTCGCCGAGCCGTCGGTCTCCGAGATCGAGAGCCAGATCGACAAGAACTGGCGCGAGCTCGAGCCACTGATCGAGAAGCACAACGCCACCCGTGAGGATCTGGCGAAGAAGAAGAAGCAGGCCAAGGCGCTGCAGGAGAAGATCGCCCCGCTGCAGAAGCAGATCGACACGGCGATGGACCGGGTCAGCGAGTTCGCCGTACAGGCGTACAAGGGCGACCGCGCGTCGATGATGAACGCCCTGCTCAGCAACAAGACCCCGAGCGCGCTCGTCGGTCAGCTCTCGGTGCTCGACCAGTTCGCCCGCCGCGAGCAGCGCGAGGTGCAGACGGTCGTCGACCTCAAGAACAAGTACGCCGAGCAGAAGGCGCCGCTGGACGCCCTGGTCATCGAACTGACCAAGACCGAGGCCGAGCAGGCGAAGAAGAAGAAGGAAATCGACGCCGAGATCGACAAGCTGCAGCGGATGCGGATCGAGGCGTACGGCAAGGGTGCCGGCGGCCCGCTGCGGCCCGCCCCCTGCCCGGCGACCTACCCCGGTGGTGACCAGGGTACGGCGGTCAAGTACGCCTGCGCACAGATCGGCAAGCCGTACGTCTGGGGCGCCGAGGGACCGGGCTCGTACGACTGTTCCGGGCTGACCCTGCGGTCGTGGGCCCAGGCCGGGGTCTCCCTGCCGCACAACGCCGCCCGGCAGTACAGCATCACCGACCGGGTCACCCGCTCCCAACTGAAGCCCGGGGACCTGGTCTTCTACTTCTCTCCGATCAGCCACGTCGGGATGTACGTCGGCGACGGCTGGATCGTGCACGCCTCCACGGCCGGCGAGCCGGTCAGAATGGCGAGAATGGACAGTGTCGGCAGCATAGCCGGCTTCGGTCGGCCCTGACGCTGGCCACGGCTCCGGCCCGGGTACACCTCGGGTCGGGGCCGTGGACGACGGCACGACGGCAGGCCCCGGTCGCGCGATGCGACCGGGGCCTGTTGTCGTCCCACCCGGTTACCGCTGTTCTTTCCCGGCGACCAGTGTCCGCGTGGCTCAGCCGGTCCACCCGTGGTTCAGCGGGTCAAGGCTCGGCGACTGGTTCAGCGGGTCGACCAGGTGCGCCAGTTCTGCCAGGAGCGGCTCGGGGTCGGGCCACGCTGACCCTGGTAGCGCGACCCGTAGACGGCCGAGCCGTACGGGTGCTCGGACGGCGACGAGAGCCGGAAGATGCAGAGCTGCCCGATCTTCATCCCGGGCCAGAGCCGGATCGGCAGGTTCGCCACGTTCGAGAGTTCCAGCGTGACGTGGCCGGAGAAGCCGGGGTCGATGAAACCGGCGGTGGAGTGGGTGAGCAGGCCCAGCCGTCCCAGGCTGGACTTGCCTTCGAGTCGGCCGGCGAGCTGGTCGCCGAGGGAGATCACCTCAAGGGTGGAGGCGAGCACGAACTCGCCGGGGTGCAGGACAAACGGCTCACCGTCCGGCACGTCGACCAGTGAGGTCAGGTCGTCCTGCTGCACCGCCGGGTCGATGTGGGTGTACAGGTGGTTGTTGAAGACCCGGAACAGCCGGTCGAGCCGTACGTCGATGCTGGAGGGTTGCACCAGCGCCGGTTCGAAGGGCTCCAGCGCGAGAGCGCCCGCCTTGATCTCGATCACCAGGTCGTGGTCGGAGAGCAGCACCGTGCCACCTTAGCGAGTCAGTGTGCGGACCAGCGTCGCGGCCGTCCCGGATGGCGGTCGGAGCCGGCGGGTCGGGTAGGTGATCGAACATGTGTTCGATAGAATGTACGCATGGCATCCTGGTCCGAATTCGCCGCTGACGAGCCCAACCTCGCCGGCGCGATCCGCGCCCTCCTCCAGCAGTACGGGCCGGGTCTCGGCTATCTGGCGACCGTGCGCGCCGACGGTGGGCCGCGCGTGCACCCGGTCTCTCCGGTCATCACCGACGACGGGCTGTTCTGCTTTGTCGTCGACTCACCGAAACGTCGCGACCTCGAACGCGACGGTCGGTACGCGTTGCACTCGTTCCCTCCGGAGGACAGTGACGACGAGGCGTACGTCGCCGGCCGGGCCCGGCGGGTGACCGACCAGGCCCGGGTCGAGCGGCTCGCCAGCAACCTGCGGGCGGCACCGCAGGTCGACTGGCGGCTCTTCGAGTTCACCGTCGACGTGGCGATGCTGGCCCGGCACGGCAGCAACGGCGCCACCCCGCTCGCCGGTGACGACGCGGCGCGGCCGGCGGTCCAGGTCTGGCTGGATCCGTCCGGCGCCACCGGGGTCAGCACCCGGGGCGGTGTCGGTTCCCGGCGGCGTGGCCGTCGCCGGGTCCTGGCCGAGGAGGAAGCGCTGCCCGCGGCCTGACGTGGCCGTGCCGGCGGGGGTCCGGATCGGCGGTCAGCGCTGCGGCTCGCGGAACGCCATCCACGCCTTCAGCATCCGGAACATCTGCCCGACGGTGAACTCCCGCATGCAGGAGTCGACCGAGTAGTCCATGAAGTTGTGGACCGGATCGCGGCCCCGCCGCATCGGGCAGCTGTCCCGCCCTACCGGGCAGCCGAAACCCGGCTCCGCCTCCGCCGGGGTGTCGTCGACGTGGTCGCCCTCGCCCGCACAGCCCTGCTGGAAGGTGTGGTAGAGGTTCAGCCAGTGCCCCACCTCGTGGGTGGCGGTGTCCCCCTCGTGGTACGGCTTCTCCTGCCCGCCGGGCAGCGACTCGGCGAGAATCACCACCCCGTCGTACGGGTCCAGCTTCCGCTCCGGGAAGGTCGCCCAGCCGAGCAGTTCGTCGGCGAGCAGCCCGGTGTAGATGTTCAGCGTCTCCTTGCCGCCGACCCGCAACGCGCGCTTCATCTGCACCTCGGCCGGGCTCTCCGAGACGATCGGATACCAGGCCGGGTTGACCACCCGGTTCACTTTCTTCAGCCGGAACCGGAACGGTGTCCAGGCTCCGCCGGTCCGACCCGCGAAGGAGTCGTTCATGACCTTGATCTGTGCCTCGATCATCGACTGCGGAATGTTGCCCCCGGCGCGGCTCCGGTCCTTCGTGACCACGTGGAAGACCACGTCGACAGTGGTCCGCATGGTCCGGTTCAGGGCTGGCGGGGCAACCCCGACCCGCTCGGCGTAGGTCGAGTCCAGCTCCCGGTCCCGCTCGGCCGCCTCCGCCGGAGTGAGCACGTTCGGCTCGACCGCGTACGGGCCGCCGGGACGGGCCTTCGCGGTGGAATGGCCACTGCCCGGGACGACGCAGTCCGAGCCGCTGGTGCCGTCCGCGAGACCACCGTCCGGCGTACCACCGGCACGGCCGGACGCGACTGCGGGCGCCACCGGCACCACCGTCGAACCGAGCAGGAGTACGAGCGCAGCGGTCGTCACGCCGAATTGGCGTACCGACCGTCGATGTGTGTGCAACGCCATTGCCTCACCCTTTGCTTCCGCACAGTGGCTGAATGGCAACTGAGAGCCACTGTTGCAAGTGGGGCGGACGTTACCCGGGCGACTGACCATTACAAACGACCAGTTCCGGCGTGGTTTTGGTGGATCTGGCCCGGACGGACAGCCTGTGCGCGGCCACGCCGGTACGGGGCCCGGTGAGTGCGCGAACGCCGCCAACCAGGTACAGTGGGGGCCGCTCGCGGGTGTAGTTCAATGGCAGAACATCAGCTTCCCAAGCTGACAGTGCGGGTTCGATTCCCGTCACCCGCTCCACAAGCTGAGGCCCAGGTCAGAGAGCAATCTCCGATCCTGGGCCTTCGCTTTGGTGGATCACTGCGCCCGGACGTCTGCGGCGCCGGGGCGGGAGGGCGCCGATCCTGCCGGTAGCCGCCTCCACCGCGACCTACCTCGTAGGAACCATCACCACAGGTCATCGAGGGCGGCGACCTGTTTTCGGAGGCGACGGGCGTCCTCCCTGGGCAGTGCGGCGATCGCGACGTCAAGAATCCAACGAACTTCCGGCGGATTGGGGCAGCACTGCATGATTCCGCAGCCAGCATTCGGGTCCCACAAGCGCCGTCCGGGGTGGCGGACAAACCAGGACCAGTCCTTGAGTGCATCAGAGACGGCCCGGTCCCACAAGCGGGCTCGCTCGAGATAGGCGACGGCCATCAGGCCCCGACGTGAGAGTCCTGGGATGACGGAGGTGGTCCCGTCGAGTGGCCGTCGGTAGGTTGAGTCAGCGCGGAGCTGCGCCGGGCGCCTACGCGGCATAGCCCTTTCGTGGAATCGGCATGCTGACCATGTTCGCACAGGCCGTTCACTGTCGGCTCGCCTCCTTCGACGGGTCGGGGTGCTGTGCGGACCGAGGCGTTACGGAAGCCGCGTGGCTGGCCGCCGTCGTGTTGGGCCTCCGGCTGGCGCCGGTCCGACCCCGGGACTGGCTTTTCCCGCCGTTTCACGGGGTCGCCGCCTGCTCGGCCTTTCCGCCGTACCCAGCCGCGTCGCGTGCCCTACCTGTGCTCTCCGGTTCGTCTGGACCCTCGGCGGACGTGATGTCGGTACAGGGCGGCACACTGCCGGCATGAGCTACGACCTTGCGGTGTGGGAAGGCACCCCTCCGGCTGACGATGTCGACGGCGGCGTTGTCTACGAGCGGCTCTACCAGGAGTTCATGGAGGACGAGGAGTTTCCCCCGACCCCACGCATCCGGGTCTACGCCGTGGCGCTGACCGAGCGCTGGGCCGAGATGACCGGCGGCGCAACGTCTGAGTGGGGCTCCCTGCTCGACGACGCGTCCGGACCGATGATCTATCTGACGATGCCCTACGGGAGATCGAGGGAGCTGTCAGCCGAGGCCGCCAGGTTGGCCGCCGAGCATGGGCTTGTCTGCTACGACCCGCAGTGGGAGCACCTACGGCCGGCCGACGAGAAGCACGAAGGTGCCAGGCCATCCACGGGCCACAAGCCGGGGTAACTCCAGGCCGGCCGAGACCGCACCGACCGGGCGGCACGCGTACCGGACCCTCCTCCGTCCAATTCCCGTCGGCAGCCTCGCCACGGGCAGGACGACTCACGGCGACGGACGGCCACGCCTGCTGGTACACGCCGATCCCGAGGCGGCTGTACCCAACCTCGGTGCCGATTCTGGCGCCTACCTGGGGGTCAACAGCTGCGTCAGCCGATCCAGGCCACCCTTGATCAGCTGCCCGTACTCGTCATCGCCAAGCGCGCCCATCCCCGCCTCCGCAACCTGGAGGTGCTCGCGCGCACGGTCGAGGTCGCCGAGCTTGCGGTAGCAGTCCGCCAGGTTGAGGTGCAGCGACGGATACAGACCGGCCACCGTCATCGGCACCCCGGCCTGGGCGATCCGGGCATCGGTGAGCAGGTCGGCCGCGGCCAACGCCCGCTGATCCCAGACCAACTCCTGGTGTACGTCGTCCTGCACGTCGGCCATCGCGTGCGCGAGGACGCAAACGTGCAGAGGATCGCCGCGCTCACCGTCGATCTCATCCCAGATCTGGGCGAACAGGTCGCGAGCAGCCTCACGCTGGCCCTGATGGTGGTGCAACTGCACCCCTTGGTTGATGCGGGCCATCGTTGCGTCGACGGTCATCGGCTGCTCCGGCGCGGCTCATCTCGGGACGATGGCACGCATCGTACTCCGCCTCGAAATCGGCAGAGCACGATGCATGCCACGACTCGCGTTTCAGGCGTCCCCCGTCGCAGGAGGGCATACCGAGGTGCAGGTGGGCTCCTCCGGTGGCCCGGTGGCCCGGTGGCCCGGTGGCTGGCGGATGGCCCGGCCGGGCACGGTCGTCGGGATCGGTGCCGGGTCAGCTCTCCCCGATGGGCGCACCATGCCATCGCCACTTTTCCCGACGGGGCTGTCCAACCAGGTCGAGACGCCCGGCGGCCCAGCGCAGCACCGTCCACGGGTCCAGGTCGAGGAGTTCGGCCGGGGTGTCCGGGAACAGTCGGGCGAGCACCCGGGCGCAGACCTCACGTGGTGCGTCGAGTTCCACACCGAGGCCCTCGGCGATGTCCTGACCGTGCACGAGTACCTCGACACACCCCATCGCGGCGAAGCCGGCGGCGTCGGCCATCCCGGTCGGGTGGTAGGCGCGTACCTGGGACGGGGTGGTGCGTACGGCCGCGACGAGGATGCCACCGCCGGTGTGGGCGAACTCCAGCACCTCGGCCGGGGTGGCGTCCGCGTCGGCGTTCGCCAGGAAACGGACATAGCGGGTGGTCGGTCGGGCGACGAGTTGGGCCGCGTAGGACATCAGCACGTCGCCCACGTGCTCGGCGGTGTGCCAGCAGTCCCACTCCAGGGAACCCGCCCGAGTGGACCAGTCCTGGTCGACGGCGGAGGCGAGCGTACCGGTCATGCTGGCGAGCGCCAGATCGAGATCGTCGGCAGTGACTGTCATTTTGCCTTTCCGGGCGTGTGCGGGACGGTGCCGACGGACCCGTCGATCCACTGTCGAGGGTGCCCGGCGTCACCGGGCCTCATGGTATTCACCGGTGTCCGGCAACGCGGGCACGAGCCGGGTACCGGATCAGCGCCAGGTGTGGGTGGCCCTGCTGTCCCGGGCGGCGCGACGGCCGTGACGCCGCCGGACGCGCCGAGGCCCCGGTGCCAGGACCGGTCCGGAGGCGGGCCTGGAAGATCCGGGTGCCGCCGGCCTGCCTCGGGCCTGGTCAATCAGCGGGTCGACACCTGCGGAGGCTGGTCCGGCACCGTCGGCGACAGGTTCGGTGCGACCGGGGCGCCGGCCGGGAGGAGGAGCCGGGCGAGCCAGTCGTTGCGGGTCCTTCGCGCGGCGGCCGAGACCCGTACCTGCGGATACAGCGCGTCGAAGCCGTGGAAGCCGCCCGCCCAGATGTGCAGTTCGGCCTGGCCGCCGGCCGCCCAGATCCTGCTGGCGTAGTTGACGTCCTCGTCCCGGAAGACCTCGGCGGAGCCGGCGTCGACGTAGGTGGTCGGCAGACCGGAGAGGTCGTCGGCGACGGCGGGCGAGACGTGGCCGGGCACGTAGGCGTCGGCGAGGTCGCCGAGCACCGCGCGCCAGCCGTACTCGTTCATCTCACGGGTCCAGACTCCGGGCGCGCCGGAGTACTGCCGGCTCGACGTGGTGATGTTGCGGTGGTCGAGCATGGGGCAGATCAGCAGCTGGGCGGCGATCGCGGGCGTGGCTCGGTCCCGAGCCATCAGGGTGACCCCGGCAGCGAGGCCCCCTCCGGCGCTGATGCCCGCGACGACGACGCGGGCGGGATCGATGCCCAGTTCGTCGGCGTGCCCAACGGCCCAGAGCAGTCCCTGGTAGCAGTCGTCGACCAGGGTCGTGCCGGTGGCCTCCGGTGCCAGTCGGTAGTCGACCGAGATCACGACGGCGCCGAACAGGTCGAGCCACTCCAGCGGGATGTCGATGTTCGAGAAGCGGTCTCCCATGATCATGCCCCCGCCGTGGATCCAGTAGACGCAGGGTGCCGGCGTGGCCGGGTCGGCTCCGGCGGGACTGAGGATCGAGAGTGGGATCCGCGTGCCGTCCGGGCTGGGGACGGTGACCTCGCGTCGGTCGACCGCGCGACCCTGCAGGAGGGTTTCGACCGGCGTCGGCGGGAGTTGGCGCAGTTGCGCGAGGATCTCGGGGCTGAGCGGGGGTGTCGGCGGCAGTTCGGCGAGAAGTGCGCGCAGCTCGCGGTCGGTGTCGGGGCGTACCGGGGTCACGTGGCGTCCTTTTGTTCGGGGTTCCGGTCCGAAGGACCGGGGAGGGAGGGAGGGGATCAGCCGGGTCCGCCGGCTGAACGGTGGGCCGGGCGACCGTCGGCGCCGGGGTCAGCCGAGGGCGACCTTGCCGCCGACGGGGACCTCGTCGGCGTACCGGGGGTCGTGGGCGAGCAGCGGTGCGAACCGCGCGGTGTACGCCTGTGCCGCCGCACTCGCGAAGAAGTCGCTGTGCGCCTCCCGGCTGGTCCAGCCCTCCGTGACGTGGACGATGTCGCTGTTGCTGGCCGAGCGGCCGACCAGGAAGACCAGGCAGTCCTGATGGGACGTCACCGGCGCGTCGAGCAGCAGTTCGACCAACGCGTCACCCTCTCCGGGCCGCGCGGTCATGGTGGCGTGGAAGCCGTGGCCGATCTTCATGGGGCACTCCTGCTCATTGTCGGACTGCTTATGTGTCCGTGGATGTCGACAGACCAATCAAAACAGTCTGAGCAGGGAAAACGTTATGGCGATGCTCTCTATCCCTTGCCTGATCCTACCGACATCGCGAGTAACGAGCAGCACGGTCGGGTCGGGCGGGCGGTGCCCGCGACGGGTGGCTGGCCCGCCGGCAGAAGGCCGGACACGGTCGAGGGCGGCGCCGACGTCGACGCCGCCCCCGACCTGGCCGGTGTCCGTCAGACCTTGAGGACGACCTTCTCGCACTCGTCCTGCTTGTTCTTGAAGATGTCGAAGCCACGCGGCGCCTCGTCCAGCGGCATCGTGTGGGTGATGATCCTCGTCGGGTCCAGCTGCCGCTCCTCGATGCGACGGAGCAGCGGCCGCATGTAGCGCTGCACGTGGCACTGGCCGGCGCGCAGCGTCAGCGACCGGTTCATCCAGGCACCGGCGGGGAATTTGTCGATGAGCCCCGAGTACACACCGATCACCGAGACCACGCCGCCGCTGCGGCAGGACATGATCGCCTGCCGGAGCGCGTGCGGCCGGTCGCTCTCCGCGCGTACCGCCTGCTTGACCCGGTCGTACGCCCGGATCGGAGCGCTGCCGTGGGTCGCCTCCGAGCCGACTGCGTCGATGCACTTGTCCGGACCCCGACCACCGGTGAGTTCCAGCAGCCGGGACCGGACGTCCACCTCGTCCGAGTTGACGGTCAGGAAGCCGGCCTGCTCGGCCATCCGCAGCCGGTAGGGCGCCGGGCAGATGGCGATGACCTGTTTCGCGCCCAGGAGTCGGGCGCTGTCCAACGCGAACTGTCCGACCGGGCCGGCGCCCCAGACCGCGACGGTGTCGCTGGGTTGGATGTCGCACATCTCGGCGCCCATGTAGCCGGTGGGCAGGATGTCGGAGAGGAACAGCACCTGCTCGTCGCTGAGATCCGACTCGATCTTCAGCGGGTTGACGTCGGCGAACGGGACGCGGGCGTACTGGGCCTGCCCACCGGCGTAGCCTCCGGTGAGATGGGAGTAGCCGTAGATCCCGCCGACCGGGTGGCCGAAGATCTTCTCCGCGGCTCCGGCGTTCGGGTTGCTGTTCTCGCAACAGGAGTACATCTCGGCCACACAGGCGGCACAGGCACCGCAGGCGATCGGGAACGGTACGACCACCCGGTCGCCGACCCGTAGCCGGTCCCGGGGCACCCCGGAGCCGACCTCGACGACCTCTCCCATGAACTCGTGGCCGAGAACGTCGCCGTCCTGCATGCTCGGCACGTACCCGTCGACGAGGTGCAGGTCGGAGCCGCAGATAGCGGTCGAGGTGATCCGGACGATGGCGTCCCGGCTGTTCAGGATGCGGGGGTCCGGTACGTCGCGTACCTCGACCTTGTTGCGGCCGGCCCAGACGTTCGCTTTCACGATCCGGCTCCCTTCCGTAGTTCCTCGGCCGACATCGGCTGGGCCGGGCGCTGCGGAAACTCCCGCCGGGCGTGCTTGCCCCAGGGCGCCCCGTCCGACCGGACGATCTCACCGGTCTCCAACACCTGCTTCAACCGTCGGAGGTCGTCGTCGAGCTGCTGGTGCGGCTCCTCGCCGAAGTAGCGGGCCACCGCCCGGCCGAGTTCACCGCCGGGGATGTCGTAGCTGAGCTGTACGTGGACCTCCGTGCTCTGACCGTCCGGGCCGGGCGAGAACACCACGTTGCCGGTGTTCGGTACGTCGGCGTCGCCGACGGAACGCCAGGCGATCCGCTCGTTCGGTACGTCCTCGGTGATTTCCGCGTCCCACGCCACGGTCCGGTCGAACGGCGCGGTCGCCCGCCAGTGGCTGGTCCGATCGTCCCTGACGTGGATCTCCTCGACGTGGGCCATGAACGCCGGCAGCGTGTCGAGGCGCCGCCAGTGCGCGTAGATCTCCGATCGTGGTTTCCGGATGGTCGTCGTGGCTGTCAGTTCCATCGGTCTCCTCCGCCTCTCGCCACTGCCCCCGTGCTGGGCGCCGCGACGGCATCCGTCGCGACATGGGGTAGGTACCTCGGAGCGTGGGTTTTACACCCGGAATCGTCATCGATCGCCGTCTCGGCGCCGAGTTGGTCGGAGCGGACCTGTTTCTACGACGGTGCCCTGGTCGGGACATGCGTCCCGACCAGGGCACCGACTGCTGTCACCCGGCGTCGCGGCACTGTGGACGGCGCCTGTCCAGTAGGTTTCGCCGGGTTTCCCGGCCGATGGAGAAAGCAGTTCGACAAGCGTCAGCCGGTCGGCGTGAAACGGTACGAGGATTCGATGTGCCCCGGCGAGTACGACAAGCCGTCGGTCGCGGTGAAGGCTCGGAGCCGGGCGAGCGCCGACGCGTCGGGCGTCGTGTCGCTGAGTGAGACGACGATGCCGGTGAAGTCCAGCCAGGCGTCGGCGGTGACCGGGTCGATGCCCAGTTCGTCCAGGTCGCCGGAGAGGGTGGTCCGGACGTGGAGCCGGGGCCCGTCCTGCGCGACGATCTCCAGGTCGAACGTGTCGTACCGGCGGTGTTGGAAGAAGTAGACGCTCGATTCGGCGAATTCGCCGACATCCCGTACGACGTGTCCTGCCATGGCGGGCCAGTCGGCTCCGGGCAGCGGCAACCAGTCGACGTCCACGAAAATCGGGCTGTCCCCGTAGTCCCGGGAGACCTCCTGGAACGGGAACCGGAAGCTCCAGGTCAGCGCGGGCGCCAACCCGATTCGTGGATTGTCGAACAGCAGTCCGCTCCATGTGCCGCCCTCGATCGGCACCAGTTCGGCGGGCTTCAGGGCGTCCTCGTCACCGTCCTCGACCATCGGGGGAGTCTGACACGTCCGACGATCCGTCGCGGCATCAGCCGGCGGGCTGGTGAGGCGTTTCCGAGTTCGCCTGCCGGACTGCCCGCCACTCGGGGGCGAGCACCGACCACAGCTCGATGTCCTGCCGCGCCCCACGGTACGGAACAGCTTCCCGGAGCACGCCGTCCCTGGTCATCCCGAGGCGTCGGGCCACCGCGATGCTGGGCTTGTTCTCCGAGGCGACCCGCCACTCGATCCGGTGGATGCCGCGGGTCCCGACCGCCCAGTCGATGATGACGCCTACCGCGCGGGTGACCAGACCCCGCCCCACCGCCGACGGTTCCAGCCAGCAGCCCGCCTCGGCGCACCCGGTGGTCACGTCCAGGGTCCGGAAGAGCACCCCGCCGACCAGGGTGTCGTCGGCCCAGATACCCCAGATCCGGCCGGTGTCGGCGGCGGCCCTGTCGGCGTACGCCTGGAGGAACGAGCGGCTCGATTCCAGGTCCGAGACCCGGTCGGGCAGGGGGACGTACTGTCCGATGTGGTCGCGTCCCCGGTCGATGTGGGCTAGGAACTCGTCCGCCTGCCACGGTTCGAGCGGGCGCAGTTCGGCCTCGTCGTCGCCGAGTGGTGTCGCGTACATCGGGCTCCCCGTCATCGTCAGCCGACACGAACTGCGGTTGATCTTTTCAGCTCGCGGTCGGGGAGGCCATCGCGCTGCGCGGCCGCCGGAGTCCCGGGCGGGAGGTGTTGCCGGGTCCGGCCCGTCACGTGCGGTTGGCGGCCATCCAGGAGGTGGCGAAGTCCACCAGTTCCCGCTGCGGCATCAGCCGGGCGTCGGCGTTGCCGACCGGTCCGACCGTCACACCGCCGGTCGCCTCGAAATCCGTGCCGAGCCGTGCGAGGTCGCTCTCGTCCGCATCCACGTCGACCCATTCAGTCCACCGGCTGGTGCCGTCCGGTCCCACCACGGAGGAGCCGGTGGTGGCCCGGACCGGCGACTCCTGCCGGTACTCCGCCAGGTGCAGCGAGGTGTTCGAGCCGTGGTCGCAGCCGAGCAGCAGCACCCTGCCGTCGAGCCGGTAGACCGCGCCGAGCGGGGAGGTCTCGCCCAGCGCGTCGTCGAGCCGGTGCCCGGCCAGGATCTCCGCCGCCCGCGCGCCCAGCGCGGCGAACGAGACCTGCGGGTGGGAACTGCGCAACGCACCCGGCCAGGTGCGGACCACGTTGGGGATGACACCCATCCAGCGGCTCGGCGGCGTACGCGCGGGGTCGAAGCCGGGGGACTGCGCACGGATCACCGGCCACCACGACTCCGGGACCGGCGGATGCTGCCAGCCGGCCGGGTCCGTGTTGTCGGACGTGTGCGTCGGTACGACCAGTGTCCCCTCGGGACCGAGCGTGTCGAGGAACGCCTGGACCACCGCCTGGACGCCGCCGGCCACGAACCCGAGACTCCGGTACGACGAGTGCAGCAGCAGTACGTCACCCGGGGCGACGCCGAGTGCGCGCAGTTCGGAGGCGAGAGACCGGACGGTGTGCGGGGCCGGTTGGGTCATGCCGCGCAGTGTAGGCGCGGCCTGGCCGGCTCTCCGGTCTCCGGTGTCCGGCGGAGTGCGGCATGCCGTCGCGGGAGGTCCGGCATCGGCGGCTCTTGTTTCGATATACATCTACCTTGACAGACGTCAAAACAGGATGCGACAGTGGGAGCTGCTTCGAAAACCATCTAGACAGGGACGGGGCGATGGCCGGCCCACCACGTGCGCCGGCGTCCGCGCTGACGGGCGTGCCCATCGTCCGCCGACCACAACCAAACGGAGGTAGACCGATGTCCCGCGTCCAACTCGCGCTGCGCGTCTCCGACCTGGAGGGCTCCGTGGCGTTCTACTCGAAACTGTTCGGGACCGAGCCGGCCAAGCGCCGACCGGGGTACGCCAACTTCGCCATCGAACAGCCGCCGCTCAAGCTCGTCCTGCTCGAAGGTGCCCCCGATCAGCCCACGGTGCTGGACCACCTCGGCGTCGAGGTCTTCGACCGCGAGGAGGTCGACGCCGCCACCGAACGGCTCACCGAGGCCGGGCTGATCACCCTGACCGAGAACGACACCACCTGCTGCTACGCCCTGCAGGACAAGGTCTGGGTACGCGGGCCCGGCGACGAACCGTGGGAGGTGTACGTGGTCAAGGGTGACTCGGACCAGTACGGCAGGTCCGCCGAGGCCCAGCCCGGCGCCGACGACACCTGCGCGTGCGGCGAGGTCACCGACCTCGGCGGGAAGCAGGCCGTCACGGTGGGATCCGGGACCGCCGGAGGCTGCTGCTCCTGACGGTGGGCCGCCGCGTGGATCAGCCGGTCGCGACGGTCGGCGAGGACGCGGTCGTCCCGACCGCGTCCTCGTACACCCCGACCTTGTAGTTGATCAGGTCGAGGGAGCGGGTGAGCTGGGCGATCTGCTGGAGCACCCGCTCGCGGTGCACCCGCATCAGGGCGAGTCGTTCGGCCTCGGTACCGCCACCCTGCCGGACCAGTTCGGTGTAGCGGCGGATCTCCGGCAGCGGCATGCCGGACTCACGCAGCACGATGCAGACCGTCAGCCAGCCCACGTCCGCTTCCGAGTAGCGGCGCCGGCCGGCGGCGTCCCGGCGGACCGGATCGGCCAGGACACCCTCGCGCTCGTAGAAGCGCAGCGCGTGCACGCTCAGGCCGGTCCGGTGCGCCACCTCGCTGATCGTCAGCGTGCCTGTCGAGTCGGCCATCTTCCCAGCGTAGCGGCTTGACCTAGAGTCGACTCCAGCTCGTACGGTACGGCCACCAGCCAGCCCGGCCACGCCGATCGGTGCCGACGACGCCGACCGTGGTCCGGACCACGGACAGAAGGAGCACGACCGTGCGTTACCGCATTCTCGGCGGCACCGGTATCGAGGTGAGCAGCTACTGCCTCGGCACCATGATGTTCGGTGCGATCGGCAACCCGGACCATGACGACTGCGTACGCATCGTCCATGCCGCCCTCGACCAGGGCATCAACGTTGTCGACACCGCCGACATGTACTCCGCGGGCGAGTCCGAGGAGATCGTCGGCAAGGCGCTGCGGGGGCGGCGGGACGACGTGGTGCTGGCCACCAAGGTCCACTTTCCGATGGGCGAGGGTCGCAACCGGCGGGGCAACTCCCGACGCTGGATCGTCACCGCGGTCGAGGAGAGCCTGCGCCGCCTGGGCACCGACCGGATCGACCTCTACCAGGTGCACCGCCCGGACCACAACACCGACGTCGAGGAGACCCTCTGGGTACTGAACGACCTGGTGACCCAGGGCAAGATCCGCGCATTCGGCTGCTCGACGTTCCCACCGGAGGAGATCGTCGAGGCGCACCACGTGGCCGAGCGGCGCGGCCTCGGACGGTTCCGGACCGAGCAGCCGCCGTACTCCATCCTGGCCCGGGGCGTCGAGACCTCCGTGCTGCCGGTCTGCCAGCGGTACGGCATGGGTGTGCTGACCTGGAGTCCGCTGGCCTGGGGATTCCTTTCCGGCCGGTACCGGAAGGGCCAGCCGGTCGACCTGTCCAGCGGGCGTCCCCAGCTGGCGCCGGCCCGTTTCGACCCGTCGCTGCCGGTGAACGCCGCCAAGTTGGAGATCGTCGAACAACTGGTGGACCTCGCCACCGGACTCGGCTGCACGCTGCCCCAGCTCGCGGTGGCCTTCGCCGTGGCGCACCCCGCCGTCAGCTCGGTGATCATCGGACCCCGGACGATGGAGCAGCTCGACGACCTGCTCGCCGGTGCGTCGCTCACCCTGGACGACGCGACACTCGACCGCATCGACGAGATCGTGCCGCCCGGCACCGACGTCTACCAGGTGGACGGTGCCTGGCGACCGCCGGTGCTGGCCGACCCGAACCGGCGGCGTCGCGCACTGCCGGACCGGGCCGCCGCCTGAGCCGGCGGAGCCGGCCGGGGCGGAATCGGGCTGGCCGGCGAAGACCAACCGGTCTGGCGGGCGTGGCGTGGCAGCCCCCTGCCGCCGCGGGAAGCGGGCGGCGACAAGGCCCCTTCCTCGCCGGTGGGCAGCTCTGGTCAGCGGTTCCAGTCCTGTTTCGCGGCCCGGACCAGCTTGTCCTTCAGCTCCCGGGTGTGCCGCCGGCTGACCGGCAACTCGGTTTCGTCGATCACCACGACGTATCCGGAGTTGGTCAGCCGCAGTTCGGCGATGAGCCGGAGCTGGACCAGGTACGACCGGTGGATCCGGACGAAGCCCGCGTCGGCCCAGCGCTCGGCGAGGGTGGCCAGCGGCACCCGGACCAGGTGGGAGCCGTCGGCGGTGTGCAGCCGGGCATAGTCGCCCTGCGCCTCCACCCAGCGCACCGCCGAGCGGGGCAGCATCCGGGTCGTGCCGGCCAGCTCGACCGGGATCGTCGGGTCCGGCTCGGCACGGGCCAACGCCGCCGGGTGGGTCGGTACGACCCGGGCACCGACCACCCGGCGCAGCGACTCGGCGAGCCGCTCGGCCCGCACCGGCTTGCGTACGTAGTCGGTGGCGCCCAGGTCGAAGGCGTCGACCGCCCCGTCGTCGTACGCGGTGACGAAGACGATCGCCGGTGGCCGGGCGAACCGGCGCAGTACCCGGGCCAACTCCATGCCGTCGAGTCCCGGCATCCGGATGTCGAGGAAGACCACGTCGACGTCGGCGTCGCGGAGCAGCCGGAGCGCCTCGGTGGCGTCGGAGGCGGTGTGCAGCCGGGACACCCGCGGATCGGCCCGCAGGTGGTACGCCAACTCGTCGAGTGCCGGCGGTTCGTCGTCCACCGCCAGCACCCGCAGGAAACCGGTCATGTGCCGACCTCTCGTTCGCGACTGCGGGGCTCGCTCCGCTCGCTCCTCGCGCTCAGGGTGCCGACCTCTCGTTCGCGACTGCGGGGCTCGCTCCGCTCGCTCCTCGCGCTCAGGGTGCCGACCTCTCGTTCGCGACTGCGGGGCTCGCTCCGCTCGCTCCTCGCGCTCAGGCGCTGGAAACTCTCTGCGGTCATGCGCTCGCCCGGACATGGCGGTGGAACTTCGGCACCCGCATGCTCACCCTGGTGCCGGAGCCGAGGCCGGTCTCCACGACCAGCCCGAACTGGTCGCCGAAGACCGACCGGAGCCGCTCGTCCACGTTGGAGAGCCCGACGTGCTGGCCGGAGTCGTCGCTGGTGTCGGCGGCGGCCTCGGCCACCCCGGCGGCGAGCACGGCGGGATCCATCCCGACGCCGTCGTCCTCGACCATGATGTGGCACTCCGCCCCGGCGTCCCGTGCCTCGATGCTGAGCATTCCCACCCCCGGTTTGCGGGACAGTCCGTGCCGGACGGCGTTCTCGACCAGCGGCTGCAGGCAGAGGAACGGCAGACTGACCGGCAGCACCTCGGGAGCGATCTGCAGCCGTACCTGCAACCGGTCGCCGAACCGGGCCCGTTCGATGGTCAGGTAGCGGTCGATCGAGCGCAACTCCTCGGCGAGGGTGGTGAACTCCCCGTGCGCCCGGAACGAGTAACGGGTGAACTCGGCGAACTCCAGGATCAGTTCACGGGCCCGTTCCGGGTCGGTCCGGACGAACGAGCCGATCGCGGTCAGCGCGTTGTAGATGAAGTGCGGACTGATCTGGGCGCGCAGCGCGCGTACCTCGGCCCGGGCCAGCCGTTCCCGGGACGAGTCCAGTTCGGCGAGGGCGAGCTGGGTGCCGGCCCAGTGTGCGGTCTCCAGCGCGGCTTGGACCAGGCCGGGTGCCGGCTGGTCGTCGGCGATCGCCACCATCGCACCGGCGGCCCGGCCGTCCGGCCCGGTCAGCGGCGCCACCACCGCACCCCGGACCGGGCAGTCGACCCGGTCGCAGCGCAGCTCGGCCTCGCCGAGCACGGTCGAGCGGCGGGTGTCGATCGTCTGCGCCGCGGCGGCCCGCAACTGCTCGCCGTGGTGCCCACCCCGGCCGTCGAGCGCCAGGATCCGGTCGCGGTCCGCCAGCGCCAGCCCGGCGGAGCCGACCAGGGTACGCAGATGACGTACCGCCTTCGCCGCGCTGGTCGGGGTCAGTCCGGTCCGGAGTGGCTCGGCGGCCAGACCGGCGGTGTGCAGGACCTCGTAGGTGGCGCGCTGGGTGGCGGTGGCGATGCCCCGTCGGGCGAGTAGTCGGACGACAGCGAAGAGCGCGGCGCCCAGTGCGCTGATCATCGCTACGACGGCGACCGCCGTGGACAGGTTCGGCCCCACGCAGAGATCCTGACCGTTCCCGACCGGTTCGCCAACCCCCGATCCGTCGGCGGTTGCGGCGCGGCCGATCGGATCAGTACGCGCCCTTGCGGGCCAGTACGACCCCGATGGTGCGCCAGAGGATGCTCAGGTCGTACGCCAGCGACCAGTTGTCGACGTAGTAGAGGTCGAGCCGGACCGCCTCGTCCCAGGAGAGGTCGGAGCGGCCGGAGACCTGCCAGAGGCCGGTGATGCCGGGGCGGACCAGCAGCCGGCGCCGTACGTCGCCGAGGAAGTCGCCGTCGTCGGCGGGCAGCGGCCGTGGGCCGACCAGGGACATCTCGCCCCAGAGCACGTTGATCAGCTGCGGCAGCTCGTCCAGGGAACTGGCCCGGAGGAACCGTCCGGCGGCGAAGACCCGGGGATCATTCTTGATCTTGAACAGCATGCCGTCGGTCTCGTTCTGGTCGACCAGACTGGCGAGCCGCTGCTCCGCGTCGACGTACATGGTCCGGAACTTCCAGACCCGGAACGTCCGACCCTCGTGGCCGACCCGGGGCTGCCGGAAGAAGACCGGCCCCGGATCGGAGATCCGGATCGCCAGGGCGATCGCGATGAACAGCGGAAGGAGCAGCAGCAGTCCGAACCCGGCCGCACACCGGTCCAGCAGGTTCTTGGCCAGCAGCGCCGGGCCGGAGAGGGTCGGCTCCTCGACGTGCAGCAGCGGCAGGCCCTCGATCGGCCGGATGTGCACCCGGGGACCGGCGATGTCGGTGAGCTGCGGCGCCACGATCAGGTCGACCCCGGAGCCCTCCAACTGCCAGGCGATCCGGCGCAGTTCACCGGGCTCGGTGCTGGCCGAGCCGCAGACCGCGATCGTGTCGGCGCCGACCTCGCGGACCAGCGACAGGATGTCGCGGCCGGCGTACACCGGGATCGGGGTCTGGATGCCCCGGGCGGCCGCGTAGCCGTCGGTCAGGTGGATCGCCACCGGGACGAGCCCGGCGGACGGGCTGCGGCTGACCGCCGTGTAGACCTCCATCGCCTCCGGCAGCGTGCCGACCAGCACCATCCGCTGGGTGGCCGTGCCGCCGTGCCGGCGGACCGTGTGCAGCACCATCCGGGCCAGGTAACGGGCGAGCAGGATCAACAGCAGCGTGCCGAGCAGTGCGGTGCCGACGGTGTACCGGGACAGGTCGGTCTTGGTGGCGAAGGCGAGGAAGGAGACACTCGCCGCGACCGCCACCGCGGCCCGGGTCACCCGTTTGAACTCGTCGGTGCCGAGCCCCAGATAGCGCCGGTCGTACGCGCCGTTGGCCCAGAGGATGACCAGCCAGCCGAGCGGAAGCAGCAGGTACGAGACGGTGTGGAACCAGGTGGGGTCCTTGTCCGCGTCCCGGAAGCCGGCCGCCGCCTGGTCGAACCACTGGATCGCGATCCAGCTGGCCAGCACCGTCGCCCCGAAGTCGAGCAGCAGCAGCACCGCGACGTACGGGCGGTGCCAGCGGGACACCCGGCGTCGGGCCCGCGCCCACGCGGAACGCGGCACACCGTTGGGCTGCGGAGCGGTCGGCGGCTGGATCTCGAAGCTGTCGACGTGCCGCAGCGTATTGGGCTGGCCCGTGCCGCTTATCGGGCGCTGGAGGCTTGTCGTCACCTCACCCACGTCCTCCCGCATGACACGTGCCGCCCATTCGCCATAAGGGCTCGGGTCGCCCACTGTCACAGTCTCTCCCATGCAGGCCCCACGGGGACGCCGACCCGAGGGACAGTACGCCGCCCGCTCCGCCAGCAACGAGAGCCGGCCGCCTCGAAAGCGGAGTCGCAGACCGGGCCACTATACCGATGGACAGGCGTGACGGTAGAGCCCGGAGGTGGCCGGTTCATCGCCAGCTGGGCGTTTTTGACCCCGGTTACGGGCCGGGACTACTCAACGTACAAGCAGAATCGCTCACCGGCCAGGACGCCGTCCGGTGCCCGCCCGCGACGTCAGCGGACGAGCCGGGACAGCCGTCGGTCGGCCAGCGGTTTGCCCCCGGTCTGACAGGTCGGGCAGTACTGCAGGCTGGAGTCGGCGAACGACACCTCACGGATGGTGTCGCCGCAGACCGGACAGGGCAGCCCGGTCCGGTTGTGCACCCGCAGCCCGGCCCGCTTCTCCCCCTTCAGCTCCGCCGCCCGCTGCCCCATCGACCGGGTCACCGCGTCGCCGAGCACCTCCCGGGTCGCGCTGTGCAGCACCGCCAACTGCTCGTCGGTGAGCCGGTTGGTCAACGCGAACGGTGACAGCTTCGCCGCGTGCAGGATCTCGTCCGAGTACGCGTTGCCGACCCCGGCCAGCACCTCCTGGTCGGTCAGTACCCCCTTCACCTGCCCCTTGCGGCCACGCAGCCGCTCGGCGAAGGTCGCCGGGTCGACGGCGAGCACGTCCGGCCCGAGGCGACCGACCCCGGGCACCTGTTCCGGATCGGTCACCAGGTACGCGGCGAGCTTCTTCTGCGTACCGGCCTCGGTCAGGTCGAAACCGGACCCGTCGTCGAGGCGTACCCGCAGCGCGATCGGGCCCTTGCCCGGTTTCAGCGGCGTCGCCGAGTTGAACGACTCCCGGTAGTGCAGCCAACCCGCCCGGGCCAGGTGCACCACCAGATGCAGCCGGTCCCCGTCCCCGTCCCCGAGGATCACGTCCAGGAACTTGCCGTGCCGGCCGGCGCCCACGACGGACCGCCCCGCCGCGGCCGACGGCGGCGGGTCGTACGTCTTCAGGGCGCTGATCGCGGCGACCTCGATCCGGTCGACCCGATGCCCGACCGCCCGCTCGCGCAGGTAGCCGGCGAGGGCCTCCACCTCCGGTAACTCAGGCACGAGATAAAAGGTAGCGTTCAATCCCGCGGACGCGACCCACACGCGCCCGCAACTGGTGCGGCCAGGCCGCGGATAAGGGGCGAATCGGCGTGCGGGTGATCGTTGCGCACAACCGGTACCGGGAGGCACAGCCGTCCGGTGAGAACACCATCGTCGACCAGGAGATCGGCCAGCTCGAAGCGGCCGGGGTGGAGGTACTGCCCTTCCTGCGCTCCTCCGACGAGATCGCCCGGTTCTCCGGCACCGACAAGGCGCTGCTGCCGCTCTCGCCGATCTACGCACCCCGGGCGCAGCAGGAGCTGAGCCGGCTGATCACCGAGCACCGGCCGGACGTGCTGCACCTGCACAACCCGTACCCGCTGCTCTCGCCGTGGGTGGTCCGGACCGCGCACAAGCACCGGGTGCCGGTGGTGCAGACGGTGCACAACTACCGCCAGGTCTGTTCCTCCGGGCTCTACTTCCGGGACGGCCGGATCTGCCAGGACTGCCGGGGCCGGGCGCTGGGCGTGCCGGCGATCGTGCACCGCTGCTACCGGGGGTCCCGGGCGCAGAGCGCGTTGATGGCGACCACCCTCGCCGTACACCGGCCGACCTGGCGCTCGGTGGACCGCTACATCGCGCTCACCTCCGGCATCGCCAACCACCTGCGCGACTACGGCATCCCGGACGACCGGATCGTGGTCAAGCCGAACGCGATTCCGGACCCCGGACCACCGCCGCCGCTCGGTGACGGCTTCCTCTTCTTCGGCCGGCTCTCCCCGGAGAAGGGGGTCGGGCTGCTGCTCGACGCCTGGCGCCGGCACCCGGACGGCGCGCTCGGTCCGCTGCGCATCGCCGGCGACGGCGAGCTGCGCCCGCTGGCCGAGGAGGCCGCCGCGCAACGCGCCGACGTCGAGTTTCTCGGCCCGCTCGACCGGGCCGGGGTGGCTGCCGCGCTGCGTTCCGCCGCCGTGGTGCTCACCGTGCCGACCTGGCACGACGTACTGCCGACGGTGGTGATCGAGGCGCTCGCCGCCGGTCGCCCGGTGCTCGGCACGGCGCTCGGCGGCATCCCGTACCTGATCGGCGCCGACGAGCCCGCCGTCGCGGCCGGGTCGGCCCTCTCCACCGGCGAGGCCGGCTGGCTCGTCCCGGCCGACCCGGCCGCCCTGGCCGCCGCCCTGCCCACCGCCCGGGCCGCCGCCGCCAGTCTCGCCCCGCACGCCCGGGCCCGCTACCAGCGCACCTTCCACCCCGACGTGGTCACCGGCCAACTCCTCGACATCTACGCCAAGATGTAAGGAAGGGCCCCTTCCTATCGCTTCTTGTATAGGAGGGGGCCCTTCCTAACACCTCAGCGCAGCCGGGCGCGCGGCCAGCTCAGCACAGTGCGGCGGCGTCGACGGCGTCAGCGCAGTGAGGCGCGGGCCGAGAAGGTGATGCTGGCCACCAGGAAGCCGCCGTTGACGATGGTGAACGCGGCGATCAGCCAGATCGTCCAGGACGGCAGCAGGGCCAGCACCAGCCCGGCCACGAAGATCACCGCACCGTAGTCCCGGATCAGCTTGACCAGCCGGACCGGCAGCGAGGTCGAGGTGACCATGCTGGCCGCGTTCGGCCCGGCCTGCATCACCGAGGTCACCAGGTTGACCATCCAGGTGCCGGCGAACGCGGCGATCAGCCAGATCGGAGTCGACGGGCGCTGCGCCAGCGCGGTCGCCGACAGGGCGGTGACCAGGGCGATCTGTGCCGCCACGTCGCAGAGTACGTCCACCCGGGCGCCCGCCGCGCTGCCCTGCCCGGTGACCCGGGCGAGCTGCCCGTCCGCGCAGTCCAGGGCGTACGCCAACTGCCAGCCGACGAGCGCCAGCAACCCGACCGGCCAGGCCGGTACCGACCCGGCCGCGACCCGGTCGGCCAGCGCCACCACGGTCGCCGAGACCGCCAGCCCGAGCAGCAGGTTGGCGATGGTGAGCGCGGTCGGTGGCAGCCCCAGCCGGTGCGCGGCCACGGACAGGCCGGCACCGAGCCGCTGGCTGAGCGCCTCGCTGAACAGCCCACCGCCCCGGTTGACCCGGTAGAAGTCGGCGGCGGTCGGCGACGGCGTCAACGTGGGCTCAGCCGAGGTGTTCACGGATTGCATCGACGTAGTTTGCCAGCCGTTCACCAATCACGTCCCGGGGGAGGTCGAGGTGTTCAAGAATCGTGTACCGGCCCGGCCGGGTGCACGGTGCGTGGTGCACCGCCGCGACGAAGTCCTCGTCGGACAGTCCCAGGTCGGCGGGGGTGGTGGCCAGCCCGTGCCGGTGCAGGCAGGAGGCCAGCTGGGCGAACCGTTCGAGGTCACCCCGGAGGTACGTGCAGAAGAGCGCGCCGAGCCCGACCTGCTCGCCGTGCGAACCGGCGCCCGGGTGGAGCTCGTCGAGGGCGTGTGAGATCTCGTGGCAGCCGCCGCTGGCCGGCCGGCTCGACCCGCTGACCGACATCGCCAGTCCACCCAGGATCAGCGCCTCGGCGAGGGTGGTGAGGAAGGCGTCGTCGGTGATCTTGCCGGGGTGGTTGACCAGTGCCTCCGCCCCGGTCCGGGCCAGCGTCACGGCGAGCCCGTCGATCGGCTCGGCGCGTACCCGGTGGGCGAGTTCCCAGTCCGCGACCGCGCTCAGGTTGCTGAGCGCGTCACCGATCCCGGCCTGGGTCTGCCGGTCCGGGCCGTTCTCCACGAAGTCGAGGTCGACCACGACGGCGATCGGGATCTGTACGCCGTACGAGCCCTTGCCGCCCTCGTGGTCCAGCGAGGCGACCGGGGAGGCGATCCCGTCGTTGGCCAGGCTGGTCGCCACGCTCACCATCGGCAGGGCGTACCGGGAGGCGGCGTACTTGGCGGTGTCGATGGTCTTGCCGCCGCCGATCCCGACCACCGCGTCGTAGTTGCGGCGACGCAGCCGTTCGCCGAGTTCCAACGCGGCGTCGAGGGTGCCGCCGGCGACGGTGAAGACCTCGGCCTTGCCCAGCCCCGGCCGGCACAGCTCGGCGATCCGTTCGCCCTGCCCGGGGCCGACCACCACCGCCACCTCGCCGCCGGCCGAGATCCGCCGGTCGGCGAGCAGCGGCCCGAGGTCCGCGACCGCCCCTCGGCGTACGTCGATGGCGAGCGGGGTGTTGACCGTACGGGTCAGTAGAGGCATGCGATCTCCCGGGCTCGGGCCAGGTCGTCGTGGTTGTCGACCTCGACCCAGGAGACGTCGCCGATCGGCGCCGCCCGGACCTCGCCGCCCCGGTCGGCGTACTCCTGGTAGCCGTCCTCGTAGTAGAGGTTGGGGTCGCGCCGCCACGTTGTCTCCAACGCGTCGGCGAGGTCGGCGGCGACGTGCGGTTCGATCAGGGTCGCGCCGATGTACTCCCCGTACGCCTCGGCCGGCTCCATCTCCTTGGTGATCCGGGTGAGCTGGCCACGGCCGTCGAAGACGGTCTTCATCTCCTCGTCGGCCAGCTTCTTCAGGGTGTCGACGGCGAGCAGGATGCCGGGGCCACGCTGGGCGAGCAGGGTCCGCTCCACGCTGACCGGGTGCACCGTGTCGCCGTTGACCAGCAGCGCGCCCTGGGCGAAGTGTTCCCGGGCCAGCCAGAGCGAGTACGCGTTGTTCCACTCCTCGGCCCGGTCGTTCTGGACCAGGGTGAGTTTCACCCCGTACCGGTCCTGCAGGGCGGCCTGCCGGGCCCGGACGGCCTCGGCGGCGTAGCCGACCACCACGGTGACGTCGGTCAACCCGACCTCGGCGAGGTTGCGCAGCGCGATGTCGAGGATCGTCGTCTCGCCGTCGACGGGAACGAGTGCCTTGGGAAGGCTGTCCGTGTACGGGCGCAGCCTGCGCCCGGCGCCCGCGGCGAGCACCAAACCGATCATTCCGTCGATCCTCCTCACGACAGCCGCCACCGCAGGGAGGATAGCGCCGTGTGACGGGAGAACGAATTCCCGGCAAACGCGGAACCAACCCAGGTCGGTACGGACGTCGATGGAGGTACCGAACGTCCCGGCTGGTCGGGCGGGCTCAGCCGGGCAGCGCGGCCAGGTCGGCGAGGAGTTGCAGGCGCTCCGGCGGGGTGAGTACGGCGTACGGGCCGGCCGCCCGCCGGTCGGTCTCCAACTCGATCGCGAGCCGCTCCGGCCCGGGGGCGAGCGCGACGATGCTCCGGGCGGTGTGCCCGGCCGCCTGCCAGGCCGCGGCGTGCGCGTCGGCCCGGTGGTAGCGGAGCGTGCCGAGCCGGTTGAGCAGCAGTAACCCGGGTGGGGTGCCGTCCGGTTCGTACGGCGGTGCCATGGCGTCGAAGGCGCCGTCACGGTGCTCCGGCCCACCCGGTCGCCGGGGCGCCGGGGCGACGCCCGGTTGCCGGATCACCGGCGGTGGCAGGTGACCGGAGGGCGCCGGCGGGGTGGCGGCACCCGGCGGCGGTCCGTCGAGCGCGGCGGCGAGCAGTCGACCGAGGACGCCGACCAGGCGCTGCACCCGCTCGGTGTGTTCGCTCCAGATCTCCTCGGTCACCCGGGCGTGCAACTCGTACAACTCGGTCAGGTACGCCCGGCCCCGGTCGGTGGCGCAGATCCCGTCGTCCTGGCGGTGGATCATGCCGTGTGCGACCTGTTTGTCCAGGTAACGCTGGCATTCGGCCTGGTCGGCGTACCGGGTCAGGGCGGCCAGTTGCCGGCCGCTGATGAATCCGCCGGGGGCGGCCAGCCGGGTCCGGAAGTCGACCAGGAAACCGATCGCCGACGGACCGCCGTAGCGTTGGCGCAGCTCCGCCCCGCCCCGGTCGCCGGCGGCGGCCATCCCGGACCGGAAGACCCGGTCGACGGCCGGCCAGACCAGCCCGGCCGCCTGGTGCGGCGCGAGCGGGACGCCCTCCTGCACCGGCACCGGAACGGGCACCGGTACGTGCCGGTCGGAGACGGCGTGCGGACCCACCGCCCGCTCAGACCCGGGGTACGGGTTCACAGGCCGAGCAGACGCAGGGCGCGGAAGCCGTCCTCGGCGATCTCCCGGATCACTCCGTCGCCGGGCTCCCGGTGCTCGTCGAGGACCCCGGTCTCCGCCTCGGTGAGCCAACGGAACTCGGTGTGCTTGCCGGCTTCGAGCCGGGGCCGGGACAGGTCGCCGTCGACCCGGACGAGAAAGTCGGTCTCGATCCGGTCGATGCCGTCGGTGCCGGTGTAGGTGTACTCGCCGACCAGACCGAGCACCAGCGACACGTGCCAGCCGGTCTCCTCGGTCACCTCGCGCAACAGCGCCTCCTCGACGGTCTCGCCTGGTTCGAGGTGGCCGCCGACGATGTCCCAGGTGTTGGGGAAGAGCTTCCGGTGGGGGGACCGCCGCTGGAAGAAGATCCGCCCGTCGTCGTCGACGACGAGCGCTCCGGCGCAGCGCAGGGGCTCGGACTCGGTGGGCACCCGTCGAGATTAGTTCCCGTCGCCGGGCCGCCGCCGGGCCGCCGGTTACCGGCCGGTCGCGGCGGGTCGGACCGTGCCGGACCGGCTCGGTTCGACGAGGGCGCCGCGCGGCGGCTGCTCAGGATTCGGACATTGCCATGCCTGCGCCCCGGACGCCGACGGCGGCCGTACGCTGGGTAGTCATGACTGTCGAGCAGCTGATCTCGTTCGCCCGTGGTGCGCCGTCGCTGGACATTGTCGACATCGACGGGCTCAAGGCGGCCGCCGGACGAGCCTTCGACGCCGACCCGGCCGGCATCACCGGGTACGGCACCTCCGTCGGGTATCCGCCCCTGCGCAGGTGGATCGCTGAGAAGCACGGGGTCGACGTCGACCAGGTGCTGGTCACCAACGGCTCGCTGCAGGCCGACGCGTTCCTGTTCCAGCACCTCGTCTCGCCCGGTGACGCGGTGGTGGTGGAACGGCCGACCTACGACCGGACGCTGCTCAACCTGCAGCGGATGGGGAGCAAGGTGCACGCGGTCACCATCGAACCGGACGGCATCGACACCACGGAGCTGGCCAACCTGCTGGGCTCCGGGCTCCGCCCGAAGCTGGCGCACATCATCCCGAACTTCCAGAACCCGGCCGGGGTCACCCTCTCGCTGGAGAAGCGGCGGGCACTGATCGACCTGGCCGCGGAGTACAACTTCACGATCTTCGAGGACGACCCGTACGCGGACGTCCGGTTCCGGGGCGAGTCGCTGCCCTCGATGTTGACCCTGGACGACGGGGACAACGTCGTGCACGCCTCCAGCTTCACCAAGACGATCTGCCCCGGGGTACGGGTCGGCTACCTGGTCGGGCCGGCCGGCCTGATCGCCGACATCGCGAAGCAGGCGACCAACCTCTACATCTCGCCGGGCATGGTGGCGCAGGCGATCGTGCACCAGTTCTGCGTCTCCGGGGACGTCGACCGTTCGATCCGCAAGGTCAGCGGCGCGCTCGGCGAGCGGGCCACCGCGTTGGCCACGGCGCTCCGGCAGTACATCCCGGACGTCCGGTTCACCGAACCGAACGGCGGCTACTTCCTCTGGATCGAACTGCCGGAGGACGTGCACGCGGACGAGCTGGTGCCGGCGGCGACGGAGCGGGGCGTGACGGTGGTGAAGGGCAGTGACTTCCTGCCCGAGGGTGGCGAGCACTCGCTGCGGCTGGCGTACTCGGCGGTGACGCCGGAGCAGATCGACGAGGGTGTCCGTCGACTCGCCGACGCCGTCCGGGCGGTACGCGGCTAGCTGGCGAGGCCGGACGGGCTGGCCGACGCATAGCGGACGAGCGACGCAGCTGGGCACTTCTGTCGGATAGTCGACAAAAGTGCCCAGCTGGCGTTCCGGGGTTCCCTACGGGTGGGTAAGCGGCTCACAATGCTGCGAGCGCTACTCGCGTCAAGGTCGACAGCTGGCGCCGACGGGTGTGTCCCGGGCCGGCGGGTCAGCGGATCGACCGGTCGGGAGAAGCGCCCGGAGACAATACCCCCGCCCCCCAAGGTGCCGGGTGGGCCGTCCGCACCTCACCCCCCCGACGTGGACGGTCCACCCGGCGCCGACCCCGCGACGTTTCGGTCCGTTCGCTTCGGCGGCGTACGCTGCAACGCGCACCGAACTGCGGTCGGAGGGGGGCGGTGACCATGTCGGATCGAGTCGATCACGATCAGGCGCCAGCCAACGGACGCGGCCGGTCGAGATCCCGCGCCTGGACCGCGCCGGTCCGGGCGGTGAGCCGGATGCTCAACACCGAGGTGACCGCCCAGCGGGCCCCGGTGCGGCAGGACCGCCCCGGGCACGGTGGCGTGGTCGACTGCGGCCTCTACGTCGACGGGGTCCGGCAGACCGGGGACTGGAACCACGCCGACGCGCTGGAAGCCGCCCGGCAGCAGCCCGGCGCCTTCGTCTGGGTGGGGCTGCACGAGCCGAGCCTGGCCGAGATGGCCGGCATCGCCGAGACGTACGGGCTGCACGAGTTGGCGGTCGAGGACGCGGTCAAGGCCGAGCAGCGCCCCAAACTCGAACGGTTCGGTGAGGTCACCTTCCTGGTGCTGCGTACCGTCCGCTATGTCCGGCACGGTGAGCTGACCGAGAACACCGACGTGATCGAGACCGGCCAGGTGATGCTCTTCATCGGCCCGGACTTCGTGATCAGCGTCCGGCACGGCGACGCCTGCCGACTCGCCCCGGTCCGGTCCGACCTCGAATCCCGGCAGGAGATCCTCCGCCAGGGCCCGTGGGCGGTGGCGTACGCGGTCATGGACCGGGTGGTGGACATCTACCTGGAGGTGACCGAGCAGGTCGGCGACGACCTGGACGTGCTGGAGAGTGAGGTCTTCGCCCGGCAGGCGCACGGCCGGATCCAGCGGATCTACCAGATGAAGCGGGAACTGGTCGAGTTCAAGCGCGCCGTCGTTCCGTTGCAACGTCCGCTGATGACACTCACCGGGCAGCTGAACCGGGAGGTGCCGAAGGAGATCCGGCGGTACTTCCGGGACGTGCAGGACCACCTGACCCGGACGGTCGAACAGGTCAACTCCTACGACGACCTGCTGAACTCGATCCTGCAGGCCCGGCTGGCCCAGGTGACCGTCGACCAGAACAACGACATGCGCAAGATCGCCGCCTGGGCCGCCATCGCCGCGGTCTGGACCGCGATCGCCGGGATCTACGGGATGAACTTCGACTTCATGCCGGAGACCAGGTGGAAGTACGGCTATCCGGTCGTGTTCACCCTGATGCTGGCGATCTCGATCGGCCTCTACCGCTGGTTCCGGCGCAACCGCTGGCTCTGACCCCGCGACGCCGCGACGCCGCGGCGCGGGGTCGGTGTCTCGTCACCCCGCGCCGCGGTCGTCTCGTCCGCCCGGTGCCGGCCGGGCCGCGGTTCCCGCGATCAACTGCTGCTGTTGCGGGACGGCGCACTGCCGAGCAGGTTGTCCGACTTCTGCTCGCTCTTGGTCCCGGCCTTCTTGGCGCCGTCGGTCATCGCCGTACTGGCGCTGATCTTCTCCGTGACCGCGCCGGCGCGGTCCTTCATCTTCTCCATCGGCGAGGACTTCGGCGAGGCCGGTTCCCGTACCGCGCCGCCCGCCGAGCTGCCCATGATCGTCGCCGCGTCCCCGCGTACGGTGTCCAACGCCGTGGCCGGGTCGTACTCGTCCCACGGCTGCTGCTCCCGGCGGCGCATCGCCACCGCCCCCACCGCGCCGGCTACCGCCCCCGCGACCAGCAGCCCGGTCAGCATCGGCCAGCGTCGGCGCAGCACCGACTTCTTCTTCCGCATCGCTTTCACTCTCTTCGACCTCGCCTCAAGGGCAACCGAGCCGGCCTGACGGGCACCAGCGGCGGCGGCCACAGCCAACGGTGCGACCCTGGTAACCGCCGATTCCCAACCGTCCGACGCGGTCCGCCGTACCCTGGTCGCCGTCGGCGAGAGGTAGTCCCGGGCGGCGTACGCCCGCGGCCCTACCGTCGCCCCGACCCCCGACGCGGCATGGTTGGCCGCCCGCACCAGATGATCGAGACTCTCGCCCAGCTCGTCCCTGACGAGCTGCCTGTGGGAAGTGCGCCCCCCGAATCCGAACACCGGTCCCCACCTCCTTGGGTGTTGTTCCTCCGTCATCCTGCACCCTCGGATGCGCCCGCACCTGCAGAACGGGCACATGGGAGGATCCGCATGGAACCACCAGCCCGTACGCCGGCCCGACCAGGGTGCCGGCGGGGAGGTCCGACCGGCCGGCCCGGCCGGATCGGCGAACACATCGAACACATCGAACAAGGAGCATTCGTGGCCGAGGCCGTCTACGCGACCCTGCACACCAACGCCGGCGCGATCCGGCTGGAACTCTTCCCGAACCACGCGCCGAAGACCGTCAGCAACTTCGTCGAACTCGCCGAGGGGACCCGTCCGTACACCGACCCGCGTACCCGGCAGCCGGGCAGCGGGCCGTACTACGACGGCACCATCTCGCACCGGGTGATCAGCGGGTTCATGATCCAGATGGGTGACCCGACCGGCACCGGCACCGGTGGCCCGGGTTACACCTTCGCCGACGAGTTCCACCCGGACCTGCGGTTCGACCGTCCGTACCTGCTGGCGATGGCGAACGCCGGCCCCGGCACCAACGGCTCGCAGTTCTTCATCACCGTCGGGCCGACCCCGCACCTGAACAACCGGCACACCATCTTCGGCCAGGTCGCCGACGAGGAGTCCGCGAAGGTCGTCGAGGCGATCTCGAAGACTCCGACCGGGGCGATGGACCGCCCGATCCAGGACGTGGTCATCGAGCGCGTCGAGATTGAGCGCAAGGACGTCTGACGTCGATCCCAGGTACCTTTGCCTCCATGAGCGAGCGCAGCGAGCGAATCAGCAAGCTCTGGGAGCAGGCTCATGACGGCGCGGAGCGTAGCGGAGCGACGGCATGAGCGAGCGTAGCGAGCGAATCAGCAAGCTCTGGGAGCAGGCTCATGACGGCGCGGAGCGTAGCGGAGCGACGGCATGAGCGAGTCGCCGCCGACCACGCCGGTCTGCTACCGCCACCCGTCCCGGGAGACGTACGTCCGGTGTACGCGGTGTGAGCGGCCGATCTGCCCGGACTGCATGCGGGAGGCCTCGGTCGGGCACCAGTGCCCGGAGTGTGTGACCGAGGGTCGCCGTAGCCAGCGGCCGGTGCGTACCGTCTTCGGAGGCGGTGCCGCCGGTCGCCAGGGCTACGTGACCAAGGTGCTCATCGGTATCAACGTCGCGTTGATGCTGCTCTCGATCTACTCGGCCCGGGGCGGCGACTCGGTCGCCGGGGCCGGGCTCGGCGGCCTGCTCGGCGGGTCGACCCCGCTCACCGGGTGGGGGGCGGTGCTCGGTCTGTGGGCCCCGTTCGGCCCGCTCGGTCCGCAGGAGGGGATCGCGGCCGGAGAGTACTACCGGCTCTTCACCGCGATGTTCCTGCACTACGGGATCCTGCACGTGGTCCTGAACATGTGGGCGCTCTGGGTGCTGGGCCGGAGCCTGGAGGCGACTCTCGGCCCGCTGCGGTTCCTGGCGCTCTATCTGATCGCCGGGGTCGGTGGCAACGTCGCGGCGTACCTGTTCAGCGATCCGACGGCACAGACCGTGGGCGCCTCGACCGCGATCTTCGGACTCTTCGCCGCGCTCTTCGTGATCATGCGTCGGCTGGGCCGGGACACCTCGTCGGTGATCCCGATCCTGGTGGTCAACCTGGTCTTCACCTTCGCCGTACCGGGCATCTCCATCGCCGGGCATCTCGGTGGTCTGGTGACCGGGGCGGCGATGGCGTTTGTGCTGGCCTACGCGCCACGGGTACGACGCACCCTGTTCCAGGCCGGCGGTGGCGTGGTGATCGGGCTGGTACTGGCCGGGCTGACCCTGATGCAGACCGCCGCGCTGCTCGCCTGACCGGCCGGCCGGCGGCGCCACGGCACACTCCGGACCCTTCCGGTACGCCGGGCGCTCCGGCGCCCCGGCGCGGGCGTCCAGTGCTCCGGTGCCCGGCGCGGGCGTTCAGCGGGGCGGTTCGCCGGTGACGCCGGTCGAGTACGTCGCCCGGAAGCGGTGCAGCACGTCGGCGACCTCCGCCGGCTCCGTGCCGAGGTCGTTGCGGCCGAGCAGGTGCAGCGACTCGCCGGTGTCGATCTCCAACGTCTCGGTACGCAGTCCGAGGCGGGTCCGGGTGTCGACGCGGATCCGCTCGATCTCCGTCCACGGCAGGTGCCGCCGGCCGGCGTACCCGCTGATCACGGTGATGCCGGCGGGGTCGACGGCGAGTCGGACCGGTGCCGCCAGGTCCCGTATCCCCCAGAGCAGCAGGCCGGCGGCCGCGAGGACCGCGATGCCGAGTTGCACCGGGTCGTTGTCGTTGGCGGCGAGGAACGTGCCGAGTCCGAGGAGGAGCGCCGCGCCGCCGAACTTCACCACCGGCAGGGTCGGTCGGACCCGCCATCGTGGGGTCATGTCGTCTGGCGCGTCGCGATTCACGTTCGGCTCGTCGTGGCGGTCGGCAGGCACGGCTCCAGGATGCCAGGAACACGCGGGGCGGGATCGGGCGCTGCGGACGGGTACGATCGGGACAGCCAAGTTACTGGGGAGTAGACATGGCGGACGCGGTCATCGTCGGTGCGGTACGGACCCCGGTCGGGCGGCGCCGGGGAGCCCTCTCCGGAGTGCATCCGGTCGACCTGTCGGCGCAGGTGCTGCGCGCCCTCGCCGAGCGGACCGGGCTGGAGCCGGGCGACGTGGACGACGTGATCTGGGGCTGTGTCTCCCAGGTCGGCGAGCAGGCCTGGAACGTCGGGCGTAACGCCGTACTCGCGGCGGGCTGGCCGGAGTCGGTGCCCGGCACCACGCTCGACCGGCAGTGCGGGTCCAGCCAGCAGGCGTTGCACTTCGCCGCCGCGGCGGTCCTGGCCGGCCAGGCGGACCTGGTGGTCGCCGGCGGGGTGGAGTCGATGACCCGGGTGCCGATGGGCAGCAGCATCGCGCCTTCGGCCGCCGACCCGACGCTGGTCGGGCTGCCCTACGGCGACCAGGTCCGGAACCGTTACCGCGACCGGGAGGGCTTCGCCGCCGACGAGCCGGTGCCGTTCAACCAGGGGGTCGGCGCCGAGCTGATCGCCCGGCAGTGGGGACTGAGCCGGCGTCAGCTCGACGAGTTCGCGTTGGCCAGCCACGAAAAGGCGGCCGCCGCCCAGGACGCCGGTGCGTTCGATCCCGAGATCACCCCGGTGGACGTACCCGACGGGTCCAAGGTGGTCGCTGACGAGGGCATCCGCCGGGACACGACGTTGGCCCGGCTGGCCGAACTGCCCACCCCGTTCCGGGCGGACGGGTCGGTCACCGCCGGCTCCGCCTCGCAGATCTCCGACGGCGCCGCCGCGCTCGCGGTGACCAGTTCGGAGTGGGCCGGGCGGCACGGTCTGCGGCCGCTGGCCCGGATCCACACCGCCGTGGTCGCCGCCGCCGACCCGGTGCTGATGCTCACCGCGCCGATGCCGGCCACCGCGAAGGCGTTGCGCCGCGCCGGGCTCGGCATCGAGGAGATCGGGGTGTACGAGGTCAACGAGGCGTTCGCCCCGGTGCCGCTGGCCTGGCTGGCCGAAACGGAGGCGGATCCGGCCCGGCTCAACCCGCGCGGTGGTGCCATCGCGCTCGGCCATCCGCTCGGCGGATCCGGTGCCCGGATCATGACCACGATGCTGCAGCACATGCGGGACAACGGCATCCGGTACGGCCTGCAGACCATGTGCGAGGGCGGCGGAATGGCGAACGCCACCATCGTGGAACTTCTATAAACTCATTCTTGTCCATGTCCTGCCGCGTCATCCCCGGCGGCGTGTCGTTGAAACGGGCATGGATGTGTTCGTCCGTACGTTCCTGCCGGCCGCCGCCGAGACCGGGGTGACCAGCCCGACCGCGAGTCGGCACCTGCCGGTGCTGCGCAGTTGCGTGCAGGCCGGGGACGCCGCCGTGCTGGTGGCCCGGTGTGTCCGCCCCGAGCAGCCGACACACAACTACCTGCTGCTGCTCACCAACCGCCGGCTGGTGGTGACCGAGCAGAGCCGGGTGCTGCAGCGGCTGCGGCTGCACCTCAACACCGAACTGCGGCACCTCAGCAACGTCGCCTGGACCCCGGATCCCCGTACGTCGGCGGTCGAACTGGCCGCGACCGCGGTGGACGGCGTACGGGAACGGTTCCTGATCCGGGCGGACCGGCCCAGTCAGATGTGGCAGCTCGACGCGCTGTTCAATCACCTGTTTCGGGCGAAGATGACAACACGGGCATTCCGTACGGTCACTCCGGTCGTCGTACCGCCCGTCCCGGTGGACGTCGTACCGCCCGTACCGGTGACCGCACCGGCTGGCCGTGGCGTCCGGGCCGTACCGCCCCGGCGACCCGCTCCCGGCGGTCTGCCGACCCGATCGGGCCGGGTTCCGAAGTTCCGCCCCGCACTCGCCGGTTGACCCTCCCGGTCCTCCCCGGGCGGCCCGCGACACGTCGGAAGTGCCAGGTCACCGGAGGGGCGTTGCGGGACGGCGCGTGGCCGGCGACGATCGTCGGAAGGACCCCCACCTGCGCTCGTGCTCGGCACCAGGCATTGTGAAGGCTGCCGATCAGGCTAGGCTAGGGCCCGATTCGTCGTCAGCACCGTGGAGATCCCCGTGAAGCTCTCGATCCTCATGCCGGTCTACAACGAGGAAGAACGCATCGCGGACGCCCTCAAGCAGGCTCTCGCGGTCGACTACCCGTGCGAGATCGAACTTGTCATCGTCGACGACGGTAGCCGCGATGGTACCGGAGAGATCCTCGGCCGGGCAGACGACTCCCGGGTCCGGGTGATCACCCACCCGCGCAACGCGGGAAAGGGCGCGGCGATCAAGACCGCCGTCGACAACGCCGAGGGTGAGTACATGGTCATCCTCGACGCCGACCTGGAGTACGACCCGCAGGACATTCCCAAGCTGCTCGCCCCGGTACTGGACGGGCGGGCGACGGTCGTCTACGGCAATCGGACGTTCGGCAGCCACAGCGCCTACAGCTTCTGGTACGTGATGGGCAACAAGGCCGTCACCACCGCCGCGAACGTGCTGTTCAACTCCTACATCGGCGACCTGGAGACCTGCTTCAAGCTGCTGCCGGTGGCGCTCTACCGCTCGCTGGACGTCCGCTCCCGGGGCTTCGGCATGGAGGCGGAGGTGACCGGCAAGCTGCTCCGCCGGCGGATCCGGCCGTACGAGGTGCCGATCAGCTACCGGGCCCGGGGGCGCGAAGAGGGCAAGAAGATCACCTGGAAGGACGGCGTCGAGGCGCTCTGGATCCTGGGACGGGAACGCACCCGCCGCCGGGAGCACGCCAACCGGCGCTGAGCACCTCCGCCCGCCGCCCGTTCCATCGCGTCGGCGGTCGACCGGCCGGTCAACCGAGGAAGGCGCTGACCGAACGGCGCAGCCCCGCCGGGTCCAGGCCGTGCCACCGGGCGTGGTCCGCCGGGCTGCCGTACCGGTGCAGGTCGGCGCGGCCGACGCCGAGGGCCAGCAGCCGGTGCGGTACGTCCGACAGCCCCTCGCTGAGCACCGCGCTCGACGTACCGGCCAGGTAGGGCTCGACCAGCACCACCGCCGGGGCGACGGCACCGTCCGGGGCCGGGAGCAGTTCCCGCAGGCCGCCGACGTCGAACGGACGCGGCGTGTGGGTGTACGTCACCGTGACGTCCAGCCCGGTGACCGCCTGGAGCACCGGATGCAGCATCGGGCCGACCGCGACCACCACCGGCGCCACCGGACTGCCCCGGTGCACCACGGCCAACTGTCCGGCATCCGGCCGGGGCAGGTCGTTGACCTGGGTGGAGAGCCGCAGGTAGACCGGCCCGTCGTGCTGGGCCGCGGCCCGGAGCAGCGCGGGCACCTCGGCCGGATGACCGGGTACGTGCACCGTCCAGCCGGTGAGCGTGTCGATCAGGGCCACGTCGGCCGGGGACAGGTGGGTACGCCCCATCTCCGCCCCGTCGTACGAGGCGCCGACGGTGACCACGATCGCGCCCACCCCCTGGTGGTCGAGGTCGAGTTTGAGCTGCTCGTAGGTCCGGTCGACGGCGAACGTGGCGTACGAGTGCACGATCGGGCGCATCCCGGTCAGCGCCAGCCCACCGGCGACCCCGACCATGAGCTGCTCGCGGATCCCGACGTTGAGCACCCGGTCCGGGTGACGCCGGGCGGCGTCGACGAACCGGTCGGCGGAGATGTCGGCGAGCACCAGGGCGGTACGCGGATCGTTCTCCAGCAGGTCGACGGTGGTCTGGACGAAGGCGTCCCGCATCTCAGTGCTCCTTCGGTGCGACGACGGCCACGACAACGTGCGGCCGGCCGGGGTGTCGGGTGGTCAGCGCGTCCTCCAGGGCGTGGTGGTCCCGGCCGTCGACGGTCGAGGCGGTCCAGCCGTTCACGGTGAACCGGCTGGCGATCCCACCGGGCCAGCCGTGGCTGGCGGACTGGTTGTCGACCACGATCGCGGTCAGCGGGTCGAGCCCGGTCGCGCCGGCGTACGCGATCGCCTCGTGGTTGGCACCCTCGTCGAGTTCGGCGTCGCCGAGCAGGACGTACACCCGGGGTCCGGTCAGGCCCTGGGCCCGCAGCCCGAGGGCGGTGCCGACGGCCAGTCCGAGCCCGTGGCCGAGTGAACCGGTCCCGATCTCGACGCCGGGTACCAGCAGCCGGTCGGGGTGGTGGCCGAGCCGGCTCTCCGGGCCGGCCAGGTCGTCGAGCCAGTCCTCCGGGATGAACCCCTTGGCGGCGAGTACGGCGTAGTAGGCGGCCGGTCCGTGTCCCTTGGAGAGCAGGAAACGGTCCCGGTCGGGGGCGTCGACGGTGTCCGGGCTGACCCGGAGCACGCGGTCGTAGAGCACCCAGAGCACGTCCAGGGTGGAGTGCGCGCTCGGTGCGTGTTTCTCGTCACCGGTGAGCCGGCGCAGCAGCGGCCCGAGTGGCGGCCGGGTCGGGGTGGAGGTCGGTGTCGTCATGTCTCTACCCTGCAAGTTGAAGTGCGCTTCAACTCAAGGCCCGGAGACAGGGAGTTTCGACAGATGGGAGGTCCGGCGTGCCACAGGAGACGCTGACCATCGGGGAGCTGGCGGCCCGCTCCGGGGTGGCGACGTCGGCGTTGCGCTACTACGAGCGGCTCGGGCTGATCCGGGCCGGCCGGACCGGCGGCAACCAGCGCCGGTTCGACCGGGCCGAGATCCGTCGGGTGTCGTTCATCCGGATCGCCCAGCAGGTCGGGGTGTCGCTGGAGGAGATTCGGACGGCGTTGGCGACGCTGCCCGAGTCGCGTACCCCGACCAAGGCCGACTGGGCGCGGCTCTCCACGCGCTGGCGCGGCCGGCTGGACGCGCAGATCGCGCTGCTCACCGGGCTACGCGACCGGTTGAGCGGCTGCATCGGCTGCGGCTGCCTGTCGCTGCGCAGCTGTGCCATCTACAACCCGGAGGACGCCCTGGCGGCGGACGGGCCCGGCCCGCGCCGGTTGCTGCCCCGGCAGCCGGTGACGGATCAGTCGACGGTGAGCAGCACCTTGCCGAAGTGATCGCTGGAGTCGACGAGCCGGTGCGCCTCGGCGGCCTCGCTCATCGGCAGCCGGTGGTGGACGATCGGCCGGATCGCGCCCGACTCGATCAGCGGCCAGACCTCCTCGCGTACCCCCCGGACAATCGCCGCCTTCTCCGCCGTCGGTCGGGCGCGCAGCGCGGTGGCGGCCACCGAACCCCGCTTGGCCAGCAGCTCGGCGAGGTTGAGCTCGCCCTTGCGGCCGCCCTGCAGTCCGATCACCACGATCCGGCCGCCGGTGGCCAGCGCCGTGACGTTCCGCCCGAGGTACGACCCGCCCATGATGTCCAGGATGACGTCGGCGCCCCGGCCCTCGGTGGCCTGTTTCGTGGCCTCGACGAAGTCCTCGGTGGTGTAGTCGACCGCCAGCGCGGCGCCCAGTTCCCGCAGCCGTTCGTGCTTGTTGGACCGGGCGGTGACCAGCACGGTCGCGCCGAGCGCGGTGCCGAGCTGGATCGCGAAGGTGCCGATGCCGCTGCCGCCGCCGTGCACCAGCAGCGTCTCGCCGATGCCGAGCCGGGCGAGCTGCACGACGTTCGACCAGACCGTGCAGGCGACCTCCGGGAGCGCGGCCGAGTCGGCCAGCTCGACGGTCTCCGGCACCGGTAGCAGCTGCCCGGCGGGGACCGCCACCCGCTCGGCGTAGCCGCCGCCGCTGAGCAGGGCACAGACCGGCTGGCCCAGCTCCCAGCCGGTCACCTCGGGTCCGAGCGCGCTGACCACCCCGGCGCACTCCAGACCCGGGTACGGCGGCGCGCCGGCCGGCGGCGGGTAGTAGCCCTGCCGTTGCAGCAGGTCGGCCCGGTTGACCGCACTGGCCCGGACGTCTATCACCACCTCGCCCGGCCCCGGGGTTGGATCGGGTACCTCGGCCCAGACGAGCGCGTCGGGTCCACCGGGCTCGGGGATGGTGATCGCCTTCATCCCTACAGTCTTACCGGATCTCTGTCGTGGCGCGCCCCCCGGATCGGTTGCGGCGGTGTCACGGCCGGGCCCGCCCGGTAGGGCCCGGGTGACTTCCGGAGACCGGGTACGCCCACCCGGTGGACGCTCGTGGCAGACTAGGCACGGCCGCGACCGCCGTATCGCCGGCGACCGTGGCCCGGGAGGGCTCGCCTAGTGGCCGATGGCGCTGGTCTTGAAAACCGGTAAGGGGAGCGATCCTCTTCGTGGGTTCGAATCCCACGCCCTCCGCATTCACCAACGGGGATCTCCCCGCGACGGCCGCCCATGTCGGCCCGATCCGTTCCGTGGGAACTGTCGTACAACCGGTTGACGGGGATGCGGTGCGGTCCACTAACCTACCCAAAGTAGTCAGCTGATTATTCTGCGTAGATGCCGGTTCGGCTGGTGTCGCGGCCGAACGGCACGCCCCGGGGTGGGCGGACAAGTGGAGCGAGGGCGAGCATGGAGCTGCTGTCCCCGGTGCAGGTGCGGAACCGACTGATCCTGGTGGCTCGCCGGATCGTCGCCGAGCACACCCCGGACCACGAGGGCATCTGCCCGCTCTGCGGCGTACTGCACTGCGAGGCGCTCGCCGTCGCGCTCGGCTACCTGGCCCGGGTGGAACGTCCGGAGCCACCGCTGGTGGTCGAGATCCACCGCCGGGCCGCCGTACCGCCACCCGGGGTCACCGTCGCCGAACTGCGGCGTACCGCCGACACCGCACCGGGTACGGGCGCGTGGGGCGACGACGTGCCCGAGGGACGGCCCCGGGAGGGAACCGGGCGGTGCCCCGGCCGCTGACGTGGCAGGGAACTCCCGGGTGAGGTCCGGCGGGTGACGTCCCTGTCAGCGGGTAGAAAGGGACACGGCACCGCCGCTTCGGTGGGGCCACCTGTTGCGCGGAAAGGACCTCCTTCGATGACCCTTGACCGACCGATTCCACCCGACCCGTACGCGGTGCTGCCGGCGGTTCCGGAGTTCACGCTGACCAGCGCGGACGTCCGGGACGGCGAGCAGATGCCGGTGGAGTTCGGGCACACCAGTGTGGGCGGGGAGAACCGGTCCCCGCAGCTCGCCTGGTCGGGCTTTCCCGCGGAGACCCGCAGCTTCACGGTGACCTGCTACGACCCGGACGCGCCGACCGGCAGCGGGTTCTGGCACTGGGTGCTGGTCAACGTCCCGGCCGGGGTGACCGAGCTGCCGAGGGGAGCGGGAAGCGACTCGTCGGCCGGTGTCCCGGGTGCGTTCAGCGTCCGCAACGACTACGGCGAGCAGTCCTACGGCGGTTCGGCGCCGCCGGCCGGGGACCGTCCACACCGGTACGTCTTCGCGGTGCACGCCCTGGACGTCGAGCAGCTCGACCTCACACCGGACGCCAGCCCGGCGTACGTCGGCTTCAACCTGACGTTCCACACCCTGGCGCGGGCGGTGATCCGCCCGACGTACCAGGTCAAGGGCTGACGGTGAACCGGGCCGGCATCTGTTTCCGGGATGACCCCGGTCGATGCCGGCCCGTGGCCCCGCGAACGGTCAGGCGGGGACCCGGGCGACGGCGAAGACCGACTGGCCGAACGGCGGACGGACCACCCGCTCGGCGGCCTTCGTCACCGGCAGCACGAGGGTGTCGTACACCTTGACCATCGGGCCTTCCTTCGGCATCAGCCGGAAGACGTTGGTCGCCATGTAGTAGCCGATCAGGCCGAGTGCGTTGGCGTAGTGCAGGGTCTCGACCTGCAGCCCCGCCTCCTCCAGCGCGGCCCGCATGGTCTTCTTGGTGTAGCGCCGGACGTGCCCGGTGGCGATGTCGGCCGGGCCCATCGCGAACTCGAAGGCCGGCACGATCAGCACGATCGCCCCGCCCGGGCGGACCAGGCCGCGCATGCTTTGCAGCGCGCCGACGTGGTCCTCGATGTGCTCCAACACGTTGTAGGAGACCGCGGCGCTGTAGTCACCCTGCTCGTTGGTGGGCAGCAGCATCTGCCGGACCTCGATGTTCGGGTCGCCGGAGAGCCGCTCCTTCAGGGCGATCAGCCGGTCCGGGTCCGCCTCGGTGGCGGTGAACCGTTGCAGGAAGGGGGCCCACTCGATGGCGTAGTCGCCCAGGCCACTGCCGATCTCGATCGGGTTGTCGCCGAGGTACGGCAGGGCCAGCTCCACGAACCAGCGCCGGTGGTTGACGGCGGTGGCGAGGCCCTCGAGCACCTCTTCCTGAACCCGCTGATCTCCAGTTATTTCTGCCATGCGTCGATTCCTCACGCTCTGACTCGACCTGCACTGGACCGACAGAGTGAACCATCTACGACGACCGTAGGGAAATTGGGGCACTCGTGCGAGCCGAACTCATGACTTGCACTTCGGTTGTGACCAGTTCGGGGGTGTTTTGTTACCAGACCAGCCCGACCATATCCCGAGCGCCCTCGCAGGTCGTATCGACCCGATTACGACCAGGTGTCGGTTCGTCGGTCAATCCCGTCGCGGCCGCTCAGGCGGAGCGTAGGCAGCATCCGGTGCAGACCTTCGGCTGCGGCAGGGTGAACGCCAGACAGCAGGTCTTGCGCTGCACGGTCAGTTCCCCGGCCGGGCCGGGGACCAGGTCGATCAGGTCCGCCACGCCGAGCGTCTCCAGCAGGGTGCCGATCGTCTCCGCCGAGCCGCCGGGCAGTGAGTCGGCGGCGCGCAGCACGCCGTGCGCCACCCCGGAGGCGACCGAGCCGAGCAGCGTACGGGCGCCGACCCGGACCTGGCCGTGCAGGGCGTCCAGCATCGGGGCCAGGTGCGCGTCGAGCAGAGAGCCGCGCAGTACGTCCAGCAGCTCGGCCTCGTCCGCCACGACCCGGATCTCGGGAAGGTCGGTCAGGGCCAGCGGGTCCGACGGCAGCACCGCGATGGTGGTGGTACGACGCAGCCCGATCTTGAGCAGCGGCCGGTGCGCCTCAAGGTGGACCAGTACGTCCTCCGGGCGCAGCAGCGGAACCCGCCGGGCGGAGGCCCAGCCCAGCACCACCGGCAGGGAGAGCCAGTAGGCGTAGCCCTTCCAGGTCAGCGCGGCGGCGGCGTGCGGGGCGGCGTTCCAGCGCTGCCGGGCGGCGGCGAGCACCTCGGGCAGCCGGGTGCCGTCGACCAGCTCGGTGGCCGGAACCCAGCCCAACTCGTCGGTGACGAGCAGGCCGCTGGCGAGCCCGGGAAGGTCGTCGGTGCCGAAGGTCGCGCGCAGCGTGGCGGTCACCGGAGCGAGCGGTGCGGCGGCCCGGTCGCCGATCATGACGGTCACGCGGAGTCGCCAATGCGTCGCGGGGTGGAGTAACGCCGCGCGGTGGCCACCCTGGCCGTGACCGGCCTGGTCTGCCCTGATGCCAGCAGTGTCACGCGATGTCCACCCTCCGCTTGACTAACTGATCGTCACCCTAGCTTACTAAGGCTAGGCTAACCAGAGTTAAGGCGATCACGCGGAGCTTCCGACAACTTCCCCGTCCCCGGGTCGGCTAACCGACTCCGGGACGCGCGCCCCCGTTGCGGACCCCGGGCGGGCTCGGCGGGTCGGGCCGACGCCGGCCGACGGATCGGGCAGGATCAAAGACGCTGGCCGAAATGTCAAGCCATTGTCGCGAAAGCGGCAGTTCTGTCAGACTGGGCGGCTTGGCCGGCAGACTGAGATTCCCGGCCAGAGGAATGTGATGACGACCTCGCCTATCGAACGGGCTGCCGACTCGTTCGCGGCCGAGCTGTCCCGCCGACGGGTCGAGCGGGGCATGACAAAAAAACAGCTCGCGGCCCGAATGGGCTTCGACCCGTCGTACGTCAGCCACGTCGAGGGCCGCCGCCACCGCCCCACCGAGGACTTCGCCAGGCGGGCGGAGGCGGTGCTCGGTGCGTCCGGCGCGATCTGGCAGCGCTTCCAGGAGTACGACGAACTCCGCCAGGCCCGGACCACCGCCGTCGCCCACCGGGACCCGCCGGTACCCGAGCAGTGGATGCCGCCCGGCACCGGACTGATAGTGGAGCAGGAGACCGCCACCCTCGCCTTCCACGACGACGCGTACCGCTGCGTGATCCGACGGGCGCTCTACAACGCCGGCACCGAGCCGGTGACCCGCTACCTGGTCCGGATCGCCGTCGACCGGTACCCCAACGACCCGGCCCGGTCCAACCGGCACCACCGGGAGAATCCGCTCACCTTCGCCGAACTGGACCTGCAGGCGTTCTGCGACGACCAGGGCACCCGCGAGCCGATGGAGTGGCGCAAGAAGCACGACCGGGACGCGTTCAAGGAAGTCTGGCTGCTCTTCGAGAACGGCGACGGCCGGTTCCCGCTCTACCCCGGCGAACGGGTCACCACCGAGTACTCCTACCGGGTCAGCCAGGACAAGTGGGGCCAGTGGTTCCAGCGGGCGGTACGGCTGCCCACCCGGCGGCTCGCCCTCCGACTCGACCTGCCGCTGGAGTTCGACCCCCAGGTCTGGGGGGTGGAGATCTCGCTGTCGGCCGAGGAGGGACCACTGCGTACCCCGCTGGTCCGTCACGACGACGACGGCCGGGCGCTGTTCGAGTGGTCCACCGACGAGCCGCCGCTGAACGCCCGCTACCGGCTCGAGTGGCGGTACCGTGCCCAGCCGGCACCCCCGGCCCCGGCGCCCGCCGAACCGCCGACCCGGGCCAGCGACCGGATGCGCGCGGCCGGCATCGTGCAGCTCGGTGCCGACCTGCTCCGGCAGCCGGCCCGGCAGTTCGACCTGCCCCGCGACGAGGTCAACGCCCGGGACGTGGTCGCCCGGCTCCGCGCCGCCCTGGAACGGCTCGACGAGCTGCACCCGTTCAACAAGGGGGTCGGGCTCGCCGCGCCGCAGCTCGGGCTGCCCTGGGCCGCCGCCCTGGTCCGGCCGCCGGACCGGGAGGCCGAACCGGTGGTACTGCTCAACCCGCGGGTGGTCGACGCCGCGTTGGAGACCGACGAGCAGTACGAGGGCTGCCTCTCCCTGTTCGACCTCCGCGGCCTGGTCTCCCGGCCGCTGCGGCTCGACGTCGAACACGCCCGCTGGGACGGCGCCCGGGTGATCACCTCGTTCGAGCTCGCCATGGCGCGGCTGGTCGCGCACGAGGTCGACCACCTCGAAGGGCGGCTCTACGTCGATCGGATGGACCCCGACGTGCCGCTGGTGCCGATCGAGGAATACCGGGACACCGGCAACCCCTGGCGCTACTGAGCGTCCCGTCCCGACAGAGACCCGGTCCCACAACGAGGGGGAGCCGGGTCTCGTGCCCTGCCGGCAGGGCACGAGACCCGGCTTGGGGGGAGAGGGGGGTCTAGAGGTCGCCGAAGGCGTCGTACCGGATGTTCTCCGGCGGTACGTCGTCGGCGGCGAGCGTCCGGAGCGCGGCGCGGACCAGCGTCGCCGAACCGGAGACGTAACAGTCGTGGGTGGTCCACGGGCCGTACCGGGCGAAGACCTCGGCGACCTCGCCCTGCTCGCCGACGAACCCCGGATCGGCACTGCAGGCCGGGATGATCGACAGCCAGGGGTGGTTCGCCGCCAGCTCGTACAGTTCGGCGAGGCCGTACAGCTCGTCACGGGTGGTCGCACCGGCGAAGACGTGCATCCACCGGGTGCGGTTGTGGCCGGCCAGCTCCTCGGCGAGCGCCTTGATCGGGGCCAGCCCGACGCCGCCGGCCACGCAGAGCAGATCCCGGGTCGAGTGCGGGTCCAGCGTCATCGAACCCATCGGGGCGGCCAGCCGCAGCAGGTCACCCACCTTGACCCGGCGGACCAGCGCGCTGGAGACCCAACCGGCGCCGACCGCCCGGACGTGGAACTCCAGGGTGTTGTCCTCGCGGGGCGCGTTCGCGACCGAGTACGTCCGCCACATCCTCGGCCGGTGCAGCGGCACCTCGACGCTGACGTACTGGCCGGCCCGGTACGGCAGCGGTTCCGTCAACGGTCGGCAGGTCAGTACGGCGATGTCGCTGCCCCGGCGCTCGTGGCCGATCACCTCGGCGTGCCAGAACGGCGGATTGCCGTCGGCGGCGGCCCCGGCCTGCATCTTCTCCGCGATCGCCCGGTACGCGTCCCGCCACGCCTGGTCGTACTCGACGGTCCACTGGTCGCCGGTGGCCTGCCGGAGCGCGTCCAGCAGCGCGGCCCCCATGGTGTCGTAGTGCGTGGACCGGACGTGGTACTTCCGGTGGTCCCGACCCAGCGCGCGGAGGTACTCGTCGAAGTTCTCCGGATCGTCGATCGTCTGGACGGCGGTCACGATCGCCTCCAGCAGCCGGTCCCGCTGCCCGTCCATCTGGATCGGGAACAGGGCGCGCAGTGCGGGGTCGGACAGGAACAACCGGGCGTAGAAGTATCCGGCGAGCTTGTCCCGCTGCCCCTCGACGAGGGTCCAGCTCTCCTTCAACAGCTGCGCGAGGTTGTCCATGACGCCTTCCCGGTCGAGGGCCCTGCGCGAACAAGAATGAACACTCAGCGTTGATTCAGGTCGCACAGAGTGTGCGATCGGGTCGTACCGGGGTGGCGAACCGGTCGGCGGACCCCGGTCGCCGGGGCGATCGGGCACAGTTGTCGGGTGACGGTTGATCTCGCCCGGCCACTCACCCGCCGGGTTCTGGGTACCGAGGTGCTACTGGTCCTCGGTGTGTCGCTGGGACAGTCCGCGATCTACTCGGCGGTGACGATCATCGCCCGGCTGACCGCCGACCGGCCGCTGTCCCAGCAGACCGCGACCCTGAACGCCTCCCAGTCGCCCCGCCCCTGGCTCGACCTCACCTACCAGCTGCTGGGCATCTTCTTCGCGCTGGTGCCGGTGCTGCTCGCCGTACACCTGTTGAACCGGGACCGGCTCCTGGACCGGGCCGGGCTGCTCGACCCGGAACGGGTACCCGGCCTGGCCGACGTCCTCGCCAACCCGGTCGCCGACCAGCCCGAACCCGTCGGGGCGCGGGCGGCGCTCGGGCTGGACGCCCGTCGCCCCGGTCACGACCTCGCCTGGGGAGCGGGGCTGGCCGCCGTGATCGGCCTGCCCGGGCTCGGCCTGTTCTGGGTGGCGGCCCAGCTCGGCATCAACGCCAGCGTGGTGCCGGCGAGCCTGCCGCCGACCTGGTGGACGGTCCCGGTGCTGATCCTCTCCGCGGCCCAGAACGCGATCCTCGAAGAGGTCGTCGTGGTCGGCTACCTGATGACCCGACTGCGGCGGATGGGGTGGCGGATCGGCGCGGTGATCGCGACCAGCGCCCTGCTGCGCGGCTCGTACCACCTCTACCAGGGCTTCGGCGCGTTCCTCGGCAACGTGGTGATGGGCGTGATCTTCGCGCTGTTCTTCCTGCGTACCCGGCGGGTGCTGCCGCTGGTCGTGGCGCACACCCTGCTCGACGTGGTCGCCTTCGTCGGCTACGCGCTGCTGCCCCGCGACTGGTTCGACTGGCTCTGAGCCGGAGGGGTGCGCGAAGAGCAGAGTGGGCGTGGGGGTGCCCCGGGTGACCCGGCACGGTCCGGCGTCGCGGCGACCGGGTCAGCCCCCTGGGCCCCGCCCGGTACAGGACCCACTGCCCGGGCGGCGGGCTGTCAGGCCGACGGCCTTCCGGCGGCGGACCGGTAGAGGGTGGTGGCCCGGGCGGCGAGCCGTTCGGTGGCGGACGCGCCGGCCAGGCCGGCGGCCAGCACCGTCGCCCCGGGCAGCAGCCGGGTGGTCAACCGCAGCGCCAGCCACCCCGTGGTACGGGCCAGCGTCGGCGCGCCGAGCCGCCATGCGGCCTGGGTGATTCGGTCGGCCGGCTCGCTGTCCCAGTCCGGGCCGTCGCCGTTGACCACCCCTTCGGCGGCGGCCAGGGCGGCCCGGGCGCTCTGGTGATCCGGATGGATCCGGGTCAGCACCAGCAGGTCGGCGGCACGCTCGGGCTCGGTCGGGTCGAGACCGTACGCGGCGGCGAGCCGGAGCGCCAGTTCGGCCTGGGACCAGACGAGCGTGGCCAGCTCGGCGACCGGGGCGAGGACCCCGGTGCCGATGGAGAGGGCGGCCCCGATGCCGGAGATCCGGACGTACCGCCGGGTGGCCAGCCGAGCCAGCCCGGCCGGGGTCGCGGTCGGGTAGGCCGTCCGGAGCCGCGCCGCCCAGGCGGCCGCCTCCGGCCCGAGCGCCTGCACGGCGGCCAGGGCGAGCAGTTCGGGCGCGTACCCGGGGTGGTCGATGATCCAGCGCGCCGCCGACGGCCGGGGACCGGATCCCGGTGTACGCCCGGACGTTTCCGCCTCGAGCACCACCTCGGCGGCCGGCACGGGCTGTCCCGGGACGGTGATCTTCCTGGCCGGGGCCTTGCCGGCGGCGTCGGACGTCCCGGGCGAGTCCCCGGTCGCGGCGACCGTCGCCCCCGTGGCGGCGGCGGTGGTCGCTGTGGTCCCTGTGGTTCTTTTGACAGCTGTGGCCTTCTTGGCGGCTGTGGCTTTCCTGGCGGCTGTGGCCTTCTTGGCGGTGCTGCCGGCGGTGAGCCCGGCCGCGGTGGTTGTCCGCGCCGAGGTGGTCTCCGTTCCGGACGCGTCGACCACTGTTCCGGCCGCCTTCTTCGCCGCCTTGCTGGCCGCCTTTTTTGCCCTCTTCCGGGGCACGGAACTGCCCGGTGCGGTCGTCGGGTCGGCCGGCGGCCCGTCCGGAGCGGAGGATTCCGGTTGTCCGGCTTTCGCGCCGTCCGCCGGTCCGGGGGGCGGCCCGTTGGGAGAAGTCGGTGCCGGGGCTGGCTGCTCTGCCGGCGCTGCCGGCTCTTCCCGCCCGGCGGCCGGGGGTTGTTCCCGGTCGGTCGGCGGCTCCGGGTCGGTCGGCGGTTTGAAGAGTACGGCCGGCGCCGCCTTCCGGCTCCGGGGCCGGGGCGCGGGCGCGGGGACCTGCTCCTGATCCGGCTCGGCGGGCGGGGCGAAGGCAGCCCGGGTCGCCTCGGAACGACGTGGCGACTGCGGCTGGGAACGGCGGCGTGGAGACTCGGCGGGCGGCTGTTCCTCCATGTCAACCGAGCCTAGTCGCGCTGCGCCCCGCGCACCCGGCGGGAATCGACGGAGATTGCCGACGTGCCGGTGGGGGCCGTCACCTTCGAGGTCCGCTGGCCGGCCAGGACCGCTCCGGAAAAGCCGTTTTGCTCCGGTGGCCGCCTGCCCTGTATCCTCGGTCAACGTGGTCTGCTGGCCACGGGGAGACTTCGCCTAGTCTGGTCTATGGCGCCGCACTGCTAATGCGGTTGGGGTCTTAAAGCCCCTCCCGGGTTCGAATCCCGGAGTCTCCGCGCTGAGATGGGGTGTGTAGACTGACTCGGCACCTGCGCCCGTAGCTCAACGGATAGAGCATCTGACTACGGATCAGAAGGTTAGGGGTTCGAATCCCTTCGGGCGCACAAGATCGTTAGGCGCCTGACCCGTGGCAACATGGGTCAGGCGCCTTTCGTTTTCCCGTCCCGTCCCCTGTGGACGGTTGGGTGCTCGGTGCGCGCTCGTCGACAGCGACCGGGGCGCGCGATCCAGCCGGTTGGGCGAGCCCTCGCTGAACGTCGTGTGCGCTGGAAATCGCCCTACCAACCAGTTGGTTGATCGATCTTCTGTCGATGTGCTACCGTCCACCAACCAGTTGGTTGAAGCTTTGAGGTGTGGAATGGCTGAGCAGGTCGACCGTCGACAGGCACTGATCCGTGCGGCGTTCGCGGCGATCGCCGACCAGGGTTTCGAGGGTTTCCGGTTGCGGCCCATCGCTGCCGCCGCCGGCATCGACCACTCCACGCTGCACCACTACTTCCGGACCAAGGAGGACCTGATCGCCGCGGTGCTCGAGCACGTCACCAGCCAGCTCGAGGGGACCATGCAGGCCGACCTGGAACCCGCCAGGCGGTTGCGTCGCCACCTGGGTGCGGTCGCCACGGCGATCGTGGAACGGCCTGAACTCTTCATCGTGCTCGACGAGCTTGATCTGCGTGCCCGCCGCGACGCGACGATGGCGGCCAACATCAGACAGGACGAGCAGGGCTGGCGAGCCGCACTCGTGGCGCTCTTCGAGGAAGGCATCGAACGCGGGACCTGGTCGGTCGACGTCGACGCCAGTGTGGAGCTGGTGATCGCCACCCTCAAGGGCCTACGCCTACGTCCGGACACGGCCGAGGTCGTCGTCAAGCAGCTGTGCGACCTCTACTCACGGGGAGCCCCAGAATGATCAACGTAGTCATCATCGGTGGCGGCATCGGCGGTCTCGCGCTCGCACACGGCCTGCGCGGACACGGGGTCGAGGCCGCGGTGTACGAGCGCGACGCGCATCGCGACGACCGCCTGGACCGCTACCGGCTCGCGATCAACCCGGCAGGCAGCCGGTCGTTGCGTGCCTGCCTGCCCGACCGGCAGTGGCAGGCGTTCCTGGACACCGCGGGCCGCCCTGGTGGCGGCTTCGGCTTCCTCCAGAGCGACCTCCGCGAGCTGGTGGTCGTCGAGGACACGATCATGTACCCGGATGTTCCCGACCCCGCCGAACGGTCCTACCCCGTCGACCGCCACACGTTGCGCGGCATCCTCCTCGACGGGCTCGGCGACACCGTCCACTACGGCAAGACCTTCGACCGCTACGAGCACGCCGCCGACGGCCGCCCCACCGCCCACTTCGCCGACGGCACCTCGGTAACGGGCGACGTCCTTGTCGGCGCCGACGGGATCAACTCCCGCCTGCGCGCCCAATACCTGCCCGCCGCCACCCGCCGCGACACCCACGCGCTCGGTGTCGGACTCAAGTTGCCGCTCGACCATGACACCCGGACCTGGCTGCCCAGCCGGCTCGGTCAGGGCATGAACCTGATCATGGCGGCTGCACCGTACTTCCTGTTCACCTCGGCGTTCGAACGTCAACAGCCGGCCGGGGACGACTATCTCCTGTGCGCGTTTGTCGCCCGCGACGACCAGCTCCCCGCACATCCGGAACGCCTCGACGGCGTCCAACTCAAGGCCCACATCGCCAACCTCGTCACCGACTGGCATCCGGCACTACGCCAGCTCGTCGACCGGTGCCCACCCGACGACGTGAGCGCGTTCCCGTTCCGGGCGTCCGACCGGCCGGCTCCCTGGTCACCCTCCCGGGTCACCGTTCTCGGCGACGCGATGCACGGCATGCCCCCGACCGGCGGCAACGGCGCCAACACCGCCCTGCGCGACGCCGCCCTCCTCACCCGCCAACTGTCGCAGGTCGCCCGGGGCCAGCTGCCCCTACTCGACGCGATCGGCGCCTACGAGGCCGAGATGCGCGAGTACGGCTTCGAGGCCGTCGACGTGGCCATGGAGACCCTGCGACAGGGACTGACAAGCAGCCCGGTCGACATGTTCCTCAGCCGCACGTGGTTCCGGTTCTGCAACCTCTCGGCGCCGCTCCGCCGAAAGACGTTCGGCGACAGCTGGGCGAAGGTCAGCGCCCCGCGCGAATGGGAGATCACCGCTCCGATCCACACACCGTAGGCGACCGCTCGCCGTCGATCCGGCGGAAACGGCCGCGAAGCGAACGGTACCCAGGTGTGTCAGCGCTACGGGCGATCCTCAGGTTCGGCGGGGACCGGGAGCCGCTTCTGCGGATAGAGCGTCTCGTGGCGGGCCAGCATGGCGACGAACTCGCGGATCTTCCGCTCACGGGTCTCCGCCCGTTTCACGGCATTGACGCGATGGATGAGAGCGAACCGGTTGGTGCTGGTGAGTACGTCGAACATGGCCTGGGCGGCGGGGTCGGCGGCGATGGCGGCGAGGAGGTCGGCCGGCACCTCGGCTTCCGACGGCGGAGCGTAGGCGGCTGCCCACCGCCCGTCCGCCTTCGCGGCCTCTATGGCAGCGCGGCCCGGGGGCAGCATCCGCCCCTGCTCCTCCAGCCGGGCCACGTTCGCGACATTGCGTTGCGACCAGGAACTGCGGGGCCGGCGAGGGGTGAACCGGATCAAAGAGGTCTCCTGATCCCGCTTACGGGCCTGCCCGTCGATCCAGCCGAAGCACAGCGCCTCGTCGACCGCCTGCTGCCAGGTCAGCGTGGTGACCGTGCCGCCCTTTCTGGTCAGGGCCAGCCAGACGCCCGGCGACGTGGCGTGGTTGGCCGACAACCAGGCGCGCAGCGCCTCGGCGTCCGCGACGATCAACTCATCCAGTTCGGGGCTCGCCATGACGGCAGGCTAGCCGCTGCGGCCGTACGGCGGTCGAGGTCTCGCCCCCGCGTCGACGGGAGACCGGCGGACGTCGATCGGTCCCGGCGGCGGGCGGAAGCCTCGAAATGCCTCACTCGTTTCGTCCCGAGTGTCGACCGGGTAGGTGAGGACATGGATCGCAACGTGGTCAAGGTACTGCTCGCCGCGTGGGAACGACCCGACTTCCGGGCTGGCCTGCGGCACCTGATCGACCTGGACGAGGTGACGTCCCTGCTCGCCGCGCTGGCCGTCGACGATCACGACGACGAGGTGCGGCGCCGGGCGATGGAACTCCTGCGGTCGGCGCTGGAGACAGCGGAGATCCGCGCCGCGGTCCTGCTGCTGGTGGAGACCGACGACATCCGGCACAGCCTGGCCGCCGCGATCTCGGACAACCTCGCCGACCGCCCGGGCCTCGCGTCCTCGATCCGGTCCGCTCTGGACGATCCCGCCGTACGCGCCGAGATCCGCGACGCCCTCGAGTCGCAGGGGATGCGGACACTGGTGTGGAAGGCGGCGGAGGACGAGTTCCGCGGCCGGCGACTGACCCTGGTCAGGGAGGCGACAGTGCTGCTCCTGCGGCACCGTCCGGCCCGCCGCCTGGTCTGGGCGCTGAAGCGGCACGGCGTCCTTCGGGAGTTGCGCAGCAGGCCGGCAGTGATCTGATCGCGCGGTACGTCCGTCGCCCGCGCGTCCGGCGATGGTGGTGCGGTGACGTCGCCGGCGGAGCCGAACTCACCGTCACCGGGCCGTCGGGTATCCCGGTGGGCTCGGAGACGCGCGCCGCGCTCAGGGACGTCTGGTGACGGGTGGCTGGCCGTTGTCGCGGTAGACGGCGAAGGCGGGCTTGGGCCGGTTGGTCGACGTGGGCCGCGGCCAACGACCGGTACCGGCTCGGGAACCGGTGTACGGCGACGCCGGAACGGGCAGCAGGTCTTCACATGTCAGACGTCCACGACTTCCGGATCAACATCCCGCTTCCCGCCCTGGACGACCTGCGGGACCGGCTGCGCCGAACCCGGTGGCCGGCCGAACTGCCCGGCGTCGGCTGGGACCGGGGCGTACCGGTCGACTACCTGGCCGGGCTGGTGCGGCACTGGCTGCACGGGTACGAGTGGCGGGCCTGGGAGGCGCGGCTCAACGAGTTCACCCAGTTCACCACCGAGATCGATGGTCAACGGCTGCACTTCCTGCACGTCCGGTCACCTGAGCCGGATGCGATGCCGCTGGTGGTCACGCACGGCTGGCCGGGCTCGATAGTCGAGTTCCTGCACGTCATCGGCCCGCTCACCGATCCGCGCCGGTACGGTGCCGACCCGGCGGACGCCTTTCACGTCGTCGCACCGTCAGTGCCGGGATTCGGGTTCTCCACACCGCTGCGCGAACCGGGCTGGAACCACGCCCGGATCGCCCGGGCCTGGGCGGAGCTTATGGCCCGACTGGGTTACCAGCGGTACGGCGCGCAGGGCGGCGACACCGGTTCCGTCGTCTCGCCCCTGCTCGGCCGGCTGGCCCCGGACCGGGTCGTCGGGGTGCACATCAACGGCGGGCTGGCGTTCCCGTCCGCCGACCCGGCGGAGCTCGTCGGGCTCACCGATGTCGAACGGGCCAGGCTCGCCGCCGCCGAGCAGGTCAGGCGGTACGGCACCGGGTACGCCGACATCCAGGGCACCCGGCCCCAGACCCTGGCGTACGCGCTGACCGACTCGCCGGTCGGCCAACTCGGCTGGATCGTCGACAAGTTCAGGGAGTGGACCGATCCGGCGTACGAGCTGCCGCACGAGGCGGTGGACCGGGACATCCTGCTCACCAACGCCACGCTCTACTGGCTCACCGGCACCGGCGCCACCTCGGCCCAGCTCTACTACGAGACCCGGAACGCGTCGCCGGAGCCGGTCGTCCGTTCCACCGTGCCGACCGGCATCGCGGTCTTCCCGACCGATCCCGCGATCCGCCGGCTCTCGGAACGGGAGCACAACGTGGTGCACTGGTCGGAGTTCGACCGGGGAGGACACTTCGCCGCCCTGGAAGCACCCGAGCTGCTGGTGGACGACATCCGGACGTTCTTCCGACGGCTGCGCTGACCGAGGACGCGGCCCGGTCGAACGGGCTCACCGGCCTCCTCGTCGTCCACGAGGTCGCGGGTGTGGGGCCGGATCGTCGTACGGATGTCCGGCCAGCCGGTGACCGGTGCGGATTCAGCTGACCGCCCGCGCGGCGAGGAAGCCGTCGACGGCGGCGAGGAACTCCGCGGGTTGCTCCTGGTGCACGTAGTGGCCAGCGGCGATGGTGACCAGGGTGGCGTCGGGCATCCGGTCCGCCGTCGCCGCGAGCAGGCTCTGCGGGATGCTGCTGTGCGCCCCGCCGACGATCAGGGTGGGGACCTTGACCGCCGCGGTGCCGTCCCACCAGGCCGGGTCAGGGTTGCCGAGTTGCGCGCGGATGGCGTTGACCACGGCGAAGTCGTAGGGGGTGGGCGCGTCCGGCGCGTCCAGCGGAGGACGCTCCAGATCCCCTGGGCGCGGTGGCGTGGCGTCCTCCAGGACGAGGTGGGTGAGCCGGTGAGCGGCGGTCTGCGCCACCAGGGTCGCCACCACCGCTCCCATGGAGTGGCCGATCAGCACACAACGTTCGATGCCGAGGACGTCGAGGAAGCCGATCACGTCGTCGCGCATCAACTCGAACGAGTAGTGGCCCGGGTGCCCACTGCGGCCGTGACCCCGCAGGTCGAGCGCGTACACGCGGTAGCCCTCGGCGAGGGCGGGCAGTACGGTCCGCCATTCTCGCCCGTCGTCGCCGAGGCCGTGCAGCAGCACCATCGGCGGGCGGGCCGGGTCACCGGCGACCCGGTACGCCAGCAGGATTCCGTTGGCTTCGACGGTATGGAGCGCCCCGTTGCTGAATTCGGCCATGCGGACACAGTAACGACCGACGGCTGGTGGTCACGGCGCCAAAGCCGGGGCGACCCGTCACGGTGCCGGGTAGCGCGCGGCCTCGCCCAGGCACCAGTCTGCGCTCGCGAGCCGACAACCTACCGGCACCCACGGATTCCCGGTGACTTCCCGGTTGGCGGCAATGATGTCACGAGGGGACGCTGCGGAAGTGGCTTGTCAGTTGGCCGTCCTCCAGAACGTGGAACACCAGGCCAGGTACGTCATCGCGGTCGAAGGTGTTCGACCAGGCGAGTTCGTCCGTCGTGGTCCAGGGCAGGCGGGTGGTGGAGAAGATTCCGGGCGCCGCGACCAGTGGCAGGCCGGCGAAGGTCGCTGCGGCGGCGGCATGCGCGTGTCCGCACAGGACGGCGGCCACCGTTGAGGACGCGCTCACCACCGCGGCGAGTTCATCGGGGTTGCGAAGCCGGATGCTGTCGAGCAGGGGATTGTTCACCCGGATCGGATGGTGGTGGAGGCAGACGAAGACCGGCTCTTCGGCTTCGGCGAGGACACCTCGGAGCCAATCGAGGGTCTCGGGCGCGAGCAGGCCCTCGTGCTTGCCCGGAATCGTGGAGTCGCAGAGCGCGAAAAGTGCACCGCCGGCTCGGCGCAGCTGGTTGATCGGCGCGGTGCCGTCGTCACCGAGCAGGACCTTACGGTAGGCGGCCCGGTCGTCATGGTTGCCGGGTAGCAGCAGGACCGGGACGTCCGCCACGAGTTCAGCCTTGACCTGCTCGTATTCTTTGACGTCGCCGTGGTCGGTGAGATCGCCGGTCACCAGGATGACGTCGACGTCGCAGCCGCGCAGATAAGCCATGGTCCGCCGGGAGCGGGCCAGTGCGCGTTCGCTGCCGTCGAAGTGCGGGTCGCTCAGATGCGCGATGATCGACATGGGGCACATCATCGACGCTGCCGTACGGGGTAGTAAAGAGTGGTCGGCGTCGGGCTGCCTCGGCGTGCTTCAGAGCAGGGATTTGCACCCTGATTCGAGGTCTGTCAACCTAGACACATGTCGAAGCAAACGCCGGCGCTCACCCTGGCGGATCTCAACGCCGGAAAGCCCTGCTGCGCGCCGATCAGCGAACAGCGGATCCCGGCGGAGACCGCCGCCGTGCTCGCCCCGGCCTTCAAGGCGCTCGGCGATCCCGTGCGGCTGCGGTTGATGTCGATGATCGCCTCGGCACCCGGCGGGGAGATCTGTGTCTGCGAACTCACCCCGGCGTTCGAGCTGTCCGGTCCGACGATCTCCCACCACCTGAAGACCCTGCGCGAGGCCGGCCTCGTCGATGCCGAGCGCCGAGGCACCTGGGTCTACTACCGGGCGCGGTCGGGGCTCATGAGGCAGCTCGCGAGCCTGCTCGAAGTCGGCATGCCGGCGAGCGCGTAGGTGGCCGGGCACCTGCGCGACGCCGGACGGGAGTGCCGATGACCGCCAATGTCCCGACCGCCGACGCCACGTCCGCCGTCGTCGCCCGGTTGTCCCGCCTCGACCGGTTCCTGCCGTTGTGGATCGGCCTGGCGATGGTCGCCGGGCTGCTGCTCGGTCGTGTCGTCCCCGGCCTGAACACCGCGCTGGAAGCGGTCAAGGTCGGCGGGATCTCGCTGCCTATCGCCGTCGGGCTCCTGGTCATGATGTACCCGGTGCTGGCCAAGGTCCGCTACGACCGGCTCGACACCGTCACCGGCGACCGTCGCCTGCTGATCTCGTCGCTGGTGCTGAACTGGCTGCTCGGCCCGGCGGTCATGTTCGCCCTGGCCTGGATCTTCCTCGCCGACCACGCCGAGTACCGCACCGGCCTGATCATCGTCGGCCTGGCCCGGTGCATCGCCATGGTGATCATCTGGAACGACCTCGCCTGCGGCGACCGGGAGGCCGCCGCCGTGCTCGTCGCCCTCAACTCCGTCTTCCAGGTCCTCGCCTTCGGCGTACTCGGCTGGTTCTACCTGTCGGTGCTGCCGGACTGGCTGGGGCTGTCCGGCGAGGCGCTCACCGTCTCCGGCTGGGACATCGCCCGCAACGTGCTGATCTTCCTGGGTGTCCCGCTGCTCGCCGGCTACCTCACCCGCCGCCAAGGCGAACGGGCAAAGGGCCGCACCTGGTACGAGAGGTCGTTCCTGCCGTCGATCGGTCCGGTCGCCCTGTACGGGCTGCTGTTCACCATCGTCATCCTGTTCGCCCTGCAGGGCGACGCGATCACCAGCCGACCGTGGGACGTCGCACTGATCGCCGTACCGCTGCTGGTCTACTTCGCGATCATGTGGGCCGGCTCGTACGCCCTCGGTCGGGGCATCGGGCTCAACTACGAGCGGACCACCACCCTGGCCTTCACCGCCGCCGGCAACAACTTCGAACTCGCCATCGCCGTGGCGATCGGCACCTTCGGGGTCACCAGCGGCCAGGCCCTCGCCGGCGTCGTCGGACCCCTGATCGAGGTCCCCGTCCTCGTTGCGCTGGTCTACGTCAGCCTCGCCCTGCGCCGACGCCTGTTCCCGCCCGAGCGGTCCGTCCCGGCGGGTCGGCCCGAGCCGTCCGATCCGGTTGGCCGGCCGGGACCGGGGGGACGGCCACGATGAGCCGCTACATCAACGACCCGTACCTCGGGCGTTTCTCCGCTGCCCGGCTCGACCACCAGCCACGGCCTCTCCACCCTGCCGCGAAGGAACCGACCATGCCCGAAAAGCCCAGTGTCCTGTTCGTCTGTGTACACAACGCCGGCCGCTCCCAGATGGCCGCCGGCTGGCTGCGCCACCTCGCCGGTGACAGCGTCGAGGTCCGCTCCGCCGGCTCCGCCCCCGCCGACCAGGTCAACCCCGCCGCCGTCGAGGCGATGCGCGAGGTCGGCATCGACATCACCGACCAGACCCCGAAGCTGCTGGAGTGGGAGACGGCCGAGACCTCCGACGTGATCGTCACCATGGGCTGCGGCGACGCCTGTCCGGTCTTCCCCGGCAAACGCTACGAGGACTGGCAGCTCGACGACCCGGCAGGCCAGGGCATCGACGCGGTCCGGCCGATCCGCGACGAGATCCGTACCCGGGTCGAGAAGCTGTTGACCGAGTTGGCCGCAGGTCAGGCCGCAGGGTGAGGCGCTGCGGACAACGCGGTGGTGGGACGCGGAGCGCGCCGGGGCCGGGGCCGCGGCGCGCGCTCTGGCGGCTGGCTCAGCGTGCCGCGTGCTCGGCGCGGGCCGGTGCACCGACCTGGTGCAGGTACTGCAGGGCCTCACGGTAGGAGGTGACGAGGCTGGTCTGTTCGTAGGCGACCCCGATCTCGGCGCAGTACGCCTGCACGATCGGCTGGGCCTTCCGCAGGTTGGGGGTCGGCATGCCGGGGAACAGGTGGTGCTCGATCTGGTAGTTCAGGCCGCCCAGCGCCGCGTCGGTGAGCCAGCCGCCCCGGACGTTGCGGGAGGTCAGCACCTGCTTGCGGAGGAAGTCCTCGTCGCCGGTCGGGTGCGGCATGCCCTTGTGGTTGGGCGCGAACGTCATGCCGAGGTAGACGCCGAACAGTGCCTGGTGCACCAGCAGGAAGGCGATGGCCTGCAGCGGCGAGAGGACGATCAGCAGTGCGGACAGGTAGCTGACCGCGTGCAGGATCAGCAGGGCGGATTCCAGGCCGCGGCGCTTCACCGTACCGTTGCGCAACGCCTTGACGCTGGACACCTTCAGGTCGATCGCGAGCAGGGTGAGCAGCGGGAAGAACAGTACGGCCTGGTGGCGGGTGATGAAGCCCTTCAGCCCACGGCGGCCCAGGGCCGACTCCGTGGCCCAGATGAGCACCTCGGGCGCGACGTCCGGGTCGAGGTCGTCATGGTTGGGATTGTTGTGGTGGCGGGTGTGCTTGTCCATCCACCAGCCGTAACTCATCCCGACGCCAAGGTTTCCGGCCAGCCGTCCGGCGAATTCTCCGGGGCGTTTCGTGCGGAACACCTGGCGGTGCGCCAGGTCGTGCGCCACGAGCGCGACCTGGGTGAACGTGACAGCCAGGAATGCCGCTGTCACCAACTGCCACCAGGACGAGCCGATGACAAAAAACGCGGTCCAACCGCCGAGGAACATGAGCGCAACGACGCTCAGCCGTACGGCGTAGTAGGCGGGCCGGCGCTGCATCAGCCCCTCGCCGTTGATCCGGCGGGACAGGGCGGCGAAATCGCTGCCGGTTGTCGTCCGGGACGGCATCACGGTTGTCGTCATGTTTCTATCAAAGCGCTCGGCGCCCGGATCGTCAGGAGCGCTACATCCTCCGGCACGGGGGTGCTAGCACCACGATTGCGCCGTGGATCCGCGGGCACAATGAGAGCTGTGGACGTGGCCGGGACTGGCGAGAGGGTCGTCCGGTGGGCCCGGGACAGCGGGCGCTCCGTGTTGTCCGGCATGGCCGGGATCGGTCTGGCGTTGACCAACCTGCCGCTGCTCGCCGTGTCCGCCGTCACGTTGGCGCTGACTCCGGTGCCGTTCCTCGGTCTGGCGTTGGTGCCCTGGACGATGACACTGGTGCGGATGCGTGCCGATCTTGAGCGCAGGCGTGCCTCCCGGACCGGTGTCCTGGTGACCCGTCCGTACCATCCGCCCCCGGAGCGGGCCGTGGCCGGTGGCTGGCAGCGCTTCCGGTGGACCGTGACGGACCCGGCCACCTGGCGGGACCTCGCCTGGCTCGGGCCCGGCGCGATCGTCGGATTCGGCCTCGGGACGATCTGCGCGGCGGTGCCGTTGTACGGCCTCGCGGGTCTGACACTGGCACCGTTGTTGATCTGGCTCGGTACCGGCTGGTACGGCTACGGCGCCATCTGGTCCATCGACACGTTCAGTGACGGGCTGCTCTGCATACCGCAAGGCGCGGTGATCCTCGTCGTCGGTCTGTGGGCCGCGCCGTGGCTGCGCCGTGTCGACGCCTACTTCGCCCGGCTGTTCCTCGCGCCGACCAGGGCCGCCGAACTCCGGCTGCGGGTGACCCAGCTGACGGTGACCCGCGCTGACACGGTGGACGCCCAGGCGGCGGAGCTGCGTCGCATCGAACGCGACCTGCACGACGGCGTCCAGGCGCGCCTCGTCTCGCTGAGCATGATGATCGGTCTGGCCGACGAACTGATCGACCGGGACCCGGCGGCGGCCCACGAACTGCTCGTCGAAGCGCGCGAGTCCAGCGGTACGGCGCTCGTCGAGCTGCGACACCTGGTCCGTGGCATTCACCCGCCGGTGCTCGCCGAACGCGGGCTCGGCGGTGCCGTCCGTGCGTTGGCGCTCAGTCTGCCGCTGCCGATCACGGTCGACGTCGACCTGCCGGGACGGCCGGACACGCCGGTCGAGTCCGCGGCGTACTTCGCCGTCGCCGAGACGCTGACCAACATGATCCGGTACAGCCGGGCCAGCACCGGATCGGTGTCGTTACGGCATACGGTGGGTGTGCTGACGATGGTGGTCACCGACGACGGTGCCGGTGGTGCCGATCCCGCTGCCGGTACCGGTCTGCGCGGTATCGAACGCCGCCTCGCCGCGTTCGACGGCACGATCGCACTGTCGAGCCCGCCCGGGGGACCGACCGTCATCACCATGGAGGTTCCGTGCGCGTTGTCATCGCCGAGGACAATGCCCTCCTTCGGGACGGACTGACCCGGCTCCTGCGAGCCTTCGACTTCGACGTCGTCGCGATGGTCGACAACGGCCCCGCGTTGCTTCCCGTCCTGGTCACACACAAGCCGCAGGTGGCGGTGATCGACGTCCGCCTGCCCCCGACCTTCACCGACGAAGGGTTGCAGGCTGCGATCGCGGCCCGCAACCAGATGCCCGGCCTGCCGATCCTCATGCTCTCCCAGCACGTCGAGCCCCTCTACGCCCGTGAACTGCTCAGCACCCCGCACGGCGGGGTCGGCTACCTCCTCAAGGACCGGGTGTCGAACATCAGCGAGTTCGTCGACGCCGTCCGCAGAGTCGCCGGCGGTGGAACCGCCATGGACCCGGAAGTGGTCTCGCAACTGCTCGACCGCCGGGAGCCACTCGCCGTGCTCACCGCCCGGGAACGCGAGGTGCTCGGGGTGATGGCCGAAGGCCGCTCCAACGCGGCGATCGCGGTCAAGCTCCGGATCACCGAAAAAGCCGTGAGCAAGCACATCAACAACATCCTCACGAAACTGGACATGCCGCCGTCCGACGACGACAACCGGCGGGTCCTCGCCGTCCTCGCGTACCTGGACGCCTGAAGACCTGGATGCCTGGTCAGGCCGTGACGACGATGTCGGTGAAGGGTTCACCGGCCAGCAGGCGGCGGATGAGATCGTGTACGGCGTCGGCCCCGCCGTGGGTGGCGACCCAGCGGTCCACCACGCAGGCGCCGTTGCGGTAGAAGTCCTGCTCCGCGCCCGGAGCGGGAGTCGTCGTGGCGCGTGTCGCCGCCAGCGCCTCGGGATGGTCGATCGGGCAGCGTTCGGCGGCCGGCCTCGCGGTGAGATACCGCGCGTCGTCGGAGATCAGCACCGCGAGTCCCTCGTTGAACCACCTTGGCACCTGCGCGTACCGGGAGCCGAGCCGTCGGTACAGCTCGGTGTGCGCCAGCTCGTGGCTGGCGATCACCACGTTGGCGCCGTCCGGGGACAGCAGCAGGACGCGGTCGAGTAGCGCCCGGCCCTTCTCGCCGCCACCGCCGATGTGCCGATAGCAGTCGGCGCTGAGGCAGACCAGGACCCGTGGGTCGCTGCGGATGTCGCGGTAGAAGTCGCGGACCCGCTGACGCGCCGCCGCGACCATGTCCACCATCTGACGCCGCTGTTCCGGTGTCGCGTCGCCGTCGACGTACACGCCCGGGCCGGCCTTCCGCAGTCCGTAGCAGCCGGGGCAGGCCGCCGCGGCGACGACCGGGTACGCCACGACGAGTCCGACGACGGCGGCGACCAGCGTGACGACGAGCCCGGCGACCGTCCGCCTCAGCCACCGGCGCCGTCGCGGCTTCCTGTCGCCCGGCCGGTTGTCCCCGTCGGCGTTGTCCGTCTTCACCCTGTGGTGCCACCTGGTCGCGTCCGGCCCTCGACGCGACGACCACCTGGTCGCACGCAGCCCGCGACGTGCCAACCCGCCGGCGCTCACCGCGTCGCACGCGTACGTCGCGCGGCGACGTAGCGCCGGATCTTCTCCGTGGTTCCGCAGTCGTCCATGCTGCACCAGCGGCGACTGCGGTTCTTGCTCTCGTCGTTGAAGAGGAAGCGGCAGCCGCCGCATCCTTTGATCCGGTCCAGTGCGCCCGTGGTGAGCAGCTGAACCGCCGCGTGCACCACCGGCCGCAGCGGGCGGGCGAGCGTGTGGTCGTCCCGCCAGGTCCACACGAACGTGTCTGCCCGGTCGAGCTGTGCGTGGCCGAGCGCGTCCGCTTCGTCGTCGCGCAGCCGGGCCAGTGCGGACGTGCCCGGGCTCCCACCGGTGGCCAGTGCCCGGAACACGTCGTCGAGATCGTCCCGGGTACGCAGTGATCGCCTGAGGGCGTGCCGGGCGCCGCCCGGGTCGTCGCGGGACAGTCGGCGCAGTGCTGTCGCCTCTGCCTCGGTGAGGGCGCCCGCGTAGACGCCCCAGGCGATCAACTCGGGGTAGCCGGTGAGCACGTCGTCGTCGGGGGTGCCGTCGGGTGGACCACTGCGGGTGTTGACGAAGTCCAGGGCGAGGTTGCCGCCCACCAGGCGCATCCGTGTCACGTCCTCGACTGTTTCCATCGAAACCAACTTTACCAGTTGACCCGTGTCCGGGGTGTCGCTAGCGTGTTCCCATCATAACTCGTTTAGGGGGTAACGATGGGAGGGCAGATGGGGCGTAGCCGGGCAGTCGGGGCGCTGATCGGGTTGTCCGGCGGGACGTTCCTCTACACCACCGCCGAGGCGCTGCCGATCGGGCTGCTCCTCCCGATGGCCGGCGACCTGGCCGTCGCACCGTCGCAAGTGGGCATGCTCGTCACCGTGTACGGAGCGGTGGTGATGGTCGCCTCGGTCCCGTTGACGGCGCTGGTCCGGAGGGTTCCTCGCCGACGGTTGCTGTCGGCGCTGCTGGCCGGTTTTGTCGTCAGCACCGCGATCACGGTGTTCGCGAACACGTTCCCGCTGATGCTGGCGGCCAGGATGGCGACCGCCGCGACCCATGCGCTGTTCTGGGCGGTCGTGGTGCCGGCCGCCGCGGAGCTGTTCCGACCCGGACTACGCGGAAGGGTGGTCGCGGTCGTGTTCGCCGGCGGCACCGTCGCGTTGGCCCTGGGCGTACCCGCGGGCACCTGGCTGGGCGAGCGCGCCGGTTGGCGGGTGTCATTCCTGGCGGTGGCCGGGCTCGGCGCGATCGTGCTCGTCGTGGTGGCCTCGCTGCTGCCTTCGACCCGGCCCGAGGAGGGACATGCCGCCCGGGGCGCCACGCCCGACGTCCGCCGCTTCTGGCTGCTGGTGGCGGTGGCCGTCCTGGCGACCGCTGGCGCCATCGCCGCCTACACCTACGTCGCCCTCTTCGTCACCGAGGTCAGCGGATTCTCCGCCTCGTCGGTCGGGGCCGTCCTGTTGGTACGCGGCCTCGCCAGCGTGCTCGGCATCCTCGCCATCGGAACGGCGGTGGACCGCGGCCCGTGGCCCGCTCTGGTCGCGACCGTCGCGTTGCAGACGGTGGCGCTGCTCGGGCTGTACGCGTTCGGCCGACAACCGGTCGTGGCCGTCGGTCTGATCGCCCTGGCCGGACTGGCCTTCGCCGCGTTCACCGCGGCACTCGGTGGCCTCGTGCTGCAGGTGGCGCCCGGGCGCTCCGACCTCGCCGCCGCCACGGTCTCCGCCGCGGTCAACGTCGGCATCACCGGTGGTGCCTTCGTCGGCGGTCTTGCCCTGCCGAGCCACGGCGTGCGCAGCACGGTGCTGATCGGCACCCTGCTCGGTGTCGTCGCCCTGCTGACGGCACTCGGCGAACGGTTCATCCGGCCCGCCGGACGCGCCGAGGCCACGTCGTCGGACCTCGGCGAAGGTGAGCATGACCGCCGCGTTCACGTGCTCCGGCGCGGCAGGACGCGACCAGCTCCGGTGCCCGGCCACAGCGCCGGGTGAAGGGTGTCCAGGTCAGTGGTCCACCACGGACCTGGACACCCGCCTCGTCGACCGTGCCGCTCGCCCTTTGCCGTTGACCGGACCTGTCGGTCAACGGCGATGGGCGAGCCCGGTCGCCGCTTGGCCAGACCCGTCGGTCAACGATGATCGTCGGGTCTGGCACACCGTCGCACCGGCCGGACCCCGGCTGCGACCGGGCCGCCCGACGCCTCCGGTGCCGGGGGCGTCTACGGCTTGTCGACGACGAGCACCTCGGTGGTCAGGAACAGGGCGGCGATCGACGCGGCGTTCTGCAGCGCGGAGCGGGTCACCTTGGCCGGCTCGACGATCCCCGCTCCGAGCATGTCGACGTACGCACCGGTGGCGGCGTCGAGGCCGTGGCCAGGCGGAAGTGAACCGACCCTCTCGGCCACCACGGCACCCTCAAGACCGGCGTTGTCGGCGATCTGCCTGAGCGGGGCGGTCAACGCGACCCGCACGATGTTGGCGCCGGTGGCCTCGTCGCCGACCAGGTCGAGCTTGTCGAACGCCGTCACGGCGGCATTGGCCAGGGCCACCCCGCCGCCGGGGAGCAGACCCTCCTCGATGGCGGCCCTGGCGTTGCGGACGGCGTCCTCGATGCGGTGCTTGCGCTCCTTGAGTTCCACCTCGGTGGCCGCACCGACCTTGATCACGGCGATACCGCCGGCCAGCTTGGCCAGTCGTTCCTGCAGCCTCTCCCGGTCGTGGTCCGACTCGCTGTGCTGGATCTCGGCGCGGAGCTGGGCGACCCGGCCGGCGATCTGGTCCGGGTCACCGGCGCCGTCGACGATCGTGGTCCCGTCCAGGGTGGCGATCACCCTGCGGGCCCGGCCCAGCATGTCGAGGGTGACCGATTCCAGGGTGAGGCCCACGGTGTCGCTGACGACCTGACCGTTGGTCAGGACGGCGAGGTCGGTCAGCATCGCCGCGCGACGTTCACCGAAACCCGGCGCCTTGACGGCCAGCGAGGCGAAGGTACCCCGCGCCTTGTTGACGACCAGGGTGGCGAGGGCGTCACCCTCGACGTCCTCGGCGATGATGACCAGCGGCCTACCCGCCTGCTGCACCTTCTCCAGGACAGGGAGCAGGCTGAGCAGACTCGAGATCCTGTTCTCGACGATGAGGAGGTAGGGGTCGTCGAGCACACTCTCCATCCGCTCACTGTCCGTGATGAAGTAGGGCGAGAGGTAGCCCTTGTCGACGCGCATGCCCTCGGTGAGTTCAAGCTCCAGGCCGAAGCCGTTGCTCTCCTCGACGGTGATGACGCCTTCCTTGCCGACCCTGTCCATCGCTTCGGCGATGATCTCGCCGACGCCGGGGTCGTTGGCGGAGATGGACGCGGTGGCCGCGATCTGTGCCCTGGTCTCGACATCCTGGGCCTGGTGACGGAGTGCCTCGGTCACCGCGCTGACGGCCTGCTCGATGCCGCGCTTGAGCGAGACCGGGTTCGCGCCGGCGGCGACGTTGCGCAGCCCTTCGCGTACCAGGGCCTGGGCCAGGACGGTGGCCGTCGTGGTGCCGTCGCCGGCGACGTCGTCGGTCTTCTTGGCGACCTCTTTGACCAGTTCGGCGCCGAGCTTCTCGTACGGATCGTCGAGCCTGATCTCCCTGGCGATGCTGACCCCGTCGTTGGTGATGGTCGGTGCACCCCAGTCGCTGCCCAGTACGACGTTGCGGCCCTTCGGGCCCAGCGTCACCTTCACCGTGTCGGCGAGGATGTTCATCCCACGTTCGAGACCACGACGGGCGTCCTCACCGAATGCGATCAACTTGGCCATCTGTGTCGTCCTCCACTCGTCGTGCTGGCGTCCAGCACTGTTCGGACCGACCTGTGATGACGTACCCGCCCCACGAGGGGCGCATCCCATTCGGTTGACACCCGCGAAGGGCGGGTGCGATCCACGCCCCGGCGACCGCGCTGGTCACCGGCCTGTCCACCCGGCCCACTAGCCCACCACGCGGCGGCCGGACCGGCCGCCTTCGTCCTCCCAGACGGCCTCCGGGGCGGAGTCGTCGACCTCGCCGGTGCTGGCTGTGGTCACGGTGCGGAGGATGTGTCGGGGACCGATCCGGTTGCTGGCTATGGCGGCGAGGACCATCGCCGCGTCGGCGATGTTGCTCGCGGTGTCCGGCGCGACGACCAGCAGGTCGACGCGGTCGCCGTTGTCGCACAGGGCGGTGAGCAGGCTGACGGGCTGGCTGGTGAAGTAGCCGAGCCGTAGGACCCGGCCGGCCACCCCCAGACGGCGGGGACGGCTGTCCCATCCGTCGGCGGCGAGGACGAGCCGGGTCACCGGTCCCCGGAGCCTGTCGATGGCCAGGACGAGCCCCGGCAACTCCGCCACCGGGTCGGTCGAGCGGGGCCACCAGCCACCGTCCAGCAGGGTTCGGCGGGAGCCGGTCGGCTCCATCCGCAGTCGGGGAGTGGACGGTGGCGTCGGCGAGTGCGTCGGGGCGCGGCTCGCGGGGATTGTCTGTGTCATGGCAGGCCCTTCACGCCCGTCGCCGCGAGAAGACGCGGCGAGGGCTGCGGTGGGAAGGAGGTGGAGCAGGGCGTCGGCTGTGCGCAGGGTGCGGGTCAGTGGTGCTGCCGACGGGACAGGCGGCGCAGTTGGGTGATGCGGGCGGCACCGACCACCATGGTCAGGATCGCGGCGCCGACACCGGCGATCAGCATGGCCAGGGCCGTCGGCAGGGTCCCGTGCATCCACAGGAAGGTGACCTCGACACTCTGCGTGTTCTGCAGCATGAAGACGATGAGCACCACGCAGATGAGCGCGGCGACGCAGATCCCGACCCAGGCGGCGCCGGTACGGGTGTGCGGCAGCCGGGTGGTCGGCGACGGCGGGGCGCCCGGAGGCCGTGCTGGTGCCGTGGTGCCCGGGTCGGTCGACGTGCTTCCGATGTGGTGCAGGTCGTCGGACATGGCAACCCCCTCTGGGGGTGGGGCCGGTATGGCGGGCACCTCAAGGCTGGGATGTCATCGCTTCCGGAATGACCCCATCGTACGCTTGTTCGGCCCGACATGTCTGGTCTCGGGCGGGTGCACCTGCACCGGGGTTGGTGGCGCGGTCCAGGAGCGGTACCGGGGTGGCACACCGCGAGGCGATGTCCCACCCCGGCCGGGTTCAGCCGCCGCGTACCTCGGCCGCGGCGGCGACGAGGTGCCGCAGTGACGCCTCGACCTCGGGGTAGCCGCGGGTCTTGAGGCCGCAGTCGGGGTTGACCCACAGCCGCTGCGCGGGCACGGCCGCGACCGCCCGGCGCAGTGCCTCGACGACCTCGTCGTGCGACGGCACCCGTGGCGAGTGGATGTCCCACACGCCCGGACCGACGCCGCGGCCGTAGCCGATCTCCGCGAGGTCGTCGAGCACCTCCATCTTCGACCGGGACGCCTCGATGCTGGTGACGTCCGCGTCCAGGGCGTCGATGGCGGTGATCACCTCGCCGAACTCGCTGTAGCAGAGATGGGTGTGGATCTGGGTGTCGTCGGCGACACCGCTGGTCGCCAGCCGGAACGCGCCGACGGCCCAGTCGAGGTACGCCTTCTGGTCCGCCGCGCGCAGTGGCAGCGTCTCCCGCAGCGCGGGCTCGTCGACCTGGATGACCCGGATCCCGGCCCGCTCAAGGTCCTGACACTCGTCGCGCAGGGCAAGGGCGACCTGGTCGGCGGTGTCGGCGAGTGGCTGGTCGGTACGGACGAACGACCAGGCCAGGATGGTGACCGGGCCGGTGAGCATGCCCTTGACCGGCTGGTCGGTCAGCGACTGGGCGTAGCGGGACCACTCGACCGTCATCGGGGCCCGACGGGCGACGTCGGCGTAGATGATCGGCGGGCGGACACAGCGCGAGCCGTAGGACTGCACCCAGCCGTGCCCGGTGGCGGCGAACCCGGCCAACTGCTCGCCGAAGTACTGGACCATGTCGTTGCGTTCCGGCTCGCCGTGCACCAGCACGTCCAGGCCCAGCCGCTCCTGCAACCGGATGACGTGCTCGATCTCGGTACGCATCCGCTGGCGGTAACCGGCGTCGTCGAGTCGGCCGGCCCGATGGTCGGCCCGGGCCCTGCGCAGTTCGTCGGTCTGCGGGAACGAGCCGATGGTGGTGGTCGGCAGTGGTGGCAGGTCGAGCCGGGCCCGCTGGGCGGCGGACCGCTCCGGGTAGGGCCCGCGTCGCCGGTCGGCCGGGGTCAGCGTGGCCAACCGGGACCGTACCGTGGTGTCGCGCCATCCGGCCGGGGCTGCCGGCAGCGGCTCGGGCAGTCGGGCGGCGCCGTCGCGCAGGGCGCGGCTGAGCAGTACGACCTCGTCGACCTTCTGTCGGGCGAACGCGAGCCGCTGACGCAGGTCGGGGTCGAGGCTCGTCTCGCTGGACAGGTCCACCGGCACGTGCAGCAGTGAGCACGACGTCGAGACGGCGACGTGGTCGGCGAGCCCGGTCACGACCGCGCCGGACGCGGTCGCGGTGCGCAGGTCGGTACGCCAGACGTTGCGCCCGTCGACCAGTCCGGCGACGATCGTCCTGCCCCTCAGTGGGCCGGCGCCGGCGAGCCGGGTCAGGTTGCCGGGGCCGCCGGCCACCAGGTCCAGGCCGAGTGCTTCGACCGGTGTGTCGAGCAGGGCGGGCAGTGCGTCGCCGAGTTCGCCGAAGTAGCTGGCCACGAAGATCTTCGGCCGGCGTTCCACGGCGCAGAGTCGGGTGTAGGCGTCGCGTAGCGCGGTGATCCGGGTCGGGTCGCGGTCGGCGACGTAACCGGGCTCGTCCAGTTGCACCCACTCGACGCCGGCGTCGGCCAGCGCCCGCAGGATCTCGGCGTACGTCTCGACCAGGTCGTCCAGCCGGTCGAACGGTTCACCACTCGACGCCGGGGACTTGGCGAGCAACAGGAACGTGGCCGGCCCGACCAGCACGGGGCGCGTACGCACACCGAGGTCGCGGGCTTCGGCGTACTCCGCCAGCGCCTTGGCGGGGTTGGCCGCGAAGACGGTGTCCGGGCCGATCTCCGGGACGAGGTAGTGGTAGTTGGTGTCGAACCACTTCGTCAGCTCCAGGGCCGGCTCGGTGTCCACGCCGCGCGCCATCGCGAAGTAGGTGTCCAGTTCGCTCAGGCCGAGCCGGGTGAAGCGGGTCGGGACCGCACCGACCGCCACGGCGGTGTCGAGCATGTGGTCGTAGTAGGAGAAGGTGTTCGACGGGATCGCGTCCAGGCGCGCGTCACGCAGCGTCTGCCAGACCTCGGCGCGCAGCCCGGCCGCGGTGCGCTCCAGCGCGGCGGCGTCGATGCTGCCCGCCCAGTACGCCTCGACGGCTTTCTTGAGTTCGCGGTTCCCGCCGATGCGCGGGTAGCCGAGCACGGTGCTCTGCCCGAATCCGGTGGTCACAAAGGGTCCTTCCCTCGAAGTGCCCGACGACAGCTGGCGAGGGCACGGGGGAAGGGCACGGCACGACCGCGCTTCCGCCCCTGGCCCTCCCGAGAGGCCGTCGGCGGCGCACACCGTCGGTGTACGCGGTGCGGGCAGGTCTTCGGACTTGTGGGCGCGACCGGACAACCGGTCTCCTACTGGCCGTCGCTTCCCAGACCCCGGATGGGTCCAGTGCTCGATGACGGCGGTCGTTCCCACTCACCGCTGCGGGGCAGTCCCGGACTCACACCGGGTTCCCTCTTACGACGCCCCGACTGGCTGCCGGGGCGAACCAGCACTACCGGACATCGTACGGCGGGCGAGCCGATCCCGGACGGTTCGTCCGACGGTGTCGGGTCCGACACGAGGCCGGTGACCGGCGGGACGGGCCGGCAGCGTGGCGCCACGGCGACCGGTGCGGGTGCTGTCGGAACCGGTGGCGGGTGGGTGCCGGCCCCGGCACACAAAGGTCATCCGGCAGAACCCGAAGTCCCGTGAGGGGGGTTCCGCCGGATGACCGTGGTCCGGGGGTGCCCGGCGCGGGTGGGGGCCGACCGCGTCGACACCCCACCCGCGCTCAGGTCAGCCGGTTCCGCAGGACGCGGTTGGTGTCGTGTTGTTGCCGTTCTTGTAGAGCGTGATGCCGAAGTTGTTGCCGTTGCCGTTCGGACGCGCGGTGAGCGTGCCGCTGCTGCCGCTGACCGACGCGTTCCAGCTGCTCTGCAGGCTCTGGCCGCCGTTGGTGCGGATGGTGACGACCCAGTTGCTGGCACCGCTGACCGAGAAGGTCGTGTTGAACCGGTCGGACCATTCCTCGGCGCGGCTCACGCTGACCGAGCAGCTACCACCGCCACCACCGGGCGGCGTGGTCGTGGGGTTCGGGTTGGGGTTGCCACCGCCACCGCCGCCCTCCCGGACGGTGATGTCGGAGCTTCCCTGGCTCTGGTAGCCCTCGGTGGCCATGATCTGGTAGTAGTGGTTGCCGAGGTTCAGACCGGCGCGGGCCCAGGCGTCGAAGTGGTTGGCGGTGGTGATGGTGCCGCTGCTCCGCTTCTGCTGGCGGACAGACCAGTACTGGTAGAACGTGGCGGTGCCGTCGATCGACGGCTGGTTCACCCGCTGGCTGCGGAGGATGTCGTAGGTGCCGCCGTCGGTGGTGACGGTACCCATCCGGGTGGCGCCGCTGCTCGGGTTGTAGCTGCCGAAGTTCTCGACGATGTAGTACTCGATGAGCGGGTTCCGCGTCCAGCCGTACAGGGCGAGGTAGGTGTTGTTGTTGCCCGGGTTGTAGGTGCCCGAGTAGGTGATCGTCCGGCGGGTTCCGGGGTTCCAGCCCTTGCCGCCGACCCAGTTGTTGGTGCTCCTGCTCCACGAGCTGGAGTACCGGCCGTTCTCGCGCAACACTACGCAGGCGTCGCCGCTGTCCTTCCAGAACGAGAAGAAGAACCCGTTGTGCGTGCCTTCCGTGCTCGAGCAGACCTGCCGGTCCGCCTCGGCCTGGGCGGGGCTGGACACGAGTGCGGTCATTCCGGCGGTGACCAACGCGATGGCGCAGGCACTGCCGATGAGCATCCTGAGGCGTCCGCCGCGTCTGCGGCCCCTGGACTGGACGGGGGGTGCGTTCATGTACTTGCTTCCTCCTCGTGAGGGCTGGCCGGGGCCAGCAGCGCGGCACGACCCGACGGGTGAGCTTTCGGCGGCCGGGGGACGGCCACCGGGGTCGGTGCACATGTCGCGCGGTGGTGGTGGGGCCGGTCGTACTGCACGACGACCGGAGGAGTAGGTCGCGGTGGGTGGCATCGGCGGCGATTGAGGCCCGTCGATGGCGTCAGTATTGGCCCCGCGTCGTTGCCTTGTCAACAACTATCGGAAACGTTGTGGAAACCTGCCCCGGGCCACGGATTTCGGCGTCGGAGACATCCGGCCTGGCCAGTAGTTACGGCGGGTGGGGTCAGGTACGGGGTCGACCTGCCGGAGCTCTGGTAGAAGGATCGGGATCCGCGTCACCGGCTCCGAAAGTTCCGGAGATCTTCCGGACCATGTCGCCCCTGGCGATCCCACCGGGGGTGTCGTCCACCAGGGTGCGCGGGTGTCCGGCCGGCTCAGGACCGCGGCGACGGCCAGCGGCGGGTCACCACCGGGCGGTGGTCACCAGGAGCGGGCGGTCCGGAGGATGGTGTCGCGAACCCGGGTCGCCTCCGGACTGAGTACGGAGTTCACGCGCTCGGCGATGAAGCCGGTGTTGATCGGCGGCTCCTCGGGTTCGAGGAGCGGGACCAGGGCCCCGGTGCGCAGTTCGTCGGCGCACAGGTAGCGCGGCAGGACGGTGACACCCGCGCCCGCCACGGCGGCGGCCAGCACACCGCGCAGATCGGGGACCACCAGGGCGGCCACGCCGGTCAGTCGGTGGCGGAAGACGTGCCGCCAGTAGCGGCGGAGGATCGGCAGGTCCTCGGCATAGGTGATCAGCGGTACGCCCTCCAGGGGCGTCGAGTCGTCCGCGCTTAGGGGGCCGATCCGGACACTCCAGGTCGGCGCGGACACCAGGACGAACTCCTCGTCCATCAGCGGTGTGGCGACGACCGAGCGCCCGCGCGGGCGTACGGCGGACAGGACGAGGTCGAAACGCCGGGCGCGCAGGCCGTCGAGCAGTTCCTCGGCGAGTCCGGTGCTGACCCGTAGTCGTACGCCATGCGCGACGAGCGGCGCGAGGGCCGGCAGTACCCGGACGGCCAGCAGCTCGGCGGGCCCGCCCAGGTGTACTGGTTTGGCGGGGGCCGTGGCGTCGCGTTCGGCGACGAGGGCGAGTTGGTCCATGGGTGCCGAGATCCGGGCGGCCAGGTCGTTGGCGACGGCGGTGGGCGCCACGCCGCGCGGCAGCCGTTCGAACAGCTGGTGGTCGAGTTGCTGTTCGAGCGCGCGGATCTGGCCGGTCACGGTCGGCTGGGCCAGTCCGAGGCGGCGCGCGGCCTCGGTGAGCGAGCCGGCCCGGTACACCGCGAGAAAGGTCCGGAGCTGGGTGAGATCGAGTGGCCGCCCGGCCGCCGAGCCATCGGAATTCCTTGGGTCCACACCAGTAATCCTATTGGTTTGCTGAGGGCAGGCCGACCTACCGTCGAGACCGTCAACCGGCGTGCTGCCGCCGGTGACCAGCCCTTCGGCCGGTATCGGCCGGAAACAACCGACGGAGTGGACAACATGGCGAAGATCCTGTTTGTGATGACCGGCGCGGACCACTGGACGCTGGCCGACGGTGAACGGCATCCCACCGGCTACTGGGGCGAGGAGTTCGCCGCCCCGTACCGGGCACTCACCGCAGCCGGCTACGAGGTGGTCGTCGCCACCCCGGGTGGTGTGGTCCCGACGGTCGACCAGGCCAGCCTGGCCCCCCACCTCAACGGCGGTCAGCAGGGCGCGGACGCGGTCGTCGCGCTGCTCGACGAGGCGGAGGTGCTGCGCCGACCGATCCGCCTGGCCGACGTCGACCCCGCCGACTACGCGGCGGTCTTCTACCCGGGCGGCCACGGTCCGATGGAGGACCTGTCCGGGGACGCCGAGTCGGCCCGGGTGATCACCGAGACCCTGGACTCCGGCAGGCCCCTGGCGCTGGTCTGCCACGGCGTGGCGGCCCTGCTGGCGACCGAGACGCCGGACCGGGTGTCACCGCTGCACGGGTACCAGGTCACCGGTTTCACCCGGAACGAGGAGACCCAGACCGGGCTCGCCGACCGGGCCAGGTGGCTGCTGCAGGACCGGCTGGTCGCGCTCGGCGTGCGGTTCAGCGAGGGTGACGCGTGGGCGCCGCACGTGGTGACCGACCGCAACCTGATCACGGGGCAGAACCCTGCCTCCTCCGCCCGGCTCGCCGCCACCCTGGTGGAGCGGCTCGGCACGGGCGCCTGATTCCGGAGTACGCGGGACGCGGTCCGGCACCGCGTCCCGCGCCCCCGGGGCGGACCACTGTCCGTTCCGCCGTCGTGCCCGGCGGTCGCGCCCCACCCGGCTGCTGTCGACGCCGACGGTCGCGCCTCGCCCGGCGTCGCACCGCACCCCTCAACACCGCGAAAGTTCGACCTTCCCATGGCAACCCAACCAAGTCTCAGCATCCGGTCTCCGATCCCCGTCCTGGTCGCGGTCCTCGGGCTCGGCGCGGTCATCGTGTCGATGATGCAGACCCTCGTCGTGCCGATCCTGGGCGTCATCCGACAGGACCTGCACGCCTCCACCGCCGATGCCACCTGGCTCACCACCGCCACCCTGCTCGCGGCGGCGGTCTGTACGCCACTCGCCGGCCGGCTCGGCGACCAGTACGGCAGCCGCCGGGTCTTCCTCGGCGTGCTCGCCCTCACCCTCGCCGGGTCTGTCCTCGCCGCCACCACCCGCACGCTGGCGTGGCTGATCGTCGCCCGGGCACTGCAGGGCGTCTCGACCGCGCTCTTCCCACTCGCCCAGTCGGTGCTGCGGAACCAGCTGCCCACCGCACGGATGCCCGGGGCGATGGGGACGATCAGCGGTGCGCTGGCCCTCGGCAACGCCGTGGCGCTGGTCAGCGCGGGGTTGCTCAGCGGGGCATCCACGGCCGACTACCACCTGGTCTTCTGGCTGGCGGCCGGGGTGTCCGGACTCGCGCTCCTGGCCACCGCCCTGGTCGTGCCCGGTGCCGCCGGGACGGGCGCGGGGCGTACGGACTGGCTCGGCGCCGTGCTGCTGGCCGCGTCGCTCACCCTGCTCCTGTTGCCGCTGTCCCGGGGCGCCGACTGGGGATGGACGTCGGTGCCGACCGTCGGCTGCCTCACCGGGGCCCTGGTACTGGGCGGTGTCTGGGTACGCGTCGAACGTCGTCGACCGGACCCGCTGGTGCAACTGGGGGTCTTCGCCCGACCCGTGGTGGCGGCGGTCAACCTCGCCGGCTTCCTGCTCGGGTTCGCCATGTTCATGCAGTTCATCGGGGTGTCGACGGTGGTCCAGCTACCAGCCGCCCCCGCCGGGTACGGGCTCGGGGCCAGTGTCTCGCAGGCGGCGATCGGCTACCTGCTGCCCCCGGCCCTGGCCTCGCTGCTCGCCGCCCGGCTCGCCGGTACGCTGACCCACCGGTTCGGGGCCCGCCGGGCGCTGGCCGCCGGGAGCGTCTCCGGGGTGACCGGCTTCGGCCTGCTGGCCGTGGTGCACGACCGGCCCGCCGGGGTGCTCGCCGGCGGGGTGCTGGTCGGTGTCGCGATCAGCTTCGGTTTCGCCACGCTGCCGGCGGTCCTGCTCGACGCCGTGCCCCGGGCGCAGACCGGGGTGGCCAACGGCGTCAACTCGGTCTTCCGCTCGGTCGGCAGTTCGGTGGCGAGCGCTCTGCTGGGTGCGCTGCTGGCCACCGGCGCGGTGGGCCGCCCGGGTGCGGCGCAGCCCGCGCTACCCGCGCAGAGCCGGTTCACCCTCGCCTTCTCCCTCGCCGCCGCCGCCTTCGCGGTGGTGGCCTGCGTCGCCCTGCTCGGCCGACGGGCGGCACCGACTCCGACCGGAGACGGCTGACCCGCCCGTCGAACCCACCCGGCCGCCGGCAGCTCCCGCCACGAGCGGGGCTGACCCGCCGGCTCCCCCAGCCACCGCCATGAGCGGGGCTGACGTACCGCGCCTCGGCCTCCGCCACCTCGGCAGACCGCCACGGGCGCGGCTGACCCGCCGTCGTCCGGGGTGCGCGACCGACGCCACCCCGGCACACCGTTGCGCCGCGACCGCGGCGCACCTCACCGGAAGGACGACCATGCCACTGATCCTGATCACCGGAGCCTCCGACGGGCTCGGCCGTGCTCTCGCCGAGGACCTGGCGGCGACCGGCCGGCACCGGTTGCTGCTGCACGGCCGCGACGCCGACCGGCTCGCGGAGGTCGCCGAGGCCACCGGCGGTACCGCACTGCGGGCCGACCTCTCCGCGCTGCACGAGGTGAAGCGTCTCGCCACGCGGGTCGGGCAGGCCCACGACCGGCTGGACGTCCTGGTCAACAACGCGGGCGTCGGCTTCCACGTGGACGGCGGTACGCGTCAGCTCTCCGCCGACGGGTACGAGCTGCGGCTCGCGGTCAACTATCTCGCCCCGGTCCTGCTCACCCGAGAACTGCTGCCGCTGCTGCGTCGGGGGCGGCCGGCCCGGGTGGTGAACGTCGCCTCCATCGGCCAGCAGCCGATCGACTTCGACGATCCGCAGTTGGCACACGACTACACCGACGTGGCCGCGTACTGCCGGTCGAAGCTGGCTCTGATCTGCCACACCATGGACCTGGCCGCCGAGCTGGCGGACAGCGGGGTCAGCGTGAACAGTGTCCATCCGGCCTCGTACATGCCGACGGGCATGTCGGCGCGGGCCGGGGTGGAGGTCGTCGACAGCCTGGAGAAGGGGGTGTCCGCCACCCGGCGGCTGGTGGACGGGGCGGACCTCGCCGGTGTGACCGGTCGCTACTTCGACAGCGACCGGGAGGCGCGGGCCGCCGGGGAGGCCTATGACCCCGGCTACCGGCAGCGGCTGCGTGAGTTGACCCGGGAACTGCTGACCGGGTTCTGAGCCGCCGTCACCCGACGGAACCCGGGATCTGTGCCGAACCGGTTCCCACACCGGCGGCGTCCACGGCTGTCCGGACCATCCGACCCACCGCGAGGCGTCCGACCGCCGTCAGCCGTCCGGTCGTACCGGTGGGGTGGACTGGGGCGCTTGACCGGCTCAGTCGAGCCAGACCACGATTCCGGTCAGGTCGTTGAGCACGGCCGCGACACCCGCCCTGATCGCGGCCGCACAACGCTCGGCGGTGAACGAACCGGCGTCGTACGTCGAGGACGCGCCGAGCCCCTCGCCCCGGAACGACGCGCCGGACCAGTCGACCGCGGTGACGTTGTGTGTCGGCTCGGCCAGTTCGGCGCCCACCACGAGGAACTGCTGTGACAGGTGGCTCGCGGTGACCAGCGCGAGCGGGTCGACGAGGTCGTTGCCCGCGCTGACGATGAGGTCCGGGCCCATCCCGATGGCCCTGACGATGCTGGGTACCAGGTCCTGGGCGTCCTTGGCGACCACCGTCCGGAGGTCGACCTCCTCGTCCTCGGCCCAGTCCCGGACCGCCGTCACGAGTGCCTTCGTCGGGCTGTCGTCACCCGTGGTCAGCAGCACCACCCGGTAGTCCTTCGACGGGTGGACCCCGCTCCACGAGCCGGGTCGGGGGGTGACCGTCCCCTCCGGGGTGGGCCTGGCGGCGGAGTCGACGAATCCCGGGCCGAGCGTGCCGACGGGGCTGGGCTTGGCGTGCGGCTGGGACCAGTCGTCGCCGGAGCCGCATCCGGTGACCAGCACGGCGGCCGCCGCCAGTACGGCGAGGGCCCGAAGCGGGGCGCGCAAGGTGATCGTCCTCTCGGATGGTGGCGGGAAAGTCCGCGTGGCTATCCGCATTCCTATCCCAGTCCGGGTTCGATCCCGTACGCCGGGCGCCGTTCCGGCGGTTTGTTCTCCAGCGGTTCTCCGATGGTCGGGCTGGTGTTCACCCGTGGCGTGCAACGTGCACTGGCTAACCTGAAGGAGCCGCAATGTTACCGCGCGTCCGTCGTGCCATTATCGTCCTCGTCGTCGGGATCGCCGCCGCGGTGATCGCTTTTCTGACTGCCGCGCCGGCCCATGCCCACGGCTTCACGTCGACGGTTTATGTCGATGTGACGGCAGGCGACGAGGATCACATTCGTACGAAGTTGGAACTCGAATACGACCTCTTTGTCGTGTCCGCCGCCGACTTCGAGGACGACGATCCGCTGTTCCGCGCCGGCACCGCCGCGTTCGACGCCGGTGACGCCGACGGACAGGCCAGGGCGCTCAACACCCACGCGCAGACGGCGGTCCGGTACGTCACCGAGCGTTTCTCGGTCAGCTCGGCCGACCGGACGTGCACGCCGACCCGGGTCGGCGACTTCACCGTCGGCCAGCGGGAGGGCGTGCCCTACGCCGACCTGCTGCTCGACTGGGCCTGCCCGGGTGGGGGCGACCGGCACGAGGTGCGCGGCGGGCTGTTCCCCGACGCCGAGGGTTACGTCAAGGGCACCAAGACGATCGTCACCTACGAGCTCGACGGTCACTCGGGCAGTGCCGCGATCGACGCCGCCCACCCGTCCTTCTCCACCGCCCAGGCCTGGTACGAGCGGTTCTGGGAGTTCTTCCGGCTGGGTGCCGAGCACCTGCTGACCGGGATCGACCACATTCTCTTCCTGCTGGCGCTGATCGCCGGCTCCCGGCGGCTCCGGGAGATCGTGCTCGCCGCCACGAGCTTCACCCTCGCCCACTCGGTGACCTTCATGCTCGCCGCTCTCGGCCTGGTCGACGTGCCCGGGAGCGTCGTGGAGCCGGTCATCGCGCTGTCGATCGCCGTGGTCGCCGGCTGGCACCTGTGGCGGGTCTGGCGGCGTGGCGACCACGCCGCCGACCTTGAACCGGTGGGGCGTGGCCATCTCAGTCTCGACCGGGCCGGCTGGATCCGCCTCGGCGTGGTGTTCTGTTTCGGCCTCGTGCACGGGCTGGGTTTCGCGGGCGCGCTGGGGATCGACGAGGCGTGGTCGTGGACCCTGCTCTGGTCCCTGCTGGTGTTCAACGTCGGTATCGAAACCGTTCAGTTGGCCATCATCGCGGTTGTCTTCCCGCTGCTGTTCGTATTGCGCCGTCGTTCGCCGAAACTCGGCACCTGGGCCACCGGCGCCGTTTCCGCAGGCGTGTCCGTTATGGGGTTGGTCTGGTTCGTACAGCGCCTGTCCGGGCTCTGAGAACGCCGCAGGATTTCGTGAAGTGCAACCAGCCGCAAGATCGCGTTCATGGCGGGTTCACTGTGCGGCGAAAGGTTGAGAACGCTTCTCCGCATTATGGGAAAGCTTTTCCATATCTCTTTATCGGAAGAGGGAACAAAGTCGATGGCATTGAGTGACTCAATGCGGACTCCCGGGCTCGCGCGGCGCCGTATGGCCGTCGGAGCCAGCGCGGGATTCCTGGGCCTGGCCCTGGCCTTCGGTAGTGGCCTGTCGGCCACCGCGAGCGCCGCCGAGCCCGCCACGTACAGCGGCATCATTCTCGGCGTGGGTGCCGACGAGTCCCAGCGCATCGTGACCTGGTACTCCTCGGCCGACACCGCGCAGAAGATCCAGCTCGCCCCGACCGCCTCGGTCGCCAACGGCGAGTTCCCGGCCGACGCCGTCACCTTCGACGCCGTCGGTGCGGCGAACACCTCCACCACCGGTTTCAACCGGCACGCCACCATCACCAACCTGCGGGAGAACACGGCGTACTCCTACCGGGTCGGTGGCGAGGGCAACTGGTCCCCGGCGTACGCGTTCAAGACCCAGGACTTCGAGGGCAACTACGACTTCCTGTTCTTCGGCGACCCGCAGATCGGTTCCTCCGGCGACCCGCTGAAGGACCAGGCCGGTTGGGCGGAGACCCTGAAGGTCGCCACCGGCGCCAACCCGAACGCCGAGCTGCTGGTGTCCGGCGGTGACCACGTCGAGAGCGCCAACAACGAGATCCAGTGGACCTCGTTCCTGGCGCCCGACCAGCTCCGCCAGTACCCGCTGGTCGCCACCATCGGCAACCACGACGTCGGTGGCAAGTCCTACGAGCAGCACCACTTCACGCCGAACACCGACCGCTCGGCGCAGTACTACGCCGGGGACCCGGCGACCCGGTCCGGCGGTGACTACTGGTTCGTCTACAAGGACGTGCTGTTCATCGACCTGAACAGCAACAGCTACGCCAACCCGACGAACGGCTCGCCCGGCGGCGACGCGGCGCACGTCGCGTACGTCACCGACGTGATCAACAAGCACGGCGCCGAGGCCAAGTGGAAGGTGCTGGTCTACCACCACTCCATCTACTCGCCGGCCAGCCACGCCGACGACGGGGACAACGTGCAGCGGCGGAAGGACTTCACCACCACCTTCTCCGACCTCGGTGTCGACCTGGTGCTGCAGGGGCACGACCACAGCTACTCCCGCAGCTACTCGATCAAGAACGGCGAGAAGGAGAACCCGGCGGAGCAGCCCGGCGCGGCCGAGGTCTTCCCCGGCCCGGGCGGCGTCATCTACGTGACGGCGAACTCGGCCTCCGGCTCGAAGTACTACGACATCAGCCCGCCGAAGGCCGACGAAGCCGGCAAGCCGCACGGCAACGGTCCGGACCCGCTGGACCCGAGCAAGTACTGGTACAACTCGGTGCAGAACCAGGAGCACGTCCGCAGCTACGTCAAGGTGCAGGTCAAGGCCGACAAGCTGGTCCTGGAGAACCTGCGCAGCGGCACCTGCGCGGCGCCGAACGCGGCCGTCGAGAAGGGCCTCTCCTGCGTCAACACCCCCGACGGTCAGCCGATCGGCTCGGTCGTCGACAAGGTGACCGTGCACCCGTACCACGGCAACGGCCAGGACATCCAGGTCAACGTGCCGAACGCCGCGCCGGGTGAGTTCGGCTGGACGATCGACGGCTACAACGGCCTGGTCGACCTCGGCACCGCGACCGAGCACAACGGCGAGTACTTCGAGGCCGCCGGAAAGATCAACCCGATCCTGGTGTCGGACAGCCGTCGCTCGCTCGCCCCGTGGTCGATCTCGGCCAGCGTCGGCGACTTCACCGACGGCGACCGGACCCTGTCCAGCACCTACCTCGGCTGGACGCCGTACCTGCTCGACGCCGGTGCCGGCGCCGAGGCGGGCGCCCCGGTCCTGTCGGCCTACGACGACCAGGGCAAGGGCCTGTCGGTCGCGAGCGGGCTCGCCGCGGCCGCGCAGGGTCACCCCCGGGGTGGCGCCAAGCTCGGTGCCGACCTGGACCTGAAGTTCCCGACCGAGGTCGAGAAGGGTAGCTACCGCGCCACCCTGACGATCACCGCGCTGAGCAGCTGACGCGGACCTGTTCCACCCGGTGGGGGGGGGGGGGGGGGGGGGGGGGCCCCCCCCCCCCCCCCCCCCCCCCCCCCCCCACCCCACCCCCCCCCCCCCCCGGCCCCCCCCCCCCCCCCCCCCGCCCCGCGGGCGGGGGGGGGGGGGGCGGGCGCCCCCCCCCCCCCCCCCGGGTCAGCCAGGTCGGATGACGGTCCGGACCGGACGTCCGGTGTCTGGCACAGCCTGGGGATGATGTCCCACATGGACGAGATCCGTGATCTGGTGGCGGCGCATCTGCCCGGGTACGTGCCCCGGACGGTCGTCCTGCTGGGCGAGGGCGCCGACAACGTCGCGTACGAGGTCAACGACGAGTTGGTCGTGCGGCTCGTCAGGAGGGCCGAGGACGCCGCCGAGGTGGCGCGGGAGGCGCGGCTGTTGACCGCCGTCGCCGGGGTCTCCCCGCTGCCCGTACCGGTGCCGGCGTTCGCCGTCCCCGAGTTGGGCTGCCTGGCCTACGTGAAACTGCGTGGTCGTCCGCTGCTTGAGCTTTCGCCGTCGTGGCGCTCGGCGCATCGGGAGTCGGTCGGCGCCATGGTCGGAGAACTCCTCGCCGCGCTCCATACGACCGGCACCGAACGACTCGCGGCGGTGGCCGTGCCGGACGACTCACCGCCGGAAGAGTGGCTGGCGGAGGCGGGCGACCACTACGAGGCGGTGTCGGCGCGGGTGCCGGAGATCCACCGTGCCGCCATCGAGGCGTTCGTGGCCACCGCACCGCCGTCCGGCGGGTACCCCCTGGTCTTCTCCCACAACGACCTGGGCATCGAGCATCTGCTCGTCGATCCCGTGCACGGCACGGTGACCGGCGTCATCGACTGGGGCGACGCGGCGTTCGTCGACCCGGCCTACGACTTCGGTCTGCTCTACCGCGACCTCGGTCCGGTCGCGCTGGACGCGGCCCTGTGCCGCTACCATGCCGATGACGCGGCGCTACGGCAGCGCGCTGTCTTCTACGCCCGGTGTTCGGTTATCGAGGACCTCGCGTACGGGCTGGAGACCGACGACCTCCGCTACGTCGACAAGTCGCTGGCCGCGCTCGACTGGTTGTTCCGGTGAGCCGTGACGGCTCGCCGGCGGTCTGCCACGGGCTCAGCCGATCAGCGGCCGGTACGTGCCGAGTACCACGCTGGTCGCGAGGATGGCTGCGGCGAGTACCACCGCCCCGACGACCAGGACGGTGTCCGCCCCGGTGAAGTGTTGTCGCCGGGCCGACGTACGCGGGACGCCGGAGTCGAAGCCGCGGGCGTCCATCGCGGTGGCCAACCGGGTGCCCCGCCGGATCGCCCCGACCAGCAGCGTGAACGCCGTCGAGCCGAAGAGCCGCAGCCGGGCCAGCGGGTTGCGCCCGGCGTCCACGCCCCGGGCCCGCCGGGCCATGCTGATCATCCGCCATTCCATCCCGAGCAGCGGCACCAGCCGGAACGCGGCCAGGGCGCCGATCGCGAACCTCGGTGGGGCCTTGGCGTTCTGCACCAGCGCGTCGGCGAGATCGGTCGGGTCGGTGGTGGCGAAGACCAGTACCCCGGGCAGCGCGACCGCGATCACCCGCAGCGCCAGCCCCAGGCCGGTACCGAGCACCCCGGTGGTGACCAGCAGCGGACCGGCGGAGACGAGGACGTCACCGGTCCGCTCGGCGGCGAAGAGCAGCATCGTGACCAGGACGCCGAGCGCGCTGAACAGCAGTGGCCAGGCACGTCGGGCAAGCAGTCGGTAGGAGACGCCGAACAGCGGCGCGGCCAGCAGTTCCACCGCGATGGCCAGGGACGGGACGAGCGGGTCGAGGGTGGCGAGCAGCGGCACCGAGAAGAGCAGCGCGGCGGCGAGCTTCGCCACCGGGTTACGTCGGGCCAGCGGCGCGGCGGGCGCGGTGACCATCGGGTACGGGATCATCCCGACACCGGCCGCGGATCGTCCGTCGGCACCGTCGGTGCCGGATCGCCGTCCCTGCGCACCGTCGGCGCGGCGGTTGGCGCCGCATCAGCACCGAGCCGCCACGTCCGGTCGGCCAGGGCGGTGACAAAGTCCGCGTCGTGGGTGACCGCGACGACGCCGTGCCCGGTGTCGCGCAGCCCGGCGAGCAGCTCGACCAGCTCCAGCCAGGTCCGCCGGTCCTGGCCGAACGTCGGCTCGTCCAGGATCAGCAGCCGGGGCGCGGTGGCCAGCGCGGTCGCCACGCTGAGCCGCCGCGCCTGCCCACCGGAGAGGGTGTACGGGTTGGCGGCGGCCAACTGGTCCAGCCGGAGCCGGGAGAGCAACTCGTCCACGGTGGACGACACCTCGGCCTCGGAACGGCCGGCCCGACGTGGGCCGAGCGCCAGTTCCGCCCGTACCGTGCCGGTGACGAACTGGTGCTCCGGATCCTGGAAGACCGAACCGATCCGTTGCGCCAGCACCGGTGCCCGCCAGCGGTGCGGTGGGCTGTCCGCGTACCGGCCGGCGAGTGCCGGGGTCGCCCGGAGGGTGCCGGTGCCGGGCTTGAGCAGACCGCCGAGGAGCAGGGCGAGGGTCGACTTGCCGGCGCCGTTCGGTCCGAGCACGGCGAGCGCCTCGCCGGCGCGTACGGTCAGGTCGGCCGGGGCCAGCCGCGGTGGCAGGCCGAGCCGCTCGGCGGTGAGCAGCACCTCCCCGGCCGGGGAGGTGGACCGGCGGGGCGCCGGCGGCGGACCGGGCACCCAGACCCCGGCGGCGGCCAGCTCGGCCCCGTGCGTCGCGAACACCTCGGCCGGCGGCCCGTCGGCCCGGACCCCGCCACCCGGTTCCAGCACGACGACCCGGTCGACCAGCGGCAGCGCCTCCGCCACCCGGTGCTCGACCAGGATCAGCGTGGTGTCGGCGTCCAGTGCGGCGCCGATCGCGCCTCGGACCAGGGCGGCGCCCGCCGGATCCAGGTTGGCGGTCGGCTCGTCGAGCAGCAGCAGTCCCGGGCGCAGGGCGAGCACCCCGGCCAGGGCGAGCCGTTGCTGCTCACCGCCGGAGAGTGCGCTGGTGGACCGGTCCGGCCGGTACGGGAAGCCGACCCGGTCCAGGGCCTCGGCGACCCGGGGCCAGATCTCCGCCGCCGGAACTCCCCGGTTCTCCAGGCCGAACGCCACGTCGTCACCGGCCCGGGCCATCACCAGTTGGGTCTGCGGGTCCTGGAAGACGACGCCGACCCGCTCCCGGGCCTTGCGCGGGTCCAGCCCGTCGATCTCGACGCTGCCGGCCTGCTCACCGGAGTCCTCGGCGAGCAGGCCGGCGAGTGCCGCCAGCAGGGTGCTCTTGCCGGCCCCGGAGGCCCCGAGCAGCAGGACCCGCTCACCGTGCTCGATCCGCAGGTCGACGTCACGGACCGCCCAGGCCCGGCGTCCGGCGTGCCGCCAGCCGAAGCCGCGCAGCTCGACCGCGCTCACCGTGACACCGTCCGCTCCGTCATCGGGTGGCCCTGCTCAGACCGGGGCCCGGTCCCGGCCGGCCGGGAAACGGTCCAGTACGCCGGTCTGGGCCAACGCCCGGGTCAGCGCCCAGCCGCCGACGCCGGCGATGATCGCCGAGCTGACCACGGTGATGACAAAGACCGGCAGCCGGAACGAGGCGAAGTCGCTCTCCGAGTAGTAGCGGATCTGGTCGAAGATCGCGGCGGCGAGCCCGGCCAGGGCGCCGGAGAGCACCGCGACCGGCAGCCGGAACAGGCGGTAGCCGAAGGCCAGGAAGGCCAGTTCGGCGCCGACACCCTGGAAGAGGCCCTGGAGGACGGCCATCGTGCCCCACTGGCTGCCGAGCATCACCGAGACGAACGCGGCGAGGAACTCGCAGTACAGAGCCGCGCCCGGCTTGCGGATCACCAGGCCGCCGAGCACCCCCGGCACCAGCCAGACGCCGTAGATGACCGCCTGGGCCGGCGGAAAGAAGGTGAAGGCGCCCTCGGTGGCGCCCCAGACCAGGTTCCAGGCCCAGAAGATGACGCCGAAGGCGACCGCGATGACCGAGGCGACGACGATGTCGACGGTCCGCCATCCGGTGCTGCCGGACTCTTTCATGGGTGATGCCTCCCAGTCGCTTGGCGATCCAGGGGCGGAACGCACGCCACGGTCCGGGTGGGCCCGGACCGTGGCGTGGCTGGAGACTCGACCGAACTCCCTGCGCTGGCATTACCCAGATCAGGTTCGAGGGTCTGCGGGCGTGTCTGCCCGCACTCTCAGCGCTGCGCGCTCCCCTGTCGGATGTGCAGTTGTTTCGCGAACGCTAGCACCGGATCCGTCCGCGCCGATAGCCACGACTAGGGTCGGGTCATGCGGATCACCGTCCGGGACCTGACCTTCGACCTGCACACCGGTGGCCCGGCGGACGGCGAGCCCGTCCTGCTGCTGCACGGTTTCCCCCAGCGTGGCGCGCAATGGGACGACCTGCTGCCGGCCCTGCACGCGGCGGGGCTGCGCAGCCTCGTCCTGGACCAGCGGGGCTACTCGCCGCAGGCGCGGCCGACCGAGGTCGCGGCGTACCAGCTGACCGAACTGGTCGCCGACGCGGTGGCGGTGCTCGACGCGCTCGACCTGCCCGCGGCGCACGTGGTGGGGCACGACTGGGGTGCGGCGGTCGCCTGGCGGCTCGCCGCCGACCACCAGGACCGGGTCCGTACCCTGACCGCGGTCTCCGTACCGCATCCGACCGCCTTCGCACGGGCGATCGCGGAGGACCCGGACCAGCGGTCCCGCTCGGCGTACATGCAGCTCTTCCGGGAGACCGGCAAGGCCGAGCACGTCCTGCTCGCCGACGGGGCGGCGGTGCTGCGTCGGGTGCTCAGCGGCCTGCCCGAGGACCGGATCGACCGGTACGTCGCGCCGCTGCGCGAGCCCGGTGCGCTGACCGCCGCGTTGAACTGGTACCGGGCGATGTCGACGGAGGGCCTGGCCAAGACCGGGCCGGTGGTGGTGCCGACCACGTTCGTCTGGGGCGACGCCGACGTGGCGGTGGGTCCGGTCGCGGCCCGGAACTGCGCCGACCACGTCACCGGCGACTACCGCTTCGTACCGCTGGCCGGGATCGGGCACTGGGTACCGGAGGAGGCGACGGAGGCGCTCGCCGACGCCGTACTGTCCCGGATACTCGGCACACGGTGAGCCCTCGGGGGCCGGGCATGGCATCGTCGACACGGACCGCATGATCGACAGTGGGGCGAAGGGACGTGGACAGGTGACACTGAGCGCGGAGGGCTACCTGGAGGTCGTGACCGGGCTGATGACCCGGGTGGCGGCGGGGCAGCGGGACAACGTACGCCGGGCGGCCGACCTGGTCACCACGGCGCTCCGGGCCGGCGGCGTGGTGCACGCGTTCGGCACCGGCCACTCGGAGGCGCTCTCGATGGAGATCGCCGGCCGGGCCGGTGGACTGGTCCCGACGAACCGGATCGCCCTGCGTGACCTGGTGCTGTACGGCGGTGCGCCGGCGGACATCCTCGGCCCGACCCTCGAACGTGACCCCACGGTGGCCCGTCGGCTGCTGGAACTGGCTCCGGTCCAGCCGCCGGACATCTTCGTGATCGCCTCCAACTCGGGCGTGAACGGCACGATCGTCGAGTTCGCCGCCCTGGTGAAGGAGCGTGGACACGCGCTGATCGCGATCACCTCGGCGGAGCACTCGGCCGGCGTACCGTCCCGGCATCCCTCCGGGCGCAGGCTCGGTGACCTGGCCGACGTGGTGCTGGACAACGGTGCCCCGTACGGCGACGCGACGTTGCCGCTGCCCGGTGGCGGCGCGGTCGGCGCCGTCTCGTCGATCACCGCCGCGCTGCTCGCCCAGCAGATCACCGTCGAGGTGGTGGCCCGGCTGATCGAGGCGGGGGAGACACCACCGGTCTACCTGTCGGCCAACATCCCTACCGGCGACGAGCACAACAAGGTGCTGGAGGCCCGGTACGCGGGCCGGATCCGGCGCGGCTCCTGACCGGTGGAGCCCGAGGTCGGGGACGGGGTGGGGCCCGAACCCGAGGTAGCGAACCCGTCTGTCGTGATCCGGCCGGCGGCCGTCGGCCGGATCGGGCGCGGCAGGGGCGCCACCTGAACCGGAATCGATGGCGACGTCGGGACGTCCGGGCCGAAGCATGACGAACCGGACTCGCGTTTCGGGTACGTCGATGCGGGGCACACTGCTCCGCACTCGATTCCGACGAACGGGTGTGGCGGTGGCAGCGGAGGTGGCTGGGTGAGTGTCGAGACCGAGAAGCAGCGCTGGCAGCGCAACTTCACCGACCTGCTCCAGGAGCTGCGGGTGGCGCAGACCGGTGTCCAGATCCTTTTCGCGTTTCTGCTCACCCTGCCGTTCAGCAACGGTTTTCCCCGGGCCACCGAGTTCCAGAAGGACACGTACATCGTCGCGTTGATCGCCGCGGCCGCCGCGACCGCGTTGATCATCTCTCCGGTCGCGTTCCACCGGGCGCTTTTCCGGCAGGGGCGCAAGCCGGAGCTGGTCCGGTTCGCCCATGCCGTGGCAACCGGTGGTCTGGCCTTCATGTTGATCGCGATGGTCAGCTCGGTGCTGCTGATCACGGACTTCGTCCTGCCCCGAGGGGTGGCGCTGGTGCTCAGTGGGCTGACCGGCGCATGGTTCCTGACCTTCTGGGTCGGGCTGCCGTGGCTGCGTCGGAACTGGGGTGAGCCCGACGACGAGGAGGGCGAGGGCGAGTTTCCCGACCGGGACGAGGTGGTCGGGGCCTGAGAACGGCTCGCGGCGCCCCGTGGTCCACCCCGCCCGTCGGCGCGTCGCGACCGGTTCCGCCCGCCAATCGACCGTGGACGAGACTGCCAACACTCCGAAGTATTGAAGTACTACGCTCCGCGATCCATACTGGACAGTATCCAACCTCGTATGATCTGGTTCTCTCCATTGACCGATCATCCGAGGTATCGCAGGTGGGCGTCGTCTATTCGATCATCGTCATCCTGAGCTCCGCGCGTCGCCGCCGACATCACCGTCATTGACGGAGAGTTATACGGGGAACGACACCTACGGAGACGAGAGACGAGAATGGATCACCTGCAGGGGGGGTTGCACGCCGGGGACCCGGTGGCAGCTGTGGCGGGGCCGTTCGGGGGAGCGGGACGCGGACCAGGAGGGGGCGGGACGGCGTGAGGGGGCACGGCAAGGCGGCAGTACGGGTGGAGTCCGGCACTCGGTTGGGGGACCGGGAACAGACCGACCTGGACGTCGGTTTCGAGGAGTTCTGCCAGCAGAACTTCGTGCTGGTGGAGCGTTTCCTGCTGTATCAGTGTCCGGACCCGGGTGTGGTCGAGGACGCCGTACTGGAGGCGTTTGTCGCCGCCCGCGCCGAGTGGGACCAGATCCGTGGCTACCGGAAGCCGTTGGCCTGGGTGGTGCAGACCGCCCGGCACAGGTTGTCGATCGTCCGGCGGCGCGCGGCGGCGGAGCAGGGTGGACCGGATGTCCTGTCGGCCGGGCCACCGGACGAACCGCTGGCCGGCTCGGCCGCCGTGGCCCGCGAACTGCTCCAGGGTTGGCTGCGACAACTGCCACCACGTCAGGCGGAGGTCCTCGCGCTGGCTCTCGACGGATGGTCCGATCAGGAGATCGCCCGGGTGCTCGGTGTCGCGTACCGCACCGCGCGCAGCTACCGGCGACAGGCGCGGCGCCGGCTCCGTGAGGTCGCCGAGCGGGCGGACCTTCCCGAGGGCGAGGCGCGGGGAGGGCGATGAACCTGGACGAGGTTCTCGCCCTGGCCGGTGCGGGCGGTCTGAGTGAACTGGAACGGGCCCGGGCCCGCCGGGCGACCCGGCGGATCCAGCAGGAGTACCAGCGCGCCGAGTCCGCAGGCGTCGACCCGATCAGCGACGTCGACGTACGCGACCCGCTGGCCGACGACGTCGACGAGGCGGCCCGGATCATCCGGGCCGCCCAACTGGCCAAACTGGGCAGCCTGTGGTGGAACCGGAAGGACGGCGGACTGCGCTGGTCGGACGAGATGTCGTTGGTCTTCGGCTATCCACCCGGCACGGTCCGACCGTCGGTGGAGCTGCTCTCCCGGCTGATCCATCCGGACGACGTCGCGGAGGTCCGCCGGACCGTCGAATCCGCCTGGCAGGCGGAGACGGTCCGCGAGACGAGCTTCCGGGTGGTCCGCCCGGACAAGATCGTCCGGTACGTCTCCGCGCTGGTCGAGATCGTGGTCGACGCGCGGAACCGCCCGTGCGGCATCGTCGCCACCGGTCAGGATGTCACCGAGGCGGAACTGGACCGACAGGAGCGGGCCCGGCTGGCCCGGCGCCGGGAGACGGTCCGGACCGAGCTGGCCGGACGGGACCCGGGCGCGGATCCGCTCAGCCGGCCGAGGTTCATCAACGAGATCAACGCCGCCCAGCGGGCCGGGCCGGGCGTGCTGCTGGTGGTGGCCGTCGCGCCGGTCGTCCCGATCCCGTCCGGAGCCGGCCCGAGGGGTACCGACCCGACCGGTGTCCACCCCGGACATCCGGACGTGGCCGGTGGTGACGACCACGACCGGCTGGACGTCGCCGTCGGTGCCGTCGTCCGACGGGCGGTACGGCGTGCCGACGTCTACGGCCGTACCGCGCCCGGCGAGTTCGGTGTGCTGATGCACCGGACCACCCTCGGGGCGGCCCGGGCGGTCGCGGAGGCGGTGGTCGCCGGGATCCGGAACCAGTCCTTCCTGCTCGGCCGGAGCCGGCTGCGGCTCAACGCCTGGGCCGGTCTGATCCGTTATCCGGGCCGGCACGGGAGTCGGGCCCTCGACGTGCTGCTCGACGCCGAGGCGGCGTGGCGACTGGCCCGGGTGGCCGGGGTCGACTGCGTGGCACCCGAGCAGGCGGCGGACGGGTCGGATCAACGGCGGGGTACGCGGGGCTCGACCCCGGTGACCCCGCCCGCGCACCGGTTCACCCTGCACACCCAGCCGATCCTCGACCTGCGGCTGAACCAGATCACCCGGCAGGAGATCCTGCTCCGGCTGGCCGACGAGGGCGTCGATCCGTACCCGGTGGCCGGTCCGCACGGGGCGGCGGGACCGGCCGGCGAGGTCGTGCCACTCGACCGTTGGGTGGTCGACCACGCCCTCGAACTGGTCGCCCGGGGCGCCGGTACCTCGCACTACCAGGTGAGTCTCTCCGACCGGTCGCCCGGCGACCCGGAGCTGCTGGAGCACCTGCAGCAGCGGTTGAGGCGGTACGACGTCGACCCTGGCCAGCTCACCTTCGCGATCAGCGAGGCGGCGCTGACCGGCGATCCGACCAGGGCGGTGGACTTCACACACGGCCTCCGGCAGCTCGGTTGTCAACTCGCCCTCGACGACTTCGATCCCGGGCACGCGGCCGCCGACTCGCTCACCTGCCTTCCGGTGGACCTGGTCCGGATCGACGGCGAGCTGACCTCCGGGCTCCGCACCTCCCGCCCGCACCAGCGGGCCGTACGGTCGGTCGTCGAGACCTGCCGCGAGCTGGGCATCCGGACGGCGGCGCAACACGTCCGGGACCACGCCACCCGGGACCTGCTCCGCGAGTACGGGGTCGATTTCGCCCAGGGCTACCTGGTCGGCCGTCCCAAGGCGGTCACCGGCCCGCACCGGACCCTGTCGACGGCCGGCGGGTCCGTCCCGTCCGATCCGGCGCTGCGGCCATCGGCCGCCCCGGGGTGACCCCGGGAATCTCGACGAGTGTGCCACGTCATGCAACGTCGTGAGCCCCCGTCACCGTAGTAGGGGTGTGACGGATCAGCGGGCGTGGCGGCGCGGGCAGGCGACAGAGCCGGGCGCGGCGGCGTTGCGGTCCGTCCGCACCGCGCTGCTGCCCGTTCTCCTCAGCCTCGCCACCCTGGTCACGGGCTGTGACGGAGCCGGAGCGCCGGAGCCCGCGAAGCGGGGTGCGACCGCCGGAACCGTCGGTGTTCCGGTCACCGAGGCTCCGGTGGGTGGCCCGGTCACCGGCTCGACGACCGGGGCCCCGGCCACCACCGACGGTCCGTCCCGAGATGTCCTCGTGGCGGCCCTGTTGGGGCCCGCTGAGCTGGGTGCGGGGTGGCGGGAGGGCGGTTCGCCAGCGGAGGCGCCACCCTGGCCGTGGCTGCAGACCGACTGTCCGGCGTACCGGGACGGGGACTATCCCGCCCAGCGGCATCGCCGCGACGCGGTACAGCGTCGCTACCAGCACGAGTCGTCACAGCAGGCGGCGATGCACGTCGTCGAGGCGTACCAGGCCGGTTGGGCGGTGCGCGCGCTGGACGACGTACGCCGGGTTGTCCGGATCTGTTCCCGGTACGCGGCCTGGGGCGGAACGATCTCGTTCACCGTTCTGCACAGTCGACTCCGGGCCGAGGAGGGTGTGCTGGTGCTGGGCCGGATCGAGGCTCCCGGGGCACCCGAGCGGTTCACCCTCTTTCTGACCGTACGCCGGGGTGATTTACTCTCGACGCTGAACGTGCCGGGTCCGATGGACGAGTGGCGAGCGTACGAGACGGCGGAGAAGTTGGTGGATCTTCTTGGCTAGCCGATCGCGGCGGCGGGGTGTGGGTCGTCGGGAGATTCTTCTCTCCGGTGCCACCGCGCTGCTCGGAGTGGGTGTTGTCGGCAGTGGGATCACCCGGTGGTGGGAGGACGGTGCCAGCGGGACGTCAGCGGCCCTGGTCCCGCCGCCGACTCCGCCCACCCCGACCCCGGACTACCAGGGCATCGCCCGATCCAAGATCGAGAAGTACCTGCGGGACGCGGGTGACCGGGTCACCGTCGCGGTACGCGACCAGGTGACCGGTCTGGAGCTCACCGTCGGCAAGCGGCGTTTCCAGACCGCCAGCATCGTCAAGGTCGACATCCTCGCCGCGTTGCTGCTGCACCGCCAGGAGCAGGGCAAGTCCCTCACCTCGTACGAGCGGAACCTCGCCCGTCCCATGATCGTGCTCAGCGACAACAACGCCACGACCAGCCTGTACCAGACCATCGGCTACCGGGCCGGCCTCACCGAGGCGAACAAGACCCTCGGGTTGAAGGAGACGAAGCCGAACGCGAGCTGGGGGATGACCACCACCACGGCCGCCGACCAGCTCCGGCTGCTGAAGACGATCACCGATCCGGACGGTCCGCTGACCGAGGCGAGCCGGAAATACCTGCTCGGCCTGATGGGCGACGTCGACGAGGCCCAGGACTGGGGCATCACCGCAGCGGCCGGCGAGGACGCCACCGCGAGTTATGTCAAGAACGGCTGGGACACCATCGACATCGACAACGGGCTCTGGCAGGTGAACAGCATCGGACGGATCATCGAACCGGACCGGGACTGGCTGATCGCCGTACTCTCCGACCACCACGCCAGCCAGGAGAAGGGCATCAAACTGGTGGAGCGGGTGGCGAAGTACACCCTGAACCAGTTGCGGCCCATCCCGGCGCCGGAGGATCAGACCCACTGAGCGGTCCGGTCTCGTACCGGTGGAGCCTGCGGCGTCGCGGAGGCCCGGGCGGCCGGTGACCCTCGGTCAGGGCGGGCCGGGCCGGTGACGGCGCAGCTCAGGACTGGTGGCAGGCTGCTGGTCATGATGGGATCGGATCCGAAGGCGGACCTGCACCGCTACCTCCAGTCGGCCCGCGACGCGCTGCTGTGGAAGCTCGACGGCCTCGCCGAGTACGACATCCGTCGCCCGCTGACCCCGACCGGCACCAATCTGCTGGGGCTGGTCAAGCACGCGGCCACGGTCGAGGCGGGGTACTTCGGCGACTGTTTCGGTCGTCCGTTCGGTGAACCGTTGCCGTGGCTGACCGACCACACCGAGCCGAACGGTGACATGTGGGCCACCGCCGACGAGCCGCGGGAGTGGATCGTCGGGCTCTACCGGCGGGTGTGGGCGCACTCCGACACGACGGTCGACACCCTGGGCCTGGACGCGGTCGGTCGGGTGGCCTGGTGGCCGAAGGACCGCAACGAGGTGACGCTGCACCGGGTCCTGGTGCACGTGATCGCCGAGACCCACCGGCACGCCGGGCACGCGGACATCGTCCGTGAGCTGATCGACGGGGAGGCGGGGATGCAGCAGGGGAACAGCAACCTGCCCTCGGTCGGCCAGGCCTGGTGGGTGGAGTACCACAGGCGGGTGCAGTACGCGGCGGAGCAGGCCCGGGACGCTGGCCCCGCCGGCCGTCCACGGTAGAGGACAAGATCGCCGCAGGCTGGCATAACTCTTGCTACCGCTGGGTAACAAATGGGAGTAGCTTTGTCCTTACTGGTTGTAGGCGTTAACAGGGGGCCCCTCCTCGACAAAAACCGATAACAGGGGCCCTTCCTCACACGTCAGGGGGTTGCCGTGACCACGACTCAGCACAACACGTCGGCGGCGGGTGAATCCGACGGCGTCGGGTCACCGCCCGGCGGAGCCGGTTCGCTCGCTGACGGGGTCGGTCCGATGCCCAAGGAGGTCGGCTCGTCACCCCAGGAGGGCGGCCAGGTCTCCGAGCGCGAGGCCCGACAGGTCGCCGAGGCGGCCCGGGAGTCGGAGTGGCGCAAGCCGAGCTTCGGCAAGGAACTGTTCCTCGGCCGGTTCCGGCTCGACCTGATCGAGCCCTGGCCCCGACCCGACCCGGAGCGGACGGCGAAGGCCGAGGAGTTCCTCGGCCGGCTCGACGCGTACTGCCGCTCCGAGGTGGACGGTGCGGCCATCGAGCGGGACGCCCGGATCCCCGACGAGGTGTTCCAGGGACTGGCCCGGCTCGGCGCCTTCGGCATGAAGATCGACGAGAGGTACGGCGGCCTCGGGCTGTCGAACCTGCACTACTGCCGGGCGTTGATGCTGGCCGGTTCGGTGAGCCCGGCGATCGGCGCGCTGCTCTCCGCGCACCAGTCGATCGGGGTGCCGCAGCCGCTGAAGATGTTCGGCAACGAGGAGCAGAAGCAGCGCTTCCTGCCCCGGCTCGCCGCCGGCGAGGTGTCGGCGTTCCTGCTCACCGAACCCGACGTCGGCTCCGACCCGGCCCGGCTCGGCAGTACGGCCGAGCCGACCGAGGACGGCACCGGCTACCGGCTCAACGGCGTCAAGCTCTGGGCCACCAACGGTACGGTGGCGAACCTGCTGGTCGTGATGGCCCGGGTGCCGAAGACGGCGGACCGGCGTGGCGGGATCACCGCGTTTGTCGTCGAGGCCGACACGCCGGGGATCACCGTCGAGCGGCGCAACGCCTTCCTCGGACTGCGCGGGCTGGAGAACAGCGTCACCCGCTTCGACGACGTGTTCGTACCCGTCGAGAACGTCATCGGCGGCGAGGGGCGGGGTCTGCGGATCGCGTTGAGCACGCTGAACACCGGGCGTCTCTCGCTGCCCGCGATGTGTGTCGGTGCCGGCAAGTGGGCGCTGAACGTGGCCCGGGAATGGGCCGCCGAACGGGTCCAGTGGGGCCGGCCGGTCGGCGAACACGAGGCGGTGGCCGGCAAACTCGCGTTCATGGCCGCGACGACGTACGGCATGGAGACCATGCTCGACCTCTGCTGCCTGCTCGCCGACGACGACACCAACGACATCCGGATCGAGGCGGCGCTGGTCAAGCTCTACGCCAGCGAGATGGCCTGGCGGATCGCGGACGACCTGGTCCAGATCCGGGGCGGACGCGGTTACGAGACCGCCGACTCGCTGGCCGCCCGTGGCGAACGTCCGGTCGCGGTCGAGCAGTTGCTGCGTGACCTGCGGATCAACCGGATCTTCGAGGGCTCCACCGAGATCATGCACCTGCTGATCGCCCGGGAGGCGGTCGACGCGCACCTCTCGGTGGCCGGCGACATCATCGACCCTGACGCCGAACTGGGCCGCAAGGTCCGGGCCGGGGCGAAGGCCGGCGCCTTCTACGCGAAGTGGCTACCGACCCTCGCGGTCGGTCGCGGCCAGAACCCCACCGGGTACGCCGGGTACGGCGTGCTCGCCGGCCACCTGCGGCAGGTCGAGCGGGCCTCTCGCAAACTGGCCCGGTCCACCTTCTACGCGATGTCCCGCTGGCAGGGAAAGATGGAACGCAAGCAGGCGTTCCTGGGCCGGATCGTCGACATCGGTGCCGAGCTGTTCGCGATGTCGGCGGTCTGCGTACGGGCACACGCCGAGCGTGACGTCCGGCCGGAGGGCGTCGAGCTGGCCGACCTGTTCTGCCGGCAGGCCGAGGTACGGGTCGCGGCCCTGTTCCGGGCCCTGTGGGAGAACACCGATCCGGTCGACGGTACGGCGGCGAAGCGCATCCTCGCCGGCCGGTACGCCTTCCTGGAGGACGGGATCGTCACCCCGTCCGGTGACCAGCCCTGGGTGACCACCTGGCAGCCCGGCCCGTCGGAGACCGAGGACGTCCGCCGCCGGATTCCGCCCGCCGAGCCGGCGGCCGGTTCCGCCTGACCCGCCGGGTACCGGGCAGGGGCCGACCTCCGCTTCGCCGGAAGTCGGCCCCTGCGGTCAGTCCCGTCGCCGGAGGAGGGCGACGGAGACGGTTGCCGCGAGGACGCCGGCCGCCGCCCCTATCATCGCGCTTCCGACGCCGACACCGAGGTCGACCGTGGTCACCAGCACGAACCAGGCGACCAGGAGCAGGAGTCCGATCACCAGGGTCACGACCACCGGTGACCGCCGTTGCCGTTGTTCCCTCATCCGCACCGTCCCTTCTCCCACGGTGCTCGATACGTTTCCAGGACCAGGCCGAGCGAATCCCCTCCGGAGACGCGACCTCGTTCTCCGAGTGCTGGTCGTGGTCCGGTCTTCCCGGTGTCGGCCGTGGCGGCGCCGCGACACCGGCCGTCCGCCGGACGGACGGGCCGGCTGGCCCGGCGCCGGTCCGTCACCAGAGCCAGAAGTCCTTCGGGGCGGTGAGCGGGGCCAGGGTCTCCCACAGTTCCTCGGGGATGTCCCAGGTGGCGAGTCGGGCGGTCTCGGCGATCCGCTCCGGGCGGGAGACGCCGACGATGGTGGAGGTGATCCGCGGGTCGCGGAGCGAGAACTGCAGCGCCGCCGCGGCCAGCGGTACGCCGTGCAGTGCACACGCCTCCTCCATCGCCCGGATCCGGCGCAGCACCTCCGGGTCGGCCTGCCGGTAGGCGTACTTGGTGAAGTGGGCCGGGCCCTTGGCCAGGATGCCGCTGCCGAAGGGCGCTCCGTTGACCACGCCGACGCCGAGCGACACCGCCTCGTCGAGCAGGTCGCAGGCCGAGCGGTCCACCAGGGTCCACCGGTTGTGCGTGATCAGCGCGGAGAAGTGTCCGGTGCGTAGGTACTCCGCCATCAGCGCCACCGGCCCGCCGGCCACCCCGAGCTGCCCGACGATTCCCTCGCGTTGCAGCTCCAGCAGTGTCTCCACCGGTCCGCCCGGCGCCATTCCCGCCGCGAAGCTGATGTTCTCGGGGTCGTGCAGGTAGACCAGCGGCAGGTGGTCCAGGCCGAGTCGTGCCAGGCTCTCCTCGGCGGAGCGGCGTACCTGGTCGCCGGAGAAGTCGCCGGTGGCGAAGTTCCGGTCGACCTTGGTCGCCAGGACAAAACCCTCCGGCACGCCACCGATCCGGGCCAGCGCGGCGCCGATCCGTCGTTCACTCTCCCCGTCGCTGTAGCCGGCGGCGGTGTCGAGGAAGTTGAACGGTCCGGTGAGCGCGGCGAGCGCGGTCTCGGTGCCGCGTTCGGCGCTGACGTCGTACCCGAAGAGGTCGGGCATGCTGCCCAGCGGACCGCCGCCGACGCAGATCGGGGTCACCGGCAGTCCGGTGGAGCCGAGCGGTCGACGGAGGAATTCCTCGGTCGGATGGCCGTCCCGGGTCGCCGGTTGTCCCGGGCCGCCGGTCTGTCGATCACGGTTCGTTTCGGTCACGGGCTGATTCTGCCGCCAGCGGCGGGAAGGCCCGGCGGCGGTCGGACCGTACCGGCCCAGGTCGGTGGCGGATGCGGTGGATCGCCCGGCGGCCCGGCCGGGGAACCGGTCGTGACGGGCGGGCGTCGGCTGACCCGGGTAGGCCATGACCAGCGGTCGAAACAACTCCGCCGCAAAAAATAAACAATGTTGTTCCGGAGATACAGAAACTGTTTCGGTGATGTCCCTTCCGGCTGCCTCAACCGGGGCTGTGATCAGTGTTGTCCAGGAAGTCTTCAGGTGTTTCGCAGCCGATTGGGCCGTCCTGTCGATGGTCGGACCGGACGCGGAATGATCGCTAAACCTCCATCTCAGTTGCCGGGACGGGGGCTGTGCGGGAGATTGCGGCCACGTAACATCGACGACAGATGATCGGCGTTGACGCGGTGAGGTATCCCAGACCGTATGTCGGCCGACGGCTCATGCTGTCGCATGATCACTTCCGGGGCCATTCCAGCATTGTGGCTGGAAGCAGGATTCCTTTGTGTGACTCACCCGGGGCGACCGGGTGTCGGCCGTCGGTGCGCGCCGACGACGGGGATTTGCTGAAACGGGGGACGAGGCATGATGTGGAGACACCCACCCCTCCCCGCGCAGGGCGCTCGGGTGAGTTCGCCGGGTGCGGCGGGGGGATCACCCAGATAACGGAGAACGCCGGTTAGGGCGTGCCTGTCGAGCTGGGCGACCTGTCGTCACCTCGACCGGTGCGGAAGATCGCGTTCGCACAGATCCGGGCCCGACCCATGGTGCTCCTGTCACATGCTGCCTACGGCCGTACGGCCCTGGGTGGCGAATCGTGAGCGTCGTGCGGGCCGCCGCCTGTCCACAGTGATGGGTCACCGACCGCTCAGCGCCCTTCGGTGGCGTGCTGCGGAGCCCACGGAAACCGCCGACCGCCAATGTGAGCGACGTCGGCACCACGGGAGCGTCTATCAGGAGGAGGACCATGTCCGATCAACGCGGTACCGGCGGACGGGGTGCCATGCTGCTGCGACAGCGTGCCGCAGAGGTGCAGCGACGGCCCCTGACCTCGGACGAGGCGGCACTGATGACGACGGAAATCGGACGCGCCCCGAACATCACGGGCTACAGTCGGCGGGAGTGGACCGGCGGGCGTGACACCTTCGTACTGGTCGGGCTGGACGGCGGAGAGGTCATCGGTGCCACCCTGGTCCACCAACTGGCTGGCAACTGGAGCGAGATAGCGGTGGTGTACGTCCGTGAGGAGTTCCGCGGACAGGGCTTCGGAAAATTCATGCTGCAGGCGGTGCTGCGGACGCTCAAGGTCGACGGCCGGCGCAAAATCCTCTTCTTCTCGGACGCGGTGATGGAGAAGCTCGTCCGAGACTGCGGCTTCCGCATCTTCACCGAGGAGGACGAATTCGTCGGTGGACGTGCCGGTCGCTGGCTCTTCCTCAAGGTTGTTTACAAGGTGCAGTGGTTGTGGAGCGTCTACCGGATCCGCGAATTGCGTCGGAAGACCCGTGAACTCGGCAGTGAGTTCAAATTCCAGATCGCGGTGCTGAATCCCTGACGGCATCCCGGACGCGGTGGGTGACAACCGCCGCTCCGCGAGCACTGTTCCCATAGAGCCAATCTCGGCCCTGCGGTCCGTCGGGCCGCAGGCGCCGCGTGGTGCCGAGAGGGTTCACCGGCGTGGAATCGACGACAAGGCAGGACATGACAACAGATCAGACGACCGTGCGACAGACCCAGGATGCCAACCCGTTGTGGGGTGGCCGGTTCCACCAAGGGGCGAGTTCGCTGCTGGAGGAAATAAACTCGTCGGTTCATTTCGATTGGCGGCTCGCCCGCCAGGACATCACCGGCTCCATCGCACACGCCGAGATGCTCGGTGCCCGGGGCGTGATCGACCCGACCGAGGCCACGGAGATCATCGACGGATTGCGCAAGATCGAGGCCGAGATCGCGAGCGGCGACTTCCGGTTCGACCCCGCGCTGGAAGACGTGCACATGAACATCGAGGCACGGCTCCGGGAGCTGATCGGACCGACCGCCGGCCGGCTGCACACCGGCCGGTCCCGCAACGACCAGGTGGCGGTCGACACGAAGATGTGGGTACGGGACGCCATCGACCGGCTCGACGGCCTGCTGCACCGGACGATCGAGGCCGTCGTCGACAAGGCACTGGCCCACCACGCCGACGTCATGCCGGGCTTCACACACCTGCAGTGCGCGCAGCCGGTCACCATCGGGCACCACCTGCTGGCCTACGGCGAGATGTTCCTGCGTGACCGGGACCGGTTGCGGGAGGCCCGCCAGCGGCTCGACGAGTCGCCGCTGGGCGCCGCCGCCCTCGCCGGTACGAGTCACCCGATCGACCCCGCCATGACGGCCCGGGCACTCGGTTTCGAACGCGCGACGCGGAATTCCCTGGACGCCGTCTCCGACCGGGACTTCATCCTCGACTACCTCGCGGCCGGCGCGATCCTGGCGGTGCACGTCTCCCGGCTCGGCGAGGAGCTGGTGCTCTGGAGCACCCCCCAGTTCGCCTTCATCGACCTGCCGGAAGACCTCTCCGCCGGGTCGTCGATCATGCCGCAGAAACGTAACCCGGACACCGCCGAACTGATGCGGGCCAAAGCCGGCCGGGTCTTCGGCAACCTCACCGCCGTACTGACCGTCATGAAGGGCCTTCCGCTCGCGTACAGCCGCGACATGCAGGAGGACAAGGAGGCTCTCTTCGACTCCGCGGACACGCTCGAGGTCTGCGTCCGGGCGACCACCGCGATGATCGAGGGAATCACCTTCCGGCCGGCCAAGACGGCGCTCGACGCCGAACTGGGCAACGCCGTCGCCACCGATCTCGCGGACTGGCTGGTGAACGCCCGACAGGTGCCGTTCCGGGAGTCGCACCTCGTCGTCGGCGGACTGGTCAAGTTCCTCGAGGTCCAGGGCAAGGAGCTGAAGGACGTCACACCCGACGTGGTGAGCGCGTACGACCCGCGGTTCGCCGGCCTGCCGGCCGAGTTCCTCTCCGTCCAGCACGCGGTCCAACGCCGCGACTCCCCGGGCGGTCCGGCACCCGCCCTGGTCCGCGAGGCGGCCCTGGCCATGCGTGACCGCAACGACCGGATCTCGCCGGTCCGGTCATCCTGACTCCCCGGCACACCGAGACGACAAGGACGAACTCATGGCTGCTTCTCCCCGACGCGTGGTCCTCGCCTACTCCGGCGGAGTGGACACCACCGCCTGCATCCCCTACCTCCGACACGAGATGGGCTGCGAGTACATCGTGGCGATGACCGCCGATCTCGGCCAGGGCGACGAACTGGAGCCCGTACGCGAGAAGGCCCTCAAGGCTGGCGCGGACGTCGCCGTGGTGGTCGACGCCAAGGAACGGTTCGTGCGGGAGTTCGGCTTCCCCGCGGTGGCCGCCAACGCCGTCTACGACGGCCAGTACCCGCTCTCGTCGGCCCTCGGCCGGCCGCTGATCGCCGACCTCCTCGTCGGCCTCGCCCACGAGTACGACTGCGACGCCGTCGCCCACGGGTGCACCGGCAAGGGGAACGACCAGGTCCGGCTCGACCTCGCCGTGGCCCTGCTGGACCCCCGGCTGGCCATCCTGGCGCCGGCCCGGCGGTGGGGGTTCAGCCGGGCGGAGACGATCGCCTACTCGGAGAACTTCGGCATCGCCCCGCACGTGTCGAAGGAGAAGCCCTGGGCGATCGACCTCAACATCCTCGGCCGCAACGTCGAGGCGGGCCTGATCGAGGACCTGAGCTGGGAGCCCACCGAGGAGGTGTGGGCCCTCACCCAGTCCGCCGAGGCGGCGCCGGCTGTCCCCGAGTACGTGACGATCGGCTTCGTGGCGGGAGTCCCGGTCAGTCTGGACGGCGAGCCGTGCGCACCGCTCGACCTGGTGGCCCGGCTGAACGAGCTCGGCGGCCGGCACGGCGTCGGTCGGGTCGACATGATCGAGAACCGGGTCGTCGGTCTGAAGTCACGGGAGCTGTACGAGGCTCCCGCGCTGACCCTGCTGCTCCAGGCGCACCGCGAACTGGAGAACCTGGTCCTGCCGGCCGACGTCCTCACCCACAAGGCACCGATCGAGCAGGCGTACGCCAAGCAGGTCTACGACGGGCTCTGGTTCGGCCCGCTCCGGCAGGCACTCGACGGCTTCGTCGGATCGCTCCAGCAGTACGTCACCGGCGACATCAGGCTGAAGCTCTACAAGGGTGTCTCGACCGTGGTGGGACGGAGCGCGCCGAAGTCGATGTACCGGTACGACCTCGTCACGTACGGCCCCGAGTCCGCGTTCAACCAGGACAGCGCGGAGGGCTTCATCGACATCTTCGGTCTGCCCAGCCGGGTCTGGGCGCGTAACCACGGCATGGTGCCGGAACCGGAGCTGGCATGACGGTCCCCTCCGGCGCCGAGCGGGGATCCCCGGGCCGGCCGGCGTCCGCCGCGCCGCCCGGCACGGGGGCGGCGATCGTACCCATCATCATCAGCGGGGTCTTCGGGATCACGCTGGGCATCAGCTACCCACTGCTCGCGATGATGCTGGAGCGGCAGGGGGTCTCCGAGACGGTGATGGGCGTCAACGGTGCGATGACCCCGCTCGGCATGGTGCTGGCCGCGCCGCTGGTGCCGCCCATGGTGCGGCTGCTCGGGCCGTGGCGGGTCATGGTGGCCGCCACGGTCGGGGTGTCGGTGCTCCTGGTGGCCGTGGGGCTCACCGAGAGCCTGTGGTTGTGGTTCCCGCTCCGCTTCGTGCTCGGCATCTGCACCGTGGCGCTGTTCATCCTCAGCGAGACCTGGATCGGCGCGATCGCCGGCGCGTCGAACCGTGGGCAACTGCTCACCGCGTACACCTCGGTGCTGGCCCTGGGTTTCTCGGTCGGTCCCGCCGTGCTGGCGGTCTCGGACGGCTCGGTCACGGCGGGACTGCTGGTCGCCGTCGCCAGTCCGGTCCTCGCCCTGGTCCCGCTCTGGTGGGCCCGGGACCGGGTGCCGCAGATGCTCGTCGACGGCGGCATCCCGCTGCGTCCCCTGGCCAGGGCGCTGTCCGTGCTGCTGGTCGCGGTGCTGGCGGTCTCCGTCTTCGACAGCGTCACCCTCCAGTTCCTTCCGATGTACGGCACACAGTCCGGGCTCTCCACCGCGCTGGCGGCGCTCTCCCTCACGGTGCTGCTGATCGGCCAGGTGGTCTTCCAGTACCCGCTCGGCTGGTTCGCCGACCGGCTGGGTGCCCGCTCCGCCCTGATGGTCTCGCTCGTCGCCGGCGGTGTCGGCGCGCTTCTCCTGCCCGCCGCCGTCAGCAACGGGTTCTGGTACTGGCCGCTGGTGGCGGTCTGGGGCGGCGCGGCGTTCGCCGGCTACCCCCTGGTACTCGCCATTCTCGGCGAGAGCCTGCCCGGGGAGAGTCTGCTGCTCGGCAACACCGCGTTCGCGATCGTCTGGGGGGTCGGCGGCGTGATCGGTCCGCCGTACGTGGGTGCGGCCATGGACTGGCTCGGCGCCTCCGGGCTGCCCTGGTCGCTGGCGGCGCTGTGGGCGGTCGCGCTCGGCGTCACCATCGTCGGGCTGCGACGGGGGATCCGGTCCGGGCAGCGCGGGGCAGCCGATGTCGTACGGCTGTAGCGTCCGGGCGTGGGACGTGCCGGGGCCGGGACGTTGACGTCGGGCGTGGGGCGCGGGTCGGTACACCGCCGGGTTGACCTGCCCACGGCCGGTGCCCGGGTGGGTGCCGGCGGGCAGACCCGGTCCGGCGGGCACGAGGCCGGGCTTCCCGCCGGGTGGGACGCGCTGGCCGGGCCGGACGACCTCTTCCTCACCCGGCGCTGGTTGCGGGTGGTCGAGGAGGGCCTCACCGCACCGCTGCGGTATCTCTGGCTGGACCGGGCCGGGCAGGTCGTCGCCGCGGTGCCGGCGGTGCTGGCCACGGTGGACGTGCCATGGGTCCTCAGCCGGCCCGACGTGATCCTCCACAACAGCCTCGCCGCCGGCCTGCCGGACGCCGCCGGGTTCCTCGCCGGCCTGCCGGGCGCCGCCGGCCCGCCGGATCCCGCCGACTCCGGCTGGTCGGCGACGGGCGCGCTGATGCCCGGCCTGGTGGCCGGTGGCCGACACCTCGGCCACACCCGGATGCTGTCCGGCCCGGCCACCACCGCCGCCGACCTGGACCGGCTGCTGGCCGCCCTGGAACAGCTCGCCACCGGGTGGCGGGCGGCGTCGGTGGCGTTTCCGTATCTCGACGACCGCGACGACACGCTCGGCGGCGTGCTGCGCGGCCGTGGCTACCGCTCCTTCGTGTCCGGCCGCTACAGCACCCTGACCGTGCCGGCGGACGGGTTTCCCGGATACCTCGCCGCGCTGCCCCGCAAGCGTCGGGTCTCCGTCGCCGCGGAACGGCGTCGGATCCGGTCGGCGGGTGTGGTGCTCACCACGCGTCCCCTCGCGGACGTGGACCTGGCCGTACTCGCCCGGCTGGAGGTCGCCCTGCTGCGCAAACACGGCATCGACTGGGACCCGGATCGCGGAGCCGCCATCCTGGCCGCCGTCGCCGAGTCCTTCGGGCAGCACGCGTTCGTGGTGCAGGCGTACGCCGACGGCGGTCTCCGGGGGTTCGTGCTGGTCCTCGCGCACGCAGACCAGTGGTACTGCCGGCAGGCCGGCTTCGACTACCCCTACCAGCGCCGGACCCGGTTGCCCCTCTACTTCGAACTGCTCTTCTACCACCTGGTGGCGGAGGCGGCCGGTGCCGGAGTCACCACCATCCACTACGGGCTCGGCAGCACCGAGGCCAAGCGGTCCCGGGGCTGCCACGTCACCGACCAGCGCTGCTGGCTCCGAACCCTGCCCGGGGTGCCCGGATGACCGGGCAGACCGGGGACGGCTGCTTCGCGGTGGTGGAGACGAGCCTGTCCGACTTCGGATTCGCGCCGCTGGCCGCCGCCCGCGCACTCGGACTCCGTACCGTCTTCGTCACCGCCGACCCGAACCGCTACACCGGCTCGCCCGCTCTCTCCCGGGCTTTCGCCGAACACGTCACCGAGGTCCGGCAGGCCGACACCGCCGACCCCGGCGCGGTCCTGCGCAGCATCGCCGACCTGGCCCCCGACCTGCGCGGCGTCTTCTCCCTGACCGACTACAACGTCCACGTCGCGGCCCGCGTCGCCCAGGAGTTGCACCTTCCCGGGCTCGACCCGACGGCGGCGGCGACCGCCCGGGACAAACTGGCGACCCGGCGCGCCTGTGCGGCGGCGGGTGTGGCGGCGCCACGGTTCCAGTGGGTACGGACACCGGAGGAGACGCCGGACGCCGTCGCGCGGGTCGGTCTGCCCTGTGTCGTCAAACCGCTGACCGAGGCGGGCAGCGTCGGCGTGACACTGTGCCGTACGGAGCGCGAGGCGGTGGAGCGGGTACGGGCGACAATCGGGGTGACGACCGACTACCGGGGTCGGCCGCGCCCGCCCGGGGCGTTGGTCGAGGAGTATCTCGTCGGATACGAGACCAGCGTGGAGACGGTCACGGTCGACGGCCACCACCTCGTGGTCGGGGTCACCGACAAACTCCTCGGCCCGCACCCGTACTTCGTGGAACTCGGGGAGACCTTTCCCTCGCTGCTGCCGCCCGATGTGACGCGGCTCTGCGTCGGGCTGGCCACCGAGGCGTTGCGGGCGGTCGGGCACGACTTCGGGGCGGCCCACGTGGAAGTCAAGATCACCTCGGACGGGCCGAAGCTGGTGGAGGTGAACCCCCGTGTCGCGGGCGCCCAGATCACCCGGCTGATCCGCGAGAGCACCGGACTCGACCTGCCGGCCGAACTCGTCCGGCAGCACATCGGACTGGCACCGGTGCTGGGTACCGGGCCGGTGCGCGGCGCGGCCTCGCGGTACCTGACCGCGCCCGGACCCGGCCGGCTGCGGGCGGTGCACGGCGTGTCCCTGGCACGCCGGCTGCCGGGCCTGGCCGCCCTGGTCGTCGACGTCGAGCCGGGTGCCCGGCTGGCCCCACCCCGCAGCAACGTCGACCTGTTGGGATATCTGGTGGCCGTCGGTACGACCGCGGCGGAGGCGGCGCGTCGGGCGGACAGCGCCGTCGGCCAGTTGAGTTTCGAGATCGATCCCGGGTGAACCGACTCCGCCGATCCGGTCGACCAGCCGTGCTGGCCCGGGGGCCCGGAGTGATCCGGTACGGCGCGGCGGGACTGTTGAACGCCCTCGGCACCGGCGTCTTCTACCCGTACGCCCTGCTGGTCTTCCAGGAGGTGGCCCGGCTGCCGCTGCGTACCGTCGGGATCGTCCTCACCGTCGCCGCGTTCGCGGCGCTGCCGGCGATGTCGCTGGTCGGCCGGGCGGTGGACCGGGCCGGTCCGCGTACGGTGCTGGTCGTGGCGTCGCTGAGCCGGGCCGCCGCCTTCGTCGGGTACGTGGCGTTGCCGGGCGTGCTGCCCTTCCTGCTGATCAGTGTGCTGGTCGCGATCGCGAACCGGGCGGAGCAGGTGGCGTCACCGGCGCTCGCCGTCGCGCTGGCGCCGGACGGTCAGGCGGGACGCTGGCTCGCGCTGTCCCGGGCGGTGTTCAACGCCGGTATCGGCGGGGGAGCGCTGATCGCCAGCGCCTTCGTCGGCCACGGGCGGACCGGCTTCCTGGTGCTCACCCTCGCCAACGCGGTGAGTTTCCTGGCCACCGCGCTCCTGCACGGGTCGCTACCCGCCGGGAGATCCTCGGCGGAGTCCGGTACGGCCGACGGGCACCGCAAACCCGACCCGCCGTGGCGTACCCCGCGATTCCTGCGGGTCAGCCTGATCACCGCGACGCTGTGGGCGGTGGCGCTCGCGGTCGAGGCCGCCCTGCCGGTGGTGGTGATCGTGCAACTCGGGCAGCCGGCGTGGGTGGCCGGGACGCTCTTCGCCGTCAACACCGCACTGCTCGCGCTCTGTCACGTACCGGTGGGTGCCGCGCTGACCCGCCACGACCCCTGGCGGGTGCTGGCCGTCGGTGCGCTGCTGCACGGCACCCTCGCGGTGGCCTTCCTCGTGGTCGAGCGGTACGCCGTGGCGCTGCTCCTGGTGCTGCTGCTGGTCGGCATGGTCGGCTACACCCTCGGGGAACTGGTCGCCGCACAGGCCGGGCTCGTCCTGCTCACCGAACTGCCGCCGCCCGCCCGACGTGGCCGGCACCTCGCGTTCCACCAGATGCTCGTCGGCGCCGCGGGGGCGCTGGTCCCGGTTGTCGTCACCGCGCTGCTGGCCCGCTGGCCGGCCGTGCTGTGGTGGGGGGTGCTCGCGCTGTCCGCGCTGGCCGCCGGCTCGGCGCGGACCGTACGCGGCACGACGCGTCAAGCGCCGCCTGGCCGGACATCCGCCGGGTAAGCTGCCTATCCGTTGCATGCAGTCATCGATGCTTCTCGTTCTCAGGGGTGGTCGCCAATGCAGGTTCCTTCGCCGCAGGGTTTCCGTACCTACCTGGCGAACGTCGGCCTGAAGGACTCGGCCGACGACTTCATGGTGCTGGTGTCGGAGGTGCCGGCGTCGTGCAGCGCGGTCTTCACCCGGTCCCGCTTCGTCGGGCCGAGCGTGCTGCTCAGCCGGGAGGCCGCGAAGGGTGGCACGGCGCGGGGTGTCGTGGTGCTCGCCCGCAACGCCAACGTGGCCACCGGGCGGCAGGGCCTGGCCAACGCCGAGGAGGTCCGGCGGATCGTCGCCGACGCGGTCGGCCTCACCGAGACCGACCTTCTCATCGCCTCCACCGGCGTGATCGGCCGGCAGTACCCGATGGCCGAGCTCCGGCACCGGCTGGCGGAACTCAGCTGGCCGTTCCCGGCCGCCGACCTGGCCGGCGCGGCCCGGGCGATCATGACCACCGACACCCGTCCGAAGGTCGTCAGTGCGCGCTGCGGCGCGGCCACACTGGTCGGCATCGCCAAGGGGGTCGGCATGATCGAGCCGGACATGGCGACCATGCTGGCTTTCTTCTGTACGGACGCCCAGTTGGCCCCCGACGAGCTGGACGAGGCGTTCCGGAACGTCGTGGCCCGGACCTTCAACGCGGTGAGCATCGACACCGACACCTCGACCAGCGACACCGCGGCCATCTTCGCCAACGGGCTGGCCGGCCCGGTGGACCGGGCCGAGTTCACCGACGCGTTGTACGACGTCGCGCTCCAACTGGTCCGGGCCATCGCCCGGGACGGCGAGGGTGCGAGCAAGCTGATCGAGGTACGGGTGTCCGGCGCCCGGGACGACGCGCAGGCCAAGCGGGTCGGTAAGACCATCGTCAACTCGCCGCTGGTGAAGACGGCGGTGCACGGCGCCGACCCCAACTGGGGCCGGGTCGCGATGGCGATCGGCAAGTGCCAGGACGACCTCGACATCGTGCCGGAGCGGGTCAGCATCGCGTTCGGCGGCACCGAGCTGTATCCGAGCGAGCCGAGCGCGGAGACGCTGCACCGGCTCGCCGACTACCTCTCCGGCGACGAGGTGCTGATCGAGGTCGGACTCGGCATCGCCGACGGCTCGTTCACGGTGTACGGCTGCGATCTCACCGAGGGGTACGTCCGGCTGAACGCCGACTACACCACCTGACCGTCACACCGCCGCGGTGACCGGGTCAGCCGGATCCGGGAAGCCCAGGTGACCGTTCCGGACCGTCTGCACCATCCGGCCGAAGGCGTCGTCGGTGGAGAAGTAGAAGACCGCCGGATCGCCTCCGCTGCCGCCGGCCCGTGCACTGGCGCCGAGCAGTACGTCCGCCAGGCGCTGGTAGAACCGGGCCGGCGCCAGCCGCGTCGGGAACAGGGTGTGGTAGCAGTCGAACAGTTCCGGGTCGTCGCTGATGAGTTCCTGCCGCACCTCGTCGTACAGGTCGGTGCCGGGAAGAGGGGTCAGGACGGAGAAGCTCGGCATGTCCACGGCCAGCTCGTCGACCGTCCGGGCGAGCCGGTCGAAGTCCTCCTCGCCCCAGGACGGGCGCACGATGAAGTTCGCCCGTACCTTGACCCCCAACTCCCGGAACAGGCGCAACGCCTGCCGGGTCTGCCGCGCGGTGGTGCCCTTCTGGTACCCGGTCAGCTCGTCGTCGGCCGTCGACTCGGCGCCGATCAGCACCGAGTCCAGCCCGACCTCGGCCCAGCGGGTGATGACGTCCGGGCGGCGCAGCGCCGTGTCGGTCCGGACGTACATGTGGTACCGCTTGCGCAACCCGGCCGCCTCGATGGCGTCGGCCAGTTCACCCATCCGCTCCGGCTGGATGAACGCCTCGTCGTCGACGACGTACACGTTGGCCTGGTCGATCTGCTGGAGTTCGCCGACCACCCGCTCGGCCTCCTTGACCAGGTAGCGCCGGTCCGTCATCCGCCACAGCGAGCAGAAGTGGCAGCGGTACGGACACCCCGCGCTGAACCTGGCCAGGGCCACCGGGCGGTAGATGGAGTGGAAGTACGAGCCCCGGTGCCGGGCGAGCAGTGTCCGGTCCGGGGCGGGCAGCTCGTTGAGGGTCGCCGGCGCGGGCTTGGTCACCCGGCGCAGCGCGGCCCGGGCCTGGTACGGGGCCAGACCGATCACCGGCTCGACCGGTCGTCCGGCCTCCACCGCCGCGATCAGCCGGCGCAGCGGCTCGGCACCCTCGCCGGCCACCACGTAGTCGGCCGCGAACCCGTCCAGCCACTCGGTCGAGACCGTCGGATGGTGGCCGCCGATCACCACCGGCACCTGCGGCCAGAGCCGCTTGACCTCCCGGGTGACCTCCCGGGCCACGGTGACGTTGGTCGTGTACGGGACGGCGACCCCGACCAGGTCCGGCGGTTCGGCGGTCGCGGCGTACTCGGCCAGCGGGGGATCGAGCCGCAGGTCGTGGATCGTCACGTCGTGGTGTCCGCGCAGCGCGCCGGCAAGGTACTCCAACGGCAGCGGTTCGCAGCAGCTCAGCGCGTCGCTGAGCACCGCCCGTGGGTTGCGGGGCCAGACGAGCAGGATGCGCATGGTTGCCTCCCGGAGGTCAGTAGACGCCTTCGACGCGTCCCAGCTCGGTGAATTCGGGGCTGTACGGATCGCCGATCCACGGCCACGGGAACTCCTCGGCGGCCGCGCCGTACGGACGTACCCGGCGTGCCCGGTCGCGTTCGAGGAAGCCGGGAATGAGCTGGTCGTCGGTGAGCCGCCAGACGCGTACCCGCCCCTGCGCCCCGTACGGGACCTCGTCGCCGTTGTCGTCGACGAGGTCCAGCAGCAGGTGCGGGGAGCTGGGTACGTACACCACCCGGTGCTCGTCCGCCGGCTCGAACGGCTTCTGCCAGCTGATGCCGGTGGTCGACGTGCCGTACATGCCGACAACCGGAACGCCCGGGAAGACCGACTCGCGCAGGATCCGGTGGCTCTCCGGTTCCATGGTGGTACCGGCGTGCACGATCGCGCGGACGCCGCCGAGCAGCGCCGGGTCCAGGTATTCCGGCAGCATCTCGAGCAGTCGGGAGGTGCAGAACAGCACCCCGACGTCCTGGCTGCGGACGACCGCCTCCACCTGGTCCCAGATGTGCCGCAGGTAGCGGTCCGAGGCGGCGGTCATCCCCTCCTCGCCGTAGATCTTCACGATCCGAGGGTCGAGGTCGATGGAGAAGCACCGCCCGCCACGCCGTTCGGCGAAGTTGACCACGAGCCGGCCGGTCGTGTGTGGACCCATCGGCCCCACGAACAGCCAGTTCCGTCCGCGCGGCACGCCGTGCCGGTCAAGGAAGTGATCCGAGCAGTCAAGGACCGCGCGCCAGTAGGTGCTGCCCCAGGTGCCGTGTTTCGGCGCGCCGGTGGTGCCGCCGGTCTGGGACGCCCAGAGGAACCGTTCGCTCTCGCGTACGTCGCGGGGCACGAAGTCCTCGACCGGGCGACGACGGGTCGCCTCCTCGTACCTCTCCTGGTCGGTGGCGTCGCGCAGGCCCACCAGCCGTACCGCGTCGGCCAGCCCGGAAACCTTCTCGTACGCGGTCGACCCGAGGGCCCGGTCGCGTTCCAGCCAGAATTGTGACCCGGTCCGGGGATCGAGGTGCCGACGGACGATCCGGACCACGTCGTCGTCGGTTACCGGGCGGAGGGGATGCGACGGCACAACTGCTCCTTGTCGACTCGGGCTTCCGGAACGGGAAGCAGCGCCTTCTTCTGGAAGAGAAAATCCGCGAGGTACCCCTCCTGGGGGTCCTCGGGCTGGTAGCCACGGTCGAACAGGGCACCGGAGAAGACCTTGGTGATGGTGGGTTCGGCGGCCAGGGCCGCGACGACCTCGGCGTCCTCACCGACGACCGAGACGATGAGCGAGTGGGCGCAGGCTTGGCCGAGCCGGGACCGTTCGACCGGCGCCACGGCGGTGAACGGGAACGGCAGTTCGGTGCGGAACAGCGGGGAGTCCGCGGTGGTGAGCAGCACGGTCGGCCTCAGGTAGGGCACCCCGTCGAGTTCGATCCGCAGCGGCTGCCCGGTCACCTCGGCGGTGACGTCCACCGCGCCACCCGCGACCTCCCGTTCGACCATCCGAACCAGCGCCTCGAACTCGGTCCGGTCGGGGAACGCGGGCACCCGGGCGGCCGGTTCCGTCAACGGCCGGGCGGGGTACCGGGCGAACGCCTCGGCGAGTCGGCGGGCTGCCCGGACCGGATCACCGGTGACCGCCAGGGCGCTCATGTTGGTGCAGAGTCGTCCCGACCCCTGGAAGGCCAGCCGGGCCAACCTGGTCCACACCTCGGCGCCGGGATCCTCGTCGCCGAGGACGACCTTGCTGCGGCCGAAGTGGTACGTCTTCAGCCGCGCCGGATCGTGCTGCGGCGGTGCGTGCTCGCCGGGCCAGACGACCTGGTCCGCGAGCCGTACCCAGGTGCTGGCGTCGCCGTGCACCAGCGACACCGCCCCGTCGGGCAGGCCGGCCTCGTACAGCGCGGCGACGAAGATGCCGGCCGTGAACGGGTCCCGGTCGGAGGTGTTGACCAGCACCGGGCGCCGGGCCGCCAACACCTGCAGCCATTCGATCATGATCGTCGGGAAGTTGGCCGGGACCCGCACCATGCAGGTGCGACCGGTCGGCAGCCAGCGCCAGGGCGCCCCGCAGTCACCGGTCCGGTACGCCGCCAGGTCACCGTTTGGCGCCTGCGCCGCCATGATCTGCTCGATCCGGCGCAGGTGCCCGACCACCGCCGCGATGCCACGCAGCACCCGGGTCTCCGGCAGGCCGGTCGCACGGGACAGCCGACGCGCCGGGTCGGTGAGCCGTCCGTCGGCGAGCCAGCGGGCGACGATCTCCGCCGCGCGGTGGAAGTGGGCGAACCAGGCCGACTCCTCGACGCTGCTCAGCAGCGGGGCCACCTGCCGGGCCCGCTCCACCATCTCGTGCTGCATGAGCCGGCCGGCCTGCGCGACGTGGGCGACCAACCGGCCGTCGCAGCCCGTCAACGGCACGGTACGGGTGCGGTCCACCCGACGGCTGCCGATCCAGACCGGGACGGTGGTCGGCTCCGGGTCGCTGCGGCCGCCCGGCGTGCCGGCGACGTCGCGGGAACCGGGGGCGGCGGGTACGGGGTCATCGGGCATGACGGTCTCCTCCGGGGCGCCGCCGACGGCGCGACTCGCGCGGCCGGCGTGGGTCTCCGTCGAGGGCGGGGGACCGCCCGGTCGGGTCGGTACGGCCGGTCGGGGCGGCCGGCCGTCCAGGGCCGGACTCGTACCAGCTGTCCTGGCGGAACGGCTCACCGGTGAAGTCGTGGCGGACGCCCCCCGGGCCGAGGGCCACCAGCGAGGCCGAGGTCGAGCCGTAGCGCCGGCCGTCGAGTTGACGCCGCTGCAGCAGGCTCCTCGGATCGCCCACGCCGACCCCGCCCGCGGCGAGCAGGTCCAGCCAGTCACCCCAGGCGTCCGCGGTGCCGGTACCCGGCGCGGGTGCCGGCGACGGGGTAGCCGCCAGCAGCGCGCGTACGTGCGGTACGCGGGGCGGTTCGGCGACGTCCAGACCGTGGAAACTCAGGGTGTGGTCGCCCGGTTCGACCCGGTGTCGAACGAGCCGCTCGGTGTCCCAACCCCAGACGGTGGCCTGTGCCGGTTCGGCCAGCAGCAGGTGGAATCCCCGGGTACCGGTCAGCTCACCGCTGTCCAACGGGGTGCCGGGCACCAACGCCCGCAGCGGCAGCCGGCCCCGGGTCTGCCCGCCGCCAGCGTCGCACCCGTCGTTGCCGGGGCCGGGCTCGTCACCGTTGACCAGGACCGCGACGGCGGGCCGGGCCGGGTCGACCGCGAGCCAGGTGCCGCCGGCGGTCTCGTCGAGTGGACCGTGCAGGTGCCGGTACGGTCCGTCCCAGTGCCGACCGGGCGGTCGCCAGGACCGGTCGAGGAACTCGTCCCGTACGGCGCACAGCAGCACCGGCCAGGCTCGGCCGGGACTGAACCGGAACAGTACGGTGCACATCAGACCGCTTCCGTGACCGGCGCCCGGGCGGCGGCCCCGGCCCGTTGCCGCAGCAGGGTTCCGGCCGGTGCGTGGTCCACGCCGGCGAGCGGGTCGGTCCGCAGTTCGTCGACGATCGACCGGAAGCACTCCCGGTACGCCTCGACCTTTCCCGGCCGGCCGCCGAAGAGACGGTCGAGCCCGGCCTGCAACCCGCCGCCGTGGTGCACCGCGATCTTCTGCCGCCAGGCGACCGATTCGGGGACCAGACGGGCCATCGCCGCCCGGAAGTACGCCTTGTCCCGGCCGGCCCGGGCCGGATCCGTCCCGGTGCGTCCGAGCTTGCAGTCCGGGTGTACCGCCAGCCCGATTCGCAGCACCTCCGGATGCCAGTACGGGTGCACCAGCTGTTTGCCGCGGGCGACCGCGGCCATCGGGCTGAACTCGCCGCTGTACCGGGTTTCGTCGATCCCGTCGGCGACGGCGGCGACGAGTGCGTCGGTGTCGGTCGTCGCCGGGGGTAGGCCGAGGTTGATCAGGTCGTTCCCGTAACCGGTGAGCACCAGATCGGGCGTGATGACGCCACGGCGCAGCAGGGCCACCGCGGTGACGGCGATGTCGACCTTGTCGCTGTGCGCGGTGCCCAGCAGGCGGATGGTCTCCGGGATCGCCGCCAGCAGTTCGTCGGTGTCGAGGTCGACCAGTACGTGTTCGATGCCCAGGTACCGGGCCAGCTCCGCCGCCTCGGTGTGTTCGTTGCCCCAGGGGCTGCCCGCGCTGTACGCCACGACGGGCAGCCCGGCCCGCCGGGCCAGCGTGGTGACCGCCCCGGAGTCGATGCCGCCGGAGAGCAGCGTGGCGACCGGGCGACCAGCGGCGGCGCCGGTGACGGCGGCGGCGAGTGCCTGGACGAACGCCTCGCCGGCGGCGGCCGGTTCGACCAGGTCCACTCCGTGCGCCGCGTCCAGCGGATCGGGCCGCTGCTCGGTGGCGAGCGCCCAGCCACGGCCGGTGCGGCGGACCACGGTCACCGATCCGGGATCGAGCCGGGTGACGCCGTGACAGGGGGTCGCGCCCTCCCGGGACAGCAGGTCCGGGCGGCCTGGGTCGTCCGGGAGATTCCACCGGGCGCGGGCGGCGGCCGCCACGAACATGTCGGAGCAGACCAGCAGCCGACCTCGGAACCGGTCTTTGACCAGGTAGAGCGGGACCTCGTTCATCGGCGCGACGTCAACGACGAACCGGTCGTCGCCGACCTCCACCCTGGTGGTGGGCCGGTCGGCGCGGACCCCCGGTGCTGCTCCGAGTCCGGCGTGCCAGGTCAGGCCGGTGCCGGCGGGGCTGACCGGCGTGGTCGCGTAGACCTGTGGTGAGCCGGGCGGGGTGGCTATCCGGGCCACCTCGAATCCGGGGACGGGGGCGGTCGCCGCCAGGAACCAGGCGGACGTCGGCGACGGCACCGCTCAGGCCTTTCCGATGATCCGACGCATACGCTCCCGCGCCTCGCCGGCCGCGAACGCCTGGCGGTGAGCGATCTTGCCCTCGACGCGGATCCGTTCCAGGCCGGCCAGACAGGGCTGGTTGATCCGGGGTCGGGTGGCGCGTACCGCCGTCGGGGTGTACGAGGCGATTGCCCGGGCCCGGGCCAGGGCGTGGTCGAGCAGTTCGTCTGGCCCCACCACCTCGTGCACCAGCCGGTCGTCCAGGGCGCGTTCGGCGTCCCACGGCTCGCAGGTGAACAGCATCCGCTGCATGACGCTGCGCCCGACGACCGTCTCGAGCAGGTAACCGCCGAAGGTGCAGGCGATCCCGATTTTGAATTCGGGCATGATCAGCTGTGCCCGCGAACTGCCGATGCGGTAGTCGCAGCAGAGCATGATCTGTAGCCCGACTCCGATGGCGTACCCGTCGACCGCCGCCACGACCGGTTTGGAGATACCGGCGAGTGTGGCGTACAGATCGGTGATGTCGTCGATCCAGTCGTCCACCTCGTCTCCGCCGTCGAACTCGGACACCTCGTGGAAGTCGCCGCCGGCGCCGAATGAACGCCCCGGCCCGCCGTAGAGAACCACGCAGTTGACCTCGTCGTCATTGTCGAGGGTGCGAAGCAACTGACGCAGTTCCCGCATCCGGGCCCGGCTGAACGGGTTCTGCTCGTGCGCCTCGGAGAACTCCAGCAGGGCGATTCGTCCCGGCAGTGCCCGGTGGACGATTGTTCGGTGCGTGACTGAGGCCGAGCTCATTGAGCGGTCCCTCCAAATTGTCGGCTGGTGGTGAGCCGGCGGGCGTCCGGAGGTGGCTAGCCTCGGACAGCCCGCGCCGCTGGTGGCGTGGGCAGGTCATCGACCCTGGCTCCGCGGTCCGTCGATCTCGGCGCGCCGAATTGAGGCATGCGTCGAGAGCCGGTACGACGCGGATCTGACACCGTCAGCGTCGACGGTAAGGATGAGATTCCGTCGACGTCGACGGAATTGATGGCCGCCTGTCCGCGTTCGCGTCGGATCGACGGCGCGGATGGAATGGCGGCGAGTGCCGCGCTCGGAGTGGAATGTCACGTGACCGGTGACGATCCACTGCCCCCGTTCGGTCTCCTCCCCGGATGAAGACGTTTCTCGCGGGACGGGGAGCCAACCCCGTATCCGCGCCGATAATACCGCGCCCGAGTGCTGGTCCGGGGTGCCGTTTGATGGTCCACTGTGGTCAGCTGATCCGCGATAGCGCAGTTCATGGCGGAGGTGATCGTGGGGAAAGAGTGCTCGACGTATCCCATAATCCGGGAGTCAATCGGTGGGTGGCGCAATCCGGTGCGCTGATCACAATGACGGTGATCAGGGGCGCCACTCCCGACTGTCCCTTACGACATACTATCCATTGATCTGACTGGATTTGTGGATCTCTGCCGCGGTCAGCGCCGCGCCCGCAGCCCCAGGCTCCGTAGCTCCAACCCCGCGAGTGCGTCCACCGTCGCGTCGTCGCCGCGTCGCCATGCCTCGACCACGTCCGGACCGATTCGGGACAGCCTGCGCAGCGGCTGGCTGGCCAGCGCCCGCAGCGCCAGCAGGTCCCGGCCGGCCGGTGCCGACCGCAGCGCCCGCGCGACGGACGCCCGGCGCAGCCAGCGCAACCGCAGCGGCAGCCAGCCGAACAGCACCAGCCCGAGTGGGAACACCAGCAGGGCCAGCGACAACGCCAGCGCCAGGTCCCCGACCAGTTCCTGCTGGTCGCGGCCGGCGTCGGCCATCGCCCGGGCGGCCCCGGCGGCCCGTTCGAACGGGGCGGTCAGTTCGTCGCCGACGACCGGTACCCGGCCCACCTTGCCGCCCGCGTCGGCGAGGTTGTCGGCCAGCCCGCCGCCCGCCCCCTCCAGCTTCTGTCCGGGTACGGCGAGCCGCGCAACCAGGTCGTGCAACCACATCGCGGCCCGGATCCAGAGGTAGACCCAGATGACGACGAGCAGGTCGGTGAGGAGTTGACGGGCGGCGGTCGGGAAACGGTCGGCATAGATCCTCATGCCGGTCAGCGTGCCACCGACCGGCGAGCCGCACACGACGGCCAGGTCAGCGCGGGCTGCACTCCGGGCAGGTGCCGAAGATCTCCAGGGTGTGGCTGACATCGGTGAAGCCGTGCTTGGCGGCGACCCGCTCGGCCCAGCTCTCCACCGCAGGCCCCTCCACCTCGACGGTCCGGCCGCAGGCCCGGCAGACCAGGTGGTGATGGTGGCCCTCACTGCACCGGCGGTAGAGGTGCTCCCCACCCGGCGGGCGCATCACGTCGATCTCGCCCGCGTCCGCCAACCCCTGCAGGGTGCGGTAGACGGTGGTCAGACCGACCCGCTCGCCGCGACTGCGCAGCATCGCGTGCAGATCCTGGGCGCTGTGGAAGCCCTCGACCTCGGCCAGCAGCGCGCTGACCGCGCTGCGCTGCCGGGTGTTGCGGACCGCGGTGCCGCTGTCTGCCGTCGTCATCTCACCCTCCCTCGCGCTCGATCAGGTGCCCGTCCAAGGCCGGCGTCATGTGGCCTCCCCGGAATGGCTGACCGCGTCCGCCACGATATGCGCGATGTGCTCGTCGACCAAGGCGTAGGCGATTTCCCGACCGCGTCGTGAACCGCGTACCACCCCGGCGCCGCGCAGCACCCGCAGGTGCTGGGAGACCAGCGGCTGCGGCGCGCCGAGTTGCTCGACCAGCTCGTGTACGCACCGTTCACCGTTGGCCAGCTCGCTGACGATGGCGAGCCGGATCGGAGCGGACAGGGCACGAAGCAGCTCTCCGGCGCCGGTGTAGGCCTCGTAGGCGTTCGTGCTCGTCACCCCGTTACGGTAACCAATTCTACCGGGGTACCGCCGCGCGGTCGGGCGCTCCAAGGTCAACCGTCGGGGCGGGGGAGGCGGGCGTCGATCCGAGGACGACGTCACACGGCTCGGCGAAGGGTGCCGGGCGGGACGGAACCGCCCGCCGACGCCCCAGCGCCCGGCGTACCGCCGTGCCCACGGCGGCGAGCAGGAAGATGGCGATCGCCAGGATCACGATGGTCGCCCCGAGCGCGGTGTTCGCGGTTCCGGCCAGCCACACCCCGGAGCCGGAGGCGACCAGGCCGATCCCCATCGCGGCCAGCATGGTGGCGACAAAACCCCGGGAGAAGAGCTGCGCGGTGGCGACCGGCACCACCATCAGGGCACTGACCAGCAGCAGCCCGACCGCCCGCATGGAGATCGTGACGGTCACCGCCGTGGTCACCGCGAGCAGCAGGTTGAGCGCCCGGACCGGCAGGCCGGAGACCCGGGCGTACTCCTCGTCGTGCGAGATCGCGAAGAGCGCCGGACGCAGCACCAGCATGGTCGCCAACACCACCACCGCGAGGACCACGATCACCACCAGGTCCTGCGGCGACGTGGTGGTCAGTGACCCGAAGAGGTACGCCATCAGGTTGGCGTTGCTGCGGCTGCCGGAGAGCCCGACCAGCATCACCCCACCGGCGATCCCGCCGTAGAACATCAACGCGAGCGCGACGTCCCCGGAGGTACGACCGCGTTCCCGGATCAGCTCGATGGCGACCGCCGCGACCGCCGACACCAGCACCGCCATCAGCACCGGGGAGGTGTCGAGCAGCAGACCGACCCCGACCCCGGTCAGCGCCACATGGCCGATCCCGTCACCGATCAGCGACATCCGCCGCTGCACCAGGTAGATGCCGAGCGCGGGGGCGGTCAGCCCGATCACCAGCGCCCCGACCAGGGCGCGGATCATGAAGTCGTACTGGAAAAGGCTCATGCCCCCTCCTCGCTTCGCTCGTCGGCGTCATGAGCTGGCATTCTGAGTTGGCTGATTCGCTCGCTGGGCTCGCTCATGCCCCCTCCTCGCTTCGCTCGTCGGCGTCATGAGCTGGCATTCCGAGTTGGCTGATTCGCTCGCTCATGCGGGTGTCCCCCACATCCCCACGGAATCCTCCGGCGCGTGCGGGTGGACGTGCTCGTGGCCGGGCGCCGCGTGGTGCCCGGCCGGTTCCGGCACCGGGCCGTCGTGCGCGATCCGCCCCTCGTGTACGACCACCGCCCGCGTGATCAACGGCGCCAGCGGTCCGAGTTCGTGGGCGACCAGCAGCACCGTCCCGCCGTCGGCGACGAACCCGCGCAGTGCCTCGGCGAAGGCGTCCTGGCTCGCCGAGTCGACCCCGGCGGTCGGCTCGTCGAGGACGAGCAGCTCCGGCTGCCCGGCCAGGGCCCGGGCGATCAGGGTCCGCTGCTGCTGTCCGCCGGAGAGGGTGGTCACCGGATCGGCGGCCCGGTCACTCAACCCGACCGCCCGGAGCGCCTCGGCGACCGCCCGCCGATCGGCGGCGCCGGCCGGGCGTATTACGCCCCGACGGGCCAGCCGGCCGGCGGCGACCACCTCGGCCACCGTGGCCGGTACGCCGCTGCCGGCGCCGAGGCGCTGCGGGACGTACCCGATCCGCCGCCACTGCCGGAACCGGCGCTGCGGGGTGCCGAAGAGCGAGACCGTGCCGGCGTTCAACGGCACCAGGCCGAGGATCGCCCGGATCAGGGTCGACTTGCCCGAGCCGTTCGCGCCGAGCACCGCAACGACCTCGCCTGGGGCGACGGCGAATGAGATGTCACGGAGCACGGGACGCTCGTCGTAGGCGACCGCCCCATGCTCGACTGTGATGACCGGTTCCGTCACGTCCCCGCCCCGTTCCGCCAGCTGATGACCTCGCTCCGCTCGGTCATGTCGCCACCTCGCTGCGCTCGGCGTCGTCATGACCTGGCCAACCGGATTGGCTGACGACCTCGCTCCGCTCGGTCATGAGCAGCCCAACGCTGTCCTGATAGCTCCCAGGTTGTCCCGCATGACCGAAAGGTAGTCTCCGGTGCTGCCCGGTTGCAGGCCCTCGATCGGATCAAGGACCGCGGTCTTCGCGCCGATCTCCCGGGCCACCGTCTCGGCGACCTTGGGGCTGACCAGGGTCTCGAAGAAGATCGTGGTCGCGTGGTGCTCGCGGGCCTCGTTGGCGATCTCGGCCAGCCGGGCGGCCGGCGGTTCGTCCTCCGGGGTCAGCCCACTGAGCCCGATCTGCTCCAGGTGGTAGCGCTCGGCCAGGTACGCGAAGGCGGTGTGGCTGGTCACCAGTTCGCGCCGCTGACAGGTCTGCAGGCCCTTGGCGTACTCGGAATCCAGGGTCTCCAGGTCGGTGCGCAAGGTACGGGCCCGGGCGGTGAAGTCGGCGGCCCGGTCCGGATCGGCCGCGCCGAGCTGTTCGGCGAGCCGGTCACCGATCGTGGCGAGCCGGGTCGGGTCCAGCCACACGTGCGGGTCCTTGTGGCCGGTCGCCTCCTCGTGCTCCTCGCCGGCTCCCTCGCCCTCACCCTCGTGTACGTGGTCACTGGCGGCGGCGTCCAGCAGCGGCTGCACGGTACCCACGTCGAAGGTCCGGTCGCCGCCCTGCTGCTGGATCGCCTCGTCGACGGCCGGCTGGAAACCGGCCAGGTAGACCACCAGATCGGCGTCGCTGATCTGACCGACCTGGCCGGGGTTGAGTTCGAGGTCGTGCGGCTCGGCGCCCGGCTTGACGAGGTTGGTCACCTGGACGGCGTCTCCTCCGATCCGCTCCGCGACGAACTGCAGGGGATAGAAGGCGGCGACGATGTCGACCCGGTCGGGGTCGTTGCCGGGGCCGTCGTCGGCGCAGGCCGTGGCGGTGGCCAGGGCGAGCAGCCCGGCGGCGGCGAGGGCGACGGAACGGGAGGCGGAGCGGATCAGCATGTCATCCACTCTCCGCGACAATGAGAATGATTGTCAAAAACGCATGCTTGCATGAGAACGTCTCAGGTCCGGTCGGGCTGGTGGATCACGCGCTCAAGCGATCTTCATCAGCGCGAACGCGATCAGCAGGGTCAGCAGCACCAGCCGGATCGTCCGGGTCCCCGGGGTCTGTACCGGCCAACTCGTCACCAACAGGACGCCGAGCAGCCCGGCGAGGGCCAGCAGCAGCAGACCGCCGACGATCCCCGGAGCGAAGAAGGCGACCAGCACCAGCGTCAACGCGACGAGGAACACGGTGGTCGGACTGACCCGGGCCAGACGGGTCACCAGGACGCGCTGCGTACGCTGCATCCCACAGACTCTACGAGATCTCGATGCCCCGACCGGCGTGCTGTCACCGATGACACCATTCGCGGCTTCTCCGGTCGGCGGCCCAGGCGAGGAGGCACACAGGTGCTCGTCACAAACCGGTTCGTGGTGGCGGAGGAGGCGGCCGCCGGGTTCACCGAGCGGGCCCACGCCGCGCTGGGCGTACTCGCCGCCCGACCCGGCTACCGTCGGGGTGAGCTGCTGCGGGCGCTCGACGACCCCACGCACTGGTGCCTGGTCACCGAGTGGGAGTCGGTCGGTACGTACCGGCGGGCCCTGGGCGCCTTCGATGTCAAGATCCACGCCACGCCGCTGCTCGCCGAGTCGCTGGACGAACCGTCCGCGTACGAGGCGCTGGCCAGCGCGGCACCGGAGGGTCCGGTCCAGGTGGCCCGCAGCGACCGTGCCGCTGACCCCAGCCGGTGACAGACCGGGCACTACGCTTGCCGTCATGACCTTTCCCGGACCGCCCGGTGGTCCCGCGTCGTCGCCGACGGCCGGTGGCGCCGGCCCCGCGCCGGCCGGCTTCGGCGCCGCTCAGTCGCCGGCTGATCCCGGTTCGGCGTCGCCGCCCGCTGGCTTCGGCGCGGCACAGTCACCGGCTGGTTCCGGTCCGGTGCCGCCGGCCGGCTTCGGCGGTCCGGCGCCGGCCGACCCCGGCCTTCCGACGTCGGCGGGCTCCGGTGGTCCGCCGGTGGCGTCCGGCACCGGTGGCGCCCAGGCCCCGGCCAACTTCGGCCCGTCGTACCTGACCGGCGCGGGGGCGGTGCCGCCCGGCGTACCCGGTCCACCACCCGGTCCCGGCGCCGTGCCGCCGTTCGCCGCGCCGCCCACCGAGGGCCGCACACTGCGGATGTGGCTCGGCATCGGAGTCGCCGCCCTGGCCGTGCTGCTGGTCTGCGGTGGCGGCGGCGCGGCCCTGATCGGGTTGCTGGTCTCCAGCACCGAGGCGGTCAACGAGCAGGCCAAGGCGGTCGTGACCGACTACTTCGACGCTGTCGACGACGAGCAGTTCAGCCAGGCGTACAACCTGCTCTGCGACGCCACCAAACAGCGGGAGTCGCCGACCGAGTTCGCCCGCCGGGTGGGCGCCGAACCGGACATCGCCTCGTTCCAGGTCGGCGACCTGGTGATGGGCAACACCCTGAGCGTGCCGGTGGACGTCACCTACGCCCAGGGTGGCCAGGACCAGTTGCATGCCCTGCTCGAGCAGGATCCGGTCAACGGTCTGACGATCTGCGAGATCAACTAGGCGGCCGCCGGGTCGGAGAACCTGTCCAGGGTCGGGGGTGGCCGGTGGAGTAATCTGCTGGGCCTGGGTGGGGGTGAGCCGTACCGTTGTGCGCACCGTTGCCCGATCCGGTACCGACGCCGTCGGTGCCGGTCGTGCCTGCCCGTACCGACCGCTGTGCCCGCTGACCGTTCCGAAGCACGTTGTTGTCTGTTGACCGTTCCGATTCTGTCCCCGCCGGCCGCCAGCCGGTGTAGGAGGTAACCATGCCAGCCGACCGTATCGACGCCATCGTCAGTCTCGCCAAGCGCCGAGGCTTCGTCTACCCGTCCAGCGAGATCTACGGGGGCACCCGGTCAGCCTGGGACTACGGCCCGCTCGGCGTGGAGCTGAAGGAGAACGTCCGCCGCCAGTGGTGGCGGGCCATGGTCCAGCAGCGCGACGACATCGTCGGCCTGGACTCGGCGGTCATCCTGGCCCGGGACGTCTGGGCCGCCTCGGGCCACCTCGACGCCTTCGTCGACCCGCTGACCGAGTGCCAGTCCTGCCACAAGCGGTTCCGGGCCGACCACCTGGAAGAGGCGTACGAGGCGAAGCACGGCAACGCACCGGCCTCGCTCGCCGAGCTGAACTGCCCGAACTGCGGCAACAAGGGCACCTTCACCGAGCCGAAGATGTTCAACGGCCTGATGAAGACCTACCTCGGTCCGGTGGAGAGCGAGGAGGGCATGCACTACCTCCGCCCGGAGACCGCCCAGGGCATCTTCATCAACTACAACAACGTGGCCGCCTCGGCGCGCAAGAAGCCGCCGTTCGGCATCGCCCAGGTCGGCAAGTCGTTCCGCAACGAGATCACCCCGGGTAACTTCATCTTCCGGACCCGCGAGTTCGAGCAGATGGAGATGGAGTTCTTCGTCGAGCCCGGCACCGACGAGGAATGGCACGAGTACTGGCTGCGGGAGCGCTGGAACTGGTACCTGGGCCTCGGCCTCGCCGAGGAGAACCTGCGGTTCTACGAGCACCCGCAGAACAAGCTCTCGCACTACTCGAAGCGGACCGTCGACATCGAGTACCGCTTCCAGTTCGGCGGCACCGAGTTCTCCGAGCTGGAGGGCATCGCCAACCGTACCGACTTCGATCTCTCCACGCACAGCAAGCACTCCGGCGTCGACCTGTCGTACTTCGACCAGGAGAAGGGCGAACGCTGGGTGCCGTACGTGATCGAGCCGGCCGCCGGCCTCACCCGGGCGGTGCTCGCCTTCCTGCTCGACGCGTACGACGAGGACGAGGCGCCGAACACCAAGGGCGGCGTCGACAAGCGCACCGTGCTCCGCTTCGACCCCCGGCTCTCCCCGGTCAAGGTCGCCGTGCTGCCGCTGTCCCGTAACCCCGCCCTCTCGCCGAAGGCGAAGGAACTCGCCGCCGACCTGCGCAAGCGCTGGATCGTCGAGTTCGACGACTCGCAGGCGATCGGCCGCCGCTACCGTCGACAGGACGAGATCGGCACCCCGTTCTGCGTCACCGTCGACTTCGACACTCTCGAAGACAACGCGGTGACGGTCCGCGACCGGGACACCATGACCCAGGAGCGCGTCTCCCTCGACCAGGTGGAGCGCTACCTGGTCGAGCGCCTGCCCGGCTGCTGAGGTGTAAGGAAGGGCCCCTTCTTATCGCTTTCTGTTATAGAGCCTGTTTCTGAACCTGGTGTTGGGGTTTGTGGTAGGTCATGTGGGCTTGTCGTCGGCTCATCTGGATGATGGCGGCCCAGTAGACGATGGCTTCGTGGTGGTCGGGTAGGCGTTCGTAGTCGCGGGCGCAGCGGCGTCGGCGGCTGATCCAGGCGAACGTCCGCTCGACCACCCATCGTCGGGGCACGACCTGGAAGCCCTTGCCTTTGCTGGGTTCGGTGGCGATCTCGATGGTGATGCCGAGGTTGTCTCGTGTCCGGGTGACGAGGTCGCCTCGGTAGGCCTTGTCGGCCCAGAGGTGGCGGACACCCACTGCGGCGGCGGTGTGCAGCAGGGGTGACGCCCCGTCGCGGTCGTGGGTGTCGGCGGCGGTGACGTGGACGGCGATGAGTAGGCCGAGGGTGTCGACGAGGATGTGTCGTTTCCGTCCGTTGACCCGTTTGTGGGGGTCGAAGCCGCTGGTCGTCTTCGGCACGGTGGCCTCGGCGGTCTCGGACACGGACTGGGCGTCGATACAACCCGCGGTGGGGTCGGGTTGGCGGCCATGAGCCACCCGTAGGGCGGCGCGCAGACGGCCCGTCAGTTCGATCACCGTCAGGTTGTCACTCCATCGGGCGTGGAAGCCGTAGACCGTGGCCCAGGGTGGGAAGTCCACCGGCAGGGCCCGCCACTTCACCCCGTTGTCGACGAGGTAGAAGATCGCGTCGATGATCGCCCGGCGGTGGTGACGTTCCGGCCGGCCGCCGCTGGGCCGTCGACACGCGGGCTCGGGTAGCAGCCCGGCGAGGATCTCCCACTGGGCGTC